>JAAYCM010000097.1 GCA_012729765.1 Chloroflexota bacterium | reverse complement strand
CGAAGGTCAGGGTGCGGAAGGTGGTGTTGCCGTGTGCGCCGCCGGTGTAATCGTAGATGGTGAATTTGAGGCTCAGCACGTCCTCAGAAAAGTTGAATGTCTCGTAGTCGATGCTCAGCGCGAGCGGCCCCGCGCCGATCGGTACCGGGAAGCTGGACTCCACCAGTGGCGCGAGGAAGGCGGAGCGGGCGTCGTGGATAAACGCATCAACCGCCTGCTCAATCACCGCGTGCTCGGTGGTTAATTCGAGAGGATAGTGGATGTCGATCTCCAGGCTGGTGAGCAGAATACAGCGCTGTTCGTCGGGGTTCCAGGTGCCGCCCTTCTGGAAGCAGGCGTCTTCCTGGGCGGACGTGGGCAGCACAGGCAGCAGCAGGACGGCGAGCACGACAAGAGCGATCCGGCGTAAGGTGCGCAAGGTTTATCCCCTTAGACTCAGTGAGCATTGAGCGACAGAACCAGGCCGGGCGGCATGTCATGTGCGCCGCCCACGCAGATTATAGCAGGGCCGGGGTGGGACGAGCGCTGCCCCCCATCCCCCGACCCCTTCCCCCACGTTTCACGGAGGGAAGGGGAGCACGGCGGCGTTTTTCAAGTCCTTCCCACCTTGTGGGGGAAGGATTTAGGATGGGGGGGCAGGCAGGCGCACATGCTCTAGAGCGCGGCCAGCAGTTGATCGCCAAACTCGGCGGGATCACTGCGCTCGATCACCAGGTCGGTCGCGTCGTGGAAGGCGAGAAAATCGCGCATGGCCCCGGCCACGTCCGCGATCAGGTCCTCGGACGGCGCGACGCCCGGCTCCAGGTAGAGCGCCTTGAGGCGCAGCGTGCCGGTCTTGCGCTCCAGCTTGGGATCGAAGCGCCCGACCAGCCGGTCGCGGTGCAGGATCGGCAGGCAGAAGTAGCCCCACTGGCGTTTGGGCGCGGGCAGATAGGCTTCGAGCGTCTGGCGGAAATTCCAAAACATCTGGTCGCGGCCCCGTGCCCAGAAGAGGCTGTCGAATGGGCTGAGAAAGGTCGTGCGTCCGGCGGCCAGCGCCCCGTCGGCGGCCTGTTCCAGCAGCGGCAGGGTGTCACGGTGCACGACCAGCGTCTTGACGGTACCGTCCGCGACCTCGCCCTGTACCTCGACCGCCGCGCCTGACTCGACCATCTCCGCGATGATCGCGCGGGCCGGGCCGCGCCGGACCTCGTAGGTGTATTCGGCAGCCTGGCCGGACTCGCAGATGCCCAGGGCGCGCAGGGCGTGTTCGACCAGGTGACGCTGCACCTCGTCCGGCGCGGGCACGGTGGTATCGATACCGGGCGGCAGGACGCGCTCGCGCAGATCGTAGACGCGCTGGAAGTTGACCCGGTCCGCGATCATCACCTCGCCGGTGTTGTAGAGATGCTCCAGGGCGCGCTTGGCCGGCTTCCAGTCCCACCACGTGCCGCGCTGGTCGCCGTCGTGCTCGAAGTCGCTGGTACGCAGCGCGCCTTCCTGCCGAATGCGGGCGAAGACCTGCTCGACCAGCGCCACATTGTTCGGGTCCTTGATCCACTCCGGCCACCACGCGCCCCCGTTGCGAAAGTGATCCATCAGCGGCAGGCGGTAGCGGTAGACCGAATAGGGGATGATCGAGGCGGCGTGCAGCCAGTATTCGAACAGGCGGCGTTCGGCGGGATCGTAGATCAGGCGGTCGAAGTCGGCGGGGTCGTAGCGCCCGAAGCGGCTCCACAGCACGACATAGTGGCTGCGCTGGACCATATGCAGCGTGTCGATCTGCACGCAGCCCAACTGCTCGACCAGCTTCAGGATGGCGTCCGGGGTGGGAGCAGGCTCGGTGCCGGGCGGGGCGGCGAGGGCCTGCGCGTGCAGGGCCAGGGTGCGAACAGCGGTCAGCGGCAGGGGAGAAGACAGGCTCATAACACTCCCTGTGATGGCTTACAGTATGGGTTAGCGGATACGTGACAGAATAGCACACGCGTTCGGATTTGTCAATTTGCAGCGCGGGGAAAATGGCAAAAAATCAGGGGGCGGACCGAGCAGCCCACCCCCTGAAGAATCAGTCGCGCGCAGTAGTAGTGACGGTGATCTTGCGGCCCTGATCGAGAGCTGTTTGCAGCCGGTCGGCGTCCTGACCGGAGACGGCCACTTCTACTTCAATCAATTGG
>JAAYCM010000096.1 GCA_012729765.1 Chloroflexota bacterium | reverse complement strand
CGGGATCACACGCCGCGACCGGGTGCATCAGGCGAGCAGCGGTTGACACGGATATTCCGCCGGGTACAATAGGCGCCACGCTCACACCCGTATGGCCCGCAGGTGGCGCGGCGAGGTCTTCCTGCGCCCGGGTATAGAAAGTCTGTGTTCGATGTCGCTCTCCAACGCTCAATCACAACCGCTGGCCCCCGCCGCCGATGACTCAGACGACATCATCCTCATCGAACCGGCGCACGGCTGGGTATCGCTGGGGCTGCGCGAGCTGTGGCAGTACCGCGAGCTACTCTATTTCCTGACCTGGCGCGATATCAAGGTGCGCTACAAGCAGACGCTGCTCGGCGCCAGTTGGGCGATCCTGCAGCCGGTCTTCACGATGATCGTGATGAGCATCTTCTTCGGCCGGCTGGCGAAAATGCCATCCGACGGTATGCCCTACCCGATCTTCAACTACACCGCGCTGCTGCCGTGGACCTTTTTCGCGGGCGGGATGGCGCGCGCCGCCAACAGCGTGGTCGGCAGTTCCGGGCTGATCAAGAAAGTCTACTTTCCGCGGCTGGTGGTGCCGATCTCCGGGGTGCTGGCCGGGATTCCCGATTTTCTGCTGTCGTTCCTCGTGCTGTTCGGCATGATGATCTATTACGACATCTATCCCACGGCGGCCTCAATCGTCTGGCTGCCGCTGTTTTTGCTGCTGGCGGGGGTGACGGCGCTCGGCGTGGGGCTGTGGTTTGCCGCGCTGAACGCCGAATATCGCGACATCCACTACCTGATCGGCTTCATCACCCAGTTCTGGATGTACGCCACCCCGGTCGTCTATCCGGCCAGCCTGCTCAATGATCCGTGGAAGACCATCTACGGTCTGAACCCGATGGTCGGCGTGGTCGAGGGTTTCCGCTGGGCCTTGCTGGGCAAAGGCAGCCCGCCCGGGCCGATGGTCGCCGTGTCGGCGGTGGTCGCCGTCCTGCTGATGATCGGCGGCGCGTACTATTTCCGGCGGCTGGAAAAGACGTTCGCGGATGTGGTGTGAGGCATGAACAAGACTCTCGCGATCCAGATCGCCGGGTTGGGCAAACAATACCGCATCGGGGCGCTCCAGGCGCGCGAGCGCACGCTGGCCGAAACGCTGAGCGATTCCATCAGCCGGCCCTGGCAAGTCGCCCGCTCGATCGCGCGGCGCGAAAACCCGATACACGCGAGCAAGCAGACGTTTTGGGCGCTCAAGGATGTGACGTTCGACGTCGAGCGCGGCGAGGTGATCGGGATCATCGGGCGCAACGGGGCGGGCAAGAGCACGCTGCTCAAGATCCTGACGCGCATCACCAATCCCACCGAGGGCAGCGTCCGGCTGCGCGGGCGCGTCGGCTCGCTGCTGGAAGTGGGCACCGGCTTTCACCCGGAACTGACCGGGCGCGAGAACACGTACCTCAACGGCGCGATCCTGGGCATGTCGCGCCAGGAAGTCGATCGCAAATTCGACGAGATCGTGGCGTTTTCGGGTGTCGAAAAATTCATCGACACGCCGGTCAAGCACTACTCCAGCGGCATGTATCTGCGGCTGGCGTTCGCCGTGGCCGCCCACCTGGAGCCGGACATCCTGCTGGTGGACGAGGTGCTGGCGGTGGGCGACGCGGAGTTCCAGAAGAAGTGTCTGGGCAAGATGAGCGACGTG
>JAAYCM010000095.1 GCA_012729765.1 Chloroflexota bacterium | reverse complement strand
TTCCTTGCTACTCTGCTTCACCCACTGGTATAGTTTCTTAGGGTTCATCTGGTGTCTCCTTGTCTGGTTTCACACCCACAAGTATGCCAGATGTTCCCTTCTTTTTTCTACTGTCGCCCCCTCAGCGGTGGTGGGCGCGGGTGGGCTGCTGACGCTGAGCAACGCGGCCCTGGATGAAATGGCGCTGAGCCTGGATGTGACGAGCGTGATCAACCGCGTGCAGGTGACGGTCTACCCGGTCGAGACGGTCGGGGCGCCGCAGGTGATGTGGCAGGCGCGAACGGTGCTGCGCCTCGCGCCGGGCGAAACGCGCGTGATCTATGCGCCCTTCCGCGACGATCGCGGCCAACGCTGCGGCGCGGTCAATGTCGCGGCTCCGCAGGCGGGCACCGATTACCTGGTCAATGAGAAGGCCGACGGCTCCGGTTTCAACTACACCTACAGCCCATCCTTCAGCCTCAGCACGCAGGCCGAAGCAACCCGCCTGCGGATCACGCTCAGCAGCACGGCGCTCGGCACGCTGTATGTGACGCGGCTTCAGGTGCGCGGTCAGCCGGTCGTGGCCTACGACCCGATCACGCTGGAGCGGGACGACCCGGCCAGCCAGGACGCCTACGAGCTGCGCGCGCAGTCGTTCGACCTGCCGATGCAGCCCGATCCGGTCTTTGGGGCGGCGCTGGCCGATTATGTGCTGGGGCGGCATCGCCAGCCGGCGCTGGCCGTCGAGCGGGTAACGGTGCGCAACCGCGACCGGCTGCCCGGCACGTTCAACTTATTCGCGGTGCCCCTGATGGGCAAGGCTGTAATCGACGACGCGCAGACCGGCGCGCGCGGCCTGGGTCACTGGGTGCGCGGCGTGGAATATGACCTGAGCGGGCGCGAGTTCCGCGTCGCGCTCGATCTGGAGCGGGCCGACGATACGCTGTACTGGCTGCTGGGCGAGTCTGGCTACGGCGAAGTGGGCACGGTCACGCGCTTGGGATTCTAATAGGCTGGCGAAAGGAGCAGAACCGGATGGCCTGGACGGTACCGCGCACCTGGATCACGGGCGAGTTGATCACGGCGGCGCAGCTTAACGCGCACCTGCGCGACAATCTGAACGCGCTGAAGCAGCCGCCTTCGGCGGTTGTCACGCCGACCAGCACGCGCACCACCTCTTCGACGGTGTTTGTGCCGGTCGATGAAGTTCACTTTGCGCACACGCTGACGACGGCAGGCGGCGATGTGCTGATCGGCTGCTGGACGACGGCACAAAGCGCCGCCGGGCTGGTGCTGTATCTCGATGTGGCAGTCGATGGCGTGCGGCTGGGGCAGGGCGACGGGATTCAGCGCGTGAACCTGAACGGCAGCGCGCCGCTGTGCTTCGCCTATCTGCTGGGTGGATTGTCTGCCGGAGTGCACACCCTGACGCTGATGTGGCGGGTGAGCACCGGCAGCGCCAGCCTGGTCGGCGGCATGACGCAGTTCTGGGCGCGCGAGGTGAGCTGATGGATAAGATCGTCGATCTGGAGTTCGAGCGCGGGGCGGTGAACGTCGAGCGGCTGCATCACGATCTGCGCGGCGTGGTGGGCGAGGCGCTGGCCGGCGTGAGCGTGGATGGCGAAACCGGTCGGGTGCGCGTTCACCTGCGCGGCGAGCTCACGACCGGGATGAAGGATCAGATCGCGGCGGCGGTCGCGGCCCACGATGCCAAACGGTTGGCACCGGGGCAGCAGGCGCGCCAGGACCGGGCGGCGCTGATCGCGGCGCTGAGCAAGCCCTGGACGGACTGGTCCGACCGCGACCGGGACGATCTGCTGCGTCTGCTGGCGGAGAGTGTGGGGATCGTGCTGCCTGAAGCGGGCGGATGATCGCGTGGACAGGCAGCTAGAGAGGAGCGAGGACGGATGCACAGGTTGTTTTCGGAGCCGATGCTGGCGGTGTGGGGCCTGCTGGGGACGCTGCTCGGCACGCTGCTGATCCTGGCGCTGACGTTGTGGGCCGGGCGGCAGTTTGCGCGGCAGGCGCGCGAGTTGTGGCGGACTCTGCGCGGGCGCCAGGCTGAGATCGTGCACAGCGTGGACGAGCCGACCGACCCGGTAATCGTCCAGTTGGAGCGGGTGTCGCGCGTCCCGGCGGCAGTATGGGCGGCGTTCCTGCCCGCCTTTCTCAACGCGTTGGCGGCGGGTCTGGATCGCGCCCTGGCCGATGCGCCGGGGGACGAGCCGGGCTAATCCGGGCGGGCGCTAACCGTAGGGGCGTACTACTGTACGCCCCGAATTCAGCCTGGCCCCCTCCCTAAATCCCTCCCCCGCAAGGAGGGCGGGACTTGAGAAGTTCTGCTGCGCGCCTCTTTCCTCCGTAAAACGTGGGGGAAGGGGCCGGGGGATGGGGGTAAAATGCCTGACTCGCCTACGGCGCGGCGCGGCGAATCTTGATTTGCACGGCCTTCGGGATCGGCTGGGCCGCGATGAGCGTCAGGTAGCCACCGCCACCCGCCCCGGAGAGCTTCCAGCCAAGCGCCTGGTTGCAGTACTGGTCGATCATGTGCTGCACGCCGGGCGTCATCATGTTTGGGAACAATGCGATCTGCGCCTCGAACGACGCGCGGAAATGCTGCCCGAAGCCCGCCAGATCGTGCGCCAGGATCGCCTGCCAGCAGCTCTCGGCGGCGGCAGCCAGCGCCCGCGCGCTGTCGTAGGTCAGGTTGGTGTTGCGGAGCGGGTCGAAGCCGTCCTCGCGCGGTCCCAGTGGGACAAGGTAGAGCGCCTGCTCGATGAATTGCAGCGTTTCCTCGTCGTTGACGTGCTCGATCACGCTCGGCCAGTAGTCGCCGGTATAGTGGGCACGGTTGAGCGCCGGGCAAGCGATTCCAATCGCGTCCTGCGAGCCGGAAATATGCGATTTGCCGGGCGGGTTGTCGTAGCGGAACAGAATCTTGGCGAGCTGCTCCGGGTTGCCGGTAGGCAGCTTCGGCCCCCACAGCTCCAGCGCGCTGTTGCGGGTGCTGGTCGCCATGCCGCTGCGCTCATTGAACGAGATCGTTGGCTCCAGCGAGATCGTCAGGACCGGGCCGGGGTGCAGCCTCGAGACGAACGGCTGATCGAGCCAGCCGCCCGCGAGATCGATGCGGTAGGGCATCAGCTCGGTGGTGCGCAGGGCGGTTGTGGAGCGGGGGGGCAGGTTCTCGTGGGGCTTGCGCTCCAGCACCAGATATTCGACGCCTATCTCGCGGCAGAGCGCTTCTTTCTGCGGGATATTGCCGTCCGCGTTGACGATGAACAGGTCGGGCTGCATGGCGCGCAGCTCGCTCTCGAAGTCCAGAATCCCGCTGCCGGTCGAGACAAACGCATCCGTGACGCAGCTCAGCGAGCGCACCATATACAGCCGCTCGTCCTCGGTCGTGACCGGCGCGCGCCCCTTGAGGTTGTAGACGGTCGCGTCCGACCCCAGCGCCACGTATAGATCGCCGTAGCTGGCGGCCTCTTGCAAAAAGGCGATATGGCCGCTGTGCAGCATATCGAAACATCCACTGACAAAGACTTTTTTAGACATGGCAGCTTCTCTCGGTATGGATTTCGGGCTCTCAACCGGCGCGGCAGACTCAGGGCTGGCGGCCCTGGGCGCGCTCGGCGCGATACCAGGCGATCGTGCGCGCCAGCCCCTCGCGGAAGCCGGTCTGCGCCTCGAAGCCGAACCGTTCCCGCGCGCGCGAAACGTCCAGCTTGCGGCGCGGCTGGCCGTTGGGCTTGCTCGTGTCCCAGCGAATCTCGCCCGCAAAGCCGGTCAGCTCCGCGATCAGCTCGGTCAGGTCGCGGATCGAAATCTCGTGGCTGGAGCCGAGATTGACCGGGTCGGGATCGTCATAGCGCTCGGCGGCCAGCGCGATCCCGCGCGCCGCGTCCTCGACATACAGGAACTCGCGCGTCGGGCTGCCATCGCCCCACGCCACGATATGATCGTCGCCGCGCGCCTGGGCGTCGATGCACTTCTTGATCAGCGCCGGGATGACGTGCGACGAGGCTGGATCGAAATTGTCGCCAGGGCCATAGAGATTGACCGGCAGCAGGTAGATCGCGTTGAAGCCGTATTCCTGGCGATAGGCCTGCCCCTGGACCAGCAGCATTTTCTTCGCCAGGCCATAGGGCGCGTTGGTTTCTTCGGGGTAGCCGTCCCACAGGTTCTCTTCGCGGAACGGCACCGGGGTATGCTTGGGATAGGCGCAGATCGTGCCGATGGCGACGAACTTATCCACTCCGGCGCGGCGGGCGTGCTCCATCGTCAGCGCGCCCATCATCAGGTTATCGTAGAAGAAGCTGCCGGGGTGAGCGCGGTTGGCCCCAATGCCGCCCACAATCGCGGCCAGGTGGATCACCAGGCTGGCGGGATACTCGGCATAGAGGCGCACCACGTCATCTTCGCAGCGCAGATCATAATCCCGGTGGGGGACAGTATACACGTCCGGCGCGCCGCGCTCGATCAGGGTACGCGCGACATAGCGGCCCAGAAAGCCCTCGCCGCCGGTGATGATCACGCGCTGGCGGCTCCAGAATCCGGCCTCGGCTGGCACATTTGGCATGATGGGTGCTCTCACTCCTAAGGGGGGCAGCGCCCCGGCGGACAGCAATCGCCCCCTATCATACAAAACGCCGGTGCGGTGCGCTACCGGCGTTTGGCCTATGCTGAAATCATGCTGTCGCCAGCGCTAACCGTAGACCGGCACCTTCAGCGTCCAGCCAACCTGGATGCGGTTCGGGTCCTGGATAAAAGGGTTGAGCGCCATCAACTGCTGGATTGTGGTGCGATAGCGGGCCGCGATCACGGCCAGTGTGTCGCCCGGCTGCACGACGTAGCTGCTGTAGTTCGGCGGTTGGGTCGGCTGGCCCGCCGGAATGGTCAGCACCCAGCCGACCTGGAGCAGGTTCGGGTCGCGGATGACCGGGTTGAGCGCCATGATCTGCTGGACGGTGGTGTTGAAGCGCTGCGCGATGATCGCCAGCGTGTCGCCCGGCTGGACCGTATAGGTGACGTAGGACATCGGGCTGTCAACCAGCTTCCAGGTGTTGGTGACGCGCTGGTACACCTGGCCGTCGGCGTTCACACACCAGACCTGATCGGCCCGGCCAACCGATACGCGCACGGCGCGCGCATTGGGATCGGGCTGCACCCACTTGGTGCCGTCCCACTGGAACATCTGCCCCACCGCGTTGACGACCCACACCGTGCCATCGGAGCCGACCGAGATATTCTTGGCGCGGGCGTTCACATCGGGCTGGACCCACTTGTTGCCTTCGCGGCGGTAGATCTGGTCGGCGCTGTTAACCGCCCAGACCTGGCTGGACGTGCCGACATCGACCTGCACGGCGCGGGCGTTGGGGTCTGGCTCAACCCACTTGTTCGTCTCCCAATGGTAGATATGCTGCTGCTGGTTGACGGACCACAAATCGCCATCCGACCCGGCGGAAACCTGCACGGCGCGGGCGTTGGCATCGGGCTGCACCCATTTATTCGTCTGCCAGGTATAGATCTGCCCGGCGCTGTTGACGCACCAGATGTGATTCGCGCTGCCGACCGAGATCTGGACTGCCCTGGCAAACGAGTCGGGTTCCACCCACTTACTGCCATCCCGACGGAAAATCCGCCCCCCTTCCACGATGCACCAGACGGTGCCGTCGCTGCCCACAGAGATGTCAGTGACCTTGATACCCATCGTTCATTCTCCTGATACTATGCGTCCAAACCAGCATACCACATCTATTCTTACTGTGCATCCGGGTTTTTGCAACCTTTACTAGAAAAATATGATTTGATCAGGTGTATTCCCGGTTGCAGTGTGCCGGATAGGCCGCCGCACACGCGCCGTATCGATCCGAACACCGGCTGTCGATGTCACCCCCTTTCAGCGCTCCGTCCGGGTCGGCTTGGCGACGCTGGCCGTCACCCTATGGTTGCGGATCGTGGTCTGGCGCAGCGCGCGCAGGATGTGCTCGGCCTGGTTGCTCGGCACATCGACAAAGCTGAAACCATCGTAGATTTCGATAGCGCCAATCGAGCGCCCCGGAATATCGGCTTCGTTGGCGATGGCGCCCACGATGTCGCCAGGGCGCACGCCGTCTTCGCGCCCGACGCCGATATAGAGGCGCGTCATGCCGTGTGTGGGCCGCAGAGGGCCGCGTTCGCGCTCGCGCTCGCGGTGCCGCTTCACACGCGGCTTACCATCCCGGCGCGGTTCCTCCGGCTCGGCGACAGCCAGCCGGTCCTCGATCTCGTCCGGCGGCGTGCCCAGCAGCAGCTTGAACGCGGCGGCGGCCAGCTCGGTTGGGCTGTATTCCTCGCCTAGGTTCTCCGCCATCACGATATACGGCTCCAGATCGCCCTGGCTGATCGTCTCGCGCAGCGTCTCTTTGAAGGCTTCGCGCCGCCGCCCGATCACGTCCGCGATGGTGGGGACTGCCTGGCGCTGGACCGGGGCATCCGTCACGCGCTGGATCATCTGCCACAGATTCCGCTCGCGCGGGGTGACGAGCGTGATCGCGCAGCCGGTGCGCCCGGCGCGGCCCGTCCGCCCGATCCGGTGGACATAGCTTTCCGGGTCCTGCGGGATGTTGTAGTTGATGACATGCGAGACGTGCTCAATATCCAGCCCGCGCGCCGCGACATCGGTTGCGATCAGCAGCTCGACCTGCCCGCTGCGGAAGCGCGCCATCACCCGGTCGCGCTGCGTCTGGTTGAGATCGCCGTGCAGCGTCTCGGCGGGATAGGCGCGCCCTACCAGCCGTTGGCCCAACTCGTCTACTTCCTTCTTGGTGCGGCAGAAGATGATGGCCGACGACGGCGTCTCATAGTCCAGAATCCGCACCAGGACTTCGAACTTGTCGCGCCGCCCGACCTCGTAATACGTCTGGCGGATTTCCGGGACGATCATCTGCTCGCCGGAAACGGTGATGCGCTGCGGCTCGTGCAGATAGCGCCGGGCGAGATCGGCGATCGCGGGCGGGATCGTCGCGGAGAACAGGGCGGTCTGGCGCACGTCAGGCACTTCCTTGAGCACCGCCTCGATCTCCTCTTTGAAGCCCATATCCAGCATCTCGTCGGCCTCGTCCAGAATGACGGTGTGCACCTGGCCGAGCCTGAGCGTCCCGCGCCGGATATGATCGCCCAGCCGGCCCGGTGTGCCGACCACGACCTGCACGCCTTCTTTCAGCGCGCGCAGCTGCCGGTCGATGGGCTGGCCGCCGTACACCGGCAGCACCGAGGTTTGCGCGTATCTGCCGTAGGTGTGGAACGCCTCGGCCACCTGGACCGCCAGTTCGCGGGTCGGCGTCAGGACGAGCGCCTGCGGTGCGCGCAGGCCGGGGTCCAGGTGCTCGATCACCGGCAGGGCAAACGCGCCGGTCTTGCCGGTGCCGGTCGGGGCTTGCGCGATCACATCGGCGCCTTCCAGCATCAGCCGGATCGTCTGCTCCTGGATCGGCGTCGGCTCTTCATAGCCCAGCTCGGCAATCGCCCGGAGCGTCGCCGCACCCAGGCCGAGTTCCTCGAAGGTAGAAGCCATGTTTACTCTCCTCTGGCACATTGCCTTCTCTTTCAGAAATTAGCAGGTTCGCCCCGCGATGCTCAACTACCCGGCCCAGGGCGCAAAAAAATCCGCAGGCGGCACGCCAACCTGCGGATGCTCGGACTTGAAAAGTGTGGGGCGGATTATACGTCCGTCTGGGTGAGCTGGCGGCCCTCGCTCAGCAGCGCCTCGACCATGTCCTGCGTCGGCGCTTCGGCATAGACGCGCAGCACCGGCTCGGTCCCGCTGGGCCGGATCAGCAGCCAACTATCATCGGCCAGCACGAACTTGATGCCGTCGAAGGTCTTGACCTCGCGCACGGTCTGGCCGGCCATTGCCGGTGGGCAGTCGGCGCTCAGCCGCGCGACCATTTCCTTCTTGGGGACCGGGGACTTGAGGTGAAAATCAGTGCGCTTGTAGCACGTCGGGCCGAACTGCGCTTGCAGGTCGCGCACGATCTCGGCCAGCGGCGCGCCCGCATCGGCCATGATCTCCAGCAGCAGCAGGCCCATCAGGATTCCGTCACCCTCTGGGATGTGCCCGCGAATGCTGATCCCGCCTGACTCCTCGCCGCCGATGACGACATTCCCGTTCATCATATAGTCGGCGATATAGTTGAAGCCGACCGGCGTCTCGCGCACCGTCAGGCCGTGCGCGGCGGCGATGCGGTTGATCATCATCGTGGTCGAGACGGTCTTTACCACGTCGCCGGTCCAGCCGCGTTTCTCCGCCAGGTAGCGCAGCGAGAGCGCCATGATCGTATGCGGATCGACAAAATTCCCCTCGCCATCCATCGCGCCCACGCGGTCGGCGTCGCCGTCGGTGGCGATGCCCACGTCGGCGTGCTGATTCTGGATCGCGGCGGCCAGCATATCGAGATACTTCCGGATCGGCTCCGGGTGGATGCCGCCGAAGCCGGGATTCATCTCGCCGCGAATCTCCGTGACCTGGCAGCGTGTGCGCGAGAGAATGGCGCGGATCGCGGTGCGGCCCGATCCGTACATCGGATCGGCCACGATGCGCAGTTCGGCGCTGGAGATTTTGTCGATGTCCACCAGCGTTTCGAGGTGTTCATAATAGGCGTTGGTCGGGTTGAAGCGGCGGATCAGCTCCTCATCCAGCGCGCGCTCATAGTCCATCAGGTTCGGGCCGCGCGCCTCGCGCTGCTGCGCTTCGAGATATTCCTCGACCAACTGGCAGTGCGACGACAGCGCCGAGCCGCCATAGCCGCCCTTGAGCTTGAAGCCGTTGTAGCGCGGCGGGTTGTGCGAGGCCGTGATCACCACCCCGGCGGCGGCCTTCTTGTGCACGATGTTGTAGCTGATGGCCGGGGTAGGCGCGTCGGTGCGCGAAAGCCAGGTGATGATCCCGTTGGCGGCCAGCACGCGCGCCGTCTCGATGGCAAAGCGGTCGGAGAGGAAGCGCGTATCGAAGCCGACGACGACTTCGGGCGGCTGATCGCTCCCGCCGTGCTCCTGGTTGACATAGTCGGCTACCGCCTGTGCCACCAGCCGCAGATTGGCAAAGGTAAAAGTCTCGGCGATAACTGCCCGCCACCCGTCAGTTCCGAAACGAATGCTCATACGCGTCCTCTGTCTCCTTCATTCAATGCTGCTGCACAGCCTGTCCTCTGCGCAAGCTTTCCAATTCCGATACTGGCTAGCGGCTGTTATGCACCTTTACCCCCCATCCCCCGGCCCCTTCCCCCGCGCTTCGCGGAGGGAAGAGGAGCACGGTGGTGTCTTTTAAGTCCTTCCCTCCTTGTGGGGGAAGGACTTAGGATGGGGGTGTAGTACTACGCGCCGGGGATCGTGTACTGGTGCACGACGACCTGATCGGGCAGGTAGTAGACGGCGCTGTAGGCGGGCGGGAAGTCGGGATCGGCTTCCGGCTTGTCGTCCCACAGCCGCCACGCATACTGCACGGTGGTGCTCGGCGCGCAGCAATAGGTGATGCCGTCGCGCAGAATTTGCACGCTGCGGTGCAGGTGGCCGAAGAACACACCGCGCAGCCGGTCACGCGCGGGCAGCAGAGCCGCGTGCAGCGCCTCGCCGTTGCCGATCAGCATCCGCTCGTCCAGCCAGGGTGAGGCCATCTTCAGCGACGGATAGTGCATAAAGACGGTTAGCGGCGGCCCGTCCGGCTGCGCCTCGGCGCGCACCCGCTCCAACTGTTCCGCGCGCAGGATGCCTGACGGCTGCCGGACCTCGGCGCTGTAGGCGTCCACCACCAGGAAGCGCTCGCCCCTGACCTCGAAGGCATAGTCGAGCGGCAGGTCGGGATCGCCGCTGGGATGCAGCGCCACGTCAAGATACTGGTGCATCAGGGCGCGGCTGTCGTGATTGCCGTTGACCATATACAGCGGCGCGTCCAGCCGGTTGAGCACTTCCAGCGCCACGCGATAGGAGTCCGCGCTCTGGTCGTGGACCAGATCGCCGGTGTGGATCACGAAATCGGGCGGCTGCGGGAAGGCGTTGATCATGTCTACGGCCCGGTGCAGACAGTCCAGCGGGCGGCGGCCATAGAGTTCAAAATCGCGCGTCGGGCCAACATGGCTGTCGCTCAGGTGAACAAAGGTCAGGATGGGCTGCATGGCTCTACTCTGGCTTGGCACGGGTGGCGCTGCCGCCACAGGCTGCACGGGGCATTCGATTCTTGTGAACTCTAGCGCAGGGCCGGGCTGCACGCAAATCCGGCGCAGGTTGTGCTACGCTTAGGGTGCGCATTTTTTCGATGTTTTTTACGAGACTGCAACATATGACTCTCAAACGCTTGCTGCTGCTCCGGCACGGCGAAACGACCGGGAACATTGAAGAGCGCTGCCAGGGGCAGGCGGATGTACTGCTCACGGCGCGCGGGCGGGACCAGGTGGCGCGCGTGGCGGCGCGGCTGGTATCCGAGCAGTTCGACGCGATTTATGCCAGCGACCTGCGGCGAACTGCTGAAACGGCGGCGGCAGTCGCGGCCCCGCACGGGCTGCCGGTGCGGCTGGATGCCCGCCTGCGCGAGATGTCCAAAGGGGTGTGGGACGGAATGCGCTGGGATGACATCCGCCACGAACACGCTGCCGAGTTTGCGGCGTGGCAGGCCGACCGCGATTTCGTGCCGCCGGGCGGGGAGCCGCTTTCACAGGTGGTGGCGCGGTTGGAGACGCTGCTGGCCGATCTCCGGCGCGATCATGCCGGGCAGACGGTGCTGCTGGTGGCGCACGGCGCGACCCTGCGCACGCTGATCTGCCTGGTGCTGGCGATCAGCCCCGAATACACCTGGCACTTTCATCTGGACAATACCGGGCTGGCTGAGTTGGTGTTCGAGCCGGAAGGCGCGGTGCTCACCCGGCTGAACGATACCTGCCACCTGCTCGCCTGAGCACGCCGTCCGATAGTCTCGCTGCGCGTGGGGCAAGCGTGCGGCAGCGGTCAGTTGTGCAAACCAGGAAAAAATATATGATTCAGGGAAGCCACTTTAACGCCTCTAACCCAGGAGCTTACGACATGCACTTGAAAAAGATACTTGTGGTCCTGATCGTGGCCGCGCTGCTGGTCCCGGTGCTGGCGCACGCGCAGCCGGCCCGCGCACAGCAGGGCGACACGGTACACGTGGTCCAGGCCGGCGAGAACCTGTTCCGCATCGCGCTGCGCTATGGCCGGACGGTCGCGCAGTTGGCGGCCTACAACAACATCCCTAACCCCAGCCTGATCTATGTCGGCCAGCAGATTCGCATCCCGGCAGCCGGCACGCCGGTACAGACGCCCGTGCCGGGTGTCACGCCCCAGCCGCAGCCCGGCGGCACCTATACCGTCGTCGCGGGCGATACGCTGTCGACTATCGCCCGGCGCTATGGCACCACCTATCAGATTCTGGCGTCGCTCAACGGCATCATTAACCCCAATCTGATCTACGTTGGCCAGGTGCTCCGTCTGCCGGATGGCACGACGCCCCAGCCGCAGCCCCAACCCCAGCCCCAACCGCAGCCGCAGCCTCAACCTCAACCCCAGCCGCAGCCGGTCGGCAGTTTTGAGCTGGGCGGCCATGTGGACAGCTTCGCCTATCCCGACCTGATGCGCCAGGCGGGCATGAGCTGGGTCAAGCGCCAGGTGCGCTATAACCTGGGCGACGATCCCGGCATGGTCGCAGGGGCGATCAACCAGGCGCACAGCCAGGGCTTCCGTATCCTGCTCGGCGTCGTGGGCGATCCGGCGCAGTTGGGCGCGAACTCCGAAGCCTATATGGACCAGTTCGCGGGCTTCCTGGCGGGCGTGGCCTCGCAGGGGCCAGACGCGATCGAAGTCTGGAACGAGCCGAACCTGGATCGTGAATGGCCGCGCGGCCAGATCGATCCCAATCTGTATACCCGGATGCTGGCGAAGGCTTATGCCGCGATCAAGGGCGCCAATCCAAGCGTGATGGTCGTCAGCGGCGCGCCGGCTCCCACCGGGGCGGAAGGCGCGTTTGGAACGGATCGCGTCTGGAACGACGATCGCTACGTGCGCGGCATGGCGGCGGCGGGCGCGGCGCAGTATATGGACTGCATCGGCCTGCACTATAACGAAGGCATCGTCTCGCCCGATCAGACTACCGGCGATCCGCGTGACAACTACTACACCCGCTACTTCTGGGGCATGGTCAACACCTACTGGAACGCCTTTGGCGGCACGCGCCCGCTGTGCTTCACCGAGCTGGGCTATGTGACGCCGGAAGGCTACAGCCCGCTGCCCGCCGGTTTTGCCTGGGGGCAGAATACGACCGTTGCGCAGCAGGCGCAGTGGCTGGCCCGCGCGGCTCAGCTCTCCGCCGGCAGTGGCCGGGTGCGCCTGATGATCATCTGGAACGTGGACTATACCGCCTATGGTGACGATCCGGCGGCGGGCTATGCCATCATCCGTCCGGGCGGCGGCTGCCCCGCGTGCTCGGCGCTGGATGCGGTGATGCCGTAACACATCCGCGCTTCTGACGACAGGGCGGCGAGTCTCGTGCAGCGGGACTCGCCGTTTTGTGTTGTGGGGCTACTGCCGCACCGGGGTCAGTTCGCCGTAGGCGGGCGAGGTGGGATCGTCCGAGCGCCAGAACGCCGGATGCTCCGCATCGGTGAAGCGGGCCAGATCGATATCGACTTCCCACTGGGAGCCGTCGGGCAGGCGGCTGGCCTCGTCGAAGTGGGTCCAGCGTAGCTCGGCTCCCAGCAGATTCGCGCCGGTCAGGTCTACCCCTTGCAGGTTCGCCAGCCACAGGTGCGCGCCCTGCAAATTGCAGTTGGTCATCACCGCGCCGGCCAGGTTTGCCAGTCCCAGCCGCGCGTTGAGCAGAATCGCTTCGCCCAGGAAGGCTTCTTGCAGGTGGGCGTTGGAGAGATCGGCTTCGTGCAGCTTCGCGCCGAGCAGGTGCGCGCCCTGCAGGTTGGCTCCCCACAGGCTCGCCCGCTGAAGATCGGCCATGCCGAGCCGCGCCCCCTGGAGCCGGGTTTCTTTCAGATCGGCGCGGCGCAGAATCGTTCCGGTCAGGGTCGCCCCGCGCAGATCGGCCTGCGCGAGATAGGCCCCATGAAGCTGCGCTTCGCCCAGATAGGCGTTTTGCAGATAGGCGCTGGTCAGGTTGGCCTGCTGCATCCGTGCGCCGAGCAGGTGTGCGCCTTGCAGGTTGGCCTCAGACAGATTCGCGCCCCGCAGATCGGCCAGTTGGAGCCGGGCCTCTTGCAGTACGGCGCTGCCCAGGTGCGCCCCCTGAAGATTCGCCTCGATCAGCTTGGCCCCGCGCAGATCGGCCATTTGCAGCCGCGCCCCCTGCAGATGGGCCTTCGCCAGATCAGCGTACTGCAGGTTGGCCTGCGACAGATCGGCGCGCTGCAAATTGGCGAGCTGTAAAAACGCCTCTCGCAAATTGGCGTGCAGCAGATCGGCATCTTGCAGATTGGCCCATTCCAGCCGCGCGCCTTCGAGATCGGCATCTTGCAGATTCGCCCCCTGCAGATTCGCGCCCAGCAGCCGGCTGCGCTTCAGCCCACCGTTGGTCAGCCACTCGTGCTGGCGCAGCTCGTTGACGGCGGCCAGCGCGACATCATTCTCCTGGCTTCCCATCTTGGCGATCAGGTCGGATTTTTGGGGACGCTGCCAGTTATTTTTGAACAACCACGTCATCGTGTTGTCTGTCCTGTCTCGCAACCAGAAGCGGGCGATGGGCACACAATGAATTACGGATGATCATAGCGAGAGTAGCGCTTTATGCCAGTCCCCCCGGCGGCTGGCGGCGGCTGCGCCGCCAGAGGATGACGCTGACCAGGATCAGTCCGGCAGACACGATCTGTCCGATCACGTAGCCTGGCTCGTCAGGCTCCAGCGCGCTGAGCACGCTAAAGACCACCACGCCGAGCAGGGCCAGCGCATCGATCACCAGCCAGATCACCCGACCCCTGGATATCATGCCCCGCTGCCCTTTCGATTCACTGGCAAAAGTGCCCAATGCCTGTTGCGTATTTTCAGTTTACTATATAATAGGTTGTTAGCGCACACCGCAGGGGGGAACCTACAGCGCACGCCTATCATTACAGCTTCGTTCTCCGTGCCAACTCAATAGGATTTCAGTGCCATAGCAAAGCCTGTCGGGCTTGCTTTATACTGGTTAGAACTGGGGAACAACATCACTATCGGACAGCATCGTGGGGGTCGTTGTCACTATGTCGCGCGATACAACGCTCGTCCAGCGCCTTATCTCCTTTCTCAAAAAACCGGACGCGCTCGACTATGACGAGCGCCGGCAGGTGTCGAACGCGTATGATGACTATGGCTCGCAGCCGGGGCGCTACCCGCGCGACCCACGCGATTCGACCGATGACTACCGCCACGCCGCCCAGCCGCGTGCCGATACGCCGCTGCTCAATACCAACAGGCACGGGCCGGGCCACGCCTCACGCCTCGATGCGCTGGTCCTGCGCGCCTTACAGCAGTTCAACGCGCAAAAAGGCTTCGTGATCCGCTATGGGCGCGATGGCCGGATGCGTTACTGCACCGGGCGCGACGCGCAGGGGCGCTATGTGTCCCACACCGACGTGCAGCCCGATCAGCGCGTCGTCTTTCAGGCGCTCGACACCGGCGAATCGCAGTTTCTCGGCCAGCATCACGGTCTGAGCAATGCCGTGCTGTGTGGGCCATTGTGGGACGGTGACGAGGTGATCGGCGTGCTCTATCTCGACAGCCCGGCGCGCAGCCGCCTGCATCGCGGCGTGTTCGATCTGTTCTGCGCGCAGGCCGCCCGGATGCTCAGCGAGGGCGTGTTATAAGCCGGGGTGCTCCACCCCCTGACTCTGAATCAACAGGCCGGGAGACATGCCCCGGCCTTTTTGATTCCGCGCACCGCCCGCTGCAAGCCGCGATCACGCCCCGGCGATTTTCTCCCCCAGCGCGGCGCTGGCCGGGATAGCGGGGGCGGCGCTCCGGCGGCGCAGCACGCCATAGATTACCAGCATCACGGCGCACTGCGCGGCCACAAAGATCATGCTGGAGAGCGGGCTGACTTCATTGAGCAGCACGCCTTGCAGCGGCGAGCCGAACATCGCGCCCAGGCTGCCGAAAGACGCGACCAGGCTCGCGGCCTTGCCGGGGCCGCTGCGGAACGTCGTGGTCGCAATCGCGATCAGGGTCGGGTACACCGGGCCGAAGAAGAACCCGATGATGATCGTCCCCAATACGGTCAATAACGCGCTGCCCGATCCGATCACCAGCAGCGCCGCGCCGACCAGTGAGCCGATCATGCTGATCAGCAGCACGCCGTCGCCGCTGAACTGCTTGCCCCAGCGCACCCCCGCCAGCCGCCCCAGCGTGAGCGCCAGCCAGTAGATCGAGACGATCCGCGCCCCGGCGGCCTTCGAGAGCGAGGTCGAGTCCTCGACATACTGTGTCGTCCAGGCGCTCAGGCCCAGCTCCGCCGAGACATACAGCAGCATCGTCACGCCCAGGCCCCACAGCACCAGGTTCCGGTAGCTGAATTTTCCCGGCTGGGCGTGGGCAGAGGCCGGATTCGATCCGGTGTGGTCGAGGTGGCGCGGCAGGCGCAGCAGCCCCGGCCAGAGGGCGAACAACAGCGCGCCCCCGATCCAGATCGCCGGGATCGCGGACCCGGTCCAGTCGATGGACTGCGCCGCCACTGCCGGGGAGATCACCGATCCGATGCCGAAAAAGAGATGCAGCGAATTCAGCGCCGAGACGTTGTTATCGGTGTATAGCCCGGCGACAAGCACATTCGATCCCGTGTCCAGCGCGCCGAACCCCAACCCGAAGACGACCGACGCCGCCAGGATCAGCGCCAGTGTGGGGCTGAGCACCATTCCCAGCACGCCAACCGTCAGCATTCCCACCCCGGCCAGCAGCATTGGGCGCGGCCCAAAGCGGTCGATCAGCGCGCCGACGGTCGCCTGCGCGATCAGTGTACCGAGAAAGTTCGCCGTCAGCAGGACGCCGATCGCGCTCGTAGTGCTGCCAACCTGATCGGCCAGGTCGTCCAGCGCGGGGCCGATCACCGCGCCCAGGAAGCCGATAGCCACGAAAACCGCATACGTTACCCACAGAATACTCCGCCGTGTCATAACCTGTTGCTCACCTCATCGTATCCATGCTGAATCATAGCTGCGCAGGCAGACTGCGGCGCAGAACTTCAGAGCGCTGAAGGCAAATGACGCTTCCCCCCATCCTAAATCCTTCCCCCAAAATGAGGGAAGGACTTCAAAGCCCCCACCCCCTTCCCTCCGCGAAGCGTGGGGGAAGGGGGTGGGGGATGGGGGGTGAAAATGCATCCCACGCTCTAGAACGCGCTGCCGCCCTGCTTGCGGGCGCGGGATACTTCGTTGGCGGTGGCGGCGCGCCATGACTTCGGCCCGGTGTCGGGCGTCTCGTCGTGACGGCGGAACAGGCGGCGGAAGAAGCTCCGTTTGTCGGCCTGCGGCTGCCCGGCCAGGATCATCGCCTCGTGCTCGCGCTGCGTGATGCGCTGGCCGGTGGCTGCGTCCTTCAGCTTCAATTCGTCCTTGCGCTCGACAAACTCCCGCGCGCTGTCCGCCCGGATCTCGCGCCGGTCGCGCCCGCCATCGTCATAGCGCCGCTCCCACTTCCAGCGCCACGACCCGTCGCTGAAGGCGATCTCCTCGATCTGCACGCGCTTGATCGCGCGCCCACCGGCTGCCGGACGATCCGGGCCGAGATAGTCCCACGTCTCGACCGTGCGCTGGCCGCCATCGTCGCGCAGCGGCTCTTCGATGCGCTGGTAACGCGCTTTGCCTTCGGGCTGGACACTGGGCGGCGGCGAGCTGAGGCCCCCGGCGGTGATCGGCAGCGTGCGCGCTTCGGCCACGTCGGTCAGGTGGATCGGCGCGGCGGGCGGGGCGGATTCGATGGCCGGGCGGGCCGGGGCCTCGGCGGGAGCCGTTTCGGGCGCAGACGCGGCAGCCGGGGATTCGGCGCGGCGCTCCGGTTGGGCTTCGGGCTTGCGGCGTCCCCCAAACAGGACGGCGGCCAGTTCCGGCGAGATGTCGTCATCCCAATCGTCAGCCCCGGCGATCTCGTCGGCGGGCGGAGCCGGTGGGGGTGCTGGCTCGGTGCGCAGCCGGGCGCGATCTTCGGCGGGCGGCGCTTCGTCCTGAACCGGGGCGGGCGCTTCTGGCTCCGGCTCCGGCGTGGTAGCTGCTTCCGGCACGGCCTGGACCGCCGGTGTTTCGGCGGTCTCGACCGCTGCTTCGATCGGTTCCTCGGCCTGGATGGACGGCGCTTCGTCCTGAACCGGAGCCGGTTCTGGTTCCGGCTCCGGTTGGGGGGCGGGTGTGGCGCGCGACGGGAACGTCATCGGGGGCTTGCCGCCCAGCGGCGTCTCGGAAAGGATGCGCGGTGCGCCGGGCACAGGGGATGCGGGCGCATCGGCTGGCGGTTCGGTCGCGGTCGGCGTCTCGTCTTGCTGCTCGTCGGGTGAGATGATCGGCTCGTCGTCGCGTGCTTCTTCGGGCTGAAGCCTATCGTCTGAAGTCATGATCTATCCTAATCCATGCTGGCGGGTAAACTTTGCCCCGATTATACGCCGATCTCGCCGGGTGGGGCAGAACTGGGGCGATCAATAACGAACGGGGCGAGGTGGTGTGCCTCGCCCCTGGAGCGGATATCGCCGTATCGGGTCTAGTTCTGCGTCAGCGTAAGGGTGTAGTCGCCTGCCTGTCTAACGCTGAGGACTTCAACCGTATAGACGCCCTCGGCGGGCAGCGTGTACCCTTCGATCAGCGGATTCAGACCGGGACCGTCGTCGTCGTTCACCACCAGGACCGCGCCATCCGGCCCGGTGAGCGTCAGGTACAGGTCAAGCTGCGAGTTGGCGGCGGCGGCTTCGAGCGTGACCTGTGCGCCGCTGGTCCCCCAGAAGGTCCAGGTCGCGCTGTCGCCCACCTCAAGCGTGCCACTGACCGGCTGTCCGGCGCTGAGCGTGACGGTCACATCGGGCGGGATCTCGATCGCGCTGATGGGCGACTCGCTCTCCGGCCAGATCACCGGCCATGCCCCGACGTTGACGCCGAGCACGGTCGGCGCGATCACCGGCAGACTGCCGATCTCGAACGGCTCGCCGCTGCGTGTGAGCGACACGAAGCGCGCGTCGATCCAGCCGATGGTGCGGTTGCCGTAGGTGAAGAGACTCTGATTGTCGGCGGTGCGCGCCAGCACGACCAGCCGGTCGCCCTGGAACAGCGTTTTGAGCACGGTCGAGGTGATCTCCGGCGTCATCTGGATGGTCACCTGCCCGCTCGTTACCGTGCCGATCACGGCGCTGGAGTCGTCGGTCAGGATCAGGTCGGATGCGGCAGTGAGCGGCAGATAGACGAAGTCGTCGAAGGCGATTGTCATCAGCCCGTCCGAGTTCGAGAAGGTGTAGGCCGCCACACGCGCATCGCCGGTGCGGTGCACGCTGTCCACCGTGTAGCCGACGCGCTCGCCGTTCAGATACAGCTCGATATAGTCACCAAAGACCCACACGCCGAGCGTGTTGCGGGCGTCCGGCCCGGTCTGGATCAGGTCGCTGGTCGTCGGCCCGACCAGCGTATTCCACTCGGTATTGATCAGGCTGTAGAGGATGAACTGGCCGTTATTGTCGATCACATAGTTGTAGAAGTTGCTGTCCGAGTTGACGCGGAAGGCCAGCCCATACTCGTAGAAGTTGGGCAGCTTGATCGGCTGCATCGTCACCTGGACATAGAAGGCGGGATCACCCTTAGCCTGGCTGGCGGGGAAGGCCCAACCCAGATAGTCGATTTCGGGGATGTCCAGGATCAGCCGCCCGTTCTCGATGGTAGCGAAGCGCCAGTCGTTGGCGTTGTCATCGAAGTGATCGACAAACGCCTCGCCCAGCATCACCGGCACATCGGCCATCCCGGCATCCTCGATCGGGCCTTCTTCGGGGATGAGCGCCATCTGATCGACCTGCATGCTGCGGATGATCCGGCTGAGGACCCGCTCGGCGAACGCTTCATCGTATTCGCCGGTTGGGCCGAGCGCCACGATATGCAGCCAGTCGTCGCTGGCGATCTGGACCAGCCACATCCAGGCGTGCAGCTCGGTCTGCCGCACATCGACTTTGTGCGCCGGGAAGGCGAAATTGCGGACCGGCTGCGAGAAGCCGGTGAAGTCGGCCCCGTAGGTCTTTTCGACGGCGGCAACCGCGCTGCTGGTGTCGGTGATCATGCCCGCCGCCACCAGTTGATCGGGCGAGCCGCGCGCGATGACGATGGTCGGGTACGAGTCGCTGGCGGGATCGCTGCTGAGGACTGGCACCAGCGAGTAGACCACGCCGAGCGATGTTGGCTCAAGCCAGTTGACCGGGTAATCGAGCGCCACGTTGATCCCGCTGAGCGCAACCGTGCGGAACTCGACCGGGACAAAGACCCCCGGATCGAACGAAGCCACGACCACCCCATCATCAGGTGTGGCGGATGCATCGGGCGGCGGCTCCGGCGTTTCGGTCGGCTCGGCAGTCGCCGTCGCCGTTGGCTCTGGCGTGTCGGTATCGGTCGGCGTATCGGATGGCGTCGGCGTGCGGGTCGGCCAGGGCACCACCGGGATATTCATATTGCCGGAGACACGCACGAACTCCGCCGACACCCAGCCCAACTGCCCGCCGAAGATGATCTGGTACCAGTCGCCGTCCTCATTCACGCCGATGACGACGACTTCCTCGTCGCGGCTCACCCGGCCCAGCACGTCATAATCGGTGCCCGGCCCGCTGCGTACATTCACCTGCTGGCTGAGGATGGTGGCGGTGGTAAGGCGCGGTGTGGCGGTCGGTTCCGGCGTCTCGGTCGGCTCGGCAGTTGCGGTCGCCGTTGGCTCGAGGGTATCCGTCGCGGTCGGCTCCGGCGTGTCGGTATCGGTTGGCTGGCTGGTAGGCGTCTCGGTCGGGGCCTGGACCACCGCCTCGGCGGTTTCGGTTTCTACCGGCGGGTCATCGTCTCCACCGCCAAACAGCAGGTAGCCCCCGCCAAGGAGCACGGCCAGCACGACCACCGCCGCGATCCCCAACAGCACCGGACTGAGGCCGCGCCGTTCTCCGGCCCCGGCGGCACTGGGCGCGGGCGTGGGCGGCGGAGTCTGGGGCGGTGGGGAAGTGGGCACCTTGCCGGGCGGAGTCGCGCGGCCACCGGGCGCGGGCGAAACCGCCGTCCCAACATCCAGCGAGGGCGGGGTCTGCACCTGCTCGGTGCCGATCACGGTCGCGTCGAGCGGCGGAGTGGCGGGCGCTTTGGTCGGCGCGGCCCCCCCGCGCACGACATTGGCAAAATCCTCAGCGAGCGCATCCGCCGAGGGATAGCGGTCGTCGGCGTTCTTGGCGAGCGCGCGCAGGATGACCGCCTCGATGTTGGGATCGAGATTCGGGTTCAGCTCGCGCGGGGGCGGCGGGGCGTCGTTGAAGTGCTTGTACATCAGGGTGTAGGGCGTATCGCCGGAGAACGGCAGGCGGCCCAACACCATCTCGTACAGCATCACACCCAGCGAGTAAATATCCGTGCGCGCATCGACCGCCTCACCGCGCCACTGCTCCGGGGCCATATAGGCCGGGGTGCCGAGGATGTTGCCGGTCGCGGTGAGCTTGGTCGTCCCGGCCAGCATCTTGGCGATACCGAAGTCGGTCAGGTAGGCGTTATCGCGTGCGTCGAGCAGCACGTTGTTGGGCTTGAGGTCGCGGTGAATGATACCCTGCTCGTGCGCGAAGGTCAGCGCGCTGGCGATCTGCGTCAGCATCCGGCTCGCCAGCGGCAGCGGCAGCGCGCCCCGGCGCAGCCGGTCGTCCAGGCTACCCGCCGTGACCAGGCGCATGACGATATAGACGTTCTTGCCTTCGCGCCCGAAATCGATCACGGGCAGGATATGAGGGTGCTGAAGCCGGGCAATCAGTTGGGCTTCGTGTTCAAAGCGGGCGACAAACTGCTCGTCGTCGGCCAGATCGCGCGCCATCACCTTGACGGCGACATCACGGTCCATCGACGTTTGCCGCGCCAGAAACACGGTTGCCATGCCGCCCCGCCCCAGCACAGACTTGATCTGGTACTGTCCTAACTGTTGGTTAATCAGATCATCGGTGCTCATCAGGGGTTTCTACTCGTTGCGTGCCAGGGTAACTGATGGGTAGCGTACTGGAAAACGACCAGATAAGCAAGTCAAAAACTCTAAAAAATCGACTGGCCGCCGATCGACAGCGCGATCAGCCATTGGGCGGGGAAATAGAGCGCCAGCACCCAGAAATCCGCGCTGCGGAACCGGCCCCGGAAGCGCTGCACCGCCAGCACCGAGTCTGACGCGACGAACAGGTACGCGCCGATCATCGCCAGCAGCGTATCCGTCGCGCGCAGCTCGATCCAGCGGTTGGCGGCCTGCCACGCCATAATCAGGATCACGCTCATATAGATGACCACCGGGATACGCATCCGTTCCAGGTAGGGCCACAGCAGCCACAGCATGAACAGCCCCAGCAGCACAAACGGGATGATGTACCAGATCGGCGCGCGCCCGCTGCTCTCGACGGTGAAGGCCACGATGTAAAACACGTGCGCGATCAGAAAGCTGACCAGCCCTTGCAGCAGCCGGTCGTCGGGCAGCATCAGGAACACGTCGCCCACAATCGAGGCCAGCAGCCCCAGCAGGATCAAGACCTGGTAGCGGGTCGAAATCGGGTCGTCGGCCAGGATCGCGATCAGGATGATCCAGACCATCGTCAGTGGTTTGAAAATGTATTCCAGGCGTTTGCTGCCGCGATACTTGCCGACGATGGTCAGCACCGCCGAGAGGGCAGCCAGGATAGACAGAATTACGATCAACATAGACGTTTACTCTCAGTCTGCTTCGGGCCAGGTGCCAGAGTCGATCCGCCACTGCCGGAACCACTCCCAGGTGTGGGCCAGGCCCTCGTGCACGGGCGTCTGGGGGTCGAAGTCCAGCAGGCGGCGGGCCTTGCTGTTGTCACAGTAGGTGATCGGTGGATCACTGGGTGGGGTCGGTACGTCGCGCGTGTTGAGCGTGCGCCCGGAGAGCGCCTCGATCACCTCGATGAAGGCGCGCAGCGAGATCGGCGCGCCCATGCCCAGGTTGATCACCTCGTAGCCCAGGGGGCGCTCCAGGGCGGCGATCACGCCGCTGACAATGTCCTCGATATACGTCCAGTCGCGGTGGATATCGCCGCCGTTGAAGATCGGGATCGTCGTGCCGTCGAGGACGGCGTTCATCACGCGCAGCGGCATCATATCGGGGCGCCCTGCCGGGCCGTAGACATTGAAGAAACGCAGCGCCGTAACGTTCATCCCGTGCAGGTGGTGGTAGGCGTGGCCGAGCAGTTCGGCGGCGCGCTTGCTGGCGGGATAGGGGGCCAGCGGGCGGTCGGCGGCGTCCGTTTCCACGAATGGGAGCTGCGGCGTCGTGCCGTAGACCGACGAGGTGGACGCCAGCACGAACGCGCTTACGCCGTGCCGCTGCGCCGCTTCGAGCAGGTTAAGCGTGCCGTTCAGGTTGACTTCCAGATAGAGGTGCGGCTGTTTGACGCTCTCGCGCACGCCGGCCATCGCCGCCAGGTGCGCCACCCGGTCGATCGGATAGGCGGCGAACACGTGGTTGACCGTCTCCACGTCGCGGATATCGCCCTCGACCAGCACGAACCGATCCGATCCGGCCAGCCGCCGGGCGTTGGCGCGCTTGATGGCGGGATCGTAGTAGTCGTTGAAGTTGTCGATGCCTGTCACCGACTCGCCCCGGTCGAGCAGCGCTTGCGCCAGGTGGCTGCCGATAAACCCGGCGGCCCCGGTGATCAAAGTAGACACGTGATGCCCCCCTTTCGATTGGAACAGCCCAGAAATCCGGCCCAGAGCGTGTTGTGCGCCTGCTGTTATGTACTGCCCTCCATCCCCCGGCCCCTTCCCCTACGTTTCACGGAGCGAAGGGGGGCACGGTAGCGCTTTTCAAGTCCTTCCCTCATTTTGGGGGAAGGATTTAGGATGGGGGAATGTCGCCGCCTCGTTCAGCATTTCGAAGTACATAGCACGCCCTAGAACTGCCCCTGAACCTGGCCGTAGGCGGTGAAGCGCCCATTATCGACCGTGATCGGATCGGACAGCCGGTAGTCGGCGTTGAGATCGGTCAGCGTGCGCGTGAGCGTGTCTTCCAGCTCGCGCGTGACGTTGCCCAGCAGACCGGGCGGCACCCCCAGCGCGCCGAGATGCGCTTCCTGGATGTTCAGGTCCAGGTGTCCGGCGGCATCCACACGCGGCTCGATCACGATCTCGACCGGCAGATTCAGGCTGGCGGTCGTCAGCCGCCCGTAAAACGTCATCACGTCGTCGTCCAGCCCGACCTGCACATCGGTGAACGGGAAGGAATAGCCGCGCTCGCGCGCCAGGTCCGCGCCGTTGAGCGCGATCCACGACGACAGGCTCACCTCGTCAAAGCTGAGCGAAAATACGCCCCCGTCCATGGCGTCACTGGCCGCCTGGTTGAGCGCGTTGTTGAATGTGTTGGCGTCGGCGATGGTGGGCCGGAAGTCCCCACCGACCGGCGGCTCTGGCGCGCTGGCATAGATGAAAATGGCGGCTCCGGCGGCCAGCACGCAGCATAACAGCGGGATGATCAGCACCGATAGGCAGCAGCCGCGAAATCCTTCGAACATGGGCCGTACTCCTAAACCTGCGATAGAAGCTGTATTGTATCGCTATCGCCCCGTTTACTCTAGGAGACGCGCTTACAGCGGCGGGCTGCCCCCCAAATTTTTCGGTTCCGCCGCCAACCCAACACTGCTACAATAACAGGGTAAGCCGGGACCTGCCAGACAACTGGGCGGCCCCGAATGCTGATCTTGTCTGACACCAACCAGACCTGAGGCTGCCGTGACCTTCCAGTTTCCACGTTCCAAAACAGCGCGTTGGGCAATCTTTGGCGGCGTGTTGATCGCCTGCCTGTGGATCATGCTGCGTCTGCCGCCGGATGTGTCGGGCCTGATCCTGGCCGGGCTGATAATCGGATCGGTGGCGGCAGCCGGGGTTGCGACGCGTGGGCTGCGCTGGCCGCCGGCGGCGCTGTGGCAGGACGAGCGGACCGCGCCGAGGCTGGTTGGGCTGGCGTGCGGTCTGTTTGCCCTCAGTGCCTATTTCTTCCGCCCGATGCCGCAGAGCTTCGTCCACTATCGCCCCACTCCGGAGCCGGAAGTCTTCTATCACCCGCTCGCGCCCTGGCTGTTCGCCGCCGGGGTGATCGCCCTGCTGCTGGCGCTGGTTCAGAGGCGGCGCGATCTGGTGCGGGTGCCGGTGGCCGCCGGGCCGCTGCCGGGCGTGCGCTGGTGGACGCTGGTCCCGCTGACGCTTGGCACGCTGGCACTCTTCGCGCTGGCCGAGATCAACGGCAGGCTGGCCGGGAGCACATTTCTGGAAGGCCGCTCGCCAGAAGTCCAGTTTGGGCTGCTGGTGATCGGCGTCGCGCTGGTGACGATCGGGCTGGCGGGAATCGACTGGCGGCGGCAGATCGGGGCGGTGGCGTGGGGCGAAGTGGCGCTGGTCAGCACGATCACGCTGGCGGCGCTGCTGATCCGGCTGTGGCGGCTCGATGCCAGTGTGCGCACGCTGATCGACGAGGGGCATTTTCTGTTCGGCGTGACCTATTTCTGGGAATTCCCCGACGTCAGGCTGCTGGAACCGATGCAGACCACAGCCTCGTTCCCGTTCATCTTCTCGTATGGGCAGGCGTGGGCGGTCGAGGCGCTTGGGCGCAACTTGGGCGCGGTCCGGCTGCCGAGCGCGGTCTGCGGCGCGCTGACCGTCCCGGCGCTGTATGTGCTGGCGCGCACGCTGTTTGGCCGCACGACGGCGCTGGCGGCGGCGCTGATCCTGGCGGGCTTTCCGCCGCACCTGCACTACAGCCGGCTGGCGCTCAACAATATCGCCGATCCGCTGTTCGG
>JAAYCM010000094.1 GCA_012729765.1 Chloroflexota bacterium | reverse complement strand
GATCACGCGTCCCTGACCGCCCACCGTCTCCGGCGCTCCGGCTTCGACCGGGCGGTCATCCTCATACAACTGCGCCACCAGGGCGCGCTGCCGGTCTCGCTCTCCGCGCGGCATGATCCGCTGCTGGCGCAGGTCATCATCGAGATCGCCGGCATCGTCGCCGGTCAGATCGAGCCAGTCACGGCGGCGGGGCGGGCGTGCTTCACGGTTCGGCTTGACATTCTTCTTTGCTTTCTGCAACTGACGGCGGCGGCGGTCCTTGCCGAAGATGTCGTCAGCGGTTGGATGCTGTTTGGACAACGTGGATTCTCCAGATTATGCTAGCCGGTCGGTACTCGTCATCGAACCCGCCCTTGCCCAGGCGAGATCATCCACACCGCACGGGTGTGCCCGACCTGTCAGGGTAGCTGGTTGTGCGCAATCTGGAAGCGTGTGATCCAGCAGGCGCGCCAAAATACCATCCCAGGCCGGGAAAGAGCCGAAGGGATACGCCTGCCGCTATGAGGTTTACGCCTGGAGAATCGGAGAATTTAACCGAGAGGCATCAAGCGCGAACGAAAGCAGGCGCATCCTGCATGACAAGGGCGACAACTTGTGCCATAAGACTTCGCGCCTCCTTCCGTCAACGATATAGGGTACTATAACATCGGCCTGTGCGTGTGTCAACGATGCGATTCCGGGCGCAGCAGGCCCAAAGGGATTCCTCATGTCCACCATCTACACCCAACGCCTGACGCTTATCGCGCTGACCCCAACTCAGCTTCGGCATGTGCTGGACGATCCCGCCGCGCTGGAGCGTGACCTGAATCTCATGCTGGCGCGCAGCGTGCTCACAGACGTGGCGCGCCGCGCGATCGGGATGAAGCTCGTCAAGCTGACGCAGGCCGATCCCACCGTGCACGACTGGTATACCTACTGGCTGATCGTGGTGAACGAGGATCGGTGCGGCGCGGGGCTGGCCGGGTTCAAGGGCGTGCCGGATGCGGCGGGCGAGGTCGAGATCGGCTATGGCATCGCGCCGGAAGCCCAGGGCCGGGGCTATATGTCCGAAGCGGTCGCCGCACTGATCGCCTGGGCGTTTGCCGCGCCCGATTGCCAGTCTGTGATCGCGCCGGGCGTGCTGCGTACCAATCCCGCGTCCAGCCGCGTGCTGCAAAAAGCCGGTATGCACGTCTATGCCGAGACGAGCGAATCGATCTCGTGGCGGATCAACCGTGTGTAACGGTGGTGAGTGGGCTTAGCTGCGGCCCGAACGTGCGACTTCTCGCTCCGGCTGAAGACTCCAGATGGCTGCCGGTTCAGGACGGTGCTGCCGCACCTGTTCCAAACGCAGCTCCACCTGGAGCCGTTCTCTTCAATCGGGTGATGCCGCCGGCTCCTCGCGCGCGTCTTCGACCACGCTCGCTTCCGGGATGCGCTCCAGCCGGATTTTACGGATGCGCCGGTCATCGACGCTGAGCACTTCGATATGCAGTCCGTCCGTCTTGATCTCCTCACCCTCGGTGGGGACCTTGCCCAGCTTGCTGAAGATGTATCCGCCCAGCGTGTCGCTTTCGCCGGTCGGCAGATCGATGCCGAGCAGGCGGTTCAGGTCGTCCAGGTCGATCCCGGCGTCGAAGATGTATTCGTTCTCGCCGACCTTCTGGTAGACCTCTTCTTCGTTGACGTCGTACTCGTCGCGGATCTCCCCAACGATCTCCTCGACCAGGTCTTCGAGTGTCACCAGCCCTGCCGTGCCGCCATACTCGTCGATCACGATGGCGATGTGAATTTTGCGCTGCTGCATATCGGTCAGCAGGTCGCCGGCTTTCTTCGATTCCGGCACAAAGTAGGCCGTGCGCAGGGTATCGCGCAGGGTGCGGTCGGTTGTTTCGCCGTTCTGCCACAGCGCGAGCAGGTCTTTGGCATAGAGCAGGCCGCGAATGTGATCGATTGACTCTTCATATACCGGGATGCGCGAGTGCCCCGCCTCGACGATCACGCGCAGCGCATCGCGCAGCGGAGTATTGATCTCCAGCGCGATCAGGTCGATACGCGGCACCATCACTTCGCGCGCCAGCGTGTCGCCGAACTGGAAGATCGAGTAGATCATCTCTTTTTCTTCGTTCTCGATCGCCCCGCCTTCCGACCCGGCATCGACCATCAGCTTGATCTCTTCCTCGGTCACCATCGAAAGGCTGCTGCGGCCCACGAACGGCGCGGCGAACTGCCCGCTGATCCACTGGGCGAAGCGCAGGACCGGCGTCAGGATGTGCGACAGCCACGTGATCGGCTCGGCTACCCACAGCGCGATAGTGTCGGCGTGGCTCAGCGCGATATTGGCCGGCAGCGTCTCGGCAAAGACCAGCGTTAGCAGCATCACGACCGCCAGCACGCCGCCATAGGCCAGCCCTCCGGCGACCGTCGCGTCGAGGCCCTGTTCGAGCAGGAGATCGCGGACCGGCGGGACCAGGATCACGGCGGACACAATCGCGATGGCGAACCGGAGCAGGAGATCGACGATCTGCTGGGTCGAGAGCAGGCGGGTCGCGTCCGTCGCCAGGCGGTGAGCCTGCTTCGCGCGCGGGTTGCCTTCATCCACCAACTCTTTGAGCCGGGCTTTATGCGTATTGAAGAGGGCCACAAAGGCCATTTTGAAAACGGCGCTGAGCAGCAGGAATCCGCCCAGGACCGCTAAGCCGGTTAAGCTATCGTCCACGTGGATCTACCTTTAGGTTTACCCTGTGCGAATCGTGTGATTCCATGCAGTGGGCACTGGAATCCAAAAAAATCGTGTGCTGTTAGGGCATCACGACCGAGGCCGCCCCCCAGGACGGCATTCGGGCTGCTGCTAGGCGGAGGTTGTTCCGAAGAGTCTTCAGACACGTTGGATCACACGAATAGTTAACATTGGTGAGCGCCACAACCAAGAATTGTGACACTCTACGCGATTGTACCATAAATGCTGGCGGCGGCAAAGGCTCGCCCGCTCAGACCGGTGTAGCACGGGCAGGGGCGCTGTGCAATTTGTACAACGCCGCCGCGTGGGTAGGCTTCGCTGGCCCGTCGAGCCGCGCGGGAACCATGACGAAAGTACTGGCGCGCCAAAAAGGTAAACATTGAAAAATGGCGAATTTGTCTCTATCCAGTGGCTTCACATTCGTTATAATGTGGGATATTGCACCCGTTTTTTGGATATTGAGGGATTTTTTCTCCTGCCATGCAACAGCGACGCTGGCGGTGGTTATGGATTTGGGTAGGGGTTCTGGTCGCAGGCTGTGGTCAGGTCTGGTCATCGAACGGAACGCCGCCCCCAACACGAGAAGCCACTTCGCCTTTGTTTGGCTATACACTGCTGCCACCTTCGCTTACGCCGAGCGTCTGGCCGTCCTACACCGCTACACCGCTCGTGACGCTGGACAGCGCATCGCTGACTTTGACCCCTATCGCGCTCTATCTGCGCGCCTCTGGTCCGACCTGCTACGAAACACCGATCGGGAGTCTGATTTGCCTGGGGCAGGTTTACAACGGGCTGCAGGTGCCGGTCGAGCAGGTGGTGATCACCGTGCAGCTACATTCGCTCGATGGGCAGGCGTTGGGCAGCGGCGACGCTTTCCTGGCGCGCACGCTGCTGCCGGCAGGGCTGACCGGCCCCTACCGCATCCTGTTCGACCGCGTGCCGGAAGGGTTCGGCAGCGCCTCGGCTTCGGTGCGGTCGGGGCAGCTTGCCGAGAATACCAGCGCACGCTACGCCGATCTGCGGATTCGCGAGATCGCCGGCACCTTTACCAACGATCAGTATCAGGTTTCGCTCTCGATTCGGAATGAAAGCCCGGCGGCAGTGTGGCGGATCTCGGTGACGATGATGCTCTTCGACAAGGAAGGCCGCGTGACCGGCTTCCGGCAGGTCGATCTGGACGACGAGCGGCAGCTGCGGCCCGGCGAGTCGCTCGCGATGACGATCAAGGCTATTCCCCAGGGGCCAAATACGGTCGCCTTCAGCACCTTCGCTGAGGGCCAGCTCGCCCCTAACTGAACCGCTTTCCCAGATCGGTTTCGGCGGCGGCTCGCGTCAGGGCGGCCCACTCGTCCAGGTTGAGCGCTTCGGCGCGGCGCTGCGGATCGATCCCCGCCTGGATCAGCAGCCGCTCGGCCTCGGCTTTGTCCAGGTGCAGGCCGGTGCTGATCGCGTTGCGAAGCTGCTTGCGCTTCTGCCCGAACCCGGCGCGCACGATCTGAAAGAACAGCCGCTCGCTGGGCACGCTGACCGGCGGCGTGTCGTACACATCGATCCGCACCACCGCCGACTCGACATCGGGGCGCGGCCAGAACGCGCCCGGATTCAGCCGCAGCGCGATCTTGACCTGCCCATAGAACTGCACGCTGACCGCCAGCAGCGACAGATCGCCCGGCGTGGCGACCAGCCGCTCGGCCACTTCGCGCTGCATGGTCAGCACCAGCCGCCGGGGACGGTGCTTGTTCTCCAGCAGGTAGCGGATGATTGCGCTGGTGATGTAGTACGGCAGGTTGGCGACGACGAGGTAATCCGACTCGCCGATCAGACGGCTCACATTGGTTGCGAGAATGTCGCCGTGCACGATCTCGACCCTGGGCTGATCGCCGAACTCGCGCTCCAGCAGCGGCAGCAGCCGGTCGTCCAGCTCAACCGCGATCACACGGCCCGCGTGGCGCGCCAGGACGCGCGTCAGGTTGCCGGTGCCGGGGCCGATCTCCAGGACGGTATCGTCCGGCTCCACCTCGGCCACCGCTACGATCTTTTCCAGTGCATTCGGGTCGTGCAGAAAATTCTGCCCCAGACTCTTCTTGGGGGAGACTCTGGCGCGATCCAGGCGATCCTGATCACTCATGGTCCAGTTCCGTTGTCGAAAGGAAGCTGCACGGCGAACGCAGTTGGGCTGGCCGTTGCGGGGAAATAGGACTGCGGACGTGTGCCATAGACGATCAAACGCGGCACGGGGGGCTGCATCACGCGCTCGTGCTGCACGGTCCGCCGGACGATCTGCCCGTCCTCATAGCGCTCGCGGACCTGGCGCTCGCGCAGGCCGGCAGTGCCTTCCTGCACGATCCGCTCCTGCGTTTCCGGCAGCGAAGGATCGGGCCGGTAGACGGTCGAGAACGGGATGGCTTCCTGTTCTACGATCACCTTTTCGGTGACACGCACCAGCCGGATGATGGTGTCCGGCTCAAGCCGGGCCGTGCCTGGCGGCTGGGTGTAGTCCTGCCCGATGAGGGCCAGCCCGATCGCGGCCAGGGCGTCGCCCACCGTCGGGCCGAGCGCGCGCGTGTGAAGCTGGCGACCATCGGCCACCACCGTCACCGGCACCGAACGCGCGATCTCGATCACCAGCCCGTCATAGACCGGGCTGCTCAGATCGGGCGACACCGCATCGGCCAGGTAGAGCATCACCCCGGCGCTGTCCAGGGCGCGGCCCACGTCGGCCTGCGTGGTGTGGACGATCAACTGCCGCTCACCATCGACAACCTTCACCGTCGCGCTGCGCAGCACTTGAATCGCCTGCGGGGTCTGCTTCCAGGTTTGCCCTTCCAGGTGCTCGACCGAATAGTCGCGCCCGTCGATGCGCAGCACATCATATTTGCTCACATGCACGCGCTGTTCGGCCAGGATGTCGAGCGGGTGCGTCATCTGCGTGCGAACGCGGCGAAGCTCGTCGTCCACGTCGAGCGCGAGGACATGCGCCCGGCGCACCGTGATCGTGATGCCGCTGCTCAGGCGCGTGTCGAGGTCCGGCTGCACGGCATCTTCTGGATCAAGTGCCACCTGGGCATCGTCCAGCACCTCGCGCACAGTCTCGGCGCGTGTGCGGAACTGCCGGACGCTGCCGTTGACATCGACGGTGACGCTGGTGCGGGTGAGTTGATCGAGCGCGAAGCCACCAACCGTCACCACGACCGCGATCAGCAGCACGGCCAGCACCACCTGATAGCGGCGGCTGGGCCGGGGCGGGCGTCGGAAGCGTAGAGACGGCAGGGTATCGGGCGTCACGGCGGCTCTACCTGATCACCGGGCGAACGCGGACAGGAAACACAAAGGCGGCGATTGCGAGCATGTTGCTCGGGCCAGGCACTCCTGCGGCACCCAGGGGAACATCCTTAGTGCTGCTGCCTTCCGGCCCTGACACGATTCGGAGGCCCTGCCGCGCAGGACCCAGTCCGAGCAACTTGCCAGCAATCAACCGCCCGTCCAGTCTGCCAGATGCATACTGAGCGTTTGACTGTGATGGCAGAATGTTACCTGATTCGAGTCGGGCTGTCAACGGTTGCACGGCACGGCGCTCGCCTGCGGCTGCCTGGACAGGATTCTATCTAATAGATATTATATACTACTCATCCTATGACGCAGCCGCAGCGGGAAGATCATCGCGCCCGCGCCAGAATCGTGCAAATTTCACCATTGAACAACGCGCCAATTTCCGCTATAGTTCAGGCCCGGAGCGCAGGTTCCGGTTTTTTGTGGGCCTGTTCCAAATCGTCCGTGTCCGATCTGAGAGATGCAGGAGAGTGCCGTATGGGCGACTATCACATCCATCGCGCAGATGCGGACATGGCATTTTATTTAGTCCGGTGAAACCGCCCTTTGGGGTGGTTTTTTTGTGCGGAGGCCCCATGAACGGTACCAGCGTCAGCACCAGCACCAACGTCAGCATCGGCAACAATTCCAACGACCTACGCCAATCGCAGCAGTATCTCCAGCTTTACCAGCCGCCCCAGATCAACGGTGATTTTCTGGGTAAGCATATCATCTCCGTCAGCCAGTTCAACCGTCACGATCTCGAAATCCTGTTCGACGCCACCGCTTCGATCCGCAAGCGCCTGCGCCAGAACGACCGGGGACTGCTGCAACTGCTGGCCGGGAAGATGATGGCGACGCTGTTTTATGAGGCCAGCACGCGAACCGATATGTCCTTCCAGGCGGCGATGCGGCACCTGGGCGGCGAGGTGATCGCGGCCAGCAACGGCGTGCAGTTCTCATCGGTCTACAAGGGTGAAAACCTGGCCGATACGGTTCGCGCGGCGGGCTGCTATGCCGACGTGGTCATCCTGCGTCACCCGCTGGTTGGCTCGTCCTACGAAGCGGCCTACTATCTCGACCGGCTGGGCGAGCAGATCAAGCGCCGCCCGGTGATCATCAGCGGCGGTGACGGCACCGGCGAGCATCCGTCCCAGGCCCTGCTCGATATCTTCACGATCTACGACTTCAAGAAGCGGATCGACAATCTGATGATCACGTTGGTCGGTGACCTGCGCAACGGGCGCACGGTCCATTCGCTGGCCCGCCTGATCGCGCGCTACGAGGCGGTGGGCACGACGCTGTGCCTGGTGTCGCCGGAGTCGCTGCGGATGCCGTCCGCCATTGTGGAGTTCGTCTCCGCGCACGGCGTCCACGTGATCGAAACCGACAACCTGGCCGAAGTTCTGGATCACAGCGACGTGATTTACTGGACGCGCATCCAGGAAGAGCGCTTTGAGGACCGCAGCGAGTACGAGGCGATCAAGGACGGCTTCATCATGCGGCCTGAGACGCTGGCCCAGGCGCGCCCGGATACGATTCTGATGCACCCGCTGCCGCGCAAGCACGAGATGGGCACGCCCGCCGATCATGATGCGCTCGACGCCGACCCGCGCTCGGTCTACTTCCAGCAGATGGAAAACGGCATGTTCGTCCGCATGACCCTGCTGGCGAAGGCGCTCGGCGGATTGTGGGTCTAGACGATGGCGCGTCTGGTGAAGCTGCCCGGTCCGCTCGATCCGCATGTTCATCTGCGCGATCTCGACTGGGAACATAAGAGCACCTTCCTCAGCGAGACGGCGGCGGCACTGGCAGGGGGCTATTGGGCCGTGTTCGACATGCCCAATACGCCGCCCCCGGCCATCGACCGGCCCGCGCTGGATCGCAAGCTGGAGTCCATCGCGCGGCAGGCGGTGTGCGACTGGGGCGTCTATTTCGGCGCGAGCCAGGACGACAACTCGGGCGAATACGCGGCGGCCTTCGACCCGGTCTGCGGGCTGAAAATCTACAACAACGCCACGACCGGCACGCTGCTGATCGATGATCAGACCCTGCGCGCGCGCCATTACGCGGCGTGGCCGGGTGGTAAGGTGATTGCGGTGCATGCCGAGGGCGAGACAGTGGCCGACATCCTGGCGCTGGTACGGCAGTATCGCCAGCCGACGCACTTCTGCCACATCAGCACGGCGGAAGAAATCAGGCTGCTGGCGGCGGCCAAAGCCGAGGGCTTGCCGGTATCGGTCGGGGTGACGCCGCACCATCTCTTTTTGACTGAAGACGACGTGCGCACGCTCGGCCCGCTGGGGCGCATGAAGCCGGAACTCAAGACGCACGCCGATCAGCAGGCGCTGTGGGACGCGATCGCGGCGGGCGTGGTGGACGTGGTCGAATCGGATCACGCGCCGCACACACTGGCCGAAAAACAATCGGATGCGCCGCCGTCTGGCGTGCCGGGCCTGGAGACGACGCTGCCCCTGATGCTGACCGCCGTGCACGAACGCCGCCTGTCGCTGGAGCGGGTGATCGATCTGGTGGCGCTCAACCCGCAGCGCATCTTCGGTGTAGCGCCCGGCCCGGAGACGTATACCCTGGTCGATCTCGATGCGCGCTATACTATCGCGCGTGGCGATCTGCGCACGGCCTGCGGCTGGTCGCCCTTCGAGGGGATGCCGGTCGTCGGGCGGGTGCGCGAGGTCTGGATTCGCGGTGTGCAGGCGTTCGACGGCGAGGCGGTGCGCGTCGCGCCGGGCTTCGGCTGCAATCTCTACGGACGGGAATCATGAGCGGGACAATCGAGCGGGCGGCGCGTGGGATGCTGCTGGCGGCCTACCGGGTTGGGTACGAGCGGGTGGCGCGCCCGCTGATCTTTCGACGCTCGGCGCAGCAGGCGCATAGCGATGTAGTCGCGCTGCTGGCGCTGGCCGATCGTTGGACCTGGGCGGCAGGGCTGCTGCACGGCATCGACCGGCTGGCCTCTGTGCGCCGCCCGGTGACGGTCGGCGGGGTGACGCTGGCCCGCCCGCTGATCTTCGCCGCCGGGCTGGTCAAGGGCTACGGCTTCGAGCACGAGAGCGACGCCTGCCGTGCGGTCGAGCAGGACGTGAATATCATCCCCGGCTGGCGCAGCCTGCCCGCGCTGCTCGGCCCGGTGGAGTTCGGATCGTTCACGCGCTGGCCGCGCCTGGGCAATCCTGGCGTGGTGGTGTGGCGCGACGTGGCGACCCGCTCCACCCAGAATCGCGTCGGGCTGCGCAACCCCGGCGCACGGGCGGCAGCGGCCTTCCTGGCCCGCCACGCGGCGGAACTGCCCGCCCAGTACGGGATCAATATTGCGGTCAGCCCCGGCGTGGACGATCCGGCGGAGCAGCAGATCGAAGTGCTGGAAGCGCTCGACCTGTTCCTCGAACGCGATCTGCGCCCGGCATGGCTGACGCTCAACCTGAGCTGTCCCAATACCGAAGACGATCCGGGCGGGCACCAGACCGAGGCCCGGACGCGCGACCTGTGTCGTGCCGTGATCGAGCGGCTGGGCGCGATCCCGCTGTGGGTCAAGCTCGGCCCGACGCTGGCCGACGAGCAGTATCGCGTGCTGCTGCGCGTCTTTCACGAAACGGGCGTCCGCGCGATCGTGGCGACCAATACCCTGCCGGAGCCGTCGCCCCCTGCGCCGGATGTGCTGGCCGGAATCGGCGGTGGGCGGCTGCACACGCGGGCGCTCGAGGTGGCGGCGCTGCTGCTGGACGATCGCGCGCGGCACGGTTATACGGTCGATGTGATCGGCGGCGGCGGCGTGCTGGACGGCGCGACTCTGGACGACTTCAGGCGCCTGGGCATCCCGGCGCTGCAATACTGGTCGGCGCTGATCTATCGCGGGCCGCTGGCGGCGGCTGTGATCGAGCATGAGGCGGAAGGGACATTCTATGACCAACACACAAAATGATGTAGCACGCGCTCTGCTGGCAATCGGCGCGGTGGGGTTCACCCCGGCCAGCCCGATCACCTTCAAATCCGGCATCCTCTCGCCGGTCTATGTCGATAACCGGCGGCTGCCCTTCTGGCCGGACCAGTGGCGGATCGTGATCCAGGGCTTTCAGAAGGCGATCAACGACAACCAGATCGAGTTCGACGTGATCGCCGGGATCGAGGCGGCGGGCATCCCGCACAGCGCCGCCCTGGGCTACGAGCTGGGCCGGCCATCGGTGTTTGTGCGCAAGCAGGCTAAAGAGCACGGCACGCGCAGCCGGGTCGAAGGCGGCGATGTCGCCGGGCGGCGCGTGCTGCTGGTCGAGGACCTGGTCACGACCGGGGGCAGCAGTCTGGCCGGGGTCGAGGCGCTGCGGCAGGATAGCGCGACCGTGCAGAACTGCCTGGCAATCATCAGCTACGGCTTCGAGGAAGCGCGCCAGGCGTTCGAGCACGCCGACGTGCGCCTGCATACCCTGACTACCTTCGAGGAAATTTTGCAGCAGGCGGGCGAATCAGGGCGGCTCGGTCAGGCCGATCTCGCCATGATCCGCGACTGGCTGGACGATCCACACGATTGGGCCGAGCGGCGGGGGCTGGCATGATGAGCGTGATCGAGAAGTATAATGCGCGCGTCGAAGGGGCAAATTCGCTGGTCTGCGTCGGGCTGGACAGCGACTACGAACGGCTGCCGGTGCGCTTCCGGTCCGAAGCCGAGCCGCAGTTCGCTTTCAACCGCTGGATCATCGAGCAGACGCACCCCTACGCCAGCGCCTATAAGCCGAACATGGCGTTCTACGAGGCGCGCGGCGAGCCGGGTCTGCACGCCCTCAAGCTGACGCTCGACTATCTGCGCGCCGAGCATCCCGATATTCTGACGATCTGCGACGCCAAGCGGGCTGACATCGGCTCGACCAATACCGGCTATGTGAGCGCCGTGTTCGACTGGTTAGGCTTCGATGCGATCACGCTCCATCCCTACCTGGGGCGCGAAGCCTTGCAGCCGTTTCTCGACCGCGCCGACAAGGGCTGCATCATCCTGTGCCGCACGTCGAACCAGGGCGCGGGCGAGCTGCAAGACCTGTTGATCGACGGTCGCCCGCTGTGGCAGGTCGTGGCCGAGAAGGTGCGCGACGACTGGAACACGTACGGCAACTGCCTGCTGGTGGTGGGCGCGACCTATCCCCGCGAGTTGGAACAGGTGCGCGCGCTCGCGCCGGAGCTGACCTTCCTGGTGCCGGGTGTCGGCGCGCAGGGCGGGGAAGTCGAGGCGACGGTGCGTGCCGGGCGTGACCGCGCCGGGCGGGGCATGATTATCAATTCGTCGCGCGGCATTATCTTCGACGACGATCCAGCTGAGGCGGTTTGCTCGCTGCGCGACGAGATCAACCGTTACCGCTAATCCGGTTTGGGGAAACAAAATGCCGCCGGGGCGTCAAAGTTCCGGCGGCACGCTACTCCTAATATTATATAAGTGTGCGGCTAGCGCGTGCGCGACCGGATTTGTCTCCCGGACAGCGGCAGGCCGAACAGCGGCGCAAACAGGCAGAAGTCGAACAGCCCGGCCAGCAGCGGCAGCGCCCCGATAATTGCGACCACGATCCCGGCAGTGTCCTCAAGTACCAGCAGCCCCACGGCGATCAGCACGATTCCCGCCACGATGCGCACGATGCGCCCGTTCATGCTCGCCAGAAAATCGATCAGCCCCATTGTTCCCTCTCCTCAAGACGTCCAAGCGTGACCATTCTACCTGCTTAGATGATCGAAACGCGGAAAGGTAACATCCTGGCGCAATCCTGAGTTCCGCCGGACGTCTATTCCGTCAGCGTGACTTTGTGCAGCCCGCGCGGCGAGTCCACGTCGATCCCGCGGGCCTCAGAAAGGCCCAGCGCGAGCAGTTGGCCGGGCACGACCGCGACCAGGGGCGAGAGCCATTCCGGGATATCCGCCGGGATCGGCAGTGCCAGGCGCGCGCGCTGTCGCAGCTCCGGCACGTTTGAGATGATCGCCAGATCGGCCCCGCTGGCGCTCACCGTGTCGATTGACTCCAGCATCGAGGGATAGGCTTTGCCCTGCGGCGCGATCGCCAGGATCGGGAAGCCCGGCTCGACAATCGCCTTCGGGCCGTGATGGAAATCGGCGGAGCTGTAGGCTTCGGCGGCCACATAGCTTAATTCTTTGAGCTTGATCGCGATCTCACACCCGGTACAGTAGTTGAAGCCGCGCGCCAGCGTGACGCAGTGCGTCGCAAAAGTGTAGCGAGCCGCTGCCGCGCGCGTCCCGTGGTTCATCTCCAGCGTTTGAGCCACCCACTCCGGGACCTGCGTGATCGCGTCCTGCCAGCCGGGCGGCTCACCCAGATAGCCCGCCAGCAGCGCCAGCGCCATCAACTGCCCGGTATAGGTCTTGGTGGCGGCCAGGCTCAGCTCTGGCCCGGCGTGCAGCGCGATATGATGATCGGCCACCTGGGCCAGCGGGGACGCCGGATCGTTGGTGATCGAAAGCGTCAGGGCCGCGCCGGACGCCTGCGCCTCTTCCAATATACGGGTCGGCTCCAACGACCGCCCGGACTGCGAGATGCCGATCACCAGCGCGTCCTCAAAGCGCGGCGTGGCGTTATAGAGTGTGGTAACCGAAGGCGTTACCAGCCCCACATACAGCCCGCCGAGCGCCCCGAAGGTGTACTGCGCATAGCGCGCCGCGTGGTCGGACGTGCCGCGCGCCACAATTACCGCGAATTTAGGATTAACTTTCTTAATTCTTTGTGCGATTTCATGAATGTGTTCGCGCTCATTTTCGAGAAGAGTCGCCAGAACACCGGGTTGTTGATTGATCTCTTGTTCGAGTTTCGTTGCCATTTATTAACTTTTCCTTACTCTTCTTTATGCTTCGCAGGCCCACATCTTCAAGCTTGTGGCAATTTCAATAGTACCCAATCTGTGCATTTTTTCCCTCATTTACGACTTTTATACAACTTTTGCTGCATTTTCTCCGCTCAAACCGTCTGAAAATACAGGGCTTAGTTGCCTTGCACGGTATGGTCCCATGGTCCTATTTACGGATTTCACAAAGGGAATAGGATTGTGATCAAGCATGAAGGCTGAATTGTGGCTTAATGAAAACGCAATTCAAACCTTCCCCCTGAACGGTCAGCTAGTAGTGCACGATTAGCCAGCCGCGTGGGGGTGCATCCTGAGTGTGAAGTTGTCCGGCCCGCAGTCTGGACGGGCAGCCACTCAAATCGAAGGAATGGACGGTAACTATGAAAGCATCGCACGCTCTACCAACTCGAAAGTCAAAGCGTTACCTGGCCCGCATGATCTCTATCATCATGTTGGGCGTTATCGTTGTGGGGTCCTTCGCCAGCCCGCTCGCGGGTAAGGCTGAGGAAAATCCCCTGCCCACCGCCCGCTTCTCATTGGTGGGTGATCCGAACTTCAGCCCCAGCAAGCTCACTCCGGAAATGCAAATCTGGCACCGGCGGCTGTGGGCTGCGATCAATGGCAACACCTATCCCAACCCGGACAGTGCTGCCTCAAGCGGCGACCTGTACTTCATCGGTCGCACTCTGAATGACCATATCACCGCCCTGCTGGTTGCTTTCCGCGCCACTGGGGACCTGAAGCTGCTGGCCGAAGTCGACCGGCTGATGCAGGTCGCGCGCGGTCAACTCAAAGACTACAACGGTGACGGCTATCTCAACTGGCGCTGGTTGTTCAGCAAAGACTCGATCTACTACGGCAAAGATACGCACCACATGGACGAGATGCTGACGCATACGCTGGTGGCAGCGGCGGCCTACGCGTTGAAGGTCAACGCGCAGTTCAACCCCACCTACGGTCAGCATGCCGACTTTTGGACGAGCTATCTTGTAAACCAGTTCTTGCCCAAGTGGAAGGCGCGCGGGGGCATCGACAAGCCGCTGACGCATCCCTATGCGCAGTTTATGCGATTCTACTACTACCTGTATCGCCTCACGGGCAACTCCGCGTATCTGACCGAAGCCAACCGGCGCGCGGGCGTGTTGAACAGCATGATGGTCCAGCGCAAGACCTCGCGCGGCACGGCCTTCACCTGGGACCATGCGGTTCCTAATATGGGCCTGGACCCCTGGGGCTGCCAGCCGGCGGTCTACAGCCTGATCACGCTTTCTGCGGTCAACGATCTGGCCCTCGAAGGCTTCAATAACTACGCGCGCGACGACTATATGCGCTACTATGCGGCCACCTTCCGCGATATCCTGGCCAACTATGGCACCAGTCAACTGGCCGGTGATGTCTGCGGCGCGGGGCGCGAGAGCTTTAACAAGTTCATGATCACTGGCATCCCTGGCCTGATCGCCTGGGATACGACCGGTGTGCTCAAGAATCTGACGGCGCAGGCCTACAAGCTGGAAAACAACCCCGAAGCGCCGAGCCGCATCTTCATCCCGGCCTACATGCTTCAGGCATTGGCTGCAACGTCATCGCAGGGCGCGCCGACTCCGGTGCCGCCCACGCCGACGAAAGTCCCGCCGACCAGCACGCCGGTGCCGACCAAGGTCCCGCCGACCAATACGCCGGTGCCGACGAAGGTTCAGCCGACCAATACGCCGGTGCCGACCAAGACGACTCAACCGCAACCGACGCAGCCTCAGCAGCCTCCGCCTACGAGTCTGCCGGGTGGCACGCGTGTGACCAACGGCCTGCAAGTGCTGTATACCTTCGAAGAGGGCAGCGGCACGACTGTGCGCGACGTCTCAGGGGTTGGCACACCGCTCAACCTGACAATCAACAATGCCTCAGCCGTACGCTGGCAGCCGGGTGTTCTGACAGTCAACGGCACCGCCGTGATCGCGTCAGCCGGTGCAGCAACAAAGGTGATCGAGGCCAGCAAGGTAACGAACGAGCTGACCCTGGAAGTGTGGGTCCGACCGGCGAATCTCAACCAGGAAGGCCCGGCCCGTATCCTCACGCTGTCGAAGGACGCGAACTACCGTGATTTCACGCTGGGTCAGGGCAACTGGCAGCAGCTGCCGGCGAACTTCATCGACGCGCGGCTGCGCACCACCACCCGCACAACCAACGGTAAGCCATCAGTCTCGACGGCTCACGGTACACTCGCGACTCAGCTTACGCACATCGTCTACACACGCTCGAATGACGGCACGGCCAAGATCTATATCAACGGTGTCGAACGGGCGAGCGGCAAGGTGGATGGCGTGTTCTCGAACTGGGATACGACCTACCGCCTGGCGCTGGCGAACGAGCTGACGGGTGAGCGGCCCTGGCTGGGCGACTACCATCTGGTCGCGGTCTACAGCCGCGCCCTGACTGCCGCCGAAGTCAGCCAGAATCTTCTGGTTGGCCCCGCCTACAGCCCGTCGCAGAATGTGCCGCCGACTCAGGTCCCACCGACAAATACGCCGGTGCCGCCGACGGCGACGAACGTTCCGCCGACCGCTACCAAGGTCCCGCCGACATCCACGAAGGTCCCGCCGACGAATACGCCGGTGCCGCCGACGGTGACGAATGTTCCGCCGACCGCTGAGCCGACGAGCGTTCCGATCGAGCCGCCGGTGTCCGGCGTGCCGGGCCTGTGGGGCGAGTACTTCAACACCATCGAGCTGACTAGCCCGAAGACGGCACGCGCCGATGCCAAGGTGGACTTCAACTGGCTGTACAATGCGCCCGCCTCTGGTGTCAACCGTGACAACTTCTCAGTGCGCTGGACCGGCTTCGTGATGCCGCTCCACAGCCAGACCTACACCTTCTATACCCAGTCTGACGACGGCGTCCGGCTGTGGGTGAATGATAAACTGCTGATCGACGACTGGAACAAGCACGGCGTCGTTGAGAACAGCGGCAAGATCGACCTGATCGCGGGCCGGCCAGCCAGCATTCGCCTGGAGTTCTTCGACCGGACCAAGCACGCGACCGTTCGCCTGCTGTGGTCGAGCACGAGCCAGGCCAAGCAGGTCATCCCGCAGAGCCAGCTCTTCCATGTGCCGGGCGGCGCAGGTGTCGCAGCAGTAGTTGAGCCTGAGCCGATGCTCGAAGCTCTGCCGCTGGTTGGAGAACCGGAAGCGGTTCTGGAAGCTCCGGCGGAAGTGCCGAGCATGGAAATCCCGGCGGAAGTGCCCGCCGAAGTCCCGGCTGAGATTCCTGCCGAAGTGCCCGCTGAAGTACCTGCCGAGGTTCCGGCTGAAGTTCCGGCGGAAGTGCCCGCCGAGCCGCAGCCCGAAGCGCCCGCCGCGCCAGTTCTGGAACTCCAGATCGTCGAGGCCGAAAGCGTCTTCGTGCAGCAGACCGGCGCGTGGACCGCACATGCAACCGGGCTGGCGAGCGGCGGCAGCTACGTCTACAGCAGCGGCAGCCTGGATGATGCCCTAACCCTGACCTTCACCGGCACGCGCCTGGACGTCATCTATGTTCAGCACGCGGCGCTGGGTGGGATGCTGGTCGAAATCGACGGCATGCCGATGCAGGCGGTCGAGACGGCTGCTGCCGAGAGCACCTTTGGCGCGCGCCTGATCCTGGGCAACCTGCCCGCCGGTGAGCATACTGTCCGCGTCTACCCGGTGACGGGCACGATCGCAATCGATGCCTTTGCCGTCGAGCCGCAGCCCGGCCTGGTTGCGCCAGAAGTCCCGGCGGAAATCCCGGCTGAGCCTGCGCCCATCGAAGAAGTTCCGGCGGAAGTGCCTGCCGAGCCTGAGGCCCCGGTCGAAGTGCCTGCCGAGGTGCCTGCTGACGTGATCGCGCCGGAAGTCCCGGCAGAGGTCCCGGCGGAGCCGCAGCCCGAAGCCCCGGTTGAGGTGCCGGTGGAACCACAGCCTGTGCTGCCGACCGAAATCCCGCTGCCGGAGCCGACTATCGCCCCGACCGCGACGCCGCTGCCCGTTGGGCTGCCCTTCGGCGACTCGTTCGACACCGGCCTCGGCTGGCTGCCGGTTGGCGCGTGGCAGTTGGACGGCTACACGGCTCAGAGCGGCTCGAGCTGGGCGGTGAACACGACGCAGCGCGGCCTGGTCAGCGTCCTCGAGCTGGATGGGCTGATCATCCTGGGCAGCGTCCCGAATCCCGAACTGACCTTCTGGCAGCGGGCGCAGCTTGCCCCGGTGGATGCCGTCGCGGTTGAGATGAGCGTGGACTACGGTCTGAGCTGGATCAACCTGGATTACCAGGTTGGGACGGTCGAGGACTGGACACAGCGCACGATCAGCCTGCACGGCTACCAGGGCCAGACGATCCGCCTGCGCTTCTTGGTGGACGCATCCGCGCCGCTGGGGCAGGAGATGGCAACGGCGGGCTACTGGATCGATAACCTGATGATCCAGGATGCACCGCCCACGCCGACCCCGACCCTGCTGCCGACAGCCACCCCGCTGCCCACGCTGCCGCCGACGGCGATCCCGCTGCCGACCGAAGCGCCGGTGGTGGAAGTGACCCCGGTCCCGGCTCAGCCTGTCGATCCGGCCCCGGCCTCGCCGGAAGCCCCGGTCGAAGCGCCCGCCGAGGTTCCGACTGAGGTGCCCGCCGAAGCAGTAGAATCAGTCCCCGCCAGCTAACTCGCTGAACGGGTAGCAGTAACAAGACTCCCCTTGCTCGATCACCGGGCAAGGGGAGTTTTCATTTAGCCGGGGTGAATCGTACCGCCGCTTAGCTCAGCCGCTCGAAGGCTTGCAGCGAGCGCAGGGCCGAGCGCTCGATATACGCCGGGATGACGCTGGCGCTGTCGGCGCTGTCGAGCTGCTGCTTGGCGAGATAGGCCACATCCATCATCCCGCGCTCCAACTGGCCCCACTCGTACAACTGGCGGTGTTCCGCCGGAGAGAAGCGCTCGTCGCGCTCGATGTAACGTGCCAGGGCCGCCTGCTCGACCTCGTCCGGCAGCCGCTTGAGCAGCGCGGCCAGGTCGGCGTGCGACGTGCCCCACCCGGCCCATTCCCAGTCGAGAATCTTGTAGCGCTCCGGCTGCTGCAGGTGAATACAGATGTTGGCCGGGCTGTAGTCGCCGTGGATCGGTTGGAGCTGCTGCATGGCGAGCAGGTCCGGGCGCTGGTGTGCCGCCGTGATCGCGTCCCAACGCTCCCAAAGCTGGCTGACCGCGCCGCCCGCGCTCGCCGCGACATAGCGGCTGATCTGCGCGCGGGCATAGTCGAGCAGGGCTGCCGAGAACGCCGGGCCATAGCGCAGCAGGTGATCGTCACCGGGCAAGCTTTGCGCCCAGGTCTGCATCACGCGGTGCAGGGCGGGCAGGTCATCGGTCACAGCATAGATTTCCTCAGGACGATCGGCCATGCGGCGGTAGCCGGTGTTGAGGTCCTCCATCAGGTAGCGGTAGTGCTCGCCGGGTGTGACTTCGTGGCAGAGATAAATCTCCGGCAGATAGGCGGTCAACGCGCCGTGCGCCTGGCTGTAGACGCCGAACTCCGGCGGGCCGGGCATCACGGGCAGGCCGCGCACCGCCGGGATATGCTCGTCATTGTAGATCGCGTTCTTGTAGATCACGCTCCACACCCGGCCCCGTTCGGTTTTCAGCAGCAGGCGATAGGCTCCCGATGTCTTCCAGCCGGAGAGGTGAACGTGCGCCGCGTGCTGGAGCGGCTGGTCCAGGCGCTCACGGCACAGCCCATCGAGCCTCTCGAAGTCGATCCCGTCCGGCAGTCCTTCGACGGGTTTTGCCGCCGCCCGGCGCTGCCCCCGGATCATGCGCCTGACGGGCGCGGGCAGTGCGCGGCGCGCCATACGCTTGCCAAATGTGAGCATGTGCACCCCCTTGTGCGGTGGCTATGCGCCGGGACCCGCCTGCCGGTTCTGCGCGACCTCTTCCGCCGACAGCGCCCGGTCATAAACCGCGACCAGATAGTAATCGCCCAACCAGGGCCGGTCGCCGCTGATCTCGTTCGCCAGCGCCAGTTGGAAGTCCGCGCCCCAGGTCGAGAAATCGCCCAACACCTGCCCGCTGACCTGCTCCTGCCCGTCGATGTACAGGCGGGCGGTGCCATCGGCGCTGCGAGTATAGACCACGTGCGTAATCTCCGTCCCCAACGTGCCGTGCGCCGACGCCTGGGAAGGCGAGCCGTTCTCCGAAGTCTCGGTCGTGCGCAGCCGCACGTCGATGAAGTCAGATGGCTGCTGGTGCCAGTCGCCCTGGCCGAGCGTGAAGTTGCGCGCAAGCTCGCTTTCGGAGAGCGTCAGGATGCGCGCCGGGCCTTCCTGCGTCAGATTGGCCGGTTTGATCCAGGCTTCGAGCGTGATCGCGTTCGTGGCGCGCAGCGCAGCGATCAGCCGGGTCGGGGCCGCGCCGGATATGATCAGCGTGGGTTGGCTGACGGTCAGCCCGTTGGCTGTCCAAGTGACGCTCGCTGTGTCGCGGATGGTCAGGTCCAGCACCGTTTCATTGCCGGACATATCGCGCACGGTTGCACCGCGCCTCTCGTTGAAAGTATAGAGCGCCTGCAGACCGTCCGTCACGCGCACCGCTGCCGGGTCCGAGGGAAGCGTGGTCGGCTCAGCGGGCGGAGTCGCTGCTTCGGTTGCCTCGGCGGTAGGCGTTGGCTCTTCGGCGGGTGCGTCATCCGGGGTGGCGGTCGCGGCGGGACCGTCCTGGCTGATGGCGAGATTCTCGAAGAGCGCGACCTGGTTCTGCCGCCAGCCGATGGAGAGGATATCGAGATCGCCGTCATTGTCGATGTCGATCAACTGCGTGCCGACGTGGTGCTCGAAGGCGCTGTCGATCACGTATTCCGTCCACGCCTGGCCCTGGCCGTCGTTGGCAAGGATGACCGTGCGCCCGGTCTGGTCGATATGTTCGCCGATCACCATATCCAGATCGCCATCCTGATCCAGATCGCCCACGTCCAGGCTCATGGCGAGATACTGGTCGCTGATCAGGTGCTCGACCCAGGGATCGTTCGGATTCTCCGGCGCTTCGCCCCATACGACGCGGTTGGCGTGCTCGGCCCCGATCACCACATCCAGGCGGCCATCACCGTTGATGTCGGCCAGTTCCACCCGGTCGGGATCGGCTTCGGGATCGCCCAGCGTCACGGCCTCGACGCGCGTCCAGGTGTCGCCATCGGCGCGCAGCCAGAATGTGCCGAGATGAATATCGGTGTCGCCGTCGCCATCGAGATCGCTGACGGCCACCGCCTCGCCGGTCGTCTCCGGCGTGATGACCTCGAATGTCCAGTCGCCGGTGGGCGGATCGGGGACGTGATAGAGCTGCGTGCCGGTGCGGTTGTGCCACGACAGCACGACCTTTGGCCCCGCGCCGTTCTCCGCCGGGATCACCGCCGCGCCTTGCAAGAAGTCGCCCTCGGCGGGCGGCAGGTTAGCGTGCAGTGTAAAGCTGCCCGCGCCGTCGTTCTCGGCCCACAAAAACTCACTGCTGTTGGGCTGGCCTTTCGTGCCGAGGATGTCGAGATCGCCGTCCCGGTCGAAATCGTAGACGACCGCCATGTTATACAGCTCGCCGCCGATGTCGTGGCGGTCCCAGTCACCGGACGCGCTGCCCGGATTCTCATACCACCAGCCGCCGGTGACGATGTCGGGCAAATCGTCGCCGTTGATGTCGCCCCCGGTGATGAATACCGCCTGCCAGGGACGATTTTCATCGATGATATGGCGCTGCCAGCGGTCGAGCGCCAGCAGCCCTTCGCCGCCCGCGGTTGGCAGCCGGTTGATCCAGACATCGACTTGCAGCGGCAGCGCGCCGGCCTCGTAGTTCTTCCCGGCCAGATCGGGGAAGCCGTCGCCGTTCAGGTCCGCGACTTTGGCGTTGTGCGAGCCGATGTCGTCGAACACGTGCGCTTCCCACTGCGTGCCGTCGCCGTTCACATTCTCAAAGATCGTCACCTGATCGGGGTCCGCGCCGTGATGCATTTCCGCCGCGAAGATGTCCAGATCGCCGTCCTGGTCGAAGTCGGCGGCTTCGAGCGTGTGCACGCCTTCATACCCTTCGCGGACGACATCATGCCGGGTCCAGCCAGCGCTGCGGGGGTCGCCGCCGGGCGCTTCGTACCACGCCACACCGTGCGCGCTTTCCTCGCCAGAGAGCACTACATCGGGCCGCCCGTCGCCGTTCATATCCGCGATCACGCTGCGCGCTTCCTTCGGCCATTCCGGATCGATGATGGTGCGCATCCAGTTTCCGGCGGCTGGCTCACCCGGATTCTCGTACCAGGCGTTGCCCCATACCACGTCCAGATCACCATCTCCATCCACGTCGCCCAGGCTTAACCCGGTGCGGCCTGGCTCCTGGCCCAACAGAATACTCGGCCAGGGCTGGCGTGGGTCTTCGGGGCCGGGCAGCCAGAACATCCGCCGCTTGGTCGTCAGGACGATATCGAGCCGCCCGTCGCCGTTCAGATCGCCGGTGCGGATTATGTCCGGTTCCAGGGTGTAGCCGAGCGGGTAGCGCGGCCAATCGCGCTGTTCGGGCTGGCCGGTGTTTTCGAACCACTCTTTTCCGGCGGCGATATCCAGGTCGCCATCGCCGTCCAGGTCGCCCAGATCGCCGTACTTGAAGTCGCCGGGCGCGATCTCATAGCGCTCCCAGTTGGGATTCTTGTACCAGACCATCTGGTAGGCATTGGCCCCGGCCCCGCGCCCACTGGTCCAGATATCGGGCAGACCGTCGCCGTTGATGTCCCCAATCTGCAAGTCGTTGATGCGGAAAGTAGCCAGCGGGGCAGCATCGATCACCACATGCTTGAACGGCCAATCCGTGTGTTCGGCAGCGTGCGACAGGTGCGCCGCCCGCTCGTCAACATCCATTGCCAGCGTGCTGCCCACCAGGATGAACGTCACCGTGAGGGCAATCAGGGCTTGCAAGATCGATCTCGCTCTGACCGTCAAGGACGCATATCCGCTGCGTAACTGCATCGACACCCGATCCTCTCACTCTCTTCCGATAAAGTCCCCTACCGACTCTAAACTATCGGATGAGAGATGCCACATCTTCAGATTTGGCCCGCCGGGATACTATCGGGCTGCTAACCGAGCGGCGTCACCTCGTATTCATACAGCCGCCCGCCGCAGTTATACAAGATAACGCCGACCGAGCCATGCGTCAGCCACTCGGTGGGCCGCTGGAGCGCGATCTGCGGTGCGGGCTGGCGCTTGCCGTCCTGCCATACGGTCAGTTCGTGCCGGTCAGGATGTATGACCGCCTTGAACCAGTAATGCTTCCCGGTCGCAAGCTGCGCGATGATACCCTGATTGTGAGGTGGCCGGCTGGCGCGGAATCGCTGTGCCCACTGGTGCAGCACTGAGTAGGGCGCTTCGCCCAGCACATAGCTCCCGACCTTGTTGCCCTGTTCATCCACATGTACATCGACGCCGTAGCGCACGCGCAGCCCGGCGGTCTGCGAGGCGTAGTAGGCCAGGCCGGTGCTCCACTGCACGGGCAGATGTGTCCCGTCACCGCGCAGATGCGGGTTCCACTTGAACAGCAGACCGACATTATGAACCACCGAGCTCCACTGTGTGACACTCAGGCGCGCGGTAATCTCATAGCACGACCCCCAGGTGGCGCTCCCGAAGAGCATGATCCGGTCATAACCGGCATCTTCGGGCGTAATCTCCAGGCAGCGCTCGCCCGTCTCGCCGCGCCCGATGCGCCACGGACCGTCAATAATCTGGCCGACCTGTTCCGGGTACTGAACGTCGCGCAGGTCCAGCCTGAAGCGCGGCTGCGGATCGGCAAAAGGGCGTGCGCCAAACACGATCCGGTGCTCTTCTGATCCGCCGGCCTGGTCGACCAGGCGCAGCACGATCTCGTTTTCGTCCCCAAGTTGATCGGTATCGATCGTGTCGATGTTGAAATCGCCGGGGCAGTGCAGCCGACCGTCACGTTTGGGGCCGGGGTTGAAATAGGCCGGGCGCTCTGGCCCACCGTTCAGGCGGTAGAGCAGCGCCCGCGTCTGTTCGGGCCGGGTCACGCGGCCCAGCACATTGAAGATTGACTGCTGCCCTACCGCGACGATGGTGCCGGGCGTCAGGTTCCACACCTCAAGATTTTCCGACTGATACATATGCTCGCTCCCTCGCTCAGTCTGTGTTGCCACGCTAGCTTGATCGGGCTGAGGATGATGACGGCTGCCACTACTCCTGCAATCTGCCGGATCGCGTGGATGGGTAGGAGCCTGCCCTCGTTAATTTCTATGACTTTTATAACTTTTTTATTTTTTGATCAGTTGTTATATTCTGTAGTAAGCTAAAGCCCGGCTGGCAGGGCCAAAGTTGTAAAAGAAATGCAAAAACTAATAGTAGCTTTCAGGTTTTGCCGTTTACCTTGCCACAGCCGGTATTTGCCCGTAAGATATATTTAGAAAGAATTGTTGCAGGGTTTAGTAGTCTTAACGCAAGTTAACGACTACATACCCGGCGAGAGCAAAGTGAGATGACCATGAGCAACCCCGAAGTCGATTTCAACAATGCCCGGCGCGCTGCGCTGCACTGCCTGGCCGATCCCGATGAATTTGCTCCCGCCTATTTGCAGCTTGCGATGGATCGTATGATCCAGGCGGCGCAGGACATGGCCCCGCGCCAGCTCGCTTCCGGGGCGTGCCTGCCTGCGCCCCAGGCACAAGAGAAAGCCCGCGAGAATCAGTGGCTTCCCCGCGAGCTGCTGATAGCTAAGTAAGCTCCAACCTTTTCAATGTTTATCCGATCACCGGCGTCCGGCTGTTTGGGCTGCGCCGGTGATTTTTGATGTGCACTAACGCTGCTCCTTGCGTCCCACCCGTAGGATCGTCAGACTGAGCAGCGACAGCAGCGCCATCACCATTGCCAGGCCGTTGAACGTGCGCCGCTTCGGGCGGGCTGCCTGCATGTGCGGCTGAGATTCTGTCGGCTGGTGCAGCAGCGTTGCGCCCCACCACAGCTTGGCTCCCACATACAGGTCTTCGAGCATCACCCGGCGCTCGCGCCACGTCCAGCGCGCCAGCACGCAGAGCGTCTGGGCAAGGTCTGCCCGGGTGAGCGGCGCGCGCAGCACCGAGCGCAGATAGCCCATGAACAGCTCCCAGGCCGGCATCACGACCTTGCCCTGCTTGGTTGGGTCGAACCAGATCATGCGCGTGTGGCGCGTGAGATGCGTGCGGACCGAGTTGGTCAGGTGCTTGCGCGGGAAGAACAGAAACTCCGGAATCTCGCTGAACTGACCAAACATCGCCAGTCCGACCATCAGCACGCGGTCCGAGGCGGCATAATTTTCGATCAGGCGCGTCCGTTTGAGCACGTTCATACGCATCAGGCCAAACACCTGATAATAGCGATCCTCGCGCCACAGCAGGTCATACAGCCGGACATGAGGCCGGGGCGAGAAGGTGCGCAGCACAACCGGGTAATCCTCAGTCTGGCCGCCCGGCTCGTAGATCGCCCGCGAGCGCGAGAAGGCGACGACCACCTCAGGATGCTCGTCCAGAATCTTGACGCAGCGCTCCAGGTAGTCGGGCGCGAGATCGTCGTCGTGCGCGGCCCACTTGAAATACTCACCCGAAGCCAGCGCGACCGTATGGTTGAAATTCCAGGTCGCGCCCCGGTTCTGCGGCTGGCGATAATACTTGATGCGCGGATCGCGGGCGGCGTAGGCTTCGCAGATCGCCTGCGTCCGGTCGGTGGATGCGTTGTCCGAGATGATCAGCTCAAAATCCTGATACGTCTGGCCGAGAACCGAGTTCAGCGCGGATTCGAGAAACGCTTCGCCATTGTAGACGGGCATCCCCAGACTGACGCGCGGCTTGTGCGGCTGAGCCGGCATGCTCACCTTCCTATGCTCCTAAGCCACCTTCGTGGCGCTTGTGTCCATTTGATCGCCGCTGCGCGAGCAGCTCGTGATAAAACGCGATATGGCTGGCGGCCTGCACCTCGAACGAATAGCGCGCCAGCACCGTTTCACGGCAGGTCTGCCGCATCTGCTCCAGGCGGCCCGGCTCGTCCAGCGCGGCGCTGATCGCCTCGGCCATTCCTTCGACATCGCCCAGGTCGGCCAGCACGCCGGTCTGGCCGGGCACGATCATATCGGGGATGCCGCCCACGCGGAAGCCCGCGACCGGCGTCCCGCACGCCATGCTCTCGATCACGGTGCTGGGCAGATTGTCGATGGTCGATGGCACGACGAAGAAATCGCACGCACTGTAAACCTGTGCCAGTCGCCCGACGTCGTTGATCCGGCCCAGGGCGTGCACCGGCATGATCGCGCGCAGCTCCAGCCAGGTTTCGGGAAGCTGCGCCCCCACAAATACCGCGCCAATCGGCTGGTCGCCGGCCCGTTCCTTCAGCGCGCGCAGCAGCGGCACATAATAGCGCGCGCCCTTGCGTGGCATACTGAGGTTGGCGGCCACAAACAGAATCAGCCGCCCTTCGGCGGGAAGCTGGAGCACGGCCCGGCTTTCGGCCTGGGAGTGCGGCGTGAACAGGGATGTATCGACGCTGTTGGGGATCAGCCGCAAGGTCTGCTGCTGGGTCATCGGGTTGGCGCGCAAAAAGTCGAGCATCCACTGGTTGAGCGCGACGATCGCCAGCTTGGAAGCGGGCAGGAGATGCTGCTTGCGCTGGTAGATGCGATGCGTGCTGTCGAACAGCCAGCCTTCCGTATGCGCGAGCGGACAGTCGCCGCAACCGGTGCGCCAGCGCTGGCAGTTATCCCACAGTTCGGTATAGCCGCAGGCCCCGGTCCCCAGGTGTTGATCGTGCATGGTCCACACCAGCGCGTGACGCTTGCTCAGGCGCGGCAGGGCATTGAGATTGAACCAGTTGGTGTCGGCCCCGTGCAGGTGGATGACGTCGTAACCGTCGAACGAGCGGCGCCGCGATGAGACGTGCAGCATCCCTTTCAGCCCGGTCCGGCTGGCGATCACCTTGGTCAGCGTGTCGGCATAGCGCAGCGGGCGGCTGGGTGCGGTCAGCACGGAGCTGTGGGGCAGGCTGGTGTCACGTCCTTCGACATGGCTGGCAAAGAAATGGCTTTGCACGCCCTGCCGGAGCAGCGCCAGGTGCAGGCGCATCGCTGCGACCGCCACACCGCCGTAGGATGGGCTGATATGGGCCACCCGCAGTGGGCGCTGGTCAGAAGTTGGGGGGGGAATCGCAGTCACAGGGCGCCGGTCCTCTTCAGCCATCGGATAGTACTTTTATCCCAAATTTGCTTCCAGGAAGTGTCGTATAATTTTGTTGGAAGGCTAGCGTCAGGTTTACCGGTCTGTTTACTGCTACACTTGAAGCAGCCAGAACCGGCCAATGATGCTCTGCTTCGCTGCTGGTAATCGTACCCATCCAACCTTGCGCCAGCATAACGACGCCCTCAATCCCGCCTTACAGTCGCCTAAATTTGCATTTTTTATAATGTTTTAACAGCGTTTTGAGAAGTTTTGTGCCGTATTATCTAATGCATGTGTGGTAATATCTGAATTGAGGTAAAGGCTGGCTTCTAAACCCCTCAAGGTGAGCCGGTCAACGGAAGTACGGAGCGGACAGAGCATGGAACTTAATCAGTATGTGCGCTTATTCCTGCGGTGGTCGTGGTTAATTATCATCGTAGCGGCTGTCGGCGCGATCATCGCCTTCACAGTGCGCCGCAACGAGCCTGATATGTATGAAGCGACCACGAAGATCATGATCGGCAGCTTTTTACAGGCTTCCAACCCGGTCCAGGGCGATATCCGGACAGGGGCCGAGCTGGCCAAGACCTATGCCGAACTGGCTAAAACCCGCGAAATTCTCCAGGCGACGATCGATGAGCTGGAACTCAACATGTCTACCGATTCGCTTGCCGGTATGATCGAGCCACAGCTTGTGCCCGAAACATCATTGCTTTATCTGTCGGTATTCTCGACCGACCCCGAGCTGGCCGCCGATATTGCGAATGAGTTGGCGAACCAGCTTGTTCTCAACAGCCCCACCAATCTGACCGCGTCGCAGCAGGAAACGATCGCGACCTCCGGCCAGCAGATTCTGGCGCTGACCAACCAGATCGCCGAAGGGCGCGAGCAGCTTCTCGCGTTGATCGACGATTTGGAAGCCGCCGAAGACGAAACCGAAATCCTGCGCCTGAGCACTCAGTACGATATCACGCAGTCACAGGTGATGCAGGCATTGGAGATGGTCGCGCAGCTTCAGAACACGATCTCGACCCTGCAGCTCCGCACCAATTCAATCGAGATCGTCGATACGGCAATCGTGCCACCCGCGCCGCTGGATAAGGGCGTGATCAACATGGCGATCCTGGGCGGCGTGATCGGCGCGCTGCTGGCCGCGCTGCTGGTGCTGGTCATCGGCCACCAGGAAACCGAGTTCCAGTCGGCGCAGCAGGCGGCGAGCGTGTTGTCGCTGCCGGTGCTGGGCACGGTCGCGCAGTTTGGCCGCACGAAGGATCCGTATTCCGAGCGGCTGATCACGCGCCGGACGCCGAACTCCGCCGTCGCCGAAACGTTCAATATGGTCCAGGCTAACCTGCTCTTCTCGGCCAACGGCACGCGCATCCGGCGCAACCTGTTTGTCGTGACCAGCGCCGGACCGGGCGAGGGCAAGAGCATCACGGCGGCGAATCTGGCGGTTTCGATGGCCACCAGCGGCCTGCGCGTGCTGCTGATCGACGCGGATTTGCGCCGCCCACGTCTGCACGAAATCCTTGGCGTGGGGAACCAGGTTGGCCTGCCCGGCCTGCTGAGCCTGTCGCCGGGCGAGTTCGAGACGGGCGAGAATCCGTGCGAGATCCCCGAAGCGCTGTTGGAGATCGTGCAGCCGACCGAAGTCACCAACCTGTACACGATCACCAGCGGCCAATCGGCGGCAGTGCCCGCCGAGGTGCTGCGCTCCGAGCGGCTGCGCGACTGGATCAAGTTTTTCGAGAACTGCATGGACTTCGACGTGATCCTGTTCGACACACCCCCGGCCCTGGTGGTCGCCGACAGCTCGATCCTCACGGCGAACATGCATGCCAACGTCATCCTGGTGATCCAGGCCGGTGAGACGTCGCGGGTGGCGGCGCTGCGTGCGAAGGACCTGTTCCAGCATATCGGTGCGCCGATCAAGGGCGTTGTGCTCAACAAGGCGCGCGGCGGTTCGCTGGAATTGGGCTATGGCTATGAGCCGTACCAGACCGCTCCGGCGGCAGCATCCAGTGAGACGGCCCAGACCACGGAGTTGTAACCACGTGCGGTATCTGGCCGCGTTCCGTGCTCATACCTGAGTGATAAACTCCGATGCGGTGAGGTTGTCTGAAACCTCACCGCATACTTTTCGCGCCGCGTATAAAGGGGCTATAAATAATCTCTAAAAAATGCATCAGTTAGGCAGATGCAAGGGTATTCTTTAAGAATAGCAAGGGGGATGCAAGGCGGCTCACCTAGAATACAATCAGCGTGAGATGCCGCCTTGATAGCCGCCGGTCTATGCTCCAGCTTCAACGTTTGAGATGATGGTTGTACGATAACCCGGCAGCGGACTGAACGGCTGTCAGGATGGGCAGCCCGACTCTGTTCCTTAAGAGCGACTCAGTTGCCATGCGGCAAAGGAAAGCGAAGAGAAGCTTATGAGTTCTGTTGACAATGTCAGTGCACCCCCTCACGACCTGACCCCTGTCGAGCGGCGCCCGGTGCATCTGCATATCGAGCCATCGCGCGGCTGGGTATCGCTCAAACTGGGCGAGTTGTGGGAGTATCGTGAGCTGCTCTATTTCCTGACGTGGCGCGATATCAAGGTGCGCTACAAGCAGACCGTGTTGGGTGCGGCCTGGGCGATTATCCAGCCGTTTTTCACGATGGTCGTCTTTAGCCTGTTTTTCGGGCGGCTGGCCGGCGTCCCATCTGACGATATCCCCTACCCGATCTTCTCCTATGCGGCGCTCGTGCCCTGGACGTTTTTCGCCAACGGCCTCACCCAGGCCACCAACAGCCTGGTGATCAGCTCGAACCTGCTCAAAAAGGTCTACTTCCCCCGGCTGGTGATCCCGATTTCGGGCGTGATCGCGGGCGTGGTAGATTTTGTGCTGTCGTTCATCGTGCTGCTGGCCATGATGCTGTATTATGGCATTGCGCCGACGGCTAACGTCGTGTTTCTGCTGCCGCTGCTGCTGCTGGCCCTGATCACGTCGCTGGGCGTGGGCCTGTGGCTCTCGGCGATGAACGTCCAGTTTCGTGACGTGCGCTACACCATCCCGTTTCTGACGCAGTTCTGGATGTTTGCCACGCCGATCGCCTACCCCAGCAGCCTGCTCGACGAGCCGTGGCGCACGGTCTACGGCATCAACCCGATGGCGGGTGTAGTCGAGGGCTTCCGCTGGGCGCTGCTGGATACCAATACGGCCCCTGGCCCGATGATTATCGTCTCCAGCGTAGTCGCCGTGCTGCTCCTGCTCACGGGAGCCTACTACTTCCGCCGCATGGAAAAGACCTTTGCAGACGTGGTATAGGGGACATCGATGAACGACGACATGATGATCAAGGTCCAGGGATTGGGCAAGCGCTTTCGGATCGGCGCTGTACGCACCCCCTACCAGACGCTGCGCAGCACACTCACCGATGCTGCTCTCGCTCCGATGCGGCGCACCCGCGCCCTGCTGCGGGGCGAAGCCTACGGCGCTTCCGGCCTGGATCAGACGATCTGGGCGCTCAAGAACGTCTCGTTTGAGATCAAACGCGGCGACGTGGTGGGCATCATCGGGCGCAACGGCGCGGGCAAGAGCACGCTGCTCAAGGTCCTCTCGCGCATCACCGAGCCGACCGAAGGCACGATCGACCTGTACGGGCGCGTCGGCGCGCTGCTCGAAGTCGGCACCGGCTTCCACCCGGAACTGACCGGGCGCGAGAACGTCTATCTCAACGGCGCGATCCTGGGCATGACGCGGCAGGAGATCGATCACAAGTTTGACGAGATCGTCAGCTTTGCCGAAATCGAGAAGTTCATCGACACGCCCTATAAGCACTATTCGAGCGGTATGGGTCTGCGCCTGGGGTTCGCTGTCGCCGCCCACCTGGAGCCGGATATTCTGGTGGTGGACGAGGTGCTGGCGGTCGGTGACGCGGCCTTCCAGCGCAAGTGTATCGGCAAGATGGGCGAGGTCGCCGGAGAAGGGCGCACGGTCCTGTTCGTGAGCCACAATATGTCGGCGGTCAACTCGCTGTGCGAATACGCGATCTGGCTCGATCAGGGGCAGGCCGTCATGCAGGGGCAGACCAACGATGTGATCGGCAAGTATCTGGGCGAGGGTATCGACCGCTTGCAGCGCCGGACATGGGAAGCCGCCAACGCGCCGGGCGATCACAGCGCCAAAGTGTACGAGGTCGCGGTCACGAGCGCGACCGGGCGCGACGGCCAGTATTCCTCGACCGAGGACATTACATTCCACACGAAATTCGAGATCTTCGAGCCGCTGGACGGTTTCCGCATCGGCTTCGATCTGATCTCGGAGCAGGGTGAGGTGATCTTCCGCACGCTCTACAACGACAGCGGCGGCCAGTATATGATGTCTATCCCGCCCGGTGTCTATACTGCCGAGGTCAGCATCCCCAAGAATCTGCTCAACGAGGGGCTGTATTACCTGACGGTCGTCGGCGGGGTCTACCGCGTCAAACACACGATCATGCTGGACCGCATCCTCAACTTTGAGATCGTCAACGTGGACGGTGTCAACGCGGGCTACGGCGGCGGGACGGAGCGCCGGCGTTATGGCACGATCGCGCCGCTGCTCGACTGGTCGGTCGATCCGCAGGGGCAGAATTCATCCGAGAATGTCACTCTCAATGTGGATGTGGAAGATACGGCTTCGGTGAACAGTTAAAAGTGGGTGCCTCACAGCTTGCACCCGCTCGCGCGAAGGAAGGACCGTCATGGCGATGACCATGCCTGAACAGGAAGTCGCAACCTGGCCCATGCCTCACACGGAGGGCTGGCGGCGGTGGTTGTTCAAGTCACCGCTGCTGGCGTGGCGGCTGGGCCTGGGGCCGATCATGGGCCGGATGTGGGCGGTGATCACCACGACCGGGCGGCGAAGCGGCCAGCCCCGGCGCGTGGTGGCCGAGTACCATGTCGTCAACGGCACACGCTATGTCTGGTCGGCGTTTGGCTGCCACTCGGATTGGGTCCGCAATCTGGAAGCCGACCCGCGCGCGACGATCCAGACAGCGGGCGGCACGCTCGCGGCCTGTGCCCGCCGCGTGACCGGAGTGGATGAGGTGGTCGAGGTCTATCTCGCTACGCGCCACAACCCGTTTATGTGGCAGCTTCTCTACTCGGTTGGTATCCAGCCGGACCCGGACGACGTGCGGGCCAAGTATGACCGGCTGTGCCTGCTGGCCTTCGAGCCGACCGGCGACCGGACTCCGCCCCCGCTCAAAGCCGATCTGGTGTGGGTGCTGCCCGCGCTCGGCGGTGGGCTGCTGCTGGCTCTGCTGGCGCGCGCGGTCAGATAGGCCGGATATTCTCCTATGCGTAAGATTTGCGCGGTCATCGGTTCTATGGCGAGCTACAGCGGCCTCAAGTCTGCCATGAGCGCCGTTCAGAAACATCCCGATCTGGACCTGTCGATCATCGCCGCGGCGTCGGCCCTGCCCGACCGTTACGGCCCGGTCGTCAACTGGATTGAGCAGGACGGCTTCAGGGTGACGGGCCGCGCGCATATGCTGGTCGAGGGCGAGACGCCGAGCACGATGGCGAAGTCGATGGGCCTGGGCCTGATCGAGCTGGCGACCCTGTTCGAGCAGCTCCAGCCCGATCTGGTGATCACGGTCGGTGATGGGTTCGAGGCAATCGTCACGGCGCTGACCGCCTCGTATATGAGCATCCCGGTCGCGCACACGATGGGCGGCGAAGTTTCCGGCACCATCGACGACAGCCTGCGCCACGCCGTGACTAAATTCGCCCATATCCATTTCCCGGCCTCGCAGAACGCGCGCGAGCGGATTATCAAGATGGGTGAGCGGCCCGAAGATGTCTATCTGGTCGGGTGCCCGCGCATCGATCTGGCTGCCGAGGTGCTGGAGCGTGATCGTAACGGCCTCGGCCCCGATCTCGCGGCCAGCGTGGGCAGCCTGTTCGACCCCCGCCAGCCGTTCCTGATCGTCTCGCAGCACGGCGTCACCGCCGAATATGGCGCGGGCGAGCAGCAGATCTATGAGACGCTGCTGGCCGTCGAGCAGCTTCGGCTCCCGACGCTGGTGATGTGGCCCAACGCGGGCACGGGGGCGGAAGATATCTCGCGCGGGATCCGCCAGTTCCGGCGGCACCATCCCACCGCGCCGGTGCACTTCCTGCGCAGCCTGCCCGCCGAGGTATATATTACGCTGATGCGGCGCACGGTCTGCATGATCGGCAATTCGAGCAGCGCCATCCGCGAGGGGGCGTTCATCGGCACACCGGCGGTCAATGTCGGGACACGGCAGGCGCACCGCGAGCGCGCCCACAATGTGCTCGACGTGGATTATGACCGCGAAGAGATTGCCGATGCGGTCCAGACGCAGATCGCGCACGGGCGCTATGAGTCCAACTCGATTTATGGCGACGGTCATGCCGGTGAGCGGATCGCGGGCGTGCTCTCATCGTGCTCATGGCGGCTCGAAAAGCAGATTACCTATTGAGCGCATCCGGTAATTGTAGGGGTAGGGCTTGCCCTACCCGCCGGGCAAGGCTGGCCTTGCCTCTACAGGACACCAATGTTACGAGTGAATCGTCAGCGCCGAACGCTTTGAGGGGATACCAGCCCGCTGGGGCTGACCTTTTTGAGGAGAGTACACAACCGTGAGTAAGCCGTTTAAGGCTCTAGTGTGTGGTCTGGGTTCCATCGGGCAGCGCCACGTGCGCAATCTGCGCGCTGTGCTGGGCGACGATCTGGAGCTGCTGGCCTATCGTCGGCGCAGGCAAAGCCCGGTGCTCAACCCGGATATGACCGTGCGCGCCGGGGCCGAGCTGGAAAGCACGTATAACATCCGCTCGTTTGACGATCTCGACGCGGCGCTGGCCGAGCAGCCCGATGCCGTGTTTATCACCAACCCCAACACGCTGCATCTGCCGGTCGCGCTGGCCGCCGCGCGCGCCGGGTGCCACCTGTTCATCGAGAAGCCGATTGCCGAGTCGCTGGACGGGATCGATGAATTGATCGATCTGGTCGAGCAGAAGCACCTGGCGGCGTTCGTAGCCTATCAGTTCCGCTTTCATCCCGGCCTGAGCCTGATCAAGACCATGATCGCGGATCGCAAGCTCGGCCACCTCACGGGCGCGCATATCGTCAACGGCGAATACCTGCCCGGCTGGCACCCGTATGAGGACTACCGCGAGACGCACCCCGCCCGGCGCGAATTGGGCGGCGGCTGCCTGCGCATCCAGACGCACGAGCTGGACTACGCGCTGTGGCTGTTCGGGATGCCGCGCCAGGTGTTCGCGGTCGGCGGGCAGCTCAGCCGCCTGGAAGTGAACGTTGAGGACGCGGTCGATATTTTGATGCAGTGCCAGGACGATGGCCGCCCGCTGCCGGTGCACATCCGTCTCGATTATCTCCAGCGGCCCCCGCAGCGCGTGTGCGAGGTGATCGGCGACGAGGGCAAGGTGCTCTACAACTATTACCTCGACCAGGTCGAGTTCTATCACACCGAGTCGCGCCGGGTCGAAACGTACAAGTTCGCCGGGTTCGACCGCAACCAGATGTTCATTGATGAAATCCGGCATTTTCTGGACTGCGTGCGCGGCGACGCGACGCCGCTGGTCGATCTGCGCGAAGGCCTGCGCAGCATGACGATCGGGCTGGCGGCAGATGAATCGCTGCGCACGGGAAAGGCTGTAGAGGTGGCGCTATGACCGAACGGGTGCTGGCGCTGATCCCGGCGCGCGGCGGGTCGAAGGGCATCCCTGGCAAGAACATCATGACCATCGGCGGCAAGCCGCTGATCGCGCATACCATCTTGCAGGCGCAGGCGTCGCAGCGCATCAACCGCGTGATCGTCTCGACCGACGACGAGCAGATCGCGGCGGTGTCGCGCGAGTGGGGCGCGGAGCTGCCATTCATCCGCCCCGCTGAATTCGCCCAGGACCTCTCGCCCGATATCGACGTGTTCCGCCACGCGCTGAACTGGCTTCGGGAGCACGAAGGCTACGTGCCCGATCTGGTCGTGCATCTGCGCCCCACCGGGCCGGTGCGCCGTATCGTGCTGATCGATCAGGCGATTGGCGAGCTGGCCGCGCATCCTGAAGCCGACGCGCTGCGCTCGGTGGCGCGCGCCCTGCAAACACCCTACAAGATGTGGCGTATCAGCGACGATGGACACCTGGACCCGGTCCTGCGCCAGGAAGGGGTGCCGGACAGCCAATCGCTGCCACGCCAGCAGCTTCCGGTCGTCTACTGGCAGAACGGCTATGTAGATGTGCTGCGGCCCCGCGCCGTGCTCGAAAAGAACTCGATGTGGGGCGACTGCGCGATCCCGTTTATCGTGGACGAGCCGCTGTTCGAGCTGGACTACCCGGAGAATATTCCGGCTATCGAAGAAGCACTCAAGCGGCTGGAAGATGGCTTGCCGTTAGTTGCGGCGTCGCCGTCTGATCGCCATTCGGTATAGAGCAGTATCTCGGAGGACCAAAAAGATCATGACCAATCCTGTGAAAATTGGAGATCGCCTGGTAGGTGACGGGCAGCCCTGTTATGTCGTGGCCGAGATCGGGATCAACCACAACGGCGATCTGGCGCTGGCGAAGAAGCTGATCGACGCGGCTTCGTTCACCGGCTGCGACGCCGTCAAGTTCCAGAAGCGCACGATTGATGTCGTCTATACGCCCGAAGAACTGGCGCGCCCGCGCGAAAACCCGTTTGGCACGACCAACGGCGATCTGAAATATGGGCTGGAATTTGGGGCGGAAGAATACGCCGAGATCGACCGCTACTGCCAGGACAAGGGGATGATGTGGTATGCCTCGGCCTGGGATGAAGCCTCGGTAGACTTTCTGGAGCAGTTCAACCCACCGTGCTACAAGATCGCCTCGGCCTCGCTGACCGACGACAATCTGCTGCGCCACCACCGCCAATATGGCCGCCCGATCATCGTCTCGACGGGTATGAGTTCGATCGAGGAGATCGACCACGCGGTCGAGGTGTTGGGCACCGACGATCTGATCCTGCTGCACTGCACCAGCACCTATCCTTCCAAGGTCGAGGAGCTGGACCTGAAGGTGATGCTCACGCTGAAGGAGCGCTACGGCGTACCGGTGGGTTATTCGGGCCACGAAGTCGGGCTCGCTCCGTCGGTGGCGGCGGCCACGATGGGCGCGTGCATGATCGAGCGCCATATCACGCTCGACCGCGCGATGTGGGGCAGCGACCAGGCAGCCTCGGTCGAGCCGCAGGGCTTCGCGCGCATGATCAAGGACATCCGCGCAATCGAAACCGCGATGGGCGACGGTGTGAAGCGTGTCTGGCCGAGTGAAGTTCCGATCCGCGAGAAGCTGCGCCGGGTTACAGGCCCGGTCAGTGGATAGAAGGACAGTATGCGAGACGCATTTGATCTGACCGACCGCGTCGCCGTGATCACCGGGGGCGCAGGTTTGCTCGGCGTCAAGCACGCCGAAGCGATTGCCGAGCGGGGCGGCATCCCCGTGCTGGTGGATATTGCCGCCGACCGGGCGGCGAACGCGGCGCAGGGCATCATGGACCGCTGCGACCGTCCTGCCCTGGGACTCGGCGCGGACATCACGCGGCCCGACGCGGTAGCGGATGTGCTGGCGCGCACGCTGGACCGCTTCGGGCGGGTGGACATCCTGATCAACAACGCGGCCAACAATCCTAAGATGGAAGCCCGCGACGAGGGGCGCGAGTGGTCGCGCTTCGAGCAGTTCCCGGTCAATGCCTGGGATCAAGATATCGCGGTCGGGTTGACCGGCGCGTTCCTGTGCAGCCAGGTGATCGGCAGCAAGCTGGCCGAGCAGGGGCACGGCGTGATCCTCAATATCGCGTCAGACCTGAGCGTGATCGCGCCCGACCAGCGCATCTATCGCCAGCCGGGCCTGCCCGACGAGCAGCAGCCGGTCAAGCCGGTAACCTATTCTGTCGTCAAGGCAGGGCTGGTGGGCCTGACACGCTACCTTTCGACCTACTGGGCCGATCATGGCGTGCGCGTCAACGCGCTCTCGCCGGGCGGCGTGGCGAACAATCAGGACCCGGCCTTTGTCCAGCGCCTGACCAACCTGATCCCGATGGGGCGTATGGCGTCGCAGGATGAATACAAGGCGGCGGTAGTCTTCCTGGTGTCGGATGCGTCGGCCTATATGACCGGCGTCAATCTCGTGATGGATGGGGGGCGCACCGTATGGTAGCCGCGATCAAGCTGCTGGCGCTCGACATCGACGGCGTGATCACCGATGGGCGCTTCACGCTTTCGGCCAGCGGCGAAGAGGTCAAACGCGTGGATTTCCACGATCTCGATGCGCTCTCGGCGCTGATGCGCGAGGGGATGCCGGTCGTGTTCATCACCGGCGAAGATACCCCAATGGTGCACGCCGTCGCGCAGCGGTTCGGCGTGGCGCATGTGATCGCCGGGGCGAAGGACAAGCTGGGCGCGGTGCAGCAGTTGGCCGCCGAGCGCGGGATCGCCCTGAGCGAGATGTGCTACGTGGGCGACAGCGACCGCGACGCCCCGGCGCTCAAAGTGGTCGGGCTGGGGTTGGCTCCGGCCAACGCCACGCCGACGGCCCAGGCAGCAGCCGACCGTGTGCTCACGCGCGCGGGCGGTGAGGGCGCCGTGGCCGAGGCGATTGGGCTGGTGCGCAAGCTCGCGGCCAACGGAGCCGGGACTTTCACTCCGGCCTTCGAGCGCATCGTGCACGACAGCATCGCCGCCCATCATCGCCTGCTGGGCGAGTCGCTGCCCGTGCTGGCCGAGGTGGCGCAGGCGTTTGTCCACGCGCTGCAAACGGGCCACAAGCTGCTGTTCTTCGGGAACGGGGGCAGCGCTGCCGACGCGCAGCACGTCGCGGGTGAGCTGGTCGGGCGCTTTCTGCGCGAGAGCGAACCCTGGCCCGCCATCGCCCTGACGACCGACACCTCGATCCTGACGGCGGTCGGCAACGACTGGGACTTTACCGATGTATTCGCGCGGCAGGTGCGGGCTCTCGTGCGTCCCGGCGACGTGGTGATCGGTATCAGCACCAGCGGCAGTTCGCCCAATGTGCTGCGCGGGCTGGAAGTCGCGCGGGCGTGCGGCGCGACGACCATCGGCTTCACCGGCGCGGGCGGCGGCAAGCTGCCGGCAGCCTGTGATATCTGCTTCTGCGCCCCGGCTGATACCACGCCGCGTATCCAGGAATTGCACATCCTGGCGTGGCATGCCGTGTGCGAGATCGTAGAAGCGCACTTGTTGGATAACCCTTAGACCTGATTGACCGGATGGAAGGATACGCAGGGCATGGCGCTTAACCCTGACACGACTAAGAGTCTGGATGAGCAGTGGCTCGACTTTATCGCTCAAACGGCGGACTATTTCGAGCGCTACCCGTTCATGGCCCAGATGCGGCAGTCTCTCTTCCGCACTTTGATCATGAAGCAGGAAGCGGTCGGCACCTCGCAGGTGCTCAAGAATATCGCCCATTCGCTGCTGCGTCGTGCGAACACCGATCTGAGCGCTGCTGGCCGGACGGATGTGATCGTCTGGCTGAGCGACTCGCGCACCGTCTCGACCGAGAACCTGCTGCCGGTCTACCAGGCGCTGACCGAGCGTGGTATTTCGGCCCGCGTCCTGGTGCCGCGCCGGGTCTGGGACGAGATGGGATCGGCGCTGCCGCCGGGGACTTTGCTGTTTCAGGCCCCGCGCCCGGCGACGGCTCAGAGCCGCTGGAAGGACGCCTGGATCGACTTTCAGGCCGCGCTCGGCCAACCGCTCTCTGCAGCCCAGCAGCGGGTTTTCATCAACCACTGCCTGAGCGCGGATGGAAACGAGAGCGAGCTGCTGCGCGTGCTGCAAACACTGCAAACCCGGATCGTCCTGATGGCATCCGATCACCTGATGCCCAATTCATCGGTGTGCCACGCGGCGCGCCAGCTCGGTCGTCACTCGATTGTGATCCAGCACGGCGTGGTGCAGGCATTCTACACGCCGCTCAACGCCGACGAGATGGTCATCTGGGGCCAGACCACGCAGGACGAGCTGCGCGAGTTTGACGTGCCGGTAAGCCGGATGCGGATGCTGGGCAGCCCGCGTTACGATACGCTGCCCTGGCTGGGTGATCCCAGCGCGCGGAAGGCATTCCAGGATAAGCTGGGCCTGCCCGACCGGCCAACGTTTGTCTTTTTCTCGAACGGCAACGATCCGATCCGTAACAGCCAGGAAGCGCTCGACGGCTGCGCCCGCTGGACAGCCGCCGCTGCTGAGCGCTTTGGTGATCGCGCCAATATCCTGGTGCGGCTGCACCCGAATGAAGATGGCAGTTTGTATGCCGGGATGGACGGGCTGCGCGTCTTTAAGAACGAAACTGACCTGTACCTGACGCTGGCCGGTGCGGACGCGATCGGCTCACTGTGCTCGACCGCGCTGCTGGAAGGGCTGCTCTATCACAAGCCGATCTTGCAGTACTATGCGGACGGCTGGCCGGAGCTGGCGAACAACTGGCGTGAAGGGCTGGCGACGCGGATCACATCGGATACCACGCTGGTTACGACGCTCCAGGAGTTGTTTGCCACCGATCCGCAGGCGATTGACACGCGCACCCGCGAGCAGGCCGCGCGTGTCTTTTCGCATCAGGGCCACGCGACGGCGGCAGTGGCGGAGTATATCGCGTCGTGCCTCTAGCCCGGCGCATATCGCATCGGAAAGCGTAGGAGAGGAGAGGCGAACGAGATGAACGCAACTCTGGCCCGGCTGATGCGGCTGCCGCGTACGCTGCCGCGCGTGCTCTCCGATCGGTTCATCGCGCCGCGCCTGCTGCGGTCCAGCGGGGTACGGGCTGGCCCTGGCGTCATGATGGCGGGCCGCCCGACCCTTCGCGTCGCGCCGGGCAGCACAATCACGCTGGGGGCGAATGTCAAGCTGTTCTCTCGCGCGACGAGTAACCCGTTGCGTATCGACGCACCATGCACCTTCTCGACGCTCAAGCCGGGCGCGAAGATCGTGATCGGCAGCGACAGCGCGCTTTCCGGCACGGTGATCTGCTGCGCCGAATCAGTCGTGATCGGCGAGCGGGTGCTGGTCGGCTCGAACTGCGTTCTGGTCGATACCGATTTCCACCCACTTTCGCCCGGTGCGCGGCGGCGGCATCCGACCGAAGGGGCCAAAAGTAGGCCAATCGTTGTGGAAGACGACGTGTTTATTGGCACACAATCGATTATTCTCAAGGGCACGACGCTGGGACGGGGCTGTGTTGTCGGGGCCGGAGCAGTGGTTTCCGGCGAATTCCCGCCCTACAGTGTCATTGTTGGGAATCCTGCGCAAGCTATCAAAACTCTGAGTGAGGAACAAACGTGAAGAAGATACTCGTCACCGGCTCGAGCGGGCTGATCGGCTCGGAAGTTGTGGTCTATTTCGACGGTCTGGGGTGGGATGTCCATGGCATCGACAACAACATGCGTGCGGACTTCTTCGGCCCTGGCGGCGACACCCGTTGGAACCAGCGCCGGCTTGAGGCGACCTGCCAGAACTTCAGTCATCACGAGCTGGATATCCGCGACCGCGCGGGCGTGATCTATGCCATCGAACAGCTTCAGCCCGATCTCGTCGTGCATGCGGCGGCCCAGCCCAGTCACGATCTGGCCGCCAGCCGCCCGTACGATGATTTCGACGTGAACGCGGTCGGCACGCTCAACCTGCTGGAAGCTGTGCGCCTGAAAGCGCCCGAAGCGGTGTTCGCTCATCTGTCTACCAACAAGGTCTATGGCGATGCGCCCAACGAGCTGCCCCTGACCGAGCTGGAAACGCGCTGGGAATACGCGCGCCCCGAAGACTACAACGGTGTCCGCGAGGATATGCGCATCGACCAGTCCAAACACTCGATCTTTGGCGCGTCCAAGGTGGCCGGCGATGTGATGGTGCAGGAATATGGCCGCTACTTCGGTATGAAGACGTGCGCGCTGCGCGGCGGCTGCCTGACCGGCCCGAATCACTCCGGGGTGGAGCTGCACGGCTTCCTGAGCTATCTGGTCAAGGTCAATGTGTCGGGCGGGCTGTACAAGATTTTCGGCTACAAGGGAAAGCAGGTCCGCGACAATATCCATTCATACGACGTGGCACGCTTCATCGAAGCGTTTTACCACGCACCTCGCAGCGGCGAGGTCTATAACCTGGGCGGTGGGCGCGGGAACTCGGTTTCGATCCTCGAAGCGTTCGCCTTCGCCGAGCAGCTTTCCGGGCGCAAGATGCAGTACGAGTATATGGACAAGAATCGCGAAGGCGATCACATATGCTACATCTCGGACCTGTCGAAGATGAAAGCCCACTATCCTGAGTGGGATATCACGAAGACACTGCCGATAATCTTCGAGGAGATTTATCGGGCATGGGTAGAGCGGCTTGAGGCAACCGGTGGGTAATCGAACGAACGGGCGGTTTCCCAGGCTGCTGGTCGTGTCGCGGAATGTACCGCCGGCTGTGACCGGCTCCGCGATTATCGTCGGCAACCTGGCGAAGCAGTTCACCCCTGAAGAAATGATCGTAGTGGGTATGCTGGACCCCGGCAGGCCAGAAGTGTCCTGGTCGCCGGGGTGGCCGCCCCTGCGCTATGCAACTGTGTGGTCCGACCAGTGGCGGGGCGAGCGCTTCATGCGCTGGCCCCAGTTCCCCTGGCTGCTGCTCTACACGCTGTGGACGCTGATCCGGGGGCGCTGCGAGGCGGTGTTGGCAGTCTATCCCAGCGAGATGTACCTGCTGGCAGCCTATCTCGTGGCGCGGCTGACCCGTAAGCCGCTCTATGGCTACTTTCACAACACCTACTATGAGAATCACCGCAACAGCCGCCTGGCGCGTTGGCTCCAGCCGCGTGTGTTCGCGTATGCGCGGCATATCTTCGTGATGAGCGAGGGGATGCAGCGGCTCTACCAGCAGAACTATCCGGGGCTGAGCTGTTCGCCGCTGGTGCACACCTTCAACGATCCCATTCCGGCGTTCGAGCCGCCGCCGCTGCATAATCCGGTGCGGCTGTGCTTCTCCGGCTCGATCAACCCGTCCTGCGCTGACGCCGCCACACGGATGGCGCAGTTGGTGCAGGAAGTGGACAACGTGCAGGTCACACTGCTGACCGGCGTGCCACAGGTCGTGGTCGAGCGCACCGGTTTCGTCGGCCCGAAGGTGACGGTGACGACCGTTTCACGCGACGAGTTGATCGACAAACTGCGCGAGGCCGATATCCTGCTGCTGCCGCACGGCTTTACCAGCACCTTCGCCCAGGAAGAGATTCAGACCATCTTCCCAACGAAGGTGATCGAGTACCTGATCAGTGGGCGGTCCATCCTGGCGCATATGCCGGGCGACTGCTTCCTGGCGGAATTTTTGCGACGGCACAACTGTGCACTGATCGTGGACGAGCCGAGCGTGGAAGCCCTGAAGGCAGGCTTGCAGCGGCTGGTCGAGGATGACAGGCTGCGAGCGGAGCTGGTGTGTAACGCCTTGCGCGCCGCCGAGCAGTTCCGGGCGCCGGTCGTGGCGGCGCACCTGCGCAAGGTTGTTACGCACAATTGAGGATCGTGTATCGTACACGTTAGCGGGAAGAGCGGGGTGCTGAGTTGGTACAGAAATCATCAGTTCAACGCATACGGGAAGCGGTTTCACTACCGTTCCAGATCGCGCTGCTGCTGCTGCTCACGGCTGCGCTGAGCTGGTGGATCGGGCGGGGCGGTGAAGATGCAGCTATGCTGCTGCTGATCGTCGTAGTCGGCATTGTGCTCTCGTTCTCGATCCTGCGCAATCCGGCGATCGGCCTGGCGGTGACGGCAATGAGCCTGCCGCTGCAGGGTGTGCTGCCGAGTGTACCGATGGCGACATCGCTCGTCTCGGCGCTGGGCGGCCTGACGCTGCTGGCCTACTTGGTCCAGAAGCTGCGCGGCGGCAAGTTTTTCCAGCATGGGCTGCAGTGGCAGTATGCGCTGGCGCTGGGCTTTTTCGTCTGGCAGTTGGTGTCGTTTCCGCGCGCCTCGTTCTATGGCTCGCACAACTGGACGTTTACCTACATCCAACTGCTGATCCTGCTGTGGCTGGCAAGCGAGCTGTTGACGCCGCGCGCTCTCCGACTGGTGATGGCGCTCTACATTATTGCCGCCGTCATCTCCGCACTCTATGCCTTCTCAGAAGCGCAGATCGCGGACGAGTACTCGGTCAGCGCGGGACTGGTGCGCAGCGAAGGCCTGGGCGGTGATGAAAACGACGTGGCGCTCTACCTGGCGCTGGGCTTCGTCTTTGCCGCGTACTTCCACCGCGAGCAGCGGACTCGTTTCGGCAACCTGGTCTTCCCCCTGATCTATATTGCCCTGATTATGGGCATCGTGGGGACGGTTTCGCGCGCAGGCTTCCTGACCTTCGTTCTGGCGCTGGTCCTGCTGGCCGGATTCTGGCTATCGGGCGGCAAACGTCGCGCCCGCGCGATCATCATCCCGGCCTTCTCGCTGATCATCGCCGTGCAATACGTCATCCCCGACAGCTACTTTGACATCATGTACGAAACTATCTTCACCGAAGATATCAGCGACGACACCAACTTCGGCAGCCGCCAGCGCCTCATCAATATTGCCTGGGAAGTCTGGAAGGATCACCCGGCAACGGGCGTTGGCGTCGATCAGTTCCGGTCCGTCAGCCGAAGCTATATGGAAGGCATCGTCGTGCGGGGCAAAGCGCCGCCCGCGCAGGTCCCCCACAATCTCTATGTCACGCTGCTGGCAGAGAACGGCCTGATCGGTTTCCTGCTGTTCATGGGCTGGATCGCGTTCGGCCTGCGCGACCTGCTGCGTACGATGTGGGGCCGCACCGACCCCTATTCGGCGCTGGCCACGATCTGGCTGATCGGAATGCTGCTGTTCCTGTTCAAGGGGTATACCGCCAGCACGATGCACTATGACAAACTCCTGTGGATGATGGGTGGCGTCAGCGTCGCTATTTACCAGGGCTATCTGGCCTACAAGCGCCGCGATCCAGCCGCGCAGGCAGAGGGGGCAGCATATGACTAAGCCCACCATTCTGTATATCATCGGCCAGCTCAACCGGGGCGGGGCCGAACAGCAGCTTCACGAGCTGCTGGCCCATTCCGACTTCAACGCAATCGTGCTGTCGCTGGCGCATGGCGGCTATTGGGCCGGGCCGCTGCGCGAAAAAGGCATCCCGGTGATCGAGCTAAAGCGCGAGGGCCATCTGGAGCTGCGGCGGCTGTGGCAGACTGCCCAGGTGATCCGCAAAATCCAGCCGGACCTGATCCATATCGCGCTGGATGGGCGAACCGCGCTGTATCCGCGACTGGGCATGATCCTGGCCGGATATAAGAATCCCGTGCTGGCCGAGCAGCGCAGCCATCCGACCTACTATCCGGGCTGGTTTCGCCGGCTGATGCCCCTGCTCAACCGCCGCGTCGACGCGATCGTGTCCACATCCTATTCGGCCCACGAATATCTGGTCGGGCACCGGCTGGCGACGGAAGCCCAGTCGTGTGTGATCCCCAGCGGGATCAATACCGCGCGCTTCCACGATCCGGCCCTGCGAGAGGGTGACTGGCCCTGGCCCGACGAGTGGCGCGGCAAGCTGATCGTTGGCACGGTCGGGCATCTGACCGAGGCGAAAAGTCCAGAGACGTTCATCCAGACTGCGGCACGCGTGCGCGAGACGCACCCCGATGTACGCTTCGCCCTGATCGGCAGCGGCCCGCTGGAAGGCGATCTGCGACAGTTGATCGATATGCTCGGCGTGGGCGATACCGTCTGGCTGGCGGGCGAGCGGCACGACGTCCCCCGGCTGCTGCAATTCATGGATATCTTCATGCTCAACTCGCGCAGCGAGGGCCTGCCGATCTCGATCATCGAGGCAATGGCCGCCGGGCTGCCGTGCGTCGTGACCGACGTAGGCGACTGCGGCTATGTCGTGCTGCACGAGCAGACTGGCTATGTCGTGCCGGTGGGTGATGTCGCCGGGCTGGCACGCGGCGTGATCCAACTGGCCGATGATCCGGCGCTGCGCCAGCAGATGGGCCAGCGTGGGCGCGAGCGGGCCGATCAGGAATTCGACGTGCAGGTCATGGTCCGCCGCTATGCCGAGGTCTATGACCAGATGGCGGCCAAACTGGAGCGGCGGGAACGCCCTGTCTCACCGCAGTCGAACCCCGATCTGCCCAAACCCCGGCGCGTGCTCTACCTCGTCTCGCGCTTCCCCTGGCTCAGCACGACCTTTACGGCCAATGAGATGGCTGTAATCGCGAGTGCGGGCGTTGATGTCTCGGTCGCGCCGGTGTGGAAGACTCCCGCCGGGCACACGCCGCACGAGCTGGAAAAGCCGTTCCTCTCGAAGATCGTGCGGCCCAACTGGCGTTCGCCCAAAACATGGCTGATGACGGCCAAGGGGCTGGCGCGCCGTCCACAGGTACTCGGCCTGATTGCGCGGCTGGTCCCCGGCCATCTCAAGTCGCCCTGGCTGCCGCCCAAGCTGCTGATGGCGATCCCCAAGGGGCTGTACCTGGGGCAGTGGTGCGTCGAGAACGGGATCGATCAGATTCACGCCCACTTCCTGACCAGCCCGACCACCGTTGCCATGATCGCGGCTGAGGTGAGCGGCGTGCCCTATTCCTACACCGCGCATGCCTTCGACATTACCTCGACTGCGCCGCGCACGGTCAACGGCTCGATCCCGCTGAAGATCAAGCGGGCGGCGGTCGGCGTGACGATCTCAAACTTCAACTATCGCCATCTACACGAGCGCTGGCCCTCGATCGCGGGCGCGAACCTGCACGTCGTCTATAACGGCATCAACACCGAGCAGTTCAAGGCGGACGGGGCCGGCCAGCGCGCCCACCATGAGGGCGAACCCTGGCGCGTGCTGGCCGTGTCGCGCCTGGAGCCGGTCAAGGGCTACGATCACCTGATTCGGGCGATCCACCTGCTGCGCCAGCGCGGGGTGAATGTGCGGCTGGACATCGTCGGCGACGGGCAGATCCGCGCTGACTTGCAGCGGCAGGTAGAGTCGCTCGGCCTCAATGAGCATATCACGCTGCACGGCGCGGTACTCCAGGAACACTTGGCCGACCATTACCGCCGCGCGGATGTGTTCGCGGTGTCGTCAGCCCCGATTCGGGGCACCTATGAGAGCCTGCCGACCGTCTTGCTCGAAGCACTGGCCGTCGAGCTGCCAACGGTTTCCACGCGCACGACCGGCAGCCCGGAGATCATCGAGGATGGCGTGACCGGCCTGCTGGTCCCGCCCGCCGACAGCGTGAAGCTGGCCGACGCGATCCAGTGGATGATCGAGCATCCCGACGAGGCCCGCGCGATGGGGCAGCGCGGGCGCGAGGTTGTCCTGGAGCGCTTCAACCGGGAGAAGAACGCCCGGCGGGTTTTGGAGCTGTGGCGCGAGGCGCAGACCCGACCATCGCGCTCGACACAGGTGGATACTGACACAATGCGTATTCTGTATCTGCACCAACATTTCACCACCCGCCAGGGCACGGCGGGTACACGCTCGTATGAGTTCTCGCGCCTGTTGCAAAAAGAGGGCCACCAGATCACCATGCTGGCCGGGCGCTATGATCGCTCCGGGTTGGAGCACCAGCCGGGCAAGCTGGTCGATGAGCACAATCTGCACGGTATCCGCGTGCTGGCGCTCAACGTGTTTTACGGCCAGAACATGAGCTATCTGCGCCGGATGGTATCCTTCGGCTGGTTTATGCTGCTGGCGGCGGGAGTGGCGCTGCGCCAGCGCAAGGCCGATGTCATCTTCGCCACCTCGACCCCGCTCACCATCGCCGTACCGGCTATGATCGCCTCGAAGATCAACCGCAAGCCGTTTGTGTTCGAGGTGCGCGATCTCTGGCCGGAAGTGCCGATCGGGATCGGCGCGCTGCGCCAGCCGCTGCTGGTCAAAGTGGCAAAGTGGCTGGAGCGCGTCACCTACCGCAACGCGGCGCACGTGGTCGCGCTCTCGCCCGGCATGAAAGAGGGTGTGGTGCGGGCCGGTACATCGCCCGACAAAGTGACCGTGATCCCCAACGCCAGCGACCTCGACCTGTTTGGGGTGCCGCCCGAAACCGGGCAGGCGTTTCGCGCCCAGCACCCGGAGATCGGCGACCGCCCGCTGGTAGTCTATGCCGGGGCGTTCGGCGCGGTCAACGATCTGTCGTACCTGATTCGCATGGCGGCAGCAATGCGCAAGCTGGATGAGCGCGTCGCGTTCCTGCTGGTGGGGCGGGGCAGCGAGGAAGCCAGGCTGCACACGCTGGCCGAGGATCTGGGCGTGCTGGGCACGAATCTCTGGATTCTGCCCTCGATCCCGCGCCAGGAGATGCCATCCGTGCTCTCAGCAGCGACGATCGCAACCTCGATCTTCGTCGATAACCCGGTGATGTGGACCAACTCGGCCAACAAATTCTTCGATGCGCTCGCCTCTGGGACGCCGGTCGCGCTCAATTACCAGGGCTGGCAGGCCGACGTGATCCGCGAGGCCGGGGCCGGGATCGTGCTCGACGCGCGCGATACGGACTGTGCCGCCCGCCAGCTCGTCGAGGCGCTGCATAATCCCGTCTGGCTGGAGTCGGCGGGGAAGGCAGCCCGGCGGCTGGCCGAAGAGCAGTTCGCGCGCGAGAAGCTGGCGCTTCAGCTCGAGGAGGTGCTGCGCGCGGCGGCTGCCCGCTAGCATTCCGCTCCACCCCTCATACGTTTTACCCTTCGTCCTTACGCCAAAAATAGCCACTCCATACTGTAATGGGGTGGCTATGCCTTTTATGCACAAATTTTACGGGTTTTTTATCAGGTTTTAGTTGATTGTAAGTTGGTCCTGGCGTACCTTTATGGCAGTGAAAGGCGGGCATTTTATGATAGGACCTAAGAGGCAAACGAAGGGATAGGGAGTTAAACCATGCAGCAGCCACAGAAGACGAAGAATATGCTACACATCTGGGGAAGCGTCGCCGTTTCGGCTGCGCTGGTAGCGTTGATCGTCATGCTGGTGCGCCTCTCCACCCATCGGTCGGTCTCGGTCCTGGAACTGCGCCTGGGCGATCGCCAGTATCCGTTCCTCGCGCCCAAGACGCGCACCAGCCAGCAGGCCGCGCAGCGCATCCTGAAGCGCACCTTTGATATTGTGGTGGCTGCGGTAGCGCTGATCGTGCTCGCGCCGGTGATGCTGCTGGTCACTGCGCTGGTCCGGGTCAAGATCGGCTCGCCGGTGCTGTTCCGCCAGACACGCCCCGGCCTCTATGCCAGACCGTTCACCATGTACAAGTTTCGCACGATGACCAACGCCCGCGATGCCAACGGCAATCTGCTGCCGGATGCTGACCGTATGACCGCCTTCGGCCAGTTCCTGCGCAGCACCAGCCTGGACGAGCTGCCGGAGCTGTTCAACGTGTTGAAAGGCGAGATGTCGCTGGTCGGGCCGCGTCCGCTGCTGATGCAGTACATCGGGCGTTATTCTCCCGCTCAGGCGCGCCGCCACAACGCGAAGCCGGGCATCACCGGCTGGGCGCAGATCAATGGCCGTAACGCCATCTCGTGGAAGCAGAAATTTGACCTGGACGTGTGGTATACCGAGAACCAGTCGCTCTTGCTCGACATCAAAATCATCTTCCTGACGGTATGGAAGATCGTCAAGCGCGAGGGCATCAGCCAGCCGGGCCACGTCACGACGGAAGAATTTCTGGGAGAACCGGAACAACTTGAACTCGCATCCTAACGCCGTCAACGTCCTATTCACCAGCGCCGGGCGCAGGGTTGAACTCCTTCGAGTCTTCCGGCAGGCTTACCAGGCTCTCGAACTTCCAGGCAAGATTATCACGACAGACATCGATCCGCTGGCTCCGGCACTCCGGCTGGCGGATCGCCCCTATCTGGTGCCGCGCTTCAACCAGCCGGATTACATCCCACAGATCATCGAGGTCTGCCGGCGCGAGCAGGTGTCGCTGATTTTCCCGCTGATCGATCCCGATATCCCGCTGCTGGCGCAGCACCGCGCCGCGATCGAGGCAACCGGGGCGCGGCTGGCAGTCGTTTCGAGTGAAGCAGCCGAAGTGACCCGCGATAAATGGCTGACCTACCAGTTTTTCGAACAACTGGGGCTGCCAACGGCACAGTCGTGGCTGCCGGATGAATGCGATCCGGATCAGGCGTCCTACCCGCTGTTCATCAAGCCCCGGCGCGGCAGCGGGGCCAAAAACGCCTTTCCTGCGCTGGACGCCGCCCAACTGCGCTTCTTCAAGGACTATGTTCCCAGCCCGATCATCCAGGAATTTCTCACCGGACCGGAGATCACCAGCGATGTGATCTGTGATCTGGACGGTGAAGTGCTTGGCGTCGTGTCACGCCAGCGGATCGAGGTGCGCTGGGGCGAGGTTTCCAAAGGCGTTACGGTGCATCACCCGGCGGTGATCGAGGGCTGCGTGAAGATTGCACAAGCGCTACCCACCGTTGGCCCGATCACGGTGCAGTGTATTCTGCGCGACGACGTGCCCTACTTCACCGAGATCAACGCGCGCCTGGGCGGGGGTTTGCCGCTCGGCATCGCCGCCGGCGTTGACTCGCCGCGCTGGCTGCTGGCCCGCGCTGCCGGCATTCCGGTCGAGATTCCGCCGGTGGGCAGTTATCAAACTGGCCTCTATATGACTCGCTTTGATGAATCGCACTTTTTTACCGAGGACGAACGTGAACAGATGGCAAGCCATCGTCTTTGATCTGGACGATACCCTCTATCCGGAGCGCGACTATGCGCTGAGCGGGTTTCGCGCTGTTGCACATTGGGCCGATTCCCGGCTGGGCATCCCGGCGGGGCAGGGGTATGCTGAGCTGCGCAGGATGTTTGAACAAGGAGTGCGCGGCGATACCTTCAACCGCTGGCTGGCGGCGCACGGCGTCCCGGCGGATGGCTGGATCGAGGAGCTGGTCCAGGTGTACCGCACCCATATCCCGGTACTGACGCCGTTTCCCGAAGTCCCAGCGCTGCTGGCCGCCCTGCGCCCGCACTACCGGATCGGACTGGTCAGCGACGGCTATCTGGATGTGCAGCGCCAGAAGTTCGCCGCGCTCCGACTGGCGGACTATTTCGACGCGGTGGTGTTTTCGGATGAATGGGGCCGCGAAGCCTGGAAGCCGAGCATCTTCCCGTTCGTGCGTGTGGCGCAGATGCTCCGCGTCGAGCCGCGCCGGGCGATGTATGTGGCCGATAACCCCACTAAAGATTTTCTGGGGGCGCGGCGGGCCGGGCTGACGACGGTCTGGTGCCGGCGGGCGCACGGCGAGTACACGCACCTGGAGCCGCCGACCGACGAGCACGAACCCGACTGGTCGATCCCCTCGCTGGCGGCTTTCGAAAATATCCTCATCCGGCTGGAAAACAGCGCCTAGATTACGTAGCCCTCGCACACCTTGGATTGACCTGATCTGCACCCCGTCCGGTTTCATGCCGGATGGGGCTTTTTGTATTTAGTCCTATAACCAGCCGGCTAATTTTGAGCGATAGCACCACTATACTTTCTTAGAAATCATTTCCCTTAACCCGGCAGAATCTCGTTATATAATGTGAGTATCACGATCCCTGAGCCATCGACGCTTGTACCAGAGGGGGGAAATCAATATGTCGGAGCCGCGAATCGCCTATGCCGGCGATCGGGATATCAGTGTTTGGGTGCTGGAATATCTGTTGAACCAGGGCGTGCGCCCGCTGGCGCTGCTGGTCTCGGACTCGGGCCGTGCGACGCACGACAGCATCCTGGTCAATATGTGCCCGTTTCTGGACGAAACACACATTCTGTGCGGGAAAGCGTTCCGCGAGCCGCCGGGACTCGAGCTGCTGCGCGGCCTGGACCTCGACTATGTGATCGGCATCCATTTTCCTTATATCGTCCCGGAAGCCGTGCTCCAGATTCCGCGCTTCGGCGTCCTGAATCTGCACCCGGCCCTGCTGCCCTATAACCGGGGCTGGCACACGCCGATCTGGGCGATTCTGGAAGGCACGCCGATTGGTGCGACCCTGCACTTTATGGACGCGGGCGTCGATACCGGCGACATCGTGCACCAAAAGTGTCTGGAAGTCTCGCCCGGCGACACCGCTAACAGCCTCTATCACCGCCTCAAGCGCCTGGAGTTGGAGACATTTCAGGAAGCATGGCCGCAGATTGCGGCGGGCAGCTACCGGCGGCAGCCCCAGGACGGGCTGGTGGGGACCGAACACAAGCGCCAGGAGTTATTCCAGGAGTCGGTTCAGCGCCTCGATCTCGACACGCCGGTCTCACCGGGCGAGCTGCTGCGGCGGCTGCGCGCGCTGACGACTAACGCGATCGCCGAGGCCGCCTATTATGACTGTGACGGCAAGCGCTATCGCGTGCAGGTGCAGATCACTGAGGAAGAGATTCCCGGCGAGTGAGGATGCTTCGCTAGGGCTGAGCCGCCAACGCTTGCAGCATATAGGCCGGGATAAAGACGCGCCGGGGATTGTTGGGGTTTTCCACCTTGCTGTTACGATAGGCTGCTTCGGAGACGGCCAGAATCTGCCCTGTATCGTCCCACACGGCCAAACCGGGCATGTTCGAGATCAGGAACTTGCCGAAGCTTTCTTCACCGTCGCCGCAGACTGTCCCAGCCAGCGTATCCAGGTTGTTCGCCCGGATCACCAGATCGCGGAACGTTGCCGTGTAGTGGCGCATATAGTCCGGATCGGCATACTGCGCGAAGCCTTCCAGCGCCAGGTCTTGCAGGGCGGCCATCGTAAGCTGGCTGTAGACCGTCGGCTGGCAGCCGTAGGCCGGTATACCCATGCCCGGCACCCGGTGATCCCATACAAAAGCCACGCCGTAGGGCGTCTGGCGCTCCTGCATCATCGTATCCAGCACGCGCGCCCGCCGGAACGCCTCAGCCAGATAGTCCTCATCCCCGGTTAGACGGTAGAGATAGTAGTACATGCGCATAAACTGCGTGTAAGGGTGGGTCAGGGGACGGTCAAGCCCGCCGCGCTCTTTCCATTTCGCCAGAAAGTGATTGATCAGATAGTCGGTCCAAAAGGCGGCGTGCTCGGCATAGACCGGGCTGAATTCGGCGTTGGCGTGCAGGGCATAGGCAACTTCGGCAACGAGCGCGTGAGTCAGCATCTCGTCCATCTCATGGTCGTCGGTGTTGTAGTAGATCTGCTGCGTGTTATCCCACAGCCAGCGCCAGTTGAGATAGCCGTCGTTGTTGTAGTCCTGAAGCTGCGCGCGGGCCAGTTCCATCAGGCGATCAACCTCGTCGAGCAGCGCCAGGTCGCCCGTGACGCGAAACGCCGTGAGCAGGGCAGTGATGTGATCGTTGAGCGTGCGGCCCAACGGGTAGAGATCGCCGCTCGAGGCCGCCGTGTCAGGATTAGGGTATACCTCTGGATTGCGGATCGCGGTCCACAGCCGGTCGTACCAGATGCGCTGCTCGGCGGGCAGGCTGCCGGGGTCGAAGTCTGGCCTGCCGACCAACGGCAGGATCGGGTCGTGGAGCGCCGAGCGCGGATCGAGCGGCGGGGCGCGGTGCAGCCATTGCACGCCAATCACATAGACGAGCAGCATCAGGGCTACGGCCAGCAGCGGCCAGCCGTAGCCTTTGATCGGATTTGTGAAGTGCCGTGTCTTGACTCTGATTGGGCTTACTGCCAGCGACATTCCAGCCTTATACCAGCATCAACTCAGGCTTCAAGCCTAGATCGGTGGTCATCTGCCGGATTTCATCCTGATAAAGCGGGTTCATCACCAGGATCACATCCGGCGGGCTGTTACGCAGTGCGTCCGGCGCGATGATCTGCTGCCCGGTCCCGGCGACATAGCGGCCCTGTTTGCGCGGATTGATATCGACCACCGCGCTCACAGTGCTGCCGGTCTTGAGCACGTTCAAGAATGTAACACCTTTTGACCCACCGCCCCAAATTACGATGCGCTTCCCGGCCTGATGCAGCCGTTCCAGCTCGTGCTGCCACTTATCGACCTTGTCGCGGTAACGCTGGCCGAAGGCGGCAACGTAGCTTTGCAGCACGGCGGGATCGGTCCACCCGTTCCGGCTGGCATGTGTATCGTTGTGAGGCGCGGCCTCGATCCCCAGGAACTGGCCGCCATACGCTTCGTTGAGCGCCAGCACGTCGAAGCCAGCGCCGGCGAAGAGCCGCCCCAGCGAGTAGAGACTGAAGTAGGAGAAGTGCTCGTAGATCAGGTCCCAGATGCCGAGATCACGCAGGGTATAGGCTACATTCGGCACTTCGAAGTAGACGACGGTTTGCCGCTCCCCGATTGATTCGCGCACGCTGGCGATGAAGTCACGCGGGAACTCGATATGCTCCAGCACGTGGCGGCAGCAAATGAAGTCGGCCTTGTAACCGGCATAGCGCGGCGAGTAGAGGTCCTCGACGAAGCGCACCGGCTCAGCGCCGCCGGGGTCCTGGTCCGGCTCGTAGCTCGGATCGAAGCCTACGCCACGGTTGCCGCCCAGCCGGCTCAACAGCCGCAGGAAGTCGCCCTTGCCGCTGCCGATCTCGATGATGTCCTTGTCGCGCAGGTCATAGGTCTCGACCAGCCGGTGCGCCAGATCGCTGGCGTAGGTCTGGAAGCGCGGCGAAAAGTGCAGCGAATTCTCATAGACCTGCGTGTATTCCAGCAGGGCCGGGTCGAAGGCGGCATTGTAGAGGTGCCCGCAGTTCTCGCAGAACTCCAGGTGGATGTCGCCGCGCGGCGCGCTGATCGCCTCGTCGCGGCTGGGCCACAGCACGTTGCACAGCACGGGCACCTGCTCGATCTCCAGCACGCGCGTGAGCAGGGTCGAGGCGCAGACCGGGCACTGGCGTGCCTGGGCCGACTGTGGGGAACGGTCGAGCGGTTGAGTGTGTGACATCAGGTTATGGTCCTAAAGCGGCAGCAGCCGCGCCGACACGCCGAGCCGATCCAGATCGCGCTGGATCTCGTCGCAGTAGATCGGGTTCATCACGATCACTGTGTCCGGCTGGTACTCACGCAAAAAGTCCGGCCCAACCGTCTCCTGCCCGGTTCCGGCCATGAACATGCTATGCTTGCGCGGGTTGATGTCCACCGCGTACTCGATCTCGTCGTAGAAGCCGAGCGTGGTCAGGAACGCGACGCCCTTCGAGCCGCCACCCCAGATCACGATCCGCTGCCCCTGCTGGTGCAGGTCGCGCACGGTGGTTTGCCACTCGCGCAGCTTGGCGGGAATCCGCGTCCTGAAGTACTCGACGTCGCGCCGGGTTTCGGCCAGCGCGGCGTCGTCGGCGGTGACGAGAGCCGGATCGCAGGCAGGTTTGGCTTCGATCATCAGGTATTGATCGTCGTAGTCGGTCCGCACGTCGAGCACGTCGAACCCGCTGCGCCGGAACAGATAGGCCAGCGAGCCGGGCGTGAAGTAGGAGCAGTGCTCGTAGTAGATGTCCCAGAAGGCGAGATCGCGCAGCACGCGGGTTGCGTTGGGAATCTGGAAGAAGACGATGGTATCGGTGCGGTCGGCAATCGAGCGCCGGACCATGCTCACAAAGTCGGCGGTCTGGTCGATGTGTTCCAGCGTCATCTTGCAGCAGACGAAATCGGCCTGATAGTCGGTGTAGCGCTCGGAGTAGTAATCCGCGATGAAGCGGATCTGCTCCGGGTCGGCTTTCAGGCCGCGCTCGGCGTCGTAGGCCGGATCGAAGCCGACGCCCCGGTTGCCGCCCAGCTCGCACAATTCGACCAGGAACTCGCCCTGGCCGCAGCCGATCTCGATGACGTCCTTGTCGCGCAGGTCATAGCGCGCGATCAGGTCGTTGGCGAGCCGGCGCGAGAAGGCGTTGAAGGTGGGTGAGAACGACTGCGTCGCCTCGTAGCGCGACGAGTAGTCCTGTGGGGCGGGATCGTAGGCAACATTGGTGATGAAGCCGCACTGATCGCAGAAGCCCAGCTTGATCTCGCCGCGCGGGAAGTTCAGTGCCTCCTCCTGCGTGGGCAGGAGAAGGACACTGTGTACCGGCGCATCGTGGGTTTCGTAAAAAACCGTCAGCCCGGCGGCCCCGCAGTTGGGACACACATATTGATCTGCCATGAATCGCGTCTCGCTAGACGATCTGTGGTTCCGGGATCGGGATGATGAAGCGACCGCCGCGCTGCCGGTAGGCTTCCTGCTGGCGCATGATCTCTTCGGCGAAGTTCCAGGCCAGGATCAGCACGTAGTCGGGCATGTCCTCTTCCAGCGTGGTCGCCGGGACAATCGGCAGGTGGTTGCCGCCCATATAGCGCCCATGCTTGAAGCGGTTCAGGTCGGCTACGTAGTCAAGCTGCGATTTGTCGATGCCGATGTAGCTCAGCAGGGTCGTCGCTTTGGCCGCCGCGCCATACCCGGCGATGCGCTTGTCCTGCTGCTTGAGATCGGCCAGGATGGCGAGCAGCCGGGTCTTGATGCTCTCGACGCGCTGCGCGAAGTCGTGGTAGTAGCCGATTTCGGTCACGCCGCGCTGCTTTTCCATCTCAAGCAGTTCCCTGACGCGCGGCCCGACGTTCTCGCGCTTTTCGACGTACAGCCGCAGTGAGCCGCCGTGAATCTTTGTGCGCTCGACATCGTTCAGATACAGCCCGTGCCGCCGGAACAGGTTGTCCAGCGCCGTGACCGAGAAGTAGCACAGATGTTGGTGGTAGATCGTGTCGAACTCGCAGTGATCGACCAGATCGACCAGATAGGGCGCTTCGATCACGGCCACGCCGTCTTCCTTCAGGATCGTGCGGATGCCCTCTACGAAGCCGTTGAGATCGGGCACGTGGGCCAGCACATTGTTTGCCAGGAAGACATCGGCAGCCATGCCCTGATCGCGCAGCTCGTGTGCCAGCTCGATCGAGAAATAGGTGCACATGGTGCGGATGCCCGCTTCCTGCGCGACCTTGACCGGGCCTTCCGCCGGATCGATGCCCAGCACGGGGATGCCCGCTTCGGCGAAGTTGCGCAGCATGTAGCCATCGTTGCTGGCCGCTTCGACCACCAGGCTCTCCGGGCCGAGCCGGCGCGTTTCGATCAGGTTGCGCGCGCTGGCCCCGAAGTGCTCCATCAGCGACTTGGAGACGGACGAATAGTAGGGGTAGTTGCGGCGGAACAAAATATCCGGCGAGATGCTCTCCGTGATCTGCACCAGCGTGCAGTCCGGGCAGAAGACCACGTCCAGATCGGCGAAGATTTCCGGCTCGCCAAGCTGGTCTTCATCGAGCAGGGCGTCGGCCAGCGGCGTCCGGCCCAGCGCCAGAATCGGTTGCAGGTTGGTGCTGCCGCACGAGCGGCAGGTGAGATCGGCTTTCATGGCCTGCGGTGCTCCTACAGTGTGGTGATAGGTGACGCGGACTGCGGCTGGGTCCAGCGCAGGCTGTCGTCCAGGCGGCCCGAACTGATCAGGTGCTTGATGTGCGAGATGCGGCGGTAGCGCTGGCCCTCGAACTCGTCCAGGGTCAGGCCGATGCGCTGGTAGGCGGCCAGCAGCTCTTCCGCACCGCGCTTGACGGTCCACTGCGGCTTGAAGTCGGGCAGGGCGCGCTGCACCTTATCGCAGTTGACGCGATACGTGCGCGTGTCGGCCTCGCCGCCCTCGGCATAACGCACTTCGGAATTGGGCACGACCTCGCCCACGATATCGGCCACCTGGCGGATCAGGTAGTTTTCGCTGGTGACGCCGATATTGAAGACCTGGTTATGAATCGCCTCGCGCGGGGCGTGCAGCGTGGCGACGAACGCGCGCGAAATGTCCTCGATGTGGACCAGGGGCCGCCACGCCATGCCGTCGCTCTTCAGGAAGACCTGGCCGGTGGTGAAGGCCCACGCCACCAGGTTGTTGACCACCAGGTCGAAGCGCAGGCGGGGCGACACGCCGTAGGCGGTCGCGTTGCGCAGAAAGACCGGGCTGAAGTTGTCATCGGCCAGCCTGGTCACGTCCTGCTCGACACGCACCTTCGAGACGCCGTAGGGTGTGACGGGATTGAGCGCCGAGTCCTCGAACATGAAATCCTGCCCGGCGGCACCGTAGTTGCTGCACGACGACGAGAAGATGAAGCGGGGCACGCCAGCCTGCTTGGCAAGCTCGGCCAGCCGCACCGAGGCCCGGTAGTTGATCTCCTCGGTCAGGGCCGGGTTGAGATCGCCCAGCGGGTCATTCGACAGCCCGGCGAGGTGCAGCACGGCGTCGAAGCCTTCCAGATCGGCCAGCTCGACATCGCGCACATCCTTCTGCAACTCTGGGATTACCGGCAGCCCTTCGCCGAAGGTGCACTCACGATAGAGATCGCTGTCCAGGCCAACGACTTCGTGACCCTCGGCCAGCAGCATCGGCGTGAGAATGGTGCCGATATAGCCCTGATGTCCTGTTACGAGAACGCGCATGATTTTACTCCCATAGTTTCCACGGTGCTTGACCGGTTTGCCAGAGATCCTCTAACAAGCGCTTATCGCGCAGAGTATCCATACACTGCCAGAACGACGTATGGCGGTAGGCCATGAGCTGACCATCGCGGGCCAGCCGCTCCATCGGCTCGCGCTCCCACTGGGTGTCGTCGCCGTCGATATAATCGAAGACTTCCGGCTCCAGCACAAAGAACGCGCCATTGATCCAGCCCTCGGCGGTCTGCGGTTTCTCGGTGAACTGCACCACCTTGTCGCCGTCAAACTCCAGGTGGCCGAAGCGCGCCGGGGGCCGGACGGCAGTCATCGTTGCCAGCCTGCCGTGTTGGCGGTGGAAGGCGAGCAGATCGTGCAGGTTGACATCCGAGACACCGTCGCCCCAGGTGAGCATAAAGGTGTGGTTGCCGATATGAGGCTGCAGCCGCTTGATGCGCCCGCCGGTGAGGGTAGGGATGCCGGTATCGACCAGCTCAACCGTCCAGTCGGGCCGGTAGCCGCCGTTCATCTGCACTTCGCCCGTGCTCAGCTTGACGGTCAGGTTGCTGTTGAGGGAGCAGTAATCGACCATATACTTCTTGATCACCTCGCCCTTGTAGCCCAGGGCGATGACGAAGTTGTTGAAGCCATAGTGCGAATAGTGCATCATGATATGCCACAGGATCGGGTAGCCCCCGATCTCGACCATCGGCTTGGGCTTGATGGTCGTCTCCTCAGCCAGACGGGTGCCTACACCCCCGGCCAGGATGGCAACTTTCATTTCAGACACGTCGTTCATGGGTATTCCAAGCTCCTCTACGTGCTTGGGGCATGCAGTGCAACCCCCTGGTGGTTCAGCCGTGCGCGTGGGTGCGATCGGTGGGATATGCGCGGGTAAGAACGCCTCACCCGGTGTTCTGGACGGCTTTTTATCATTGTGCCGCCCTGGGCTTGCACAGACCTAAGGAAACCCGGACGTTTCCTTACATCCGCCTAAAGAATTCCGAACGACCAACTCTGGTTGTCTGCCGGCTCTCAGAGCAACCACTTTTTGTTAGCAAACAACTGAAAGGTGGTTGTAAGGTGCGCAAGACTGATTGTTATGATCAGGCAAGGATGCCCCGATAAAGTAGTCTTAGCAGAGGGCGCTGCCGCAGCACGTCCGCCGCAGCAAAAAGGAAGTGGAGCTGAGACACAATGGTAATGGAAGCGATTGAGCGAGCGCGCAAAAAGATCCGGGTCAGCATCCTGCGCCGCCGGATCAGATATATCGCAATATCGGCCCTGCTCGACATGATGATCATGTGGGTGGCCTATACCACCGCTTTTTCCGCGCGTGCGGTGACCGCCGGGCTGCTGGACTACTACCGGAGCCGGATCGCTTTCATGCTCTTTGCCGGCCTGCTGATGTCGGTCACACTCTATGTCTTTGGGGTCTATCACCGCATCTGGTCGCAGACGAGCGGGCACGGGATCACATCCATTATTAATGCGGCGATCGTTGCAACGGTCGTGCTGATCGTGGTCAATATGCTGCAAACGCCGCACCCTCTGCCGGTGAGCGTCATTGTGCTGGGTAACGCGCTGGCCCTCAACGGCTTTATCATCATCCGCTTCCGCTCGCGGTTGGTCAGCGGCGCGTCGTGGCGCTGGAAGGCGATCTGGAATCACGAGTTTCCAGAGTCGAAAGAGCGCGTGCTGATCGTGGGCGCGGGCGAAGCAGGGCAGGCGTTGGCGTGGCGGCTGAAGCACCGTTTTCCAGCCAACAATCTGCGCATCGTCGGCTTCATCGACGACGACACCAAAAAGCAGGGGATGTATGTCGAAGGCTGCCCCGTGCTGGGTGGCAGCACCGAGATCGCCGCGCTGGCCGAGGCGCACGCTATCTCGCTGATCGTGGTTGCGATCCACAATATTTCCGGCCCAGACCTGCGTAAAATCCTCGGCTTCTGCGAGATCACGTCGGCCCGGATCAAGATTGTGCCGGATGTGTTCGCCCTGATGAGCACGAATCAGAACGCCCCGCTGCTGCGCGATGTCGAGCCAGAAGACTTCCTGGGCCGCAAGCCGATTGGCCGGCATGAGGCGGTCGATCTCAGCCCGGTGACCGGCAAGGTATTGATGGTTACCGGCGCGGCGGGGTCGATTGGCTCGGAGCTGAGCCGCCAGTTGATCAGCTATAACCCGACCGCGCTGGTCCTGCTCGACAACAACGAGAGCGGCCTGCACGACCTGGTGACGCGGCTCAACGCGCTCTCGCCCGGCTCGCGGCTGGTGCCGGTGCTGGCTGACATCACCAACGAAGACGCGATGGCGCAGGTCTTCAACTTCCATCGCCCGCAGGTGATCTTCCACACGGCGGCCTATAAGCACGTGCCGATGCTGGAGCTGTATCCCGGCGAAGCGGTGCGCGTCAATATCGGCGGCACGCGGCTGGTGGCCGAGCTGGCGCTGGATTATGGCGTGGAGCGTTTCGTCCTGATCTCAACCGATAAGGCGGTCAAGCCCACCAGTGTGATGGGCGCCAGCAAGCGCATGTGCGAGCTGCTGATGCACGCGCTCTCCGAGCAGAGCGGCGGCCGCACGCTCTACACGTCGGTCCGTTTCGGCAACGTCCTGGGCAGCCGGGGCAGCGTCGTCCCGACCTTCAACCGCCAGATCGACGCGGGCGGGCCGGTCACGGTCACACACCAGGACATGACGCGCTACTTCCTGACCATCCCTGAAGCGGTCAACCTGGTTATTCACGCGGCCTCCCTGACGCAGGGCGACGACCTGTTCATGCTGCGGATGGGCGAGGTGGTGCGCATCGTGGAGCTGGCCGAGCGCATGATCCGGATGCGCGGCCTGCGCCCCTATCAGGATGTGGATATTCAGTTTACCGGGATGCGCCCCGGCGAGAAGCTGCACGAACAGCTTCACACCGACTATGAAAACATCGTGGAAACGGTGCACCCCAATATCGTCCAGTTGGTGAGCCAGGCTAACGGCTTCGATAGCTCGCTCTTCCTCGAGCAGATCAGTGCGCTGCTCAGCCGGGGGCTGAACAGTGACGTAGACACACTCAATCAACTGCTGAGTATCGCGCAGTCAAGTCATCTGGAAGATGTAACCAATGTCAACTAACCCATCTCAATCTGTTCATCCTGAGTTGACGTCGAGCAGCGTGCTGGACCTGATGGACGTGCCGATGTCCTCGCCGGACATCACCCAGGCCGAGATCGACTCGGTGCTGGAAGTCCTCAACAGCCGGTGGCTGAGCATGGGGCCGAAGATTGGCGAGTTTGAGACGGCCTTTGCCCAGTATATCGGGCTGCCGCACGCCGTCGGCGTCAACTCCGGCACCAGCGGACTGCACCTGGCGATCATCGCCGCCGGGGTGGGGCCGGACGACGAGGTGATCACGCCGTCCTTTAGCTTTATCGCCTCGGCCAACGCTGTGCTCTACGAGCGCGCCAGGCCGGTCTTTGTCGATATCGATCCCGTGACCGGCAACATGGACCCGGTGGCGCTGGAAGCGGCGATCACCGGGCGCACCAGGGCGATCATGCCGGTGCACGTCTTCGGCCAGCCGCCCGACATGGACGCGATCATGGACATCGCGCGGCGGCACAACCTGTATGTGATCGAAGATGCGTGCGAGGCAATCGGCGCGGAATATAAAGGCCGCCGGGCCGGGACGTTTGGTGACGCTGCCGTCTTTGCCTTCTATCCCAACAAGCAGATCACGACCGGCGAGGGTGGCATGATCGTGACCCCGCGCGACGACTGGAACACGATGTTCCTCAGCCTGCGCAACCAGGGCCGCGACGTGTTCGACGGCTGGCTGAACCACACGCGCCTCGGTTACAACTACCGGCTGGACGAGCTGAGCGCCGCGCTGGGCGTCGCGCAGATGAAGCGCATCGACGCGCTGATCGAGAAGCGCGCGCAGGTGGCCGCGTGGTACAACGAGCGGATCGATGCGATTCCCGGCGTCCAGAAGCCGCAGATTGTCGAAGCGACGACGCGCATGAGTTGGTTTGTCTACGTGGTGCGCTTCGAGGAAACGCTCGACCGCAACGCGATCATCGACTATCTGCGTGATGCGGGCGTTCCCTCACGGCCCTACTTCACGCCGATCCATTTGCAGCCGTTCTATCAGCAGATGGGTTGGGGGCGGGGCGATCTGCCCCATACCGAGAAGGCGGGCGATACCAGTCTGGCGCTGCCGTTCTCCAGCGTCATGACCGAGGCCCAGGTCGATTACGTTTGCCGCCAGCTTGCCACCAGTGTTAAGATTCAGGAGAAGTGAGCGCCCGCTCACCGACATTTGTTTGACTCTACCAGGCCGCAGACTCCAACCTGCGGCTTTTAATTTGGATAACGTTAGCCCTTTGTCTGTACAAAGTTCATGAAGTAGACAAACCGTTATCCAAGTGTTTTTATCAAGTTTTTAACACTTTAATTGACGCTTTTTAACAGCCCGCGTCATAGTTGCATTATACAATATACCTAGCCCCACAGTTCGGGGATGTTGTCTGATGTATGAGCGATGAGAGATTGATGATACTGGAATTGTGAGCAGTTAAACGCATGAAGGGATATGTCTGATGGGCACCGCACAGCTAACCGAGCAAATTCAAGTGGAGCAAGCACTGCGCTCCGCGTTGCAGCCGGCCGTCCAGACTGCCAAGGAAGAAGCCTTGCTGCTAGTCGGGCCAGATGGGCGGGTGAGCCACTTCAGTTCACGGCTGGAAAGCCTGACCGGTATCCGGACGGCAGATGTGGTGGGCCAGCCCCACAGCGCGCTGTTTCTACAGCTCGCGGCGCGCAGCAGCACGCCCGATCAGGTCACTGAGGGGCTGCGCAGCGCGCTTCAGAAACTCCAGACCCAGCCCGAAGTCAGCCTGCCCCTGCGCGATCCGGCGCGGCGGCTGACGGCGCGCCTGTTCCCATCCTATACGTTCAACGGCGGCGTCCAGGTCAACGGTTGGGGCGCACACATGCACGAAGCTGCCGCCCCGGCGGACGATACGGCCCGCACGGCTGAGCACCTCGAAATGGTGACTAACAGCCTGCGCTCCTCGACCGCCACGATCAAGGGTTCTGTCACCTCGCTGCTGTCTGGCCATCGCTATTGGGGCGAAACCGAGCGCCAGCGTTACCTCGAAAATCTCGACGAGCACGTCGATCAGCTCAGCCGCCTGCTGGATAACGCCCAGGAATTGGCCCGACTGAACGCTAACGCCGTCGAAATGGAGCGGCGCGTGACCTCGATCAGCGAGCTTTTGCAGCGCGTGATCCAGGATCACGGCCTGCGGCGCAAGAGCGACCGCCTGACTCTGGACGCGAAAGGCGATCTGCCGCCGGCTGAGATCGACGCGTGGCGCGTTGAACAGGCGCTCCACAATCTGCTCGATGCGGCGGCACAGTCGTCGCCCGCCCCGCTGAGTCTGACGATCAGCGCCCGCGTTCAGGGCGACGAAATCCAGGTCAGCCTGTCGGACCAGGGCACGGGCGCTATCCCGGAGTCGCTGGCTGCCGCACTCGGCGACTCCCAGCGCACGAGTTTGAGCCTGGGCCTGTACGTGGCGCGCGGGTTGATCCTGGCGCACGGCGGCAGTCTGTGGTCCACCCACGCCAATGGGACCGGCGCGTTTCACCTCACTCTGCCGCTCAAGGCGCACGAGGCGAAAGCCCTGCCCCAGTCTCAGCTTGCGACTCGCGCCCAGCGCCAGCTTGACGATTTGCAGCCGCAGGCGACGAACGGCCTGGCCCTGCATTCCACGCGCGACGTGGCGAAGATTCTGGTGGTGGATGACGACGGGCAGATGCTCCGCCTGCTGAAGATCAAGCTGGAGCTGGAAGGCTTCGAGGTGTTGACAGCCACGCGCGGCAGTATCGCGCTGGAGCTGGCCGCCGCCGAGCAGCCCGACGTGATCCTGCTCGATATCAATCTGCCAGACTCGAACGGCTTCGAACTGTGCGCGCGCCTGCGCGAGTTCACTCCCGCGCCGATTATCATGGTGACGGCGAACTCGAAGGAAGAAGATATGGTGCGCGGGCTGGAACTGGGCGCAGATGACTATCTGATCAAGCCCGTTCGCAACAAAGAACTGCTAGCGCGTGTCCGGGCTAACCTGCGCCGGGTGCGTGTGCCAGAAGAATCGGGTAGTAAGCCTGTTTTCCGCACGGGCGATCTGGCTGTGGATTTCGCCCAACGACAGGTCACGGTTCGCAACCAACAGGTCCGCCTTACGCCGACCGAGTACAAGCTGCTCTACCATCTTGCCGCCAACGCAGGCCGCATTCTGACCCACAGCCAGTTGCTGGCGAAAGTGTGGGGTCCGGGATACGAAGAGGATACGCAGTATCTGTGGGTCAACATCAGCCGCCTGCGGGGCAAGATCGAGCAGAATCCGAGCGAGCCGGAATATATCCTGACCGAGCCGGGTGTAGGATATTACCTACCTGCGTCGTAAAAGTGGGGAAGTCCCGTGTGGGACAGGCCGTACCAATAGACACGCGGCTGGCAGCACGAACGCCAGCCGCGTCGTTTGTGTCAGGGGAAGAAGCGTGCCGCCGGAGCGCTAGCCTTCCAGCAGCTTCTCGCGGCGCTTCTGATCCTTCTGGCGATCCTCGTTGTTGAGAATTCGCTTGCGGATGCGCAGGCTGCCCGGTGTGACTTCGAGCAGCTCGTCCTCGGCCAGAAACTCCAGACAGTCATCCAGGCTCATGCTGCGCGGCGGGGCCAGGCGCACCTCGTCGGCGTAATTCTTGGTGCGGACCGCCGTCAGGTGCTTGGTCTTGGTCACATTCACCGCCAGGTCCTCGGCGCGGATGTGCTCACCCACAACCATCCCCTCATAGACCTCGGTCTGTGGCTGGATGAAGAATGTCCCGCGTGCCTGGGTGTGTACCAGGGCGTAGGTGCTGGCGACCCCGGCTTCCCACGCGACCAGGCTGCCGAACTGGCGGCCAGGGATCGGTCCGGCCAGCGGCTCGTAGCCGTAGAACACACTGTTGATCTGGCCCAGGCCGCTCGTCGCACGCATCAGGTGCATCCGGAAACCGAGCAGGCCGCGCGTCGGGACCAGATATTTCAGGTAGGTGATCCCGTTCTGGCTGCGCATGTCGAGCATCTGCCCGCGCCGTGCGCCGAGCAGCTCGACCACCGTGCCCACCAGGTCTTCGGCCACTTCGATATGGACTTCCTCGAACGGCTCCAGCGTCTCGCCGGTCTGCGGGTCCTCGTGATAGATCACTTCTGGCTTGCTGACGTCGAACTCGTAGCCCTCGCGCCGCATGGTTTCGATCAGAATCGCCAGGTGCAGCTCGCCGCGCCCGCTGACGATAAAGCGATCCGGCTGGCCGCTTTCTTCGACACGCAGTGCGACGTTGCTGCGCATCTCGTCGATGAGCCGCTGGCGGATGCGGCGCGATGTACCCCAGCCGGTCTTGCCCTCGCGCCCGGCCAGCGGTGACGTGTTCACGCCGAAGGTCATCCGCACCGTCGGCTCCTCGATGCGGATCGGCGGCAGCGCCTGGTCGATCTGCGGGTAGGCGATCGTGTCGCTGATGCGCAGCTCCTCAAAGCCGCCAAACGCGACGATGTCTCCGGCCAGCGCTTCGGGCACTTCCTGTTTGGCGAGGTTGTGATAGGTGAACAGGTAGACGATTTTGCCCGTCTCGCGCGTGCCATCCGGCGTGACGCGCACCACATCCGCGCCCCGGCGCAGCACGCCAGAGAGCAGCCGCCCCACACCGATCTGGCCCTTGTAGTTGTCGTATTCCAGGGTCGTGACCTGGAGCACCGGCGGCGCGTCGGGATCGATCTGTGGGCCGGGGATTTCCTTCTCGATTGTCTCGAAGAGCGGCGCCAGGTCCGGCGCGGTCTGGTCGGGATCGTACCCGGCGCGGCCTTCCAGCCCAACGGCGTACACCACCGGGAACTCGGCCTGCTCGTCGGTAGCTCCCAGCTCGATGAACAGATCGAATGTCTCGTTGAGCACTTCTTCGACGCGCGCGTAGGGCCGGTCGATCTTGTTGATCACGACGATGATCCGCAGGCCCAGTTCCAGCGCCTTGCGCAGCACGAAGCGGGTTTGCGGCATCGGCCCATCCACCGCGTCGATCAGCAGCAGCGCGCCATCGACCATGTTGAGCACGCGCTCGACCTCGCCGCCGAAGTCGGCATGGCCGGGCGTATCGACGATGTTGATTTTGATGTCGTTCCAGGTAACGGCGGTGTTTTTCGACAGAATTGTGATGCCGCGCTCACGTTCGAGCGCGTTCGAGTCGAGGATGCGCTCGCCGGCGGTGCTGGCGTCGCGGAACACCTTCGCCTGCTTGAGCATGCCATCGACCAGCGTGGTCTTACCATGATCGACATGGGCGATTATGGCGATATTGCGAATATCCGCGCGCATTTGGGTCACAGTGAATCGTCGAACCTCGTATTCTTAAGCCGGGTGGTACCGGTCGGGTAGAAAACCATCTTATTTTATCAGATGAACGGTGTGCTTTAACAGGTGGATTTTCTACGAAATGGGTCAAAGAAACCACTCGCCGGCAAAAGACAGGTGGGGACAGCCGCAAACAACCCCCGGACGCACGCGCCATCCGGGGATTGTGGGCCGCTGATTTGCCGGGATGGGCAGGCGCGCTAGGACAGGAAAAACTCCGTCCCGCAGAAGCGACAGCGCGCGATGCCCTTGCCACTGAGCGTGATCTCGCCGCCGCAGTTGGGGCACTGCTTCAGCTCGCGGAGCTGGCTGGCGTCGCTCGAATAGAGCACGCCCTTATCCCAATTGATATAGCCGCTGAAGACGCCCAGCCCGACCAGGCCATAGAGCATGGCTTTGATCTGCTCGCGCGGGAGCTGCATCTCGATTGCCACATCCTCGATCGGGACCTGCCCGCGCGCCTGGACGATGTTGAGCAGCTTGCGCTGCTCGGATGCCTGCTGCTCGCTGCGCGCCTGCCGCCCGCCGAAGACGGTCAGATAGAGGCCCGCGCCCACCAGCGGCGCAACCAGCACCAGCAGCGCGATACCCAGCCCCAGGATGCGGGCCGGTCCGGTCAGGTCCTCATTGGTGAACAGCCACGACGCGGCCACCACGCCGATGATCACCCCGATCACAATCAGGAAGATGCCTGCCAAACGGTTCAGGTTCATGTGTTTCCGTCCTTGTGTGTGCTCCCACTCGCCGGCGGCCCAGCGGTTTAGCCGAAGCCCCGGCTGCCCCCGCCGCCGCCTCCGCCGCCGCCTCCGCCGCCTCCGCCGCTAAAGCCCCCACCGCCGGAGCCAGAACTGCTGGGCCGGCTGGTCATAACGCTGCTGGCGTCGTTGAGCATCCGCGTCATGCCGCTGTTCATCGCGTTGAGGCCCTGCGTGAGCGACTGACTCATCTCGTTCAGGCCGCCGGGGCCGCCAAGATTGATGTCACCCATGCCACGCCCCATGCCCGATCCGGTCCCGGTATAGACGCGGCGGCCACGATACCCGCCGTGCCAGGGACCGCCGACGTAGGTCGGGAAGTACCAGGTCGGCATCGACTGCAAGACGGGCGAGAAGTCACGAATCCACTCGTCTTCCATCCCGAAGACGACCGCATAGCCGATATACTTCTCGAACTGGTCGGTCACCTGCTCCAGATCGGCGTAGCGCTCGATATTCGACAGGTAGCGGCGGAACGCGTTCCAGCGGGCGGCTTCCTGCGCGCCTTTCGGCGTCTTGGCCGGCATCGCGCTGGACGCGGCCATCGCCGCCACCCCGACCAGACCAATACCGAACGCCGGCACCCACATGAACGGCGAAATGAAGGTGAGCATCATGCCGACCCAGAAAGCGCCGCCCGCGAGCAGCAGCAGGCCGATGCCGCCAAACAGCCACATATTACGTGTGGTCTGGGGCGAGCGCGTGTAGTAGCCGCGCTTGACCAGCTCGCGGTACATCTGCTCGTGGATGGCCCCGATGTGCTCGTAAAACTTGTTGCGCAGGTCGGAGAGCGAGGTTTCCTTCCGCTTGCGGGGGAACAGGCCCCGCATCAGCGTCTCCTCGTAGGGCAGCAGATCGTCGGTCGCGTCGTCGGCGCGGTGGAAGATGAAGTCGGTACTGGTGAACATCCCAAACACGCCGCCCGACTCGGTCTGCTCGATCACGAAATGACCGCGCCGCGCCAGGTCCATCATCGTGCCCATGATGTCCTTCATATCCGCGCGCTCGTCGAGCAGCACGCCGATCACGCCCGGTGGATCGTCCGACGGCGGCTCGTTCAGATATTCTGGCACGACGACCGCGCTGGGATCGCGTCCGTGACTCAGGTAGCGGGTCACGACCAGCAGCACCCCGCCGATCCCGGCTAGCAGGGTAAGCACGATCAGCACCAGCGAGACGATCGGCTGCACGTTCTCCTCATACCAGACCGTGCGATCATACCCGGCCTGCCAGCCTGGCTCTTCCATCACCGGATTGTGCGGGTACTGCACGCGCACCTCGACCGAATCGTTGGCCCCCAGGCGGACCGGCGCTTCCCATATGATCACGCTGCCGCTGATCGTCTCGCGCCACGTGTCGGGATAGCTGGCGGTAACTTCCGGAGCGACGCCGTGTGGTAGCTCGACCCTAACAATCGACTCCATGATCGGGAAGGCGCGGTCGCCGGGCACGGCAACCCAATACAACTGGTCGCCATCTTCATACGAGCGCAGCGCGCCATGGACGGTGTACCGGATGTCGATGTTGACCCGATCCCCGCTTTCCGCCGGGCGGCGGAAGTAGTAGCGGATCGAATAGTCCTCGATCCCGGTCGCGCAGAATGTCCCGCGCGCGCCGCTGCAGGTTGCATTGAGCGGCGTCCCGTCCTGGTACACGATGACATTCGTGATGCGCTCCAGACGATCCATCGGAATCTCGGCAAAGCCGAATGAAAATGGCCCGGTTTCGATTGCCAGCACATACGATTCCGTGACGTCGAAGCGGTTGGCGGAGGTGTCGAAGTTGTTGATCGTGACGTCGTAGCGGTTCCAGCGCAGGCTGCGGTTGTCCTGCGAGTGAACGCTGCCCACATTCCATGCTGCCAGGCCAGCCACCAGCAGTAGGCTGACCGCCAGGCCCAACATCAAAACTCGTAGACGGTTTCTCACAGTGGCTTTTGCCCTTCTTCCTCACACGACGAACACATCATCGCTCCTATTCTAGCCAAATGCGCGAGGCACGCATAATCAAGATTACGATATGGGAGGATCGCCGGTTGCGGTGGGCAGCCGCCGGTAATCAGGCTATAACCGAGCTACTGACCAGCGCACACCGGCTGAGACACGTAAACAAGTTATAAGAAAACACTCAACAAGGTTGACTCGCCTGGACTAAAGTTCTAGAATCCGGTCAGGGAAATTCCGGTTTGTGGTGTTTCATTAATTTGAGCCTAACGTGTTTCTCAGAATTGTGTTGTAAGCTGGCAGAAGAGGAATTGAGCGAGCGATGGAGTATCGCGACTATTACGAAATTCTCGGCGTGGACCGCAGCGCCTCGGACAAAGACATCCGCAAGGCGTACCGCAAGCTGGCGCGCCAATATCACCCGGACGTAAATCCCGGCGATAAGCAGGCGGAAGATCGCTTCAAGGAAGTCAACGAAGCCTATCAGGTCCTCTCCGACGCTGAAAAACGCCGCAAGTATGACGAGCTGGGCAGCAGTTACCAGCAGTGGCAGCGCACGGGCGGCCAGCCGGGCGGCTTCGACTGGTCACAGTGGACATCCGGCCAGCCGGGGGGCGGTTTTCCGGGCGGCGGCTATCGCGTGGAGTATATGGACGCCGACGACATAGGCGGCTTTTCGGATTTCTTCCGCACGATCTTCGGCAGCATGGGCGGGACGCGCACCGAGCGCCGCCGCACCACGCGCCGGGCGCTCCCTGGCCAGGACCTCGAAGTTACGGCCCAGATTTCGCTGGAAGAAGCGTATAACGGTACAACACGCACCGTGCAGCTTGGCGATCGCCAGTTGAATGTGAAGATTCCGGCGGGCGCTCAAACCGGGACGCGTGTCCGGCTGAGCGGCCAGGGTATGGCCGGTTACGGCGGCGGGCAGCCGGGCGCGCTGTATGTCAATGTCGAGGTGCTGGAGCATCCGCAGTTCCGGCGCGAAGGCGACGACCTGCACACTGAGATCAGGGTCCCGCTCTATACCGCCGTGATGGGCGGTGCGGTGCGCGTGCCGACCCTGGGTGGCAGCGTGTCGCTGAATGTCAAGCCGGGCACACAGTCCGGCCAGAGCATTCGCCTGCGCGGCAAAGGGATGCCCAAACTGCGGCAGCAGGACGCCTTTGGCGATTTGTATGCACGGGTGTTGATCCAGGTTCCGACCAACCTGAGCGAGCGCGAGCAAGCACTGTTTCAAGAGTTGCGGGACCTGCGCGCAGAATCATAAACGTAGTGGTAGGGCCGGGCGAGATGTCCGGTCCTCTGGTTCACTCCAGCCAATGGTGCGTGGTGGGTGAGCGAGAAGGTGGATAACGGATGAACGATTGGCAGTGGAATCATCATGACGATTGGATGCCCGACGACGAGGAGCAGCCCACGCGCTCGCGGCGTTGGATGGGTTTTTTCATTGGGCTGGCGATGGGGGCGGTAACGCTGGTGCTGATTATCGCCATGGTTGCGATGATGGTCAGCTACCTGTTCGTGCCCGATGAAGATGTCTCCAACCCCTTTGCGCGCAGCGAGCCGTCGGAAGCCGATCTCGTGGCCGCGAACTACCGCCCCAGCAATTGGACCGCGACCGAGTCCTACCAGTTGATCACGCCGACACCGATCGCGCAGGATGTGATCGTCGAGGCCGACGCGGAATATCTGCTGCTGAACAACATCTACGAGCGGGTCAATCCTTCGGTCGTCAATATCGAGATCGTGGGGCGGTTTCATGCCGAGCTTGATTTTATCGACAGCAGCGGCTCCGGCTTCGTGTTCGACATGAACGGGCATATTGTCACAAACTCGCATGTCGTCCGCGATGCCGAAGAGATTCTGGTGACGTTCTTCGACGGTTACATCGCCGATGCCGAGCTGGTGGGCGTGGACGATTACAGCGACCTGGCCGTGATCCGGGTCGATCCCGCCGAGTCGCCGCTGGTGCCGGTCGAGTTGGGCGACAGCAACACGCTCTCCGTCGGCCAGCGCGTGATTGCGATCGGGAATCCGTTCGGGCTGGACGGCAGCATGACGACCGGCATCGTGAGCGCACTGGGGCGGTCGCTGCCTTCGGCGCAGCTCCTTGACCAGAACTATCAGGGCTACAACAATCCCTCGATCATTCAGGTTGATGCAGCGGTCAACCCCGGCAACTCCGGCGGCCCGCTGCTGGACTCGTATGGCCGCGTGATCGGCATCAATACCGCCATCCGCACCGAGAGCGGCGGCTTCCAGGGGATCGCGTTCGCCGTGCCGGTCAACACCATGAAGCGTGTCATCCCGCAGTTGATCAGCGGCGGCCATGCCGAGTATTCGTGGCTCGGCATCTCGACGCCGACCACCGAGCGCGGCCTGAGCATGGCAGTGCTGGCTGAGGAACTGGGCTTCCCGGTGCGCTATGGCGTGCTGGTGAGCGAAGTATTCCAGGGATCGCCGGCGGCACGCGCCGGGCTGCAGGGTGGCACGGAAGCCACGCAGGTACGCGGCGTGCCCGTCCCGCGTGACGGCGATATCATTGTCGCCATCAACGGCCTGACGGTGCGCGATATCAACGATCTGGTAGCCTATCTGGTCGAGAACACGTCTCCCGGCGATGCGGTCGTGCTGACCATCGTGCGCGGTGGGCAGACCCTCGATCTCGATGTTGAGTTGGGCGTCCGTCCGTAGACGGAGTTGAGCGAGCATGAACGATAGAGTGCCACGTGACGAGCCGTGCTTTACCATCGGCGTGGTTGCGCGGATGGTCGATCTGCACCCGCAAACGCTGCGCAACTATGAACAGTTGGGCCTGGTCGTCCCACGTCGCACCGAAGGGAACATCCGCCTCTACTCGCAGCGTGAAGTCGAGCGGCTGCACAAGATCAACCGCCTGACGCAGGAGTTGGGCGTCAACCTGGCGGGGGTCGAGATTATCCTGCGCATGACCGAGCAGATCGAGGACCTGCAAACGCAGCTTTCGTCGCTGGAAGCGGACCAAGGCTCGCGCCGCATGTGAGGGCTGGACCGCGAGTCGGGCGGGAAGTAAACCCGAATTTGGGATCATCATGAGAACATCGGCTGGCTGGGGTGTCAGGTTCCGGCAAGGGATGTTCTCTTTTTTATCCTGGATTCGGGCTAAAATAAGCTCTTCGTCAGGTCACTAACAAGGATCGGGGAGCATGTTCGACAGCGTTGATTGCGTCCGGCTGTATGTGGCGGACCTGGAAGCAGGCTTGCGTTTCTATCGTGACCAGTTGGGACACGAGCTGATCTGGCGCACCGATCGGGCGGTCGGGCTGCGAATCCCCAACAGTGAAGCCGAAATCGTTTTGCACACGGAGCCGCACCCACCGGAAGTCTGCTTCAAGGTGCCATCGGCGGATGAGGCGGCGCAGCGCTTCGGGCAGATGGGGGGCAGCATCGTTGTGCCGCCCTTCGATATCGAGATTGGGCGTCTGGCCGTCGTGCGCGATCCCTGGGGGAACACCTACGTGATGCTGGACGTAACGAAAGGGCTGTTCGCAACCGATGAGCACGGAAACGTGATCGGTAACCTGCCGCCCGGCGTTTCTCCCGGCTAGAGCGTCATGCATTTCTACCCCCCATCCCCCGGCCCCTTCCCCCACGTTTCACCCTGAGGGGGCGACAGTAGAAAAAAGAAGGGAACATCTGGCATACTTGTGGGTGTGAAACCAGACAAGGAGACACCAGATGAACCCTAAGAAACTATACCAGTGGGTGAAGCAGAGTAGCAAGGAATG
>JAAYCM010000093.1 GCA_012729765.1 Chloroflexota bacterium | reverse complement strand
TCCTTGCTACTCTGCTTCACCCACTGGTATAGTTTCTTAGGGTTCATCTGGTGTCTCCTTGTCTGGTTTCACACCCACAAGTATGCCAGATGTTCCCTTCTTTTTTCTACTGTCGCCCCCTCAGCCCCGTTTACGAGGGAGAAGGGGCCGGGGGATGAGGGGGTAAATGCCTGACACCTGCCCGCCGATGATACCGCAAAAATGCGGCCCTACGCCTCGCCCAGAATCCAGCGCAGCAGATCGGGCACGCGCTGCCGGAAATCGGGCGGGAAGATGTGCCCCATCTCGGCGTGATCTTCCAACTCACACACGATCCCACCGGCGCGCAGCATCTCAGCCAGCTCCCGTGTCTGCGCGGCGGCGACATCCCGCCCGCCCATGATCAGGTAAATCCGCAGGCCGCGCCCGCGCGCGCCATCGATCAAAGGCTGCCACAACTCCGGCTGGCGGGTATACGGCCCGCCCGGCGCAACCGCCAGCACGCCGCGCACCGGCAGCGCACCCTTCAGCGCCAGGTAGAGCGCCGTCTCGGCCCCCATCGAAAAGCCGCCGAGAATCACGCGCGCCAGATCGACCGGATACTCTTCGACCAGCCGCGCATAGTGGGTCAGCAGCTCGGCCTCGCTCTGCTCACGATTGTCCCACACGAACATACCCTTCCCGGCTGGCTCCGACGCCTGGGGCAGCGCCAACAGCCAGCCCGTCTTCAACACGGGACGCCAGTTGGGGGCATCGATCGCCGCGCTGTGCATGTTGCCGTGCAGCGCCATCAGCGCCGGGAACGGCCCTGCCCCACCCGGCAGCTCGACCGGCATCTCCGGGCGGGCGTTGGTGCGCGCCGTATCCTGCTGCCGGTCCGACCGCTCCCGCAGTGCCTGAAACTCCGGACGATCACGGATGGAATCGAAGTCGGTGTCGTTCCAGAACAGGTCAGGATACCAGTACCCGGCATCGAGCGCTGTGCGCAGCAGGGCGAGCGCCTGGTCGCCCTGACCCACCATCGACGACAGGCAGGCGCGCAGATAGTAGGTGATGTTCTCGTTTTCGCTGAAGTGCTCCTGGGCGGCGTTCGCCAGCTCCAGCGCTTCGGCATACCGTTCCTGCATATACAGCGCCGTCACGCGCTGCTGGAAAGTCCCGTAGTCTGATAGATCCGACTGGCTTACCATAGCTCTCGTCCTCTCACACATGCCCGGCACGGCCCATGCCATGCCCGCATCATTCGGCTAACGATACACGTCCATTCCATTCTCAATCTTCCGCTACATCTTCCGGCGGGGACTCCCATTCGAAGAAGCCGTGCACACCGATGGTCTGATCCGCGATCTGCGCGGCCAGCGCCAGCCGCCGCTCGAACGCCTCACTGCTGTAGAACGCGCGCGCGGCCCCGGCCAGCTCGGCATCAAGATCGCGCAGCGCGTCGAGCAGGTCTTTGTCGCGCGGCAGATAGCGGTTGGCGTGCCAGAAACGGTAGTGCAGCATCTCGCGCACGGCCCTGCCCAGGATCATCCCGGCAGTGGCGGGATCGATCTCGGCCATGTCGCGCGCGTCCTCATACGACGTCGCCGCCACATAGCGCAGCATGCGCAGCCGCTCCGGGCCGGGATCGGGCGAAGCATCCAGCAGCGCCCGCGCCTGCTCGCGCAGCCGGTCCACCACATCATCGCGCCGCAGCACGACATATCCAGTAGCCAGCATGTGCGCCGTGATCGGCCTGCCCTCCTCGCGCTCGTCCCTGAAATAGCGTTCGATCGCGCGCACCGGATTGACAAAAATCTCGGCGGGCACGCCCTCGAAGGTATATTGCAGGCGTTGGCGCTGGGGCCGGGCGTGGATCACGTACAGGCCGAGATCGCTGGATGGGCCGGGATTGCCGCGAATGATCGTGCCGCTGGCGATAATCCCCCGCACTTCGAAGCGCGCCAGAATCCAGGCCGCCGCCGCCCGCAGCGCGCCATCATACGGCGCGGCCAGGGGCGGAAAACTGCACTCCGCACAGGGTTCGTACATCGGCTACTGTTCCCAGCCTTTCGAGCGCTCGACGGCGCGCTGCCAGCCTGCGATCAGGGCGTCGCGCTCGCCGGGGTCCATGCGCGGCTCGAACACGCGCTCGACCTGCCACTGCTCGGCCAGCGCAGCCACGCCCGGCCAGAAGCCGACCGCCAGCCCGGCCAGGTAGGCCGCGCCCAGCGCCGTCGTCTCGGTGATCGCGGGCCGCTCGACCGGCACGCCCAGCACGTCGGCCTGAATCTGCATCAGCAAATTGTTGCGCGACGCGCCGCCGTCCACCCGCAGCGCGCTCAATTCGATCCCGGCGTCGGTGTGCATCGCTTCGAGCACATCACGCGACTGGAGCGCGATCGCGTCCAGGGCGGCGCGGGCGAGATGGGCGCGTGTCGTGCCGCGCGTCATCCCGACCAGCGTTCCGCGCGCGTAAGCGTCCCAGTGCGGCGCACCCAGCCCAACAAAGGCCGGCACCAGATAGACGCCCTGCGCGCTCTCGACGCTGTTCGCCAGCGGCTCGACTTCCGGCGCGGACTCGATGATTTGCAAGCCGTCGCGCAGCCATTGGATCGCCGCCCCGGCCACAAAAACGCTGCCTTCCAGCGCGTAGACCACCGCCTGCCCGCTGAGCTGCCACGCGATCGTGGTCAGCAGCCCGCACTGCGATGGGACGGGCGTCTCGCCGGTGTTCATCAGCACAAAGCTGCCGGTCCCATAGGTGTTCTTTGCCATGCCGGGCGTCAGGCACGCCTGCCCGAAGGTCGCCGCCTGCTGGTCGCCGCCCACGCCCGCCAGCGGGACCGGCGCGCCGAGCACGTGCCCCACGCTCTCGCCGTAGACCTCGCTCGATGGCCGGACTTCGGGCAGCAGGCGGCGCGGGATGTTGAGCTTCGCCAGAATCTCGTCGTCCCAGTCGCCCGCGTAGATGTTATACAGCAGCGTGCGGCTGGCGTTGGACACGTCGGTGATGTGCAGTTGGCCGCCGCTCAGGTTCCACAGCAGCCACGTATCGACCGTGCCGAAGGCCAACTCGCCCGCCTCGGCCCGGCGGCGCGCCCCGGCGACGTTGTCCAGCAGCCACGCGACCTTTGTGCCGGAGAAATACGCATCCGTCACTAGCCCGGTTTTTTCGCGGATCACCCGGTCGTAGCCCTCGGCCTTGAGCGCGTCGCACATCGCGGCGGTGCGGCGGCACTGCCACACGATCGCGTTATAGATCGGCTCGCCGGTGCTGCGGTCCCAGATCAGGGTCGTCTCGCGCTGGTTGGTGATCCCAACCGCCGCCACGTCGCGCGCGTGGATGCCTTTCTCGTCCAGCACGGCGCGCGCGACATCGCGCTGCGAGCGCCAGATATCGCGCGGATCGTGTTCGACCCAGCCGGGCCGGGGGAAAATCTGTGGGAATTCCTGCTGCACCCTGGCGACCGGCTGCCCGGCCTCGTCAAACAAAATCGCGCGTGAGCTGGTCGTGCCCTGGTCCAGCGCCAAAATGTATTTCGCCATCAAGCTTCACCTTTCAAAAAAGGGTAGTGGTGAGGTTTTGACTGAAGACTGCTTGGCCCCCATCCTAAATCCTTCTCCCACAAGGTGGGAAGGACTTGAAAAACGCTCCCATTCTCCCCTTCCCTCCGCGCCAGCGTGGGAAGGGGCCGGGGGCTGGGGGCAGTTGAACGGCTGCTATCAGTCAATTGTTCGCCACTACCAAAAAAGCAGGTCTTTCGGCCAAACCGTCAAATAATATTATATCCCAGCCCGGCCCCTTCCCCCGAACCGCCATCCGGCCCGCGCCAACAAAAAGCCCGCCATGATGGCGGGCAGGTCTGGGTTGAACAGCGTCACCCGTGCTAGAGCTGGACGTACACCTCGCCGTCCATCACTTGCAGCGGGAAGATCGTCAGCCAGTGTGCCTGGAATGGGGACAGCCCCCCGTGCAGATACAGGCCGCTGGTGAGGTCATACGTCGCCCCGGTGTTCGGCGACGTGAGCGTACACTCGAGCACTTTGCCGTGCGAGATAGGGCGCCCGGTCTGCGGGCACTTGTCTTCGACGGCGTACAGCTTGCCTTCGCAGGCGATAATCAGCACGCGCGTCTCACCGATCTGAATGACTTTCTTGCCGCGCTGTGGAAGCTCGGACAGGCGGCAAGCATACACAAAGCCTTCCACCGCTGTCATCCTCCCCACTCCCCTCTTGGTCCCGGCCCGTCTGAAATGCGCATTCAGGGCGGGGGACCATCTACCAGTCGACAACGTAACCCTAATAGGTTTCCCATCAGACGGAATACGCCGGAATTCGAGATACGCGCGGGGTGCGTGGCCTGTCGTCACAGCCGCGACCCTGGATAACATCTTCTATATGCATCTTACGAAATCGCAGGCGGGCTTGTCAACCAACGTTCTGCCGCCAGGCCAGGCCATTGCCAGCCGCCAGTGTGGCAGGTATGATTAGCGCGGTTGTGATTTGCCTGATATTTGTGATAAAATCTTCAAGGTTTCACTTCGTTCAAAATTTTCTAAATCCTGGAGCGATCCCCTCATGGCCTATGCCGATCTGCGCGAGTTTATCCAGCGGTTAGAAGCGGAAGGCGAGCTGCTGCGCATCACAACGCCCGTCAGCCCTCACCTGGAGATCACCGAGATCGCGGACCGGGTGAGCAAAGGTCCAGACGCACAGAACAAGGCACTGCTGTTCGAAAACGTCGAAGGCAGCCCGTTCCCCGTGCTGATCAATGCCTACGGCTCGGCGCGGCGGATGGCGCTCGCGCTCGGCGTCGAAGACCTGGAAGACCTGCACCACAACCTGGCGCGCCTGATCGACCTCAAGCTGCCGCAGGGCCTCGGCGCGATGGCCCGCCGGGGCGGTGAGCTGCTCGGCGCGCTGCGCAGCCTGGGCCTGGGGCCGAAGCGCGTCCGCACCGCCCCCTGCCAGGAAGTCGTGATCACCGACAACCCCTCGCTCGATCTGCTGCCGCTGCTCACCTGCTGGCCCGACGATGGCGGCCCGTATATCACCCTGCCGCAGGTCATCACGCGTGACCCGGTCAGCGGCGCGCGCAACGTGGGCATGTATCGCTTGCAGCAGTACGACAGCCGCACCCTGGGGATGCACTGGCAGCGTCACAAGGGCGGCGCGGAACACGAGCAGGAAGCGCGCCAGATTCAGCAGGACCGCATCCCGGTTGCGGTGGCGCTCGGCGGCGATCCCGCGCAGACGTGGTGCGCCTCGGCCCCGCTGCCGCCCGGCATCGACGAGTATCTGCTGGCGGCGTGGCTGCGCGGCGGACCGGTCCCGTTCGTGCAGTGCGTCACCCAGCCGCTCGAAGTCCCGGCCAATGCCGAGATCGTGATCGAAGGCTACGTCGATCTGACCGAGAGCCGGATGGAAGGCCCGTTCGGCGATCACACCGGCTTCTACACGCCGCCAGACCTGTTCCCCGTGCTGCACGTTACCGCCATCACCCACCGCGCCAACCCGATCTATCCCACCACCATCGTCGGCAAGCCGCCCCAGGAAGATTACTGGATGGGCAAGGCCACCGAGCGCCTCTTTCTGCCGCTGATGCAGTTGTTCATGGGCGAGATCGTGGATGTCAACATGCCGGCGGAAGGCGTGTTTCACAACCTGGTAATCGTCAGCATCAAGCCGCGCTTCCCCGGCCACGCCCAGAAGGTGATGTACGGGCTGTGGGGCCTGGGCCTGATGATGCTGGCGAAGGGCGTCCTGGTGGTGGACGCCGACGTGAATGTCCACGATCCGGGCGCGGTGGCCGATGCCGTGCTGCGCCACGTGGACTGGCGGCGCGACGCGACCATCGTCGATGGCCCGGTCGATCAGCTCGACCATGCCGCGATCCGCGACTCCTACGGCGGCAAGATCGGCGTGGACGCCACACGCAAGCCGGACCGCACGCCCTATGCCCCCGCCGCGCCCTGCCCCGCCGACGCGATCCGCGCCATTGTGGGCGACAACTGGCACGCGCCCTGCGACTCCGCCGTGATCGTGTTCGGGATCGACAAGGCGCAGCGCCCGGTGCGCGAGGTGTTCGAGGCGCTGTGGCAGGTCTGCCCGCACGCGAACCTGATCGCGCTCGACTCGTTCGTGGACACGCGCAACCTTTCGGACGTGGCGTGGCGCACACTGGGCAATGTAGACTGGCGGCGCGATATTCTGATCCAGGGCGGCCCGGTCGATCATTTCCTGGACGATGCTGCACCGCGCAGCCCGATCGCGCTCGACGCGACCGCCAAAGGCCCCGCCGACGGCCATCCACGCGGCTGGCCGCAGGAAATCGAGATGAGCGCCGAGATCAAGGCGCTGGTGGACAGCAAGTGGGAAAGTTACCAGATTGGATAACAAACGATGGATGGTTCATCGATACGCTATATCAGTTTCCCGCGTACAGAGCCGCCGCCTTATTTTGCAGAAGAGCTCGTGGCTGCTTTCAGAAAACATGAAGCAGGAATAGGAACTAATGCACTCGCAAAGGGATTAACAAGTGATCAGGTTATGCAGGTGTTGAGAGAGGACCTGATCGAATTGGGATTTGAAGTAGAAGCTAGCAAGCATACTCCTGATAAGATTGAAAGACCCGTTTTCTTTGGGGAGGGTGGACAGCCTACCCTAAAGTATGAGGTTGATGCTTTTAATCCAAGCTGGCAGTGCGGTCTTGAGATAGAAGCGGGACGTGCCTGGATGGGAAACGCAGTCTACCGTGATCTCATTCAGGCTATGGTAATGGTTCAAGTAACCACGCTGGCTTTAGCAGTTCCAAATTCATACAAGTATCAGTCCAAGCGTAGAACAGCTGTAAGCCGAGATTATGAAAACACGCGCAATCTTGCAGAAGCATTGTACAGTCATTCACGTCTTCGGCTTCCATACTCACTGCTGCTAATTGGCTACTGATCATCAGAGACAAAGCTTCTATGGGATCATCGACACAACGCGCTAAGGACTCCGCCCAGGCGCGCGGCTTGCAGCCGGGCACCGCGCTCTATCGTCTGCGCGTCTTTCTGGACCTGGTGCGCTTCGAGCACACCATCTTCGCACTGCCGTTCGCCTATATCGGGATGGTGCTCGCGGCGGGCGGCCTGCCGGCGCTGTGGGACTTCGTGTGGGTGACGGTTGCGATGGCGGCGGCGCGCACGCTGGCCTTCGCCGTCAACCGGCTGGCCGATCGCGCCTACGACGCCCGCAACCCGCGCACCATGAATCGCCCGACCGTCACCGGCACGATTGATGCCCGCACCGTGACGCGCTACGCTGCCGTGTCGCTGGCCGTGCTGCTGATCGCGGCGGCCCTGCTCGACCCGCTGGCGCTGGCGCTCGCGCCGGTCGCCGTGCTGTTCCTGGTCGGCTACAGCTTCACCAAGCGTTTTACCGTGCTGGCGCATTGGGTGCTCGGCTTTACCGACGCGCTGGCGGTCGGCGGCGGCTGGATCGCGGTGCGCGGCTCGTTCTTCACCGCCGACGATCTGCCCGCGTGGCTGCTGATCGGCGCGGTCACGTTCTGGATCGCCGGCTTCGACCTGATCTACGCCTGCCAGGACACCGCACACGATATCGCGGAAGGGCTGCACGCCTGGCCCGCGCGCTTTGGCAACGCGAGCGCGCTGCGTGCCGCCAAGCTCAATCACATCGTGTTCCTGATCCTGCTCGTGCTGGCGGGCTGGGCTGCCGGGCTGGCGTGGCCCTACTACCTTGCCGCCGCGCTCACCGCCGCGCTGCTGATCTACGAGCACCGCCTGGTATCGCCCGACGATCTCAGCCGCGTCAACGTGGCCTTCTTCAACATGAACTCATATATCGCGGTGACGCTCCTGGCCGGGACGCTTGCCGCGCTGCTGATATAACGACGAACCAACCTACACACGGAGAACAAACGTCATGCGCACGAATCGACTCGCTGTTGTGATCGCCCTGGCCCTGCTGGCCGCGCTGTTTGCCCCGGCGCTCGCGCCCGGCGCAGCCCAGGCCCGCCAGGACCCGGTGCGGATCGGCGCGCTGCCCATTCTGGACGTGCTGCCCTTCTACGTCGCCGAGCAAAACGGCTATTTCGAAGAAGAGGGCGTGCCGGTCGAGATGATCCCGGTCAGCAGCGCCCTGGAGCGCGACCAGCTTTTCCTGGCCGGTGAGCTGGACGGGATGCTCAACGACCTGATCAGCACCGGCATCTTCAACCAGGACGAGGTACGCGCCGTGATCGTAGCGCAGGCCCGCCGTGCCTATGAGGATGCGCCGCAGTTCCGCGTCCTGGCTGCGCCAGACAGCGGCATCGCCACGCCCGAAGACCTGCGCGGCGTGGAGATCGGCATCTCGGAGAACTCGGTGATCCACTACATCGGCCAGCGGATTCTCGAAGACGCCGGGCTGAGCGCCGATGATCTGTCCTGGCGCGCCGAGCCGAACATCCCGATCCGCTACCAACTGCTGATGGAAGGCCAGATGGAAGTCGTGGTGCTGCCCGACCCGCTGGCCCAGGCCGCGATCGAGGGCGGCGCGATCCTGGTGGCCGATGATACCGCGCTGGTCGAGACGCAGTTCAGCCAGAGCGTGATCAGCTTCAGCACGGCGCTGATCGAAGATCACCCGGAATACATCGAAGGCATTCTGCGCGCGTGGAATCGTGCCGCCGAGGATATCAACGCCGATCCCGAAGCCTACCGCGATCTGTGGCTGGAAAAGACACCCGTGCCCGACAGCGTGCGCGACACCTACCGGCTTCCGCCCTTCCCAACCTATGCCATCACCGACGAAGCGGCCTGGAACGACACGATGACCTGGCTCGTTGAGCAGGAGATCATCGACGATGCGCCAGCCTACGAAGACAGCGTCAACGGCACGATAGTGCTCAACCTGAAGATGACCGAGGGCATCGGCGAGATTAGCGAGGACGCGCCGGATCCGGACGCCGTCTCGCCGGACGCGACCGCCGAGCCGGGCGAAACCAGCAGCCGATCCGGCAGCGGATAGGCACGCGGGAACCGGCGCAGCATCATGATCTCGATTGAAAACCTGACCTTCCGCTACGGCGCGCGCGGCGTGCCCGTCTTTCAGGACTTCAACTGGCACGTCGCGCCGGGCGAAACGTGGTCGATCATCGGCTCGTCGGGCTGCGGCAAGACCACGCTGCTGATGCTGCTGGCCGGGCTGCGGCGGGCCACCGGCGGCGCGATCTGCATCGGCGGCAGCCCGATCAGCCGCCCGCGCCCCGAAACCGGGCTGATCCTGCAAGACTTCGGCCTGATGCCCTGGGCGACGGTGTGGGACAATGTCGCGCTGGGGCTGCGCGTCCGGCGCTTCTATGGCCCCGACGGCAAGCACGCGCCGCGCTCGGTCCCGCCCACCTCACGCGGGGAAGCCCGCCAGCTCGTCGAACGCTGGCTGCGCCGCCTGAACATCTACGAGCAGCGCAACAAGTTTCCCGGCGCGGTGTCCGGCGGCCAGCGGCAGCGCACCGCCATCGCCCGCACGCTCGCGCTCCAGCCCGATCTGCTGCTGATGGACGAGCCGTTCAGCAGCCTGGACGCCCTGACGCGCGAGGACCTGCAAAACCTGATCTTGCAGCTTCAGGTCGAGATGAGCCTGACGAGTGTCATCGTCACGCACGCCATCGAGGAAGCGGCCATCCTGGGCCGGAATATCCTCGTCCTGTGCGACCCGCCGAATACTGAAGCCGTGATCGTGTCCAATCCCGACGCGGGCACGCCTGGCTATCGCAGCACACGGACCTTTCTGGACAAATGCAACGAACTACGCACGCTGCTCGGCCTGAGCGCCTGACAGCCGAACTCACCACGGAACACGCCGCCACCTCGCGCGATCTGCTGCGGCAGGTGGCGCGCGGCACGCTGGCGCGGCTGCTCAACCTGGCGCTGGCTCTGGCGATCTTCCTCGCCTGCTGGATCGCGCTGGCCGCCGCCCTCGACCGCGACATTATGCCCTATCCCTGGCAGGTCTGGCCGGTGTTTGTCGAGCAGATGCAGGGCGACCTGCAAACACACCTGTTCGCCAGCGCACGCCGGGTGCTGGCCGCGATCGCCTTTTCCGTGCTGATCGCAACCCCGATCGGCATGGGCCTGGGCCAGATTCGCGCCCTCAACCGCATCTTCTCGCCGCTGATCGGGCTGGTGCATCCCATCCCGAAGGTCGTGTTTCTGCCGGTCATCCTGGTGATCATGGGCATCGGCGAGCGCTCGAAAATCTTCCTGATCGCGCTGATCCTGTTCTTCCAGATTCTCGTGGTCGTGCGTGACGAAGCGGCCAGCCTGCGCCCGGAGCTGATCCAGTCGGTGCGCTCATTGGGCGCGGGACGCCGCGCGCTGTTCCGCTACGTCTACCTGCCCGCCTCGCTGCCCGCCGTGCTGACCGCGCTGCGCGTCTCGGTCGGGACGGCGATCGCGGTGCTGTTCATCGCCGAGCAGTACTCGACGCGCGAGGGCCTCGGCTACTACATCGTGACCCTGACCTGGCAGCGGCTCCGCTTCGAGGAGATGTACGCCGGAATCCTGGCGATGAGTCTGCTCGGCCTGGTGCTCTATCTGGTCGTGGACTTTTTGGAGCGCGTCTTCGGGCGGTGGCGGCGCGCCGGCGAGTTTTAGTAGAGTCTGAGTGTAACGAACCCCAGGATGTATTGGAACACAGGAGAGATCATGGCCGAGAAGATTCACAAGACCGAGGAAGAATGGCGGCAGGAACTATCGCCGGAAGAATATGCCGTGCTGCGCCAGGCCGCGACCGAGCGCCCGTTCACCGGCGAGTATGTGGACACCGAAACCGAGGGCGTGTATCGCTGCAAGGCGTGTGGACTGCCGTTATTCGCGTCCGATACCAAGTTTCACTCCGGCTCCGGCTGGCCCAGCTTTTGGGATGTGATCGACGCGGGCAATGTCGAGCTGAAGCCGGATCACAGTCACGGCATGGTGCGCACCGAGGTGGTGTGCAGCCGGTGCGGATCGCACCTGGGGCACCTCTTCGAGGACGGCCCGCGCGACACGACCGGCCTGCGCTACTGCATCAACTCTGTTGCGCTGGACCTGGACACACAGGCCGACACGAGCGGCTAGCGCCGCACAGGTCTATCTTTGTTGGCATCAAAACCGAGTGGCGGGTACAGTCTTTGTGCCCGCCGCCTCTTGCCTGACGCAAGGCTGGAATAGCAGCAGGATCAATCCAGCACAATAGTACAAAGCGTAGGAGCACGCTGTGGACGAGCAAAAGCTGTTGGAACGGATCACGATTGATCCCCGCATCTACGACGGCAAGCCCATCATTCGTGGGCGACGGTTGGCCGTCGAGCACGTACTGGGGATGCTGGCGGCAGGCGATGCAGTCGATGACTTGCTGGAAGTGTACGACTGGCTCGAAGCCGATGATGTACGCGCCTGTCTGGTCTATGCCCGGCGCCATATTGCTTAATTTAATTGAACCAAAGGACACTTAACCATGACCGCCGATCAAACCCTGCGCGAAACCCTCATGCAGTTCCTGCGCGGCGGGGTCGCGCACATGACCTTCGAGGAAGCCGTGCAGGACTTCCCGCCGGAGCATTACAACACCCGCCCGCCCCACCTTGACTATACGCCCTGGGCGCTGCTGGAACACATCCGGATCGCCCAGTGGGATATCCTGGAGTTCGTGCGCAATCCCGATCACGTCTCCCCGCCCTGGCCGGCAGGCTACTGGCCCGCCCCGGACGAGCGCGCCGATCAGGCCCGCTGGGACGAGACGATCCGCCAGTTTCAGGCCGATTACCGCGATCTGCAAGCGCTCGCCCAGGACCCAACCGTCGATCTGACCGCCCCGCTGCCCCACGCGCCCGGCTATACCGTCCTGCGCGAGCTGCTGCTGGTGATCGATCACAACGCCCACCACCTCGGCGAGTTTGCCATCCTGCGCCAGGTGATGGGCACCTGGCCCGCCGACCGCTGACCGGGCACAGGCATATGACTGCTCCCCCACCGGACGAGCACGCCGCCTACGTGCAGGATATGTTCGGGCGCATCGCCGCGCGCTATGACCTGATGAACCGCCTGATGACCTTCAACCAGGACCGATCCTGGCGGCGCTTCGTGGTCCGGCAGGCGCACCTGCCCCCCGGCGGCTGGCTGCTCGATATCGCCACCGGCACCGGCGATATCGCGCTCGAAGCGCGGCGGCAGGTGCCCGATCTGCGCGTGGTCGCCGCCGATTTCGCCCTGCCGATGATGCGCGTCGGGCAGCGGCGCAGCGGCGCGAACGGGATCGCGTGGCAGGCCGCCGACACGCTGCACCTGCCCTATACCGGCGCGGTGTTCGATGCCGTCACCAGCGGCTACCTGTTCCGCAACGTGACCGATATCCCCGGCGCGCTGGCCGAGCAGATCCGTGTGCTCAAGCCGGGCGGGCGGCTGGTCACGCTCGACACGACTCCCCCGCCGCGCAACCTGCTGCGCCCGTTCATCCAGGCCCACCTCAAATACATCATCCCGACCCTGGGCCGCATCATCACCGGGCAGGCCGACGCCTACAGCTATCTGCCGGAGAGCACGCTCGGTTTCAAGACCGCTGAAGAGCTGGCCGCCCTGATGCGTGCCGCCGGTCTGATCGAGGTCGGCTGCCGGCGTTTTATGTTCGGCACGATGGCCGTGCATTGGGGCACCAAACCACCGGCGTGAGGATGGTCACTCGCTGGGATTAGGATGCTCCCGGCCAATTTGTTATAACTGGTCTAGCGCAACGCCGCAGCACATCATTCCCCCAAAAAGGAGTTCAACCCATGAAAACCAGTGCACGTAACATGCTCAAGGGCACCGTCAAGAAGCTGACGCCGGGCGCAGTCAACACTGAAGTCGTGATCGAGCTGCCGGGCGGGATCGAGATCGTCTCGATCATCACCAAAGAGTCGGCGGAGAATCTGGGGCTGGCCGTCGGCAAGGAAGCCTATGCCGTCATCAAGGCGTCAAGCGTGATGGTGGGCGTGGATCACTGATGCACGTTCGAGTCATCCGGTAATGCCGCCCGCCGCTCAACGCCTGATCGTCGGAATCTCCGGCGCGAGTGGGGTGATCTACGGTATTCGCCTGCTGGAAGTGCTGCGGCAGGCGAATACCATCGAAACGCACCTGGTACTGTCCGATGCCGCCAAGATCACCATCGTCCAGGAGACACACTGGAAGGTCAGCGAGGTCGAGGCGCTGGCCCACGAAGTCCACAAGCCGGGGAATGTCGGGGCCAGCATCGCCAGCGGATCGTTCGCCACGCTGGGCATGATCGTCGCTCCGTGCAGTATCAAAAGTCTGTCGGCCATCGCCCACAGCTATTCAAGCGATCTGCTGGCACGGGCAGCGGATGTCCAGCTTAAGGAAGGCCGCCCGCTGGTGCTGCTGGTGCGCGAGACGCCGCTGCACCTGGGCCACCTGCGGTTGATGGTCCAGGCCGCCGAAAACGGCGCGATCATCATGCCGCCTGTTCCCGCGTTTTATGGGCAGCCGCAGACAATAGACGATATGATTAACGGGACGGTCGGGCGCGCACTGCGGCGCCTCGGCGTCGAGAACGATCTGTATTTCGAGTGGCTGGGCCTCAAAGGGAGATCGCCATGACCGACATCCCCCTGCTGCCGGACGATCTGCGCCCTGTGCTGCGCGAGTTCCTGGCCGGGCAGTCCACATTGACGCTTGCCACCGCCGGGGTCAAAGACGGTCGTCCCCAGGCCGCGCCGCTCTTTTTCGCCAGCGATGATGACTTCAACCTCTACTGGATCTCCAGCCCGGACAGCCGCCACAGCCTTAACGTCGCGGACTGGAACGATGCCGCTGCCGCGATTTACGTCCCCACCTGGGAATGGACCGGGATCAAGGGCGTGCAGATCGAAGGCGACGTCGTGCCGGTGGTAGAAGACGACGAGCGCCAGCGCGCCCTGGCCCTCTACCGCGCCAAGTTCCCCTTCGTCAACGAGCGCTTCGCCGAGCTGATCGAGCAGAGTGTGATCTATGTGCTGCGGCCCCGCTGGCTGCGCTGGCTCGATAACGCCCGGCGCTTTGGTTACAAACAGGAATTCCGGCTCGAAGCACCCCACCCCGACACGCAAAAAAGCTGAGCGGGCGCGCGGGATAACTGCCGCTTGCCAGATCCGATCATGCCCGGAAGGCGGGGTGCTGCGATATAGATTGCTAGAGCGTGTTATGTATTTCGAAACGCTGAATGAGGCGAACGGCCCTTCCCCCATCCTAGATCCTTCCCCCAAAATGAGGGAAGGACTTGAAAAACGCCGCCGTGCTCACCTTCCCTCCGCGCAGCAGTGGGGGGAGGGGCCGAGGGATGGGGGATAAGAGTGCATAACAGCCTCTAGAGGGAAAGGAGTTATAGTGGAAGGTGGATCAGTTGTACAGCTTTTTCTGGCGCTCGGCCTGATCATCGGCGCGGCCCAGCTCGCCGGCTCAGCGGCGCGTTCCGTGGGCCAGCCGCGTGTGTTTGGTGAGCTGCTAGCGGGGGTTTTCCTCGGCCCAACTCTGCTCAATCTTCTGCATTGGGGCATCTTCGATAACCCGGAGATGCTCGGCCACACCATCAAAGAACTGGCTGAGTTGGGCGTATTGTTCCTGATGTTCGCCGTTGGCCTGGAAGTTCACCTGCCGGAGCTGCTCTCGGTCGGCAAGGTCGCCATCCTGGGCGGGACGCTGGGAGCCGTGCTGCCGCTGGTGGCAAGTATCCCCATCGTCGCGCCGTTCGGCTATTCGGTGGAAACGGCGATTTTCGTCGGCGTGGTGATGTCGGCCACTTCGGTCAGCATCTCGGCCCAAACCCTGTTAGAGTTAGGCGTCCTGCGCACCAAAGAGGGCGTTGGCCTGCTGGCGATGGCCGTCGCCGACGACATCCTGGCGATCCTGCTGGTGTCGATCGTGATCGCCACGCTGGGGCCAAACACCGAAGCGGCCTCGGTCGGCGAGCTGCTCTGGATTTTCGTGCGCATGATGCTCTATCTCGCGGGCGCGCTGCTGGTCGCCTGGTTTGTGCTGCCGCGCCTGTTTGCCTGGCTGCACCGCCGCACGCAGTTCACCCAGAGCATGGCGGCTTTCGCCTTGATCGCGGCCCTGTTGTTTGGCTGGTCGGCAGAAGTCCTCGGTGGGGTCGCCGCCATCACCGGCGCGTTTATCACCGGGATGGGCCTCAGCCGCACCACCGAGCGCATCCGCCACCAGATCGAAAACGCCGTGCGACCGATCTCCTACTCGTTCCTGGTGCCGATCTTCTTTGTCAACGTCGGGCTGCAAACCGACCTGACCAGCATCGGCGGCGACATGATCCCGCTGGCGATCCTGCTGCTGGTGGTGGCGGTCGTAACCAAGGTGGTGGGCTGCGGGTTCGGAGCGCGGCTGGGCGGCTTCACGTCGGGTGAATCGCTGCGGGTGGGCGTGTGTATGATCTCGCGCGGCGAAGTCGGCCTGATCATCGCGTCGCTGCTGCTTTCGGCGGGTATGCTCGAACAACGCCTGTTCGAGCCGGTCTTTCTGGTGATCCTGCTGACGACGGTGATCACGCCGCCGCTGGTGCGCCTGGTCTTTCGCAACTATCCGACCGCGATCGATCCCGGCCCGCCCCGCACAGCGCGCGATACCGCAGCAGAAGTTTGAGGAGTGAAGGCATGAAACTGGTCGTTTTGATTACGCCGCAGATCGATAAGGCAATGGCCGTCGCCGAAGCCTGGGAAGCAGTCGGGGCAACCGGCGTCACGATGCTCGAAAGCTATGGCCTGCACCACCTGCGCGAGCGCAGCAAATCGCTGGAGCTGTCGCTGTTCGTTTCGATGGCGAGCGTTTTGCATCAGATCGAAGAAACCAACCAGACGATCCTGTCGGTGGTCGAGGACGCACTGGTCGATCCGCTGATCGATGCCGCTGGCCATGTGCTCGGCGATATCAACACCGTACCGAACACCGGCGTCGTGTTTGTGCTGCCGGTCGAGCGCATCGTAGGCACCGATCCGAGCAAGCATCAAAAGAAGCCGCGCTAGAGGCTCTGCGCGTCCGCCCCCCATCCTAAATCCTTCCCCCACAAGGGGGGAAGGACTTGACAGTTCCGCCGTTCTCCCCTTCCCTTCGCGCAGCAGTGGGGGAAGGGGTCGGGGGATGGGGGGCAAAAAATGCATCGCAGCCGCGTTAGCCAGCAGGCTACAATCAGGAAGGGCAAACGGCGTGAGCAGCCAATCGAGTTCGGGGGACGCGCGCGTTCTGGCGCTGATCCCGGCCTATAACGAAGAAGCCCATATCGCGGACGTCGTGACCCGCACGCGCGCCTATCTGCCGGTGCTGGTGGTGGACGACGGCTCGAAGGATCACAGCGCGGAGCGGGCCGAAGCCGCCGGGGCAGACGTGCTGCGCCAGGTGCCCAACCAGGGCAAAGGCGCGGCCCTGCACGCCGGATTCCGCTGGGCGCTTGAGCACGGTTACGCGGCGGTGATCATGCTCGACGCCGACGGCCAGCACGATCCCGACGAGATCCCGCGCTTCCTCGAAGCCTATGCCGCGCGCGGCGCCGACCTGATCATCGGGGAGCGCGAGTTCCGCCGGATGCCCTTCCCACGCAATCTCTCGAACACGTTGGGCCGCTGGATGTTCTCGTGGGCGCTCGGCCAGACCGTGCGCGATAACCAGTCCGGCTACCGGCTGGTCAGCCGCCGCCTGATGGAAGCGATGCTCGCCAGCGTGGAACAGGGCTTCGAGTTCGAGGTCGAGATGATCCTGATCGCGGTCCAGCGCGGCTACACCCTCGACGCGGTGCCGATCAGCACGATCTACGGTGACGAGGTCAGCCATATCCGGCCCGGCCCGCATATCGCCAACTTCTTCCGCGTGGTGCGCCACACCCGCCGCTCGATGCAGGCCGCCCGCCGCAAACAGCGTCCCGCCGGGGCCCCGGCGCTGGTGCGCTGGCTGCCGCTGCTCGCCCTGCCCCTGATCGGGATCGTCGTCGCGGGGGTGATTCTCACCCGCAGCGGCGGCGACGATCCCAACCCGACCGCGCCCGCCGGGGCCAGCTTTCCCACGCCCGCGCCGGTAACGTTCATCCCGCCCACGCCGCTCCCGACCGTCGAGCCTCAGCCGGACGCGCTGCACGATCAGCCGGTGCCCGACTTCACGCTGACTCTACTCGACGGCGAGGCGCTGCGCCTGCGCGATCTCGAAGGCCAGGTCGTTTTCCTCAACTTCTGGGCGACGTGGTGCGAGCCGTGCAAAGAGGAGATGCCCGCGCTGCAAGCGATGCAGGACGAGCACGGCGGCGAGGTCCGCGTGGTGACGATCACCGACCCGCAGTCCGGCCAGACCGAAGAGGATATCCGCGCTTTTCTGGACACCTACGATCTCTCGCTCGATGTCGCGCTGTCGTCCGACCTGGAGCTGTACCAGACCTTCGGCGTGCTCCAGATTCCGACCACGTTCGTGATCGACCGCAGCGGAACCGTCCGCTACCGGCATCTCGGCGCGCTGCATCCCGAAGACCTGGACGCCTTCCTCGACGAACTGCTGTGAGGCGTGCGCTAACGACTCCGGCGACCGGGTTTGCCACGCGGGCGGACGGTCGCGTCGGCACGCAGCCTGAAGGCCCCAACCTCAACCCTGGACTCCGTCCAGCCTTCGAGATCAGCTTCCAGCCGGGTGTATTCATCCGCGTCGTCGCGGAGCGCCTGCTCGCGCTGTGCTTCCGTATCCCACAGGTCGATGATCAGATAGCGCCTTGGATTATGGATGTCATGCAGCAGCGTGGTGCCCCGGAAGCCCGGCGCTTTGCCGAACAGCCTGCCCCACGCGCCGCCGGGGCCGTACACCAGCTCAAGCTGGCCCTGCGCTTCTAGCCTCGCGACAATCTCCCACACAATTTCGATCATCGTGCGCTGCCCTCACCTAAAGCGTATTATGCGTTTCAGAAAACTGAAGCAGGCGGCCACCTCTGCCCCCCCATCCTAAATCCTTCCCCTACTAGGTGGGAAGGACTTCCAAGCCGCCACCGTGCTCCCCTTCCCTCCGCGCAGCAGTGTGGGAAGGGGCCGGGGGATGGGGGGTAAAAATGCATTACAGCCGCTAAACGCTCCTCACCCGGCTACCCTATCCGTTTTGGCCCAAACCCGCAATTGACATCGCCCCGCTGCTTCTATACAATCTCGTAATGAAAAACCTTTTCAGTTAGCTATCCGGTGGGGATGTGCAAGACAGCCAATGATGGATCACCGTTTCGACACGCTGGCGCATGAATTCCGCGCGCACGGCCACAAGCTCACCCAGCCGCGCCGGGCGATTCTGCACGCCCTGCTGGCAACCGCCAAGCCGCTCTCGCCCGCCGAGATTCAGCAGCGCGGGCAGGATTTCTGCCACGATCTCGGCCTGGTGACGGTCTATCGCACGCTGGAGCTGATGGACGCGCTGGAGATGGTGCGCGCGGTGCACCTGGCCGATGGCTGTCACGGTTATGTGCTTGCCACGCCCGGCCACACCCACCATGTCGTGTGCGAGCGCTGCCACGCCGTGATCGAGGTCATCGGCTGCGAGCTGGGTGACTTTCTGGACACGGTCGCCACGCGCACCGGCTACCAGATCACCGGCCACTGGCTGGAAATCTCCGGCGTGTGCGCCGACTGCCAGCACGAGCCGCCCCACGAGGCGTAGCGCCGCCCTCACGCGGATACACGAGGAGAACCTATGACACGCCAACGCGTGCTGATTACCACTGCCATTCTGCTTCTGATCGCGATCCTGGCTCTGCCGGCGATCCCGCCGCGCAGCCAGGCGCAGGGCGACCGGCTGAACGTGATCGCCAGCTTCAGCATCCTGGCCGATGTCGTGGCGCAGGTGGCGGGCGAGGATGCCGCCGTCACATCGCTGATGCCGGTCGGCGCGAACCCGCACGCCTATTCGCCCTCGGCCCAGGATGTCGCCGCGCTGAGCGATGCCGATCTGGTCTTTGTCGTCGGCGCGAACTATGAGGAAGGGCTGCTGCCCGTGCTGCGCGAAGCTGCCGGGGCCAACGTGGTCGCCGCCTCGCAGTGCGTTCCGATCCGGCCCATTAGCGGCGTCGTCGATCCCGATCATCACGCTGAGCAGCACGACGGCGAGCATAATGGCGAGCGCGGCCATGAAGAGCCGGTCCGGTTCGGCGCCCCGTGCGACACACATTACGAGGCGGTCGCGGCGGCATTCGATCAGGATGCGGCGGCGCTGCTCAGCGGCACGCTTGGCCCGCTCAATACGCTGGCCTGCCCCGGCGACGTGCATCACGACGAGAAAGACGAGCACGCGCACGATCCCGGAAGCTGCGATCCGCACGTGTGGACCGATCCGCTCAACGCCGCGCTGTGGACGCTGACGATCCGCGACACGCTCGCCGCGCGCGATCCCGATCACGCCGACGCCTACGCCGCCAACGCGGAGCACTATCTGGGCGAGCTGGCCGCGCTCGATGCCGAGGTGCGCGCCCTGATCGAGACGATTCCCGCCGACCGGCGCGCGATCATCACCAACCATGCCGCCTTCAACTACTTCGCGGCGCGCTATGGCCTGGAACTGGTCGGCGTGGTGATTCCGGGCGGCAGCACCACGTCCGAGCCGTCGGTGCAGGAAGTGCTGCGCCTGATCGAAACCGTGCAGGCACACCACGTCGCCGCGATCTTTACCGAGACGACCGTGAGCGAGGCCCTCGCCCGCCAGATCGCGGATGAAACCGGGGCGGCGCTCGTGCCGCTCTACACCGGCTCGCTCAGCCAGCCTGAGGACGGGGCCGGGACCTATCTCGACTATATCCGCTTCAACGCCGCGACGATTGCTGAGGCGCTGCGCTGAGGCGGTTTTCGCACACCTGCCCGCCGGGCGACTTTATCCTGGCAGGGGCTAGACGTGAAAGTTAGTGACTATGGCTGAGCTTTCGATTCGAGCACTTTTGGGCGCGATTCCCGATCAGCCCGCCTGGGACCGCACCTCGTCCCCGCAGGTGATGACGGTGAACGCGCTTTCCGCCAGCTACAACGGCCATCCCGCCCTGCACGACGTCAGCTTCAACGTTTATGCCGGGGAGCGGATCGGCATCGTCGGGCCGAACGGCGCGGGCAAATCGACGCTGTTCAAGGCCATCGTCGGGCTGCTGCCGCACCAGGGCGCGATCTCGATCCAGGGCGCGTCGTGCCGCCAGAGTCATACGATGGTCGGCTATGTGCCGCAGCACGAGGTGATCGATTGGAACTTCCCGGCGACGGTCTGGGACGTGGTCATGATGGGCCGCGCCCGGCAGATCGGGTATATCCTGCCGCCCCGCAAGCGCGACCGGCAGGCGGTCCAGGCGGCGCTGGAGCGGGTCGAGATGTGGCCCCTGCGCAAGCGCCAGATCGGGGAGCTTTCGGGCGGGCAGCGGCGGCGCGTGTTTGTGGCGCGCGCGCTGGCGCAGCAGGCGAGCGTCCTGCTGCTGGACGAGCCGTTCAGCGGGGTGGATGCCCAGGCCGAATCCGAGATTTTCCAGGTGTTGGACGTGCTGCGCGCGGAAGGTGTCGCGGTGCTGCTGGCGACACACAATCTGGCGCAGGCCGCCACCCACTATGATAAACTGATGATGCTCAACGGCGGACGCGTGCTGGCTTATGGCACCCCGGCTGAGGTCTACACGCCGGAGAATCTGGCCGCAACCTTCGGGGGCCGGATCGCGCTGTGGCGCGACGGCGACCAGTACGTGCTGGTCGCGGACAGGCCGTGCCACGATCACGACTGCCTCGAACATCCCGATCACGCACACGAAATCGTAAGGAGCAGGCATGACGGCGCTCGGCGTTAATGTCGCGGTTTTCAAAGATGGTAAGGTGCTGCTGACGCGGCGCGAGGACTTCCACGTGTGGTGCCTGCCCGGCGGGCACGTGGACGCCAATGAGACACTGGCCCAGGCCGCCGTGCGCGAGATGCGCGAGGAAACCGGCCTGGAAGTCCGCCTCACGCGGCTGGTGGGCGTCTATTCGCGCCCCGGCTGGAACAACGGCGGGATGCACATGGTCAGCTTTGCGGGCGAGATCGTCGGCGGCGAGCTGCGCATTGATCCCCACGAGGTGATCGAGGTCGGCTTCTTCGCGCCGGATGACCTGCCCCCGCTGCTGCTCGGCCACCGCCAGAAGATTCTAGACGCGGCGGCGGGCATCGGCGGCAGCGTGGCGTGGGACGAGGGCATCGCGTATCCCGCCGATCAGCCGCTCGTGCGCGAGGACCTATATGCCGCGCGTGATCGTTCCGGCCTGGCGCGCGAGGCGTACTATATGCAGCACTTCGAGCCGCACGATTCGCCGGGCGTGATCGAGGTCAAAGGCTCTCCGCTCGACCAGAGCGAGACAGGTTGAGGCGGGATGGTCATCGAAACGGCTTTCGGATGGCTGCTCGCCGGGCTGGGCGACGGCTGGGGCGTGCTGCTGCTCAACCTGGAGCGGCTGATCCTGGACCCACTGCGCTACCCGCTGCTGGCGCGCAGTATGCAGGCCGCGATCGCGGTTGGGATCGTCAGCGGCGTGCTGGGCACGTTCGTCGTGGTGCGCGGCATGGCTTTCTTCGGCGACGCGCTGGCGCACGCGATCCTGCCCGGCGTGGCGATTATGTACCAGCGCAGCAGCGGCGAAACCGATGACCTGTTCTGGGGCGGGCTGGCCGCCGGGATCATCAGCGCGCTGGGCATCGGCTTTCTGACGCGCCACGAGAAAATCCGCGAGGACACGGCCATCGGTGTCGTGTTCGCGGCCATGTTCGCGCTGGGGATCGCCATCATCTCGCGCATCGAGAACTATGCCGGCGATCTCTCGCACATCCTCTTCGGCCAGATTCTCGGTGTCTCGGCGGCGGACCTGCGCCTGATCCTGGTCTTCAGCGGGCTGGTGCTGGGGGTCGTGGCGCTGTTCTTCAAAGAGTTCATGATCATCTCGTTCGATCCGACGCTGGCGCGCACCCTGCGCCTGCCGGGCGAGCGCTTCCGGATGCTGCTGCTGGTCCTGATCGCGGTGACAATCGTCGTCTCGCTGCAAACGGTCGGGATCGCGCTGATGGTGGCGCTGCTCGTCACCCCGGCGGCGGCGGCCAACCTGCTCACCAAGCGCCTGCTGCCGATGATGATCGTCTCCGGGATTATCGGCGCGGCGTCGAGCGTGATCGGATTCTACCTGTCCTACTACCAGGATATCGCGACCGGCCCGGCCATCGTCCTGACGGCGACCGGCGTCTTTCTGCTGGCGCTGGCCCAGCAGCAGATCGCGCACGACCTCACGCGGACTTCGCGGCGCTGGTCTGCCCGTGGGAGCGGCGCGCGCGCAGGCGAGCTGGTCCCGCCCTCATTTGGCGCGCCGACCGCACCCCCGGACCGTTGATCTTCGCAACTCGCTCTCCATCCGGCGCGTATAGTGTCGTAGAACGATCTTGCTGATGTCGCAGTAAGGGGACAGAACCTCAATGGACATTGTGCGCGCGCTAAAATTCCCGTTTGATGACAACGAGTGGATGGTCAAGACGGTGATCGGCTCGCTGATGATGCTGGTCGCCATCATCTTTCCGCCGATCTTTCTGGGCTATCAGGTTGTGGTCGCTCGCCGCGTGATGCGCGGGTCGGATCGCCCGCTGCCCGGCTCCGAAGACCTCGGCCAGATATTGACCGACGGCATCATGGCGACTATCGCTACACTGGTCTATCTGATCCCGATCCTGCCGCTTCTGTGCGTCATGGGTGTGGTGTCTAGCCTATCGGGTGACGATGCGGGTGCCCTGTTTGCCCTGTGCATCACGGGCGGCATCAGCCTCTTGCTTATCCCGTATGGGCTGCTGGTTTCTGTCGTATCGTGGGCCGGCATGATCCGTTACGCCGAAACCGGCAACTTCTCATCGTTCGTCCAGTTCCGCACCCTGCTGCGTGATGTGCAGGACAATCTGGGCACGTTCGTCACGCTGATGCTATACTACCTGCTCCTGGGCCTGATCGCGTCGATCGTGGCCCCGTTGTCGCTGATCACCTGCGTCGGTATCTTCGTCGTAATCTTCTTCTCGCAGACCGCAACCGGGCATCTGATCGGTCAGGCCGGACGTATGGTACACGAGGGCATCTGAAATCGGTATGAATAGCAACATTCGTCTCATCGCCACACTCATCGTCTGGGTTGTGCTGGCTGCTATCCTGGGCATCATGCTCACCTCACCCACCGGCGCGGTATCCGAAGCCAGTGGGGATGTCATCTTCGGCGTGGTGGCGGTGCTGGCCGCCGCCGCCTCGATCAGCACGCTGGCGATCTGGTTTGGGGTGCGCGACACCCCTCAGCCGCAGAGTCATCTTGCCAAGGGCAAGCGCGGCGACCAGCGCCAGACCGTGCGACAGATCCTCAACACGCTGGAAGACGACGAAGTCTACGAGCTTGAATCGCTGCTACTCGCCCAAGAGGATGAGGCGCGCCAGCAGTCAGCCCACAGCGCCGGGCCGCACGACCGGGCGTAATTGCGGATCGGCATCGAAGCCAGGAGGACAGGGGCGATATGGCCGGACGGGTAATTGCAACGATGGTAGTCTGGGTCATGATGGGGTCGGCCATGATCGCGCTTTTTGCGAGCAGCGGTCCGGGGGCGCAGCTTGCCGATGGTTATTTTCTGGGCGCGCTGATCGTGTTGGGGCTGACCGCCGTGCTCGGCACGGCAGCCGTCTGGAACAACGGACCGTTCGAGTCCACCCAGGCCGAGGAGAGTAAGCAGGCCAAAGGCAAGCGCACCCAGCCCGACCGCGTCCGGCGGCTGGTTAACTCGCTCGACGACGACGAAGTCTACGAGCTGGAAGCGCTGCTGCTGGGCCGCGAGGAACAGGCCCGCCACAGCCGGCACGACCGCTGACGCGCATTTTACCCCCCCATCCCCTGCCCCTTCCCCCACAGCTTCGCGGAGGGAAGGGGTGAATCGGCGGTTTTGAAGTCCTTCCCACCTTGTGGGGGATTTAGGATGGGGCAGCGTGATTTCGCTTCGTTCAGCGTTCCGCCGTGTCGAGCCAGATCGTCACCGGCCCGTCGTTGTGAATCTCAACCTGCATCCGCGCGCCAAACACCCCCATCGCCACCGGATCGACACCTTCCTGGCGCAGCAGCTCGGCAAAGCGCACGATCAGCGGCTCGGCGGCGTCGGGCAGGGCCGCATCGGTAAAACTGGGACGGCGGCCCCGGCGCGCGTCGGCGTAGAGTGTGAACTGCGAGACGACCAGGCAGCCCCCGCCTACATCCAGCAGCGAGCGATTGAACTTGCCCGCGTCATCCTCGAACACGCGCAGCCCGGCGATCTTACGCGCCAGCCACTGCGCCTCGTCCTCGCCGTCGCCATGCCCCACCCCAACCAGGATCACGAAGCCGTGCTCGATCGCGCCGACCACTGTGCCATCGACCCGCACGGCCCCACGCTGCACCCGCTGTAACACCGCTCGCATGTCGTCTCCTATCGTTGAGCGCCGCAACCGGCCCGATTGTACCCTGGTTTGATTTTCACCGGGACGGGCCGTATACTGGGGCGCTGGATCGGCGCGCCGGGGGAGTGAGGGGAAGCATGGAAGTACGGCTCAACGGCTTAGGGACGCAGGACAATCTCAAGCAGCATATCATCACCAGCGGCTGCTATTCACCGCAGGAAAACGAGCGCATCTATCACAAGTGGTTCGCGCGCGGGCCGCGCTACCTGTTCCGCGCCGTAGACCGCAAGTATCACCTGACGCAGGGCACGCTGTGTGATGTGGGCTGCGCCTATGGCACCAATCTCGTTTTCGGCGCGCCCGGCTCCTATGGCATCGAGCTGGAAACCTACGAGGTCGCGTTTGCCAACAGCATCGGCCTGACCGTCCACAACCTGGACGTGATCCACGCCGATTTCGCCGATCTGCCGCGCGTCGATGCCGTGTGGAACAGCGCCACGCTGGAGCACGTCGAGTCGCCGCACATCTTCCTGCGCAAGCTCCACCAACTGCTCAAGCCGGGCGGCCTGCTGGGGCTGTACGTCCCGACCATCCCGCCGTTCCGGTTTCTGAAGCACGTGCCGCGCCTCAAGCCCTACTTCACCGGCTACCTGCACGGCGATCACATCAACGCCTTCACCCCATCCACGATTCGCTTCTTCTGCGAGCGGGCCGGGTTCGAGACGATCGAGGTATCGGCCTTCTATCCCGGCATCCTTGCGCCGCTGGGCCGCTTCCCGCTGACGGATGGCTGTGTCTACGTGGGCCGCAAGATCGAGGGGTGGGAGTATTCGCCCAGCGCCACGCGCCGGACCGCCGATAATCCGCGCGGGTTCGACTTCGTCGGGCAGAAGTTCGGGGAGTGATGCCAGGCCGGAGTTGTTCACGCAGGGGCACGGCAAACCTCACCGGCCAGCCGCGCCCCTGTGCGCTACAGCCTGACTCGCGCTAGACCGAGATCGGGCGCTCCAGCAGCTCGTCGATCTGGCGCATCTGGTTGGGGGTCAGGGGGCCAAACGCCATCGCCCCGCTGTTCTCTTCCACCTGCGCGACGGTGCGGAAGCCGGGAATCGGCAGCGTCTTGTCGCTGCGCGCCCACAGCCAGGCCAGCGCACCTTGGGCCAGCGTGCGCCCTTCGCTGCGCAGAATCTCGCCGATAGCGCTCACTTTGTCCAGCCATTCGGGGTTGGGCTGGCCGTCCTTGAAATACTTCATCCAGTCCGGCGCATTCGGGCCGCGCACATCGTCGGTGGGCAGCGTGCTGCCGGGGGCGTATTTGCCCGTCAGTAGGCCCATCGCCAGCGGCCCACGATTGATCGCCGCCAGGTTGAACTCTTCGCAGACCGCCAGCACATCCGGCGCGTCGTCGATCACGTTTAGCTCGACCTGGATCGCGGCACAGTTCGGCCCCTGCGCGAAAATCCGCGCCCGATCCGCCTGGTCGGTGCTCCAGCCATAGGCCCGAATCTTACCGGCGGCCACCAGTTCTTCGAGCGTCTCGCGGACCTCTTCGGCCCCTTCCGGACCGTACTCGTTGATATGGAACTGGTACAGGTCGATATAGTCGGTGTTGAGCCGCCGCAGCGAATCCTCGCACCGCGCGCGAATGTAGTCCGGCGCGGCGTTCGGCCCGCCCTCGCCATGCCCGAACTTGGTTGCGATCACGACCCGGTCCCGGCGGCCAGCAAGGGCCTGCGCCAGGAGACGCTCGCTGTGACCGGCCCCGTAGGCGTCGGCGGTATCGAAGAACGTGATGCCCATTTCCAGCGCCTTGTGAAGGCCGCGCAGCGACTCGGGGTCATTCGCGCCGCCGCCCCACCCGCTGCCGCCAATCGCCCAGCAGCCCATCCCCATCGGGGAGACTTCGATCCCAGACCGGCCCAAAACTCGTTTATCCATCAAGGTGCTCCTTCATAAGGTACTTGGCTATCAGACAAGGCCACTATACAAATTAGAGTGCACTCTAAGTCAAGCATGGAATATCCAGCGCACGGCGGCACGCTTTAGGCGGCATGCTTTCCAGAGCCAAGCCAGGCCGCTATACTGCACGGACGTCAGGCTGATTGCGGAAGCTCAAGAGTTCCAGGTGGAAGAAAGCCAAGCGTGAAGCATATACTTCTAACCGGGATGTCCGGAACCAGCAAGTCAACCGTGATTGGCAAGCTTGCAGCACGCGGATACAATGCGGTGGTAGCTGCGTGTGGACCCTCGAACTCTGCACAGAATACCACGTCTCATCCGCCAGGACTGCCCGTCTGCCAGCGGTGCGTTGAGTGAGTGGTTTGTAGGCCAGAAGAAGCCCGGCGCACGGCCTGCTCTGAAGGAGTAACATGAACAATGTCCAATATAGGGTGTGCTGCAAGAAGAGGCGATAGCCCATGAAAATGGACAAAGCAATACCTGAAATTATGCTGGCTCCATGTGGAATGAACTGTCATGTCTGTTACGTATATTTAAAGAACAAGAAAGCTTGTATGGGCTGTCATGGGGCAGACGAGAGCAAGCCTCAGCACTGCCGGGCGTGTAAAATAAAAGCCTGCGCTGTGGGCCATAAGGTTGATTTTTGTTTTGAATGTCCATCCTTCCCTTGCGCACTCGTCAAGCGTCTGGACCGCAGCTACAGGCAGAGGTATCAGGTAAGTCTGATTGAGGGCGCTATGTTGCACAAGTCGCTTGGCGCGAAACAATACCTGCTTAGAGAAAGAGAAAAGTGGACCTGCCCGGATTGCGGCGGTGTTATTTCTTTGCATGACGGCGTGTGCTCAGAGTGTGCAAAAGAGATTCAGCCGGGCACATTCCCACCACCTGGAGAATAGGGCGATTGATCTCGGAATACGATCCTGTTTAGCAACCTCTGACTGATCCTTCGAATATCCCTTTTGTTACGAGAATGCCTCACCAGCGCGTGAGATTCCCCCTGGCTCAACTAGAATTCAGATTGTGGTAGTGGTGAGATTTTGACTGAAGCCTGTTTGCCCCCATCCTGAATCCTTCCCCCAAAATGAGGGAAGGACTTGAAAAATGCCACCATGCTCCCCTTCCCTCAGCGCAGCAGTGGGGGAAGGGGATGGGGGGCAGCTGCACAGCCGCTATCAGTCAATTGTTCGCCACTACCCAGATTGTGTGCCGGAAACCTGAGGGGATTCATAACTATGGGTGTGTATAACGCATTGAATTGTTAGCCGTGTACAGCACCAAAGGAAACAGCACAGCTTATGGCAGGCCCTGGCGAACGACAGTACGGCTCCGGCAGCATCCGTTATGCCTGCGTGACCGGGTGGGGGCTGGAAATGCCCACCCACATCATGACCAACAGCGAAATCGAAGCCTCATTGCAGCTAGAAGAAAACTGGATTTATCCCCGCACCGGCATTCACCAGCGGCGCATTGCGGCCCCCGACCAGACGGCGACCGATCTGGGCGCGGCGGCGGCCCAAAAAGCGCTGGATGTGGCCGGTATTTCGGCTCAGGACGTCGATCTGGTCATCGTGGCCACTTCCACACCAGAGTTTATTTTTCCGAGCACGGCCAGCCTCATTCAGAATCGACTGGGCGTGACCGAGACGGGCGCCGTCGATGTCAGCGCCGCGTGCAGCGGTTTCGTCTACGCGCTCGATCTGGCAACCAGCCAGATCCGTATCGGTAATGCCAACACCGCGCTCGTCATCGGCACCGAAACCATGAGCCGCCTGATGAACTGGCACGATCGCAAAACCTGCGTCCTGTTTGGAGATGGCGCGGGCGCGATCGTCTTGCAGGGCACCGATACGCCGTGCGGCATCATGAGCAGCATCCTGCGCTCGGAAGGCGGTGGCTGGGAAAAGCTGGTCGTCCCCACCGTCGGCAGCCTGAACAGCTTCCTGCGCGATGACGCCTACGAGATGCACAGGATGTATATGGACGGGCGCGCCGTCAAAGAGTTTGCCATCGACGCCATCGTGAAAGGGATCGGGCGTGCCGCCGATAAAGCCGGGCTGACCGTCGATGACCTGGACTGGATCATTCCGCACCAGGCCAATCAGCGGATTCTCGAAGCGGCGGCTGATCTGCTGAACTATCCTATGGACCGGGTGTACAGCAACCTGGATCACTACGGGAACACGTCCGCGGCTTCGATCCCCATCGCGCTGGCAGAGGCGGCGGATGCCGGGTGCTTCCGGCCCGGCGACACGCTGGGCCTGATCGGGTTTGGCGGCGGCCTGACCTGGGGAGCCGCGATTGTGGAGTGGACCGGCAGCGGCACAACCCGCCCCTAGCGCGTGTTATCGCCCGGCGGCTGCCGGGCACCAGCAACAAAAAACCGGCGTATGATGCGCCGGTTTGTTTTTCTTGCTGTGGACCTGAGGTTACCGACGCCATCGGCCATGTGATCATCAACGTAATTCTGGCGATTCTCTGGTGCTGGACCCTCAGCCTGTATCTATCCCCCGCAAAAACAATCCGCCTGATTCTGATCGGCGGGCTGATCTGGTGTGTCGGCGCGGAACTCACCCAGCATTGGGTGCCCAATCGCGGAGCCTCGCTGCTCGACCTGGGCGCGAACATCCTCGGCGTGCTGATCGGACTGGTGGGTTATCGCTTGTTATCTGCACAATAGGGGCGCGCTTCTCCGGTATTCGATGTGTATCCGGGTGAGTTTTTTGTATCGCCTGTCCATATATTGAACATACGTTCTCATTGCGGTATATTAGGAAATTGCGCGTTTGAGTTTTGGAGGAGGCACGGATGAAAGATGTTATTTTTTCTATGGAGCAAGCGGCAATGGAACGCTGGCGCCAAGGGGATCCGATGGGCTGGGCCGAAATCAGCGCCGATGAGGTGTCCTATATCGATCCGGGCCGGACAGCGCCCATCATTGGCCGGGATGATTACCGCGCGTTCCTAAAGGGACTCGAAGGACAGATTCATTACGGGTATTCAGAATTTATCGATCCCCAGATTGAAATCGTCGGAGATGCAGCCGTCCTGAGTTACAACTATCGCTCCCGGCCAGAAGCCACGAGTCCCCACCAGACCCTTTGGAACACGAGCGAAGTCTATTTTCGCCAGGGCGGGCAATGGCGCATCGTGCACACGCATTGGTCGCTGGTCCGCCACAAGCGCCCGGAACAGGTCGAAGTCCCCGTGCCAGTGCCATTGGCCGATACCACGTACGAGGGCGTGTTGGGCGAGATCATGGCTCGCGAATCGATGGCCATGAACCGCTGGCGGCAGGGCGATCCCTGGGGCTTTATCGAGATCAGCGCCCCGCACATTACGTACTTTGACACCGGGACGCCGCAGCGCATCAATGGGCGAGACGCGTTGAGCGCCGAATATGCCAAACGCGAAGGCAAAATCTTTTACGACGTGATGGACTTTGTCGATCCGAGAGTCCACGCGCAAGGCGACCTGGCCGTGCTGGTCTACCGCTTTTTCTCCACACAGCTGAATGCTGATGGCTCAGCCCTGAGCCGCACCCCCTGGAACTGCACCGAAGTCTTCGCGCGGATCGGCGGCCAATGGGCCATTATTCACACGCACTGGTCGTTCATACGGGGCGAGCGCATCGACGAGTAAGCGATGACGACTCTCCCCGCAAAAGCAACTCGCCTGGTCCTGATCGGCGGGCTGATCTGCTGAACTATCCTATGGACCGGGTGTATAGCAACCTGGAACACTACGGAAATACGTCCGCAGCTTCGATCCCCATCGCGCTGGCAGAGGCGGCGGATGCCGGGTGCTTCCGGCCCGGCGACACGCTGGGCCTGATCGGGTTTGGCGGCGGCCTGACCTGGGGAGCCGCAATTGTAGAGTGGACCGGCAGCGGCACAGCCCGCCCCTAGCGCGTGTTATCGCCTGGCGGCTGCCGGGCACCAGCAACAAAAAACCGGCGTATGATGCGCCGGTTTGTTTTTCTTGCTGTGGACCTGAAGGGATTCGAACCCTTGACCTCTACAGTGCGATTGTAGCGCTCTCCCAATTGAGCTACAGGCCCAGGCCTGGGCAGGTGATCCCCGCCCAGTGTCGATGATTCTAGCAGTCCCGCCGGGCGCTGTCAAGGTGCGGTTCAGCCGCGAATCGTCTAGGCGCGCACCACCACTGTACCGGCCAGCTTGTCGTGCAAGCCCTGCTTCTTGCCATCGAAGATCGCCCAGATCCAGCCCAACATCAGCAGGAACGTGTTGATGTAGTAGCCGATGTAGCGCACAACCGCTTCGAGCGAGTTGAGCGAGCTGCCGTCCGTCTTCACGACGCGGATGCCCATCACCATCTTGCCCGGCGTCTGGCCCCGGTTCTGGGTCCAGAAGTACCAGTTGTAGATCACGCCGAAGATAAACCCGGAGCCAATTCCCAGAATCTCCTCACCTGTCAGCCCGCCCAGCAGCGCGCCGATAATCGAGAGGATAATCGAGTCGATAATGAGCGCAATGAGCCGCGCTCCCAAAGAGGCCTCATTCATGGTTTGATCTCTCCTTAGTGTCCCGGTCCAAACAGACAATGCAGTGTTCTGCATAATAGATTGTAACACCAGCGCCCCGCGATTGGTGCGCGCCGCCGGGATGCTGGCCCTTTCGGCAAGCTGTGGTATGCTAGCGGGCGCACGTTGTACGGATACCACTCTACTACTCAGAGGGCGGGAGTCGCATGTCCCAACCGTTCATCAGCCGGGCCGATGGTTATGTGAAATGGCTGCGCGAGCAGGTCGGCCACGAGCTGATCTACCTGGTCTATACCACTGTTCTGATCTTCGACGAGCAGGGCCGTATCCTGGTCCAGCGCCGCTACGACTTCGACTGGCTGGGCCTGCCCGGCGGCGCGCTCGAACTGGACGAAGGGCTGCGCGCCTGCGCCGTGCGCGAAGCCTATGAGGAAACCGGGCTGCGCGTCGCGGTCGAGCGGCTGGTCGGCGTGTTCAGCCACCCCGATTACAACCTGCTCTACCCCAACGGTGACCGGGTCCAGCAGTGGTCGGTGTGCGTCGTGGCGCGGCCCGAAGGCGGCACGCTGCGCGCCGATGGCGGCGAGACACTCCAGGTGTTCTGGCTGCCGGTCGAAGAAGCGCTGCCACAGTTCCCCTCGGCCTATCAGGCGATGGTCCGCGCCGCGCTCGATTCGCCGCGTGAGGCCGTGCTCGAACCCGTCTACGCGCGCGAGCCGCTAACGCCGCATTTCCCACGCCTGCGCCGGCACGTCGGCCAGGCCCCGATCATCCTGCCGGGCGCGATGGGCGTGATCCAGGACGACGCCGGGCGCGTGCTGGCCGCTCGCCGCGTCGATGATGGCCTGCTCGACGTGCCGGGCGGGTTTGCCGACCTGGGCGAAACGTCCACCGCAACGATTGTGCGCGAGGTGCGCGAGGAAACCGGCCTGGAGATCGAGCCGGTGCGCGTGATCGGCGTCTACAGCGAGGGGATGCTGTACCGCTATCCCAACGGCGACGTGATGCAGGGCGTGGGCATCGCCTTCCAGTGCCGGATCACCGGCGGGGCGCTGCACGCCGATCACGCCGAGATCAGCGAAGCCGGATTCTTCCCGCTGGCAGATTTGCTCGCCCAGCCGGTGGAGAATATGCCGGGGACTGTGCAGCTCTGGCATGACATCGGCGCGCCGGGCGGCTGGCCCTATCTGCGCTGAGCCGCCGCGCCCCGGCAAATATAGATTTCAGGTGCCCGGAAGTATGCGACCTACAGGAGAGAATGACCATGCGTGAAGTGATCGCGACCGAGAACGCGCCGGCAGCCGTCGGAGCCTATTCGCAGGGCATCAAAGCCAACGGCTTCGTGTTCGTCTCCGGCCAGCTTGGACTCGTGCCGGAAACCAAGCAGTTTGCCGGGGGCACCGTCGCCGCACAGACCGAGCAGGCATTGAAGAATATGGCGGCTATCCTGCGCGAAGCGGGGACCGATATGGCGCATGTGGTCAAAGTGACCGTGCTGCTGGCCGACATCGGCAGCTTTGCCGAGATGAACACGGTCTACGCCACCTTCTTCCCCAGCGAGCCGCCCGCCCGCGCCGCCTTCGCCGTCAAAGACCTGCCGCTCGGCGGACTGGTCGAGATCGAAGCGATCGCGGTCGTGCCCTGACGCATTGGCTCACCGGGAGAAGCTGCCATGCGGATCGAGATTCTCGGCTCCGGCGGTGCGATCACGACGCCGCGCCCGCTGTGTGCCTGCCCCCTCTGTACCGAAGCTCGCGCGCGGGGCGTCCCCTACAGCCGCAGCGGGCCGAGCGTGTTTGTGCACGGCCCCAATATCCTGATCGACACGCCCGAAGAGAGCAAGGCCCAGATCGACCGCGCCCAGATCACGCGCATCGATGCCGCCTTCTACTCGCACTGGCACCCCGATCACGCCGCCGGGCTGCGCGTCTGGGAGACGATGAACGCCGATTGGATGACCTGGCCACCCCGGCACGCGTGCACCCCGATCTATCTGCCGCAGCAGGTCGCTGAGGACTTCCATCACCGGCTCGGCGCGTGGGAGCAGTTGATGTACCAGCAGCAGTTCGGCGTGGTGCAGGTGCACGTGCTGGCCGACGGCGAGAGCGTGACCCTGGGCGACACCCGCATCCACCCCTTTCGGCTGGCGGAAGAGTACGTCTATGCCTTTCTGCTGGAAGAAAACGGTAAGCGCGTGCTGCTCGCGCCCGACGAATTGTTCGGCTGGACCCCGCCCGCCGAGGTGCACGGCGTCGATCTGGCCGTGATCCCGATGGGCCTGCCAGAGCACCACCCTTTCAGCGGCGAGCGCCTGATCCCTGCCGATCATCCCGTCCTGAAGGCGGAAGCGACCTTCGAGCAAACGCTGGAAATGGTGCGCCAGATGAATCCCAAGCGGACCGTGATGGGCCACATCGAGGAGCCGATGCAGCTCAGCTACGACGACCTGCTGCGGCTGGAAGCCCGGCTGCGCGGCGAGGGGTACACCATCACCTTTAGCTACGACGGACTGACAATCGACGTATAGCCGGGGTGCGACTATGCCCAGTGAATTGATTCTGCTGGTGGACGACGAACCGAATATCATCGAGCTGGCCAGCCTCTATCTCAAGCAAGACGGCTTCCAGGTGATCAGCGCGGGCGACGGGCTTGAGGCCCTGGAACGCATCGCGCGCGATCAGCCTGCCCTGATGGTGCTCGACCTGATGCTGCCCCGGCTCGACGGCTGGGAAGTCTGCAAACGCGTGCGGGCCGGCTCCGACCTGCCGATCCTGATGCTGACCGCGCGCGATGACGACATCGACAAGATCGTCGGGCTGGAACTGGGAGCCGACGACTATTTGACCAAGCCCTTCAACCCGCGTGAGCTGGTCGCACGGGTCAAGGCGATCCTGCGCCGGGCCGAGCCGCGCCGCGCCCAGCCGGAAGATCAGCCGCTCCGCATCGGCAACCTGATGGTCGATCCCGCCCGGCGCGAAGCGGCGGTCGAGGGGCGGCCGGTCGATCTGCGCGCCAAAGAGTTCGATCTGCTGCTGGCGCTGGTCGAGAACGAAGGGCTGGTGCTCAGCCGCGAGAAGCTGCTCGACCTGGTGTGGGGCTTCGACTTTTACGGCCAGACGCGCACCGTCGATGTGCATATCGCCCACCTGCGCAGCAAGCTGACCGGCAGCACCGCCGAGATCGAGACGGTGTGGGGCATCGGCTATAAGATCAGCGCGAGCTAGCGCTTCTGCCCCCCCTCCTAAATCCTTCCCCCACGAGGTGGGCAGGACTTGCAAGACGCCGCCATGCTCCCCTTCCCTCCGCGCCAGCGTGGGGGAAGGGGCTGGGGGATGGGGGGCATCCTGTTTCTGGCATCACACCCTTTTTACACTTTGGCAGCACGGCGCTAACGTTTCGCAGGCAGCATCAGGGTGATATACAATTTCACTCATGATACACACCTTGCGCACGCGCCTGCTGATCTCATACGTCACGATTCTGCTGGTTACGCTGGGCCTCATCGGTCTGGCGCTGCTGGTGTTTCTGCGTTCGCGCCCCCTGCCCACCGACGAGATCAGCAATGATCTGGTCGTCTCACTGCTCGATATCCGCGTGCAGGAGTTCGGGCGCGGTCCCCAGCGCCAGCAGGGCCAGCCGGTCGAGACGCTGACCATCGAGTTTCTGGCCGCCGAAGCCGATACGCACGACGTGCGGGTTTTGGTCGTCGGCAGCCAGGGCGAAATGTACTTCGATTCGAGCGGCGTCTTTCCAGAGGGGATCGTTCTGCCGGGCGTCGCATTTGAGGCGCTCGCGCCGCCGATGCGCGGGCGGGCCTCACTGCTGTTCGAAGGCCGGTTCGAGAATCCCGACGGCGGCGAGTGGATTTACATCGCGCAGGCGCTGCGTCCCTTCCAGCAGATGATGAACAGCGATCTGGAGTCGCCGGTGCTGCTGGTCGCCGCCCCGGCACCGCACCCATCGCTGCGCCAGGTGTTCCGGCAGTTCGGCTCGACCTTTTTCACGCCGCTGGCGCGAGCCGGGGCGTTGGGGCTGCTGATCGCGCTGACGCTCTCGGCGCTGATCGCGCGCTCGGTGGCACGCCCGCTCCAGCACATGAGCCAGGCCGCCCGTCGCCTGGCCGAAGGCGACTTCCGCCAGCGGGTGCCGGTCGCCGGGCCGCACGAGGTCCGCTCGCTGGCCCAGTCGTTCAACGAAATGGCCGCCCGCGTCGCCCACACGCAGCAGGCCCAGCGCGACTTTTTGGCAAATGTCTCGCACGATCTGCGCACCCCCCTGACCAGCATCCAGGGCTTCGCGCAGGCGATCGCCGAAGAGGTCGCCGCCGAGCCGGAAGCCCGCCAGCACGCCGCCCAGATCATCCACGACGAGGCCGCACGGATGCATCGCATGGTCGAGAGCCTGCTGGAGCTGGCGCGCCTGGAAGCCGGACAGCTCGATCTGCTGCGCCAGTCGGTGCAGATCGGCGATCTGCTGGCGGCGCTGGCCGAGAGCCTGACGATCAAGGCGCGCGATCAGGGTGTGCAGCTCTCGCTGGACGTACCGCCCGATCTGCCGCGTATCACCGGGGACGGCGACCGGCTGGCGCAGGTGTTCGCCAATCTGATCGACAACGCGATCCGGCACACGCCGCCCGGCGGGCAGGTTACGGTCCGCGCCAGGGCCGACTCCACCGGCCTCACCACAACGGTACGCGACACAGGCGAGGGCATTCCCGCCGAGGACCTGCCGCGCATCTTCGAGCGCTTCTACCAGGTGGACAAGAGCCGCCAGCGCGATCACCGCGCCGGGATCGGGCTGGGGCTGGCGATCGCGCGCCAGGTGATCGAGGCGCACGGCGGCACGATCCAGACGGCCAGCACGCCGGGCACAGGCACCACCTTCACCGTCTGGCTGCCGCTGCCCGCCCCCGATTCCGCCGCCAGGGAGCGGCCCTAATACTACAGCCGCACCTGACGTTTTGTTGCCCCCCATCCCCCGACCCCTTCCCCCACGCTGTCGCTGAGGGGGCGACAGTAGAAAAAAGAAGGGAACATCTGGCATACTTGTGGGTGTGAAACCAGACAAGGAGACACCAGATGAACCCTAAGAAACTATACCAGTGGGTGAAGCAGAGTAG
>JAAYCM010000092.1 GCA_012729765.1 Chloroflexota bacterium | reverse complement strand
TCGCCATCCAGCGTAATCGGCACGGAAAAGGGGATGTAGACAATCTCGCCGTCGACCTCGGGCGGCGCGAGCCAGTCTCCGTCCTGGGCCGCCGCGAGTCCCAGCCCCAACATACCGGTCAACAAAAAGACGAGCAGGATGCGTTTCATGGGGATCTCCTCAACAAACAATATTCGATTCTGGGAGCGCTCTCAGGGCCGCGCCTCAAAAGAGGCAGCATTGCGGCCGCTCATCCTTATTATAGGGCGATCCGGCGCTGGGTAAAAGCCGGCAGTCCTCGAAAACAACTGGCGCGCCGGACATCCGGCCCGCACGCTCGGGATGGCCTGTGCCGGGTGACCATCACGCTCTGCACTCGGACCGTGCTACAATGGGAACGGTGCACTGGCCACACGACATGACGGTTGGCCGCCCTGCCGACCAGAACGGCCCAGCCGCGCAACGTTTCATGCGCTGCGGCGTAACATACAGTGAAAGCACGTGACTGTAAACGTGAGCGGACAAGATCGCGATGGACACGAATGAACTGATACCAAATGAGACGGCGCACCCTCTGCACCTGGTACGCGACACGCTCGACCCGGAACCCGCTTCCCTGCCCGTGGCCATCACCGAGGCAGCCAGCCAGCACACTCACCACATCATCAGCCTGCTCGTCGATTGGGACCGGATCCAGGACGCCTACCGGGCGTATGCTTATTTCCGTTGGGTGGACGATCACATCGACGTGACTCTGCGCGACCGGGGCGACCGGATCGCGTTTGTCGAACGCCAGCAGGCGATCATCGATCGAGCGTACGCGGGCGGGCTGCCCGCCGGCCTGACCGACGAGGAGCAGATGATCGTAGACCTAATCCGGTCCGACATTGAGCCGGACAGCGGGCTGCGGCTCTACATCGAGAACATGATGGCCGTGATGGCGTTCGATGCCGAGCGCCGAGGCCGCCTCATCTCCGCGCGCGAGCTGAACGAGTACACTCATGCGCTGGCAGTAGGCGTCACCGAGGCGGTGCATTATTTCATCGGGCACGACGACCCCTCGCCGCACGGCGCACCGCGCTATCTGGCCGTCACGGCGGCGCACATCACCCACATGCTGCGCGACACCTGCGAAGACCTGGGCGCAGGCTACATCAACGTGCCGCGCGAATACCTGGCCGAGCATGGTATAGACCCCGGCGACGTGCACAGCGCGGCCTATCGCGCCTGGATCCAGAGCCGGGTCCGGCTGGCGCGCGACTATTTTCAGGCGGGCCGAGGGCATCTGGCGCAGGTTCCAAACGATCGCTGCCGGATGGCAGGCCATGCTTACTGCGAGCAGTTCGAGCGCGTGCTAGACGCTTTCGAGCGCAGAGACTACTGGCTGCGCGGCGACGAACAGGATGTACCGATCTGATGGCAGACATGAACTCAGCGACAGCCATTGTGATCGGCGCTGGGATCGGCGGCATCACGGCGGCCGCACACCTGGCGAAGCGCGGCGTCCGCGTCACGGTCATTGAGAAAAATCGCGAGCCGGGCGGCCGCTGCGGCCACTTCGCGCGCGAGGGGCACGCCTTCGAGACCGGGCCCACCCTGCTGGTCATGCCGCTGCTCTACGAGGCGGAATTTGCCTCGCTGGGCGTAGCCCTGCGTGAAGTGTTGGATCTGCAGCGGGTCGATCCCACCTATCGCCTGGTCTTCGATGACGGCAGCCAGCTCGCCCTCACCTCCGACCTCAACGCCATGCGCGAGCAGTTGGAGGCCATCGAGGCGGGCAGCTTCGAGGGCTTTCTGCGCTACGTCGAAGAAGGCCACCGCCATTACCACGTGGCGATGGAGCGGCTGGTGGGGCGCGATTTCCGCACGGCGTCGGAGTTCTTCACGCTGGGCAACGTGCCCCTGCTGTTCCGGCTGAAGCCGCTCGTGCCGCACTATCGCCACATGTCCGCCTACTTCAAACAATCGCGCCTGAAGGCCGCTTTCACCTTCCAAGACGTGTACATGGGGCTGAGCCCTTTCGAGGCGCCAGCGACCTTTTCCATGATGCCCTATACCGAACTGGCGCACGGCGTCTGGTACCCGCGAGGCGGGATGTCCAGCATCGTCGGGGCGCTGATGCAGATCGCCTGCGAGGCCGGGGTGGAATTCATGTTCGGCACGGCGGCGCAGCGCATCGACGTCAACGGCACGCGCGCGCGGGGTGTGCTGCTCGAAGATGGGCGGCATCTCGAGGCTGATGTGGTCGTGGCGAACGCCGACCTGCCCTATGTGTACCGGGACCTGCTGCCTCCCGATCGCTACGCAGAGCGGATCGCGCACAAGCGCTTCTCCTGCTCAGCGATCAGCTTCTTCTGGGGGATCGACAAGCCGTATCCGCAGTTGGGGCCACACACCCTGTTTCTGGCCGACGATTACCGGGGCAACTTCGAGAGCATCATCCACGATCTGGATCTGCCCGACAATCCCAGTCTGTACATTCACGCGCCGTCGCGCCTCGATCCAGCAGCCGCTCCGGCGGGTGAAGACACCCTGATCGCCGTCGTTCCCGTCGGCCACCTGGATGACACGGGCCAGCAAGACTGGGGGCGCATTCGCGACCAGGCGCGGCAGGCAGTGTTCAAGCGGCTGGCGCTGCTGGGCATCACCGACCTGGAGACGCATATCAAGTTCGAGGTCAACTACACGCCCCTGTCATGGCGCAAGCGCTACAACTTGATGAAAGGGGCCACGCACGGGCTGT
>JAAYCM010000091.1 GCA_012729765.1 Chloroflexota bacterium | reverse complement strand
GTGGCGTCCAGGTCCCGCCAGTGACGGCGATGGCGCGGCGTTCGTCGATACGATAGATAACCCCTTTGGTGAGCAGTTTCAGCACGAGATAGCGCGCGGTGGATACTGAGCGGTGAAGTTCTTCGGCGATTTCCTGTTCAGTCGGCGATATTCCGTCATTTTCCGCTTTGTATTCGCAGATGAATTCATACACTTCCTGCTGTGCAGGCGTGAGCGTTCGCCCTTTTTTACGAGACATTTATAACCCCTCTGGTGAGATATGCGCATTTTCATTGTAAAGGGTATTTGTAGTCTCGATGAATTGCAGTGGCGTGAAGAACTCGCGCCAGTTTTGCGATTGAGGCGCGGAATGCATATGGATGGTGACGGGCGATTAGCGTGCGGTTGTAGTCTCGGATTGCGTTGGGGGCGGCGTCGTCACGAATAAGGCGCATTGTCCAGAACCATAGTGCTGTCATGGCGGGGCGATATCCGCTTTTTTGCCGCTGTGGGTGGTGGTGTTGCTACTGCGAGCGGTGCGCGGGTGAGCGCCAACGGCGGCTTTAAACTCTTCACGGGAATAGGCTTCGGGCTGTCCTCTTACGGCTACGATAATGGTGGCGATGGTGACCGGGGATGCGTGAGGAATTTGCATCCAGAGGTCGGCGAGCGGGTTTAGTGTGGGATGGTCAAGCGCGGCGGTAATCTCGTTGGTGGTGGCTGCGAGTTCGTTTTGAAGCGTGAGCAATTGTACTGATAGGCTTCTAATTGCGGCGGCGGTGACGGGGTTCGCATTGACGTAGGGCGGTATTGCATCGATAAGGCGGTAAAGCGCATTCCGGGTTGCCCCATGCCAATAGTGGCCAATTTCGTTCAGGTCGGGGCGGTTGCCCAGGTCGCGTAGTTCGGCGGGGGTGATGGCTCCATGCTGAACGGCTTTCAACCATGTTTCTTTTTTGATTGCGAGAACGGGCCAGATGGAATGCGCCAGCGCGTCAAGCTGGTTGAGTAGGCGTGTCTGTTGCTTGGTTTCGCGGGTGTATTGGTTGAGCAGCAGGCGCAGGTTGTGGGCGGCTTCTTCGCGGGTCGGGCTGTGAGGGTATGCACCTTTGACGGGGTGGCCTGCGGCTATCCAGGTCGCGGCCAGCGCAAGGGCGCGGGCGTCCATTTTGTCAGATTTTCCGGTACTGATGTGAACGTCACGGATTTTCCCGGTCGTGGTTGTTGGTACCTGCCAGACAGTGCAGTTTATTGGTTGCAGGGCGGTAATTACTGGTTTCATGTAGTGCCACCCGGTTGGCTCCATTACCACGGTTGCGCCATCAGGCACGAGGGCGGCTAAGCGAAGGTGCCATTGTTCATCATCAAACCTGACGGTTGTGATAGGCCAGTTGCGCGGGGGCTGCGCGGGGTTACTGGTGCAGATGTCAAGCTTTGACTTGGCGATATCGATGCCAACGTGTATCATTGATTACACTCCTAATTAGTGGGCGGGCGTGCCTTACATTGGTGCACTGTGGTGCCGTGTAAGTATGCACTTCCCGCCCTTTGCGTTGTATTGGGCATTACAGAATACGCACCGTGAGTGCAGTGTATTATTTGCCCCTTCACCTACCATTGTAATTTCAATGTGTAAGTAAGCGCAATCGCCGGTCAGGTTCTATTCCTGCGCGGAAATTGAAGGCATGGCGGGGGCAAGCGAAGCATTCCTGCCCCGGCAGCCAGCGTGCCGGAGCAGGTCTGGATGTGGCGCGAGGGTCAGTCGCGCACCGCCGCTTTGACGATGCGGAACAGATCGAGGATTGGCCCGGCAGACGATCCATCGGCCAGCGTGAGATAGCGCTGCTGCATCATCTCCGGCATCAGGTGCTCCACCAGCCGGAAGCCGCGCTCGGCCAGAAACGCCTCGACCTGCCCCTCGTCCAGGTCCCATTGCAGCGGCTCGGCGGGGTAGGATTCCCGCATGGCCTCGCGTGCGCGCTGCGCCCCGAAGCGGTTCGCCATCTCGGTTTCGGGAATCATGTAGTCGAAGCAGATGGCACTGCCCGCCGGGGAATTCTGCCGCACGAAGCGCAGCGTATCGTCTACGGCTTTGGGCGGCAGAAAATAGGTTACCCCTTCCCAGATGAACAGCGTCTCCTGGTCCGTGACGTAGCCCGCGTCAAACAGCCGGTCGCTCAGGCTCTCGCGCGCGAAGTCCACCCCCAGGAACGTCACCTGCGCGGGAATAGTAACCCCGCACTCAGCCAGCAGCGCGCGCTTGTGCGCCAGCGTGGGCGGCATATCCAGCTCGAATATCCACGTGTCCTGAATCAGTTCGGCGAAGCGGTAGGCGCGCGTATCATAGCCGGTCCCCAGCAGCACGATCTGCGGGATATTGGCCCGCAGCGCGTCTTCCATCACCGCGTCCAGATAGGCGGTGCGCGCGATGAAATACTCATACGTGCCCGGCGAGAAGGCACGCACCTTCTCCAGAATCACACTGTAAATAGCCGGATTCAGCAGGGAGTTCCGCCCCGCCTCACCGAGAAAGACTTCGGCCAAATGGTCCCGGCCCTGGATGCCCTCGCGGGTTTCGTGCGCCGCGATCGCCCGGCAGCGCGCGACGTTCAACGCGCTGATCGAGGGGTAAGATTCCAACGACATACTGTGCAGATCGGGAGCTTGTGCCACACTCGTACCCTCCGGGTCGGGCTTCGACCCTAACCCTGCCATTGGCTGCAGGCAAGCCCATTCACCAGGTCACGATTTTACTCCCGCACGCGGCAGCCGGGGTAACAGCGCCCGGCCCGATCCACGCCGGACAGGGCCAGGGCTGGCAAGCAGCCCAACTTTGCGTACAATCATACGCGGAACCGGGTTGATTGGCGCTGCTCTGCCAGCCGTACACAAAGGGGCAAGGCTCCTATGCCGCAGTTTCGACGGGATATTCTCCGCGCGCTTGAGGCCGGGATGGTCGGCCTGTTTCTGGTGCAGGGCGTGCGCTTTGTCTATGCGCTGTTCTACGCCCGCGCCAGCAGTGCCGATCTGGTCGGGCGTGTGCCGGATTCCGGGGCGCTGTCTGGCGTGCCGGGTGTGGTGCAGCCGCTCACCTTCCAGAACGAATTGATCATCCTCGGCGCGTGCCTGCTGCTGCCGCTGCTGGCCCTGATCATCCGCCGCTGGCGCGCGAGCATCCCGCTCGCCGTGCTGCTGGTCGCCCTGGGCCGCTCGATGGCGCTGCAATCGCCCGATCTCAAAGCCCCGGCGGCGGCGCTCGTCGTCGGCGCGGCCCTGCTCTACCTGGCGCTGATCATCATCCGGCGTCCGGGCTTTTTCCCGGTGATGCTGCTGGTCGGGTTCGCCGCCGATCAGTTCGTGCGCGTGATGGGCAACACCTATGACCGCACCTGGGAAGGCAGCAGCAGGCTGGCCCTGATCGGCAATCTGGAACTGGAAATGAGCCTCACCATCGCGCTGGTGAGCGTGCTGCTAATCCTGCTCTCGATTGTGCTGTGGTTTGTCGAGCGGCGGCAGGACGCCATCGAGCGCCACCAGGAAGGCTATGCCCCGCCGCTGACCGGCGTGCTCAACCTGTGGGGCGCGATCGCGCTCGGCGCGATCTTCTTCCTGGAATTCACGCTGCTGGCGCTGCCCAACGCCGTCGCGCGCTGGTCACAGATCGACTATGCCGGGCTGGTCCCCTGGCTGCTGGCCGCGACCACCCTGCCCCTCGTGCCCGAAGTGCGCAACTTCGCGCGCCAGTTCGCGGGCATGTTCGACGGCGCGTGGCGCGGCTGGCTGTGGGCACTGCTGCTCGGCCTGCTGCTGGTGATTGGCCGCCGCTTCGAGGGCATCCCGGCGGCGATCGCGCTGGTGGTGGCACAGTTCCTGGTCGGCCTGACGCTGTGGTGGGTATCGCAGCCCGGCATCCCGCGCCGCAATCTGACCGGGCTGGCACTGCCGTTCGCGGTGCTGACCTTTGGGCTGCTCGGCGTCGGCGACTACTTCACCTACGATTACGCCTACGTGCGCGATATGCCGGAGCCGCTCGACACGGTGGATGATCTGCTGCGCGGCTTCCGCGATATGGGCCTGGCCCTGGTGCTGATCGCGGCGGTGCTGCTCTCGATCCCGATCATCCTGGCACGGCGGCGCATCCCCTGGCGCGGCGGCCCGACGCTGCATACCCTGCTGGCGCTGGTGCTGGTCGTGCTGATCAGTTTTGCCGGGGCGACGGTCGCCACGCGCGATACCCTGCTGCGCCGTCCGCTCGATCCCGACTGTATGCGCGTCGCTACCTACAATCTGCACGGCGGCTACTCGCAGTTCTTCGATCCTAACCTGGACCGCGCCGCACAGATCATCCGCCTCTCCGGGGCGGATATCGTGCTGCTGCAAGAGGTCGAAACCGGGCGGCTGGCGAGCTTCGGCGTGGATCAGGTTTTGTGGCTGGCACGCGAGCTGAATATGGAAGCCGCCTATTTTCCGCAGAACGAGCGGCTGCAAGGGCTGGCCGTGCTCAGCCGCGTCCCGATTGAGGCCGTGGACGGGCTGCACCTGCCCAGTGAGGGCAACCAGGCCGCCGTGATGCATGTCCGGCTCGATCCAGAGCGCCTGACGGCGGATGCCGCCGCCGGTGATCTCGGCCCGCTGCACATCTATAACGCCTGGCTGGGCTTCCGCGTGGCCGAGCGCGACGGGCAGCCTATTCCCGAAGGCGAGCAGGATCAGAACCGCCAGCTTGAGACGCTGCTGAACTGGATCGCGGCCCAGCACGCGCCCAATTGGAGCGACCGCATCCTGCTCGGCGGCACATTCAATTTCGGGCCAGACTCGCCGCTCTACCAACGGCTGCGCATGGCCGAGCTGGAGAATCCCGCCATTCAGGACCCGTTCGCCGGGCTGCGCGCCGAAAACGCCATGACGCTCTACCTGGTCGATGGCACCGCCGCCCGCTACGACTACCTGTGGGTGTTCAATGTGCCCTTCCGGGGCATGCTGATCGACCAGAGTCCCGAAGCGGCCAACACGTCCGACCACCGCCCGGCGATTGTGGCGATCAACCGCCGCGACGGCGTGACCTGCGCGCCGTAGCGCCATCTTGCGAGGCCCGATTCATCCTCATAGCCCTTCCCTATCCCCGCGCAGCCGGTCGGCGCGGGGATATGACATTACCCCTTCCATCGAATCGCGTTTTCTGTTAAGCTGTTAAATACTGCTCATCCGACAAACCATCACAGCCTGGCAGTGGAAGGGGCATCGCCGCATGGCATCACGCTACGCCGTCTCCGAGCGCACCGGACGTTGGGTGCTGTTTTCCACCATTCTCGCTTCAAGCATGGCCTTCATCGACAGCAGCGCCCTCAGCGTGGCGCTGGCTGCCCTTCAGGACGATCTGAACGCCACTGGCGCGCAGTTGATCTGGGTCGTCAACGCTTACCTGCTGTTCCTCGCCTCGCTGATGCTGATCGGCGGCTCGCTGGGCGATCACTACGGGCGCAAGAAAATCTTCACGCTCGGCATCGTGATCTTCGCGCTGTCCTCGCTCGCGGCGGGACTCTCGCCCAGCGTCGAAGTGCTGATCGGCGCGCGCGCCGTGCAGGGTGTCGGGGGTGCGCTGATGGTCCCCGGCAGCCTGGCGATCATCACCGCCGTGATCCAGTCCGGCGATCGCGGCAAGGCAATCGGCATCTGGTCGGCGGTCAGCACGATCACCACCATCGGCGGGCCGATTCTCGGCGGCATCCTGGCCGGGGCGGGCCTGTGGCGCTTCGTGTTTTTCATCAATCTGCCGCTGGCGGCGCTGGCGCTCTATGGGCTGCAACATGTGCCCGAAAACCGCGACGAAAACGCGCCCAACCGGATCGACTATCCCGGCACAGTGCTCACGGTACTGGGCATGGCCGGGATGACCTACAGCCTGATCGAGATGGGCGATCGCGGCGTGCGCGCGGCCCTGGGCGATCCGCTGATCGTGATCGCGTTCCTCACCGGCGTGCTGGCGCTGATCGTGTTCGTGTTCGTCGAGTATCGCAGCCCGCACCCGCTCGTGCCGCTGCGCCTGTTCCGGTCGCGCACCTTCGCCGGGGCCAACCTGATGACGGCCTTTCTCTATGGGGCGCTGTATGGGGCGCTGGTCTTTCTGCCGCTCAACCTGATCCAGATTCAGGGCTATGACGCCTCTATCGCCGGGCTGGTCTTTCTGCCGTTCGATATCATGCTGGCCGTGCTCTCGCCCTGGGCCGGGAGCCTGATGGACCGCATCGGGCCGCGCATCCCGCTTACCGTCGGTCCGGCGATCGTCGGCGTTGCGTTTCTGCTGCTGGCCGCGCCCGGCCTGACCGCCGGCCCTTCCGACTACTGGACGACCTACCTGCCCGGTATCCTGGTCTTTGGCGTGGGGATGGGCATCACCGTCGCGCCGCTGACCACCGCCGTGATGTCCGCCGTCCCCTCGACGCAGTCGGGCACGGCATCGGGCATCAACAACGCCGTGACGCGCCTCTCGCAAGCCCTGGCAACGGCGGCGCTGGGCGCGGTCGCGCTGACCGTCTTCACCGGCGCACTGGCGGATCGCACCACCGGACTCGATCTCTCCCCGGCCATGCAGCAGGAAGTCGAAGCGCAGGGCCGCCGCCTGGCCGATGCCGAACCGCCCGCCGACCTCTCGACTGAGCAGCAGGCCCAGGTTCAAAGCGCCATCGACCGGTCATTTGTCGAGATGTTCCGCGTGGTGTTGATCATCGCCGCCGCGATGGCGTTCCTCAGCGCGATCCTGGCCGGTATCCTGGTCGAGTCGAACCCCGCGCCGCCCGAAGAGGTCGGTGAGCGCGAAGCCGAAACCGGCGTGCACGCGGCAGGTGTCCCTTGACACACCACGTCCTGCCGCCGATAATGGGCGCATGACTACGAAAGGCTTTGCCCAAGTCGCCTAGCCGGGGCTAAATCCGGCACCCCGCTTGTCTTCACCGGGCAATCCCGCGCGTTTGCGTGGGACTGCGTGGTTTTGCGTCGTTCCACATTTTTGAGCAACTGAAAACCCCGGATCGCCCTGCCGCGATCGGGCTGCGCATATCACCCACTTGAGGAAGGTGTAACCCGTGTTATCTGCTACCACGTCTTACCAACGCGCGTTGAGTAACGGTCTTACGATGAAGTCGGTCGCGTCGGCTGAGGATGCCGAACGGCTAGGCGCGTTCAACGAAGCGATTCATGGCGACGGCACCGACGCCATGACCCGCGAGCTGATTCTGCACCACCCCCACACCCGCCCCGAACACTGGCTCTACGTCGAGGACGACGCCAGCGGGCAGGTCGTCTCGTCATTGTGCCTGATCCCCTGGACGTGGCGCTATGGCAGCGTCACGCTGCGCGCCGGGGAAATGGGCATCGTCGGCACGCTGGAGCCGTACCGCCACCGGGGCCTGATCCGCGCGCTCGATGGGCGCTTCAAGGAACTGCTGCGCGACGGTGGTTATCATCTCAGCCACATCCAGGGCATCCCCTACTACTACCGCCAGTTCGGCTATGAGTATACCCTGCCGCTCGAAGTCGAATGGAATCTGGACCTCTACCGGATTCCCGACGCCGAGCACGACACGGGCTGGCGCTTCCGGCAGGCGACGCTCGACGACGTGCCACTGCTCGCACGGCTGTATGACGACGCGATGGCCGATCTCGATATTTCTGCCGTGCGCGACGCCGATACCTGGCGTTTCTTGCTGGAACACTCGCCGAAGACGGCGATGGCGAGCGAAACCTGGCTGCTGCTGGAGCCGGGCGGCCAGCCGGTGGCGTACTTCATCATCGAACTGGGCGGCTTCGGCGTCGGGTTGAACGTCAACGGGGCGTCACGCGTGCGCTTCGACCAGGGGCAGGCGATCCTGCGCCAGCTTAAGGCGCTGGCCGTCGAGCGCGGCAAACCGTTCGTCCGGCTCAACCTGCACGATCAGAGCACGCTGGTCCAGCTTGCGCGGGAGTGGGGCGCGTACTCCGACGGCGGCTACGCCTGGCAGATTTACCTGCCGGACGTGGCGGCGCTGCTGCGGCAGATCGGCCCCGTGCTGGAACAGCGGCTCGCGCACAGTATCTTTGCCGGGCTGACGGACTCCGTCACGATCAATCTCTATCGCGCCGCGTTCCGGATGCAGTTCGAAGGGGGCCAGTTGAAAGCCGTTGAGGCGCTGGGCCGGGTCGAAACCGGCGGGCTGCACTTGCCGCCTACCCTGTTCGCGCCGCTGGTGCTCGGCTATCGCAGCCGCGAGGAACTGCACGCGAACTACCCGGACGTGTCGATGTGGGGCTACTCCGGCCTGCTGATCGACACGCTTTTCCCGCGCATGGAGTCGTTCATCCATATGATTTATTAGTCGGCGGAGCTGGCTTGACGTGCGGCCCACTGTGCCCCTGCTTGCGCCAGGGTAGTGGTAAGATTTTGACTGAAGCCTGTTTGCCCCCCATCCTAAATCCTTCCCCCAAAATGAGGGAAGGACTTGAAAAATGCCACCCTTCTCCCCTTCCCTCCGCGCAGCAGCTGAGGGGGCGACACTAAATTCGGAGAGGAGGGCTGGACTT
>JAAYCM010000090.1 GCA_012729765.1 Chloroflexota bacterium | reverse complement strand
TGGCACGCCACTGGAGCTTATTTCGGGAAGGCTGGACCTGGTATCTCAAGTCCAGCCCTCCTCTCCGAATTTAGTGTCGCCCCCTCAGCTCCGTGAAACGTGGGGGAAGGGGCCGGGGGATGGGGGGCGACAAAACGTCAGGTGCGGCTGTAGTACTAAGCCAGTAGTCGAAAGTTATCAATGAAAACAAGGCGGTCGGGATGGAACCAACGATTCTGCTGGGTCTCAAAGAACGTGACGAGAGAGAGGTAGAGTTCATCCAAAGACCGATGTAACCGATTGGCGACGACGAATTGCTTCAAATGCAGCCAGAAGCGTTCAATTGGATTGAGAAACGGGCTGTAGGTCGGCAGCCAGAGCACCAGGATGCGGTCCGCATATAGGCTCAAGGCGGCCTGGGCGGTGGCCGAACGATGATAGGAGGCATTGTCCATCACCAGGATCAGTTTCTGATGGGGATATTCCCTCAGAAGGTGTTCCAGGAAGGTGACGAAACTGTCCGTATTCTTACGTATCGCGGTGGTATAAGAGACAAAACCGCTGGCCCAGTCATAAGCGCCAAACACATGCAGGTACTGCGACGGTCCGGCTCCAGGAATGAGTTTGCGCTGGCCGCGTTTCATCCAACAGCGCCGCAAAGGGGGATGGAGGCTCATGGTTGTTTCGTCCACAAAGAGGAGCTGGGCTTCGGCGGCGTGGAGGGGGATGTTTTTTTGAGCCAGTCCAGGATGGTGCGCGTGGTGGCCTGGGCATTCTGGTCCTGCAAGTGCGTCAGATCGTGTTTGGGTTGCTTCCAGCGATAGTTGAGCTTGGACAGCAAGGCCCGAAAACGCGAATAGCTCAGCAGAATGTGCGTTTGCTCGGCCAGGTATAAGCGCAGTCGATTGATCGTCCAGATAGTAAAGGGCAGCCCCAGGGTCTGCGGATCAGTGTCCAACAGCTGTTCCAGCCGGGCCACATACTTCGTATCCGCCTTGCTCGGTCGCCCGCTGCGGGGTCGGTCTTGGAGCGCGGTCAATCCGCCTTGCCGGTAGCGGCGATGCCAGGTCCACACGGTATTGGCACTCGCCATCACTACCTCGGCTACCGCTTCAGGCTTCTGCCCCAAGTGCAGTAGCCGAATCGCAATCGCCCGTTGGCGTACCTCAGGATGGGCCGATTGGTTGATCGCTTGCTCGATTTCAGCAAGCTGTTCCTTGTTGAGTTGAAAGTTCACGCGTCTGCTCATACCGATGAGTCTAGCACATTCGTTGATGACTTTCGATTACCGGCTTAGACTGAACTGAATCAACAGGGCCGGTTTTGCACGCCGGCCCCGTATCTCCTGTATAGGCTTTCTCTCAGGATCGTTCGGCCAGTTCACGCCGGGCCGCCGCCTGCACCGCCGCAACCATACCCATCAGGCCCTGGCCCTTGCCCATCGAGATATCCTTGCCGAAGATTTGCAACACGATCTCAGGTGACACCTGTGCCACCTGCTCGACCGGCGCGCCGGACAGGGCTTGATCGAGGATCGCCGCCATCGCTTTGGCCGAGACGCCCTGTGGATTCTCGACGGCGAAGTAAAACTTCAGCGTGCCGTCGGGCTGCTCCTCGGACCACACATACGCCTCGGATTCGCACGCCGGGACGCGGCGCTCTTCAGGATAGGGCCGCGTGGCGATAGGCTCCGGCACCGGCTCAAACCCCTCGGAGATGTCGATCAGCAGCTCGGCCCGCTCGCTGCGGTCGGTCACGAAGGCGAAATCGGCCAGCATCTCATTCAGTTTTTCGGGATACTCCGGCATCTCCCTGCCCTAACGCTCAATCGGCACGCCGACCAGGTTGCCCCATTCGGTCCAACTGCCATCATAGTTCCTGACTCGATCATAGCCCAGCAGGTACTTCAGGACAAACCAGGTGTGGCTGCTGCGCTCACCGATCCGGCAGTAGGCGATGATGTCGTCGTCCGGGCTGAGACCCTGCTCCTGCTCATAAATCTGGCGCAGCTCGTCCGCCGGTTTGAACGTGCCATCGTCGGGATTGACCGCCCGGCTCCAGGGCACATTAACCGCGCCGGGGATGTGCCCGCCGCGCAGCGCACCCTCGTTCGGATAATCGGGCATGTGCAGGCGCTCGCCCGAATACTCCGCCGGGCTGCGCACATCTACCAGCGGCTGGCGCGTGCCGATATGGTTGAGCACCTGGTCACGAAACGCGCGGGCCTCTTCGTCGTTGCGCGCCTGGGCTTTGTATGCGGTCGGCGGATACACCGGCTTCTCGCGCGTCATGGAGCGGCCTTCCTGCTCCCACTTCAGGCGCCCACCGTCCATCACCCTGGCGTTACGGTGACCGAAAAGCTGGAACACCCAGAAGGCATAGGTCGCCCACCAGTTGTTTTTGTCACCATAGAAAACCAGCGTCATCTCCGGCGTGATACCCAGCCGGGACATCAGCGCCTCGAATTCGGCCTGATCCAGATAGTCACGGCGCAGCCGATCGTTCAGATCGCGCGTCCAGTCCACCTCGACCGCCCCCGGAATATGCCCCGACGTGTACAGCAGCGGATCCTCGTTGGACTCGATAACGCGTATCTGCGGATCGTTCAGGTGCTCGGCCACCCAGTCGGTAGAAACCAGCACGTTGGGCCGTGCATAGCCCCGCTGGTCGATATTGGTTGTCATGCTCGTTGCTCCTGTTCCATTGGACATCATCCCCGCCCCACCCAGCCAACATATTTTCAAGACGATTATAATAAAAATTCCAGCTTTCGCATCCCCGCTGCTTGCTAACCCTTCTCTCCAACGGTATAGTCTGCCTGGATATTCTGCGCTGGCAGGAGAAGAACCGTGAGCACAGACAACAAGCGTTCGACGGCACCCGGCAGCCGCCTGCTGCTCGGTGGAGCGGCTTTAGGCTACTATTTTTTTGTGCGCCCCCAACTGTTGAAATGGGGCACAGAACTGGGCGAATCGCAGCGCCGCCTGCCCGGCGACGGTATCGTCCCGGAGCCGAATTTTCAGATCACACACGCGATCAACATCGACGCGCCGCCCGAAGCCGTCTGGCCCTGGCTGGCCCAGATGGGACGCGAGCACACCGGCTACTATGGGCTGGATATACTGGAAAACCGGAGCATCCCCAGCATAACGTTTCTCCGGCAAGACATCCGCGATCCCGAAGTTGGAATGCAGATGGACGGCGGCTATCACATCATCGAGCTGGAACCGAGTCGCAAGCTAATTTACGGCGCGTTCAACCTCTGCCGCTGGCCGGTCATCACGCAAGACCTGAGCGCGCTCTACCTGCTGGAGCGCCGCCGCGACGGCAGCACGCGCCTGCTGGCCCGGCACCGCGCCTATACCTACGGCACGCTGGCGACGCTGTTCAACCTCGTCTATGAGCTTGCCGCTTCTATTTCGACCATGCGTCAGCTTCAGAACCTCAAGCGCCTGGCCGAAAGCATGGCCCACCTGAAAGTATCCCACACCTCGTAACGGCAGCCGGGCGCAACCCCAACGCGGCATGCACGTAATAGTGTGTGAGAGCAGAGATTGCTAACCCGACTACGAGGGAGAACTATTGTGAACACGCAGAAACGCCTGTACCGATCGACCAAGGATCGTATGCTGGCCGGGGTGTGTGGTGGTATTGCCGAATATCTGGACGTTGATCCCACCCTGGTACGCCTGGTTTTCGTGGCCCTGACGTTTCTCGGCGGGCCGGGCATCGTGATCTACATCGCCCTGATGCTGATCGTGCCCGAAAATCCCGGCTACGAGAGCGGTTACAGCGAAAAACCCAAGCGCGCCGCCGATATCGTACCTGAGGAATCCGGCAACTATTCGGTGCGCTCCAGCATCCCCGTGCCCGATGACGAGCCGGACAGCGGCGAGCCGCAGTTCTAACCTGACCTTCCAACCCGCGGGGGCGTCGCTAGAGGCGCTCCCGCTGTTCTTTCGCGCCTGACGCCGTGCGTTGGGCGTGGCGCTGATAGGCCGCCTGGCGCTGCACTGCCGCCCGCTGTTGAATCTGGTGCAGATGCTGGCCGTACAGCGGGTAGGCCCACAGCAGCAGCGATCCCAGAAGCACCGCCAGCAGCGGCAGCCCCGCCGCGAAGAACCGGATCACGGTCGAAACGGCTTCTGGCTGCAAACTCGCGTCTAGATCGGCATTGAAGCCGGCCAGCGCCAGCCCTTCCCCCAGGATCAGCCCGGACACCGCCGGTGGAAAGCGGTAGATGAATCCCAGGATGCCCCGGTACATCCCCTCGCGGCGCAGCCCGGTCCGCACATAATCATCGTCTACGACCTCGGCAAACAGCAGGTCCGGCCCCAACACCGTCCCGCCGATCGCGATCCCCAGCAGCGCCAGGATCACGGCTGTCTGCCAGAGATTGTCCGCGCCCAGCAGAAAGAACGCCAGCCCGGCGGCAATCAGCAGCGAGGCCAGCATCGACGCGCGCGAACCGAAGCGCTTGATCACGCGCTGCCACAGCAGCAGCGACAGCCCTGAGGCGATGAAGAGCGTCAGCAGCAGTTGGGTAAGCTGCTCACCGCTGATGTGCAGCACGTAGTCGGCATAAAACGGCATCACCGCCACCAGCACGGCCATGATGAAGCGCGTCATGAAGTTAATCGCCAGCACGATCAAAAACGTGCGGTTGCCCAGCACAACCGCCAACTGCTCGCGCAGGCCGGTTTTTTCCTGCTGGGCAAAGGCGGGATTCTCACGAATCCCAATCAGCGACACGAAATACAGCACGGCAGCGAGACTACCCCACAGCACGGCCAGCGCCGACCATCCCAGCCGCTCGTAGATCGTGGGGGTAAGCGCGACGGCCAGCCCGTTGCCGGCTACGAAGCCGATCAGTTGGCGCACGCTGGCGCTGGATGCGCGGCTGCCCGTCTCCTGATACATCTCCGGGAAGAGCGCGTCCTGGTTGAGCGTGATGATCGTTTGCAGCATGTCGTACAGGCTGATGATCACCAGGAAGTAAACCAGGATGGCGGTCGGGTTGCCCTTGTCGAACGGGGGCAGCCACACCAGCGCAAACGCGATCGCGGTCGGGATCGCCAGCAGGCCGATGTAAAACCGGCGGCGGCCCCAGCGCGTACGTGTCCGGTCCGAGAGCCACCCGGCGACCGGGTCGTTTACAGCGTTCCAGAATCCGAATAGGAACCAGCCGCGCCCCACCCACTGGGGCGGCAGGCCCATCACGGTTGTGTAGAAATACTGGATGAAGGTATTGAACGTGGTGTAGGTCAGCAGCCCGGCGGCATTGCCGAACGAGTAGAATATGGTACGCCAGAAGGGAACGCGCTCGAACTCCTTTACACGCGCCTCGTCGTCGATCTGCACTACAGCAGTTTCCAGCTCAGACACCCGCCCCGCTCCAATACTGCCCCCACTCCGGCCAGCCCATCGGCTGCCGCTCCCACAAACCGTGCATTTTAACGGTCAGAGCGCAGTAATTCCAGGGTCAACAGGTAGGCCCCACTGGTTTGACCGATCTCGCCCTGGTAGCGCGACGCCACGATGATATACATCCCGTCGTGCGGGAGTGCAAAGCCATCGATCAGCGCGTTCTGATCCCCGCCGCTGTCGTCGTCAAACGCGATCTGCTTGCGGTCGCTGTCCAGCAGCGTCACCAGCGGATCGAGATCGTCCGAGGTGCGCTCCATCGCGATCCGCAGCACGTCCCCGGCCTGCCCGAAGAACACGTGCTCCTCGGCGCTGTGCGCATCCTGGATCAGCCCGTTCACCGTCGCGCCATAGATGATCTCCAGCGCCCGCCCGCCCGCCACGCCGGGACGCCCCGTTAGCCGCAGGCTGTAGGTGCCTTCGCTCCGGCCTTCCTGCTCCCCGACCCGTGTCGCAACCAGGTAGTATGTGCCGGTATTGGGCAGGGTATAGGCCGGAATGCGGGCGTCGCGCTGGCCGCTGCCCTCGCTGTCGCTGAACAGCACCGCCTCGGTGCTATCGACCAGCTTCACCAGCGAGTCGAGATTGCCGGACGCGGCCTGCATGGTGACGGTGATCACGTCGCCGCGCTGGGCCTCGAAGCGGAAGTAGCGCACCGGGTTCTCGTCGTCGAGCGCGCCTTCCAGCACACTGCCGTAATCGATCAGCCGCGCCTCGTCCAGAGTCGAGCCGAGCGCTTCGGGCGGCGTCTGCGTCACGGTCAGGGTGTAGCTGCCGGACGTGTTCCCCGCCTCGCGCCCAAACCGGGTTGCCACGATCAGGTACAGATCTGTTTTCATGATCGTGTAGTTGGTGATGGCCGCATCGAGTGTGCCCTCAGCAGCGGGATCGTCGTCATTGGAGACGATGATTTGACCGTTGGTGAGCGCCAGATCGAGGTGCGCGTCGAGATCGCCGGACGTGCGGCGCAGCGCGATATTCACCACGTCGCCGCGCTCCGCCTGCAGGAAGTAGAACGCCAGCGGGCTGTCCGGCGCGATCCGCCCATAGACGCTGTCGCCGTAGTGGATCACCGGCGTGTTGGTTGTGCCCGCGCCTACCCGCTCCAACAGCAGCGCATACTCGCCAGTCGTACTGCCGTGCTCCTGCCCAAAACGCGTTGCAATGACAAAGTAGCGATCATCGGACGGCAGCCGCTTCGACGCGATCACGGCATCCCAGCCCGGCCCGCCATCATCGCTGCTCGCCAGGATCGTACCGCGCCCATCGGTGATCAGCAGGTAGGGGTCGAGATCGCCCGCCGTGCGGCTCATGGTGAGCGTGATCACTTCGTCGGCGCGTCCCTCGAACTGATACACGTGCCGGAATGTCTCGGCATCCAGCGCGCCCGTGACCGGCACGCCGAATTCGAGCACGCCCGCCCCCTGCCGGATCGGTGCCGCCGCCGCGCGCCTGCTCACCGGGCAGGCCAGAGCGACCGCCAGCACGATCAGCCCAATGACCGCGCCGAAACCGGTTTTCCACTGCCCTACCCGCTGTCGCGCCCGCATCCGCCCCCCTTCGCTCCGTTCCCACTAGGATGCCCGCGAGAGCGTGACCGAGAACCGGCCCGTCGCGCCAGCATCATCGAACTCGTAGCGGCTGATGGCGATCAGATATTTGCCGGTGGCAGGCAGCATAACGTTGCTCAGCAGCGGCGCATACGTTCCGCCGAACGGGCTGTCGTCATTCTTCGCCAGCTCGACCCATCCGGCCCCAGATGACTGGTAGAGGTGCAGCACCGAGTCGAGATTCGGATCGCTCAGGTTCTCGATCTCAATCGTGACCACATCGCCCGCCACACCGTCGAACACGTAGAACACGAGATACTGCTCGGCGTTCAGCTCGCCTACGAGGGTCTGCCCATACATGATCGGGACAGTCTCGGTGCTCACCCCTTCACGGCTGACTGTTTCTTCGGTGATCTGCTCCAGACGCAGCACATACGCGCCGGAAGTCGTCGCGGCATCGTTCCCCACATAGCGCGAAACCAGGATCACATATTCACCCGCCGCCGGCAGTTCCATCTCGATCCGCGAATCGCGCACAATGCCCGGATCGATGTCGTCGTTCGCGTCGAGAATCTCGCCGTTCGCGTCCTGAAGCTGCAAGTAGCAGTCGAGCGTTGAGCCTTCGGCGGCTTCCATCGTGATCCGCACCTGGTCGCCCGCAGCGCCGGTGAAGGTGTAGATCTCACTCACCGTCTCGTCATCGATAACGCCTTCGGCAGTCTCGCCGTAGGCCAGTGCACGCGGCCCGTCGGCGGCTTCCGCACCGGCGGCAGCTTCGTCAACACCCGCCAGCGCCAGGATATACCCGCCCGTGACCGTTTCCGCCGGGCCGAAGCGCGGCGTCAGCATGACCAGGTAGGCCCCGGTCGCCGGAATCCGCACGCCGGCCAGCGTCCCGCCGCTGCTCGACACAATCTCATTCAGGTCGGCGTCGGCCAGGATCAGCCCCACATCCAGGCCAGGATCGGCGGTGGCCGCGAGATCGATCACATCGCCCTCGTCGGCGGTGAAGGTGTACAGCTCCGGCCCGGTGCCCAGCGTGGCTTGAATCGGTGTGCCGGTTTCCAGCAGTGACGGCGCGAGCAGATCGAGCAGCACCGGCTCCTTTTCTTCCTCAAACGACTCACCCACCTCGGCGGTCGCCTCTGCTTCGATTTCACCGGCGGCCCCGGCGGAAAGCGTCAGGGCATAGGGGCCGTTCGATGTGCCCTGATCCTGATCAAAACGGGTTGCCACGATCACATAGTAGGTCGTACGCGGCAGGGTAAATTCCAACCGGGAGTTGCGCTGCTGGCCCGCCACAACGTCATCGTTCTCAGCCAGTGGAATCCGCGCATCGTCCAGCAGAATAAGCGTCGGGTCGAGCGCGTTCGCCTCGCCCTCGTTCAAGCTGACCAGATCGATCGTGATCGTCTCGCCCGCCTCGCCCAGGAAGACATAAAAATCGGCGAACTTCTCCGGGGTGATCGTGCCCTCGACCGTCGCACCAAAGCTGATCGTCGGCAGACCCTCATAATCGGCAGGCAGCACCGGCTCGGCGGAATCCGTCACGACGGGCGGGGGCGCTGCATCCGACACCAGATCGAGCAGATAGCTGCCGCTGGTGATCCCGGCTTCCTGGTCCACGCGGGTCGCCACGATCAGATACTCACCGTCCGCAGGCAGCGTATAGACGATGCGCGCGTCGCCGTTCTGGCCGCCGCTGTCATTGTCTTCATACAACAGCGCGCCGGATGCATCCATCAGGTAGAGATAGCTATCCAGATCACCCCCGGCGCGGCTCATGGTGATCGCCACCTGATCGCCGGCGGATCCCCGGAAGCGGTACGTCACCGCCGGCAGATTCGAGTCAAGGGTGCCCTGCTGGCTCTGGCCATAGAGGATGTCGATCGCGCTCGTTTCGTCCGGCAGGGTACCGCTCAGCCCAAACAGGAACCCAAAGCCGCCGCCGGAACTGCCCAGGTGCGGCAGCGAAACCGCCAGAAAATACAGCCCGTCCTCTGGCAGGGCCGTCCGCAGTGAGATGCCGGGATCGGCGCGCTGAAGCTCGATCATGCCCGCATCATAGAGCACCATCAGCGGCATGAAGTCGGCAAGCTGCTCCGGCGTGATATTCACCTGCGCGTCGGCCTGGCCTTCGAACCAGTAGTAGCGCACGGCTACCTGCCGGTCGAGCGTATTCCGCACCGTTTCGCCGGGTACGACCGGCAGCAGGCGCACGGCGTCGCCCTGAGCCGTCGTCACGTCGCCCTCGCCCGCCGTCTCCGTGTTCGCCGCTGCGGGGTCTTGATCTGCCGCGCCCTCAGGTGGGATCGCTTCGCTGGCGGAGAGGCTCAGCCGGAACGTTCCGCCCGTCTCCGAAGGCGTCCCACCCGCGTGTGTCGCCTGGATCACATACTGTCCGGCGGCTGGCACCGGGAAATTGATCTGTGCATTCAGTTCGCCGCCGCCGTTGTCGTCGGTCATCAGCGGGCTTTGGCTGGCGTCGTTCAACACCAGGAACGGATCGAGATCGCCGCCGGTCACGGTCATCGTGATCGTGACGGCATCGCCCATCGCCGCGTCGAAGCTGTAAAACAGGCTCGGCTGCCCGCTGTGAATCGCGCCATCCACGCTCTGGCCATAGCTCAGCACCGGCACGTTATCCTGCCGCCGGGGCGCGGCCTGCACCGGCCCGATGGCTGTCAGCACCAGAACTATGACCAACATCAGACTCAAAGCACGCGCTACTAATTTGAAATGCATCCCTTTATCCTCCAGCACTGGCAGAGGGTATGAGAGTGAATTGTACGGTAGGGGCAGGCTCCCTGCAACCATGCCGCCCGCTCAACCCTCGAATCGGGCGGGTAGAAGTTCGTTTGAAGTTTCCTGCTGCCAGGTGAATAGGGTATAGTAGTGGCGTTGCGGCGATCATCCTATACCCCCAAGGAAAACGAGTTGTCTTTACCAAGCACGATTGCAGTCGATGGCCCCGCCAGCTCCGGCAAGAGCACCGTGTCCTTCGCCGTCTCCCGGCGCATTGGCTATCTGTTTGTAGATACCGGCGCATTCTATCGCGCGATCACCTTGTTGGCCCTGGAGCAGCATCTCGACCTCGATAATTTTGCTGAGGTCAGCGCCCTGGCCGAGCGTGCCCAGATCGACATCACGCCGGAGCTGGCCGACGATGGCCGGCAGTATACCGTCATGACCGATGGGCGCGACATCACGGCAGCCATCCACGCGCCCGAAGTCGATGCCGCGGTTTCGAAGGTGTCGGCCATTCCCGGCGTGCGCGCCGCCCTGCTCAACACCCAGCGCAAGATCGCCGCGCGCGGGCGCGTGATCATGGCCGGGCGCGACATCGGCACGATTGTGCTGCCCGACGCCGATCTGAAGATTTATATCGACGCCAGCCTCGAAGAGCGCGCCACGCGGCGCTATCATCAGCGCGCCAGCAACGGCGAGTCAGCCGATCTGGATGCCATCCGCGAGGCGATCCGCAAGCGCGATGAAGCCGACAGCCAGCGCGCGATCTCCCCCCTGCTGCGCGCGCCCGATGCCGTCTATCTTGACACCAGCCACCTGACGCAGCTTGAAGCGATTGAAGCGATGATCCGCATCCTGCACGAGTGGAGCCGCGAGAAGAATCACGAGCAGCGCTGAGCGCGGCGGCATCTGGCACCTATCGGGCGCGGACGCAGACTTATCCCAAGTAGAGGCCACAGGGCATGACGCTCCTTTACCTGGTCGCAGCCTGGACAGCGGGCATATTCCTGGCGTCGTCAGGCCAGTCGCCTGCCGGGCTATGGCTCCTGCTGGCGGCGGGAGCCTTTGGGCTGGCCTATGCGCTGCGGCATAATCGCGCGCGTGGCCTGGCCCTGACCTACCTCGCCCTGTTCGCGCTCGGTGCGGCCCGCGCCAGTTGGGCCACTCGCCCGCTCCCCGATCACCACATCGCCCACCAGGTCGATACAGGCTATGTGACGCTGACCGGGATCATCAGCCAGGATGCCGATGTGCGCGATACACATGTCAACCTGCGCCTGGACGTTGAATCCGTGCAGCGCAGCGGCATCACCCAATCCGCCGCCGGGATCGTGCTGGTCCAGGCCTCGCGCTACAGCGACTATGCCTACGGCGACCGCGTCACGGCGGGCGGCGCGCTGCTGACTCCGCCGGAATTTGACGATTTCCCCTATCGTGACTACCTCGCCCGGCGCGGCATCCATGCCATCATGCCAGATGCCGAAGTCGAGCGCGTGGCAACCGATCAGGGGCGGCCCTGGTATGCCGCGCTGTATGACCTCAAGCGCCGCGCCCAGCGCACCATCGACCAACTGCTGCCCAGCCCGGAAGCGCCCCTGCTCAGCGGGATTCTGCTCGGCGTCGAAAGCAGCATCTCCGACGATGTGCGTGAAGCCTTCAACCGCACCGGCACTTCGCACGTGATCGCGATTTCGGGCGCAAACATCATCGTCGTGATCCGCGCGCTGATGGGGCTGCTCGAGCCGCCGCTCGGCAAACGCCGCGCCGGTTGGGTGACGCTGGTGGGCGTCGGCGGTTATACGCTGTTTGTCGGGGCCGATCCGGCAGTGGCGCGGGCGGCGATCATGGGCAGCCTGGCGCTGCTGGCGACACAGTGGGGCCGCCGCACTTATGGCCTGACCTCGCTGGCGTTCGCCGTGTGGCTGATGACGCTGTGGAATCCGCTTACATTGTGGGACATCGGCTTCCAGCTCAGCGTGGCGGCGACGGCGGGACTCGTCCTGTTCAGCGGCGGGCTGGAACAGCGATTGGATGCCCTGCTGCGGCGCATTTTCGCCCCCAACACGGCGCGCAGCGTCACCCGCTGGCTGGCCGAGCCGGTCGTCGTCAGTCTGGCCGCGCAGATCACGACCACCCCGCTGATCCTGGTCTACTTCGGGCGGCTGTCGGTCGTGTCGCTGCTGGCGAACGTGCTGATCGTGCCGGCCCAGACCTATATCATGCTGCTCGGCTGGATCGCCGTGCTGCTCGGCCTGCTGTGGACATCGCTCGGCGAGCTGGCCGCGTGGATCGTATGGCTGCCGCTGACCTATACGATCCGTGTCGTGCGCGGGCTGGCGCAAATCGAGTGGGCCTCGGCCACCGTCGCCCTCTCCCCCACCTATGCCTGGGCCTTCTACGCGCTGCTGGGCGGCGTGGCGCTGCTCAGCATCCAGCACCCGGACGACCGCGCCACGCTGTTTCGGCGGGTGCGCCAGCACGTCAGCGCGTCAGTCGTCGCGGGCGGGGGCGCGATCGTGGCCGTGCTGGTCTGGATCGCCGCCTTCCAGCAACCGGATGGCCGCCTGCACGTCTGGTTTCTGGACGTGGGGCACGGGCACGCCGTCCTGATCCAGACGCCCAACGGCGCGCAGGTCCTGATCGATGGCGGGCCGAATCCAACCCGGCTGCGGCGTGCGGTCGGCGACCGGCTGCCGTTTTGGGACCGTGACCTCGATCTGCTGGTCGTCACGCAGCCCAAAGCATCTGCCATCGACGCCCTGCCCGCGCTGCTCGATCGCTATCAGGTCGAGGTCGCACTGACCACCGGCCAGCCCGCCGCGAGCGACGCATATATCGCCCTGTTCGATGCCTGGGCGGCTCAACAGACACAGGTCGTCCCGGTCACCGCCGGTTATCGTGTAGCAGTAGATGATGGGGTCACCCTCGAAGTGCTGCACCCGCAGCTCGCGCCGCCCAGCGAAGCGGAGCCTGAAGATGTGGGGATGGTGCTGCGCCTGAGCTATGGGGATACATCGTTTCTGATCACGCCCGATCTCTCGCCGGAAGCGGAACAGGCCCTGGCCGAAGCGGGCTGGTATACCGGCAGCACGGTGTTGGAACTGCCCTCACGCGGCAGCGACCGGGCCAGCTCTGCCGAATTCCTGCAAGCTGTCCAGCCGCAGGCCGCCGTTGTGAGTCTGGGCGCGGGCAGCCGCCAGAATTTGCCCGCGCCCGAAGTCGTTTCGTGGCTCGACGAGCGCGCGATCCCACTCTACCGCACCGATCACGATGGCACAGTCGAGATCGTAACCGATGGCCGCACGCTATGGATTTACCGCGAGCGCTAGAGGCCCGTCTGGCCGGTGCGCGCCTGCTCCATCAACCAGACCTGGCTGTGAACCGGCGTCTCGCCGTCCTGCGGCTGTAGACGGCGATAGGTGCCGTCGGGTAGCAGCTCGCGCGCCTTGACATTATCCGCCATCTGAATGGCGAGAATCTCGTCCATGATGCGCGCCTTGAGCGCCGGATCATCCACCGGGAAGATCGTCTCCACACGCCGGTCTAGGTTGCGCGGCATCAGGTCGGCGCTGCCCATGTAGATTTCCGGCTCGCCACCGTTCCCGAAATAGTAGATGCGCGAATGCTCCAGAAAGCGCCCGACGACGCTCGTTACGCGGATATTATCGCTGATCCCTTTCAGACCGGGCCGCAGGCAGCAGATCCCACGCACCAGCAGATCGATCTTGATCCCGGCCATCGATGCTTCGTACAGCCGCCGGATGATCTTCGGATCGACCAGCGAGTTCATTTTGAAGATCAGGCGTGCCGGGCGACCCTCACGGGCGTGATCGATCTCGCGCTTGAGCAGCCGGTCGAAGCGCTCGCGCAGGTGTTCCGGGGCGACCAGCAGCTTACGGTAAGTCGCCGCCGGGGCATAACCCGTTAGCCGGTTGAAAACCTCGCTGGCATCCATCCCCAACTCCGGCTCGCTGCACAGCATCCCGATGTCGGTATAGATGCGCGCGGTGGTCGCGTTATAGTTGCCGGTGCTCAGGTGCACATAGCGGCGCAGCCCGTCGTCCTCTTTGCGGATCACCAGCGCCACCTTGCAGTGCGTCTTCAGGCCCAGCAGCCCATAGACCACGTGCACGCCCTGCGCTTCCAGCTTGCGCGCCCAGACGATATTATTCTCCTCATCGAAGCGCGCCTTTAGCTCGACCAGCACCGCGACCTGTTTCCCGTTCTCCTGCGCTTCGAGCAGCGCCTTGACGATCGGTGAATTGCTGCCCACCCGGTAGAGCGTGATCTTGATCGCAAGCACCTGCGGATCGCGCGCCGCAGTACGGATGAAGTCGATCACCGGGATGAACGAGTCATACGGGTGATGCAGCAGCACCGCCTGATTTTTGAGCACGGCGAAGATATTCTCGTTCGGGCCGAGGGCCGAGGGCCGCTGCGGAATGAAGGGCGGGTACCTGAGGTGGGGCACATCCAGATCGGCCAGCTCGAAAAGCTGGCTCATGCCCAGCGGCCCGTTCACCGAATAGACATCCGACCGCTCGATGTGGAGATAGCCCTTCAGCAGGTCCAGAAGCGGCTGCGGCATATCCTCGCGGACTTCCAGGCGCACGACCCGGCCAAACCGCCGCTGGCGCACCCCCGCTTCGATTGTTTCCAGCAGGTCCGATGCCTCGTCGCCTTCGATCTCCATATCGGCGTTGCGCGTCACGCGGAAAGGGTGCGACTCCAGAATCTGCATCCCCGGAAAGAGCTTGGGCAGGTTAGCGGCAATCACTTCTTCCAGGAATACGAAGCGTTTACGCTTGCCGATCCGTTTACCAAGATAGCGCTGCAAAATATCATGCACCGGCACGATGCGCGGCAGCAGCCCTGGCACCTTGACGCGCGCAAAGCGTTCCTGCCGGTTCTCGTCCAGCATCAGCACGGCCAGGTTGAGGCTCAGGTTTGAGATGTGAGGGAAAGGCCGCCCCGGATCAACCGCCAGCGGGGTCAGGACCGGGAAGATCTCCTGGTCGAAGTAAAGCTGCAGCGCTTCTTTGCGATCATCACCCAGCTCGCGGTAGCTCGACATAAAGATATTATGGCGCTGAAGTTCGGGCACGATCTCTTCGCGAAAGTAGCGATACTGTGTCTCCAGCATCGGCAGCAGCCGCTTGCGGATCGCGGCAAGCTGCTGGGCGGGCGTCAGGCCATCGGCGGGCGTTTCGATGACGCCAGCTGCCACCTGCTCGCGCAGCCCCGAAACACGGATCATGAAAAACTCGTCCATGTTGTTGGCAAAGATCGCCAGAAATTTGACGCGCTCCAGCAGCGGGATCGTCGGATCGAGCGCTTCTTCCAGCACGCGATAGTTAAACTCCAGCATGCTCAGCTCGCGGTTGATATACAGGCTGGGGTCGCGTAAATCAATCGTATCGGGTGAGGCAGATTCCAGGCTCACCGCTGGCTTTATCTGTTCCATTGATCGGCACACTTATCTCATAAAAAGTGCTGCACATTATGCCCGGAGTATAGCACAGGTCCGATATAAATTTATAACCTACCGCCGTCCAGTCTAGCGCTGCGGCACAAATTGCAGAAGTCATATTGCGTGAAAATTGAGGAGACAGTAAAATCGCCTAAACATGCCAATCAAGGGATACTAAACGTTATGTCAACTCGCCGTTTCCATGACGATATGGCCGATCAGCCGCCCCTGGGCGGATCCCAACCGCCGGTCCCCGCCCCACCCCACTACCCGGCGGATGGCGATTCCCAATCTGATCCAGCCCGGCGCACGGCTCCCCCGCGTGGACGCAGCAGCCGCAGCACGGCCCATATGCCGCGCACGCTGGCCCAGGTCATGAACGAAGCTAATGATATGGTCGTGCGTGGTGATCTGACCGAGTATGTGCCGCTCTCCACCGGCTTCGATCCCCTGGATGGCATGATTGGCGGCGGGCTGCGCAAAACGGAGTTGGTTCTGCTCGGCGGGGCGCAGGGCATCGGCAAGACGATTGCCACTCTGCAAATCGCGCGCAATATCGCCATGCGCAGCGGCCAGTTCGCGTTTTATCTCTCCTACGAGCACACCGAAACGCACCTGATGAACCGCCTGCTCTGCCTGGAGAGCATCAACCCGCCAGAGGTCGATCTCAAGCAGGGCATCCGGCTCAAGGACCTGTACGACATCATTATCGCGGAACGGGCCAAAAGCACGCTGCGCGGCAGCGAGGCCGGTGGCTCACTGCAATCGATCCTGCGCGAGAATGCCAAAACCGCGATGGCGCTCGCCCGCATGAATCGCTATGCCGACCGGCTGATCCTGGTCAAGGCCAGCCCGGCTGTTACCACGCTGCGTGCCATCCGCGAGATGACGGCGCGCCTGTGCGATGCGACCGGCGGCAATGTGACCGTTTTTGTGGACTACCTGCAAAAGATTGCTATCCACCCAGAGCGCGCCACCGACGAGAACGAAAAGGTTACGATTGTGGTCGAGGGGCTGAAAGATATTGCGCTGGCGCTGGGCGTGCCGGTCTGGTCGATTGTGGCCGCCGACCGCGAGGGCCTCAAGGCCAACCGCCTGCATCTTTTCCATCTGCGCGGCAGCTCGGCGCTCGACTACGAGTGCGATATCGCGCTCATCATGAACAACAAATATCACATCCTCTCTAAAGAACATGTGGCCTTCAACCCCTATCAGGCGCGCCAGTATCGTGACTGGGTGGTGTTCACCATCGAGAAGAACCGTGCCGGGCGCGCCATGCAAGATATGGAATTTCAGCTTCACGCGCCCTACTTCGCCTTCGATCCGCGCGGCCAGCGCGTGCAGCAGCAGCTTATCGACGACAAAATCATCGAGAGCTAGCCCTCACAGCCAGTATTGGAAACTCTCACCAGCGCCGGGCAACCGGCGTTGTTACTTTGTACGCCCCTAGCGTCCCACGATCAGGATGTTGTCGTAATCGGCGCGCGCGGTTCCGGCGGGATCGGCCACGACATACGGCCCGAAGCCGCCCGCACTGTTGGCCGTATCCTCGGTGCGCACTGCCAGTATCCCGTTGACTTCCAGCCAGAGCACACTTCCGACGCAGCCCGCCCGCAAATGGTTGAACTGGTCCGACGGATTCATGCTGGCGACCGGCTGCCAGTTCGTCAGCATGACACGATCATTGCCGCTCATACGCCCGATCTGGGCCTGCCCCGCCGCGTTGAGCAGAAAATAGTAGTAGTTCTCGCCCTCGGTCCGGCGGCAGAACAGCCCATAGGCGGCATTGCCCGGATTCTGGCTCAGACGGGCATCGACCTCGATTACCACGTCGCGCGGGTTGGACGTGCTGCCGGGCGCGAGCGTATAGCCCCAGCGCGTGGTGTCGGGCGAAGTCACGCCGAGGGCATATGCGCCATTCTCGACCGCCCGTGTAACCGTCTCGTCGCTGGCCGTGCTCCAGGTCGTCTGGGGCGTGTCGAAACTGCTCGCAACGTAAACCGCGCCCACTTCCGAGGGGTTGGGGCTGGGCGGCAGTCCGGCGGCTCCGCCCGGCGCATCCGGCGTGAGGCCCGGCGTCGCGGCCAGTGACAGCGGGGTAGCGGTCGCCGCACCGGGTATTGCGGGGCTGGACGGGGTAGCGGGCTGGCTGGTGATCTGGCTGGTGGCTCCCAGCGTCGCCTGCGGCGTCGTGGTATCGTCACCGGCTTCCAGCGTGAAGATCGGCGTCTCCTCTTCCCCACGCGAGAGGTTGCAGCCGCTCAGGGCTGCGATCAGGATCACAAGGGCGATGCTCCCCACCCGCCGGAACAAGCCTGGATGTACGCTCATGGTGCGCTCCTTTTGCGTCACGCAGATCGCCGCGCGAATGAAAAGCCGCTCGAACATGAGCGGCTGATGTCTCCTGTGATTGACTACGCGAAGCGCTAAGCGCCTTCACGCAGCCGGAAGTGGTTGAGCTGCGAAAGCTGGCGGACCTGCTGCTCGGCATGGTAGCTGCTGCGCACCAGCGGCCCGGACTCAACCCACTTGAAGCCCAACTCCAGGCCGATCTGCTTGAGCGCCTCGAATTCTTCGAGCGTGTAGTAGCGATCGATCGCCATGTGCTTCTTGCTCGGCTGCAAATACTGGCCGATGGTCAGAATATCGACACCCCATGAGGCAAGATCGCGCATCACCTCGACCACTTCGTCGAACGTCTCGCCCAGGCCGACCATGATCCCGCTCTTGGTCAGTACCAGCGGGTCCATCTCTTTGGCGTTGCTCAACGTGGCCTGCGCCCACTCGTAGTGATCCTGGGGCTGCACCTTACGGAACAGGCGCGGCACCGTCTCGACGTTGTGATTAAGAATTTCCGGCTGGGCATCCATCACGGTTTTGAGCGCGTGGCGGCTGCCCTTGAAGTCCGGAATCAGGACTTCGATGCTGCATCCCGGCTGGAGCTGGCGGATGCGGCGGATGACCATCGCGAAGATCGGCGCGCCGCCGTCGGGCCGCTCGTCGCGGTTCACGCTGGTGATCACGACGTGGCGCAGGTTCATCGCCTTGACCGACTGCGCGACGCGGTTGGGCTCCTGCCAGTCGAGCGGAGCGGGTCGCCCGGTCTTGATATCGCAAAACCGGCACGAGCGCGTGCAGGTATCGCCCAGCATCAGAAAAGTCGCCGTGCCGCTGCCCCAGCACTCGCCCATATTCGGGCACATCGCCTCTTCGCAAACGGTGTGAAGCTGCTTGCTGCGCATCAGGCTGCGGACCATCTCATACGTTTCGCCGCTCGGCGCGCGCACTTTGATCCAGTCGGGGCGGCGCTTGGGCCGTGTCTCAATGGTTTCGGTTTCGCTGTCGGAAATTTCGTCTACGTGGATAAGGTCAGTCACAGAGTCGCTCCGTGAAATACTTCGGCTCAGGGTGTTACCAGCCAGATTATAGCGCGACAGGCGGCGCGGCGTCCATGACCCGGCTGCCTGAATACCTAATACAGCACCTTACGCGGGCGATACTGGATCGCCTCGGCCAGATGTGTCACGCTGATGATGTCGCATCCGGCGAGATCGGCAATCGTGCGGCTCAGCTTGAGGATGCGATGATAGGCCCGCGCGCTGAGCTGCATCTGGCGCAGCGTCGTATTGAGAAGCTGCTGCCCCGCGTCGTCGGCCTGGCAGTAGTGGCGAATCTCGCTCGGCCCCATATCGGCGTTCGATTGCAAACGCGCCTCAGCGCGAAAACGCGCCCGCTGACGGTCACGCGCCTCTTCCACACGCGCCCGGATCGCCGCCGACGGCTCGCCGCGCCGGTCGTCGGTCAGCTTGTCGTAATCAACGCGCGGCACCTCAACATGAATATCGATGCGGTCCAGCAGCGGGCCGGAGAGACGCTGTTGGTAGCGGCGCACTGCCGCCGGAGAGCAGGTGCACTCGCGCACCGGGTCGCCGTAGAACCCGCATGGGCAGGGGTTCATCGCACCTACCAGCATAAAATTGGCGGGAAACGTCAGCGTCACCTTCGCCCGGCTGATCGTCACATGCTTGTCCTCGATCGGCTGCCGCAGCACTTCCAGCGTGTGCTGGCCGAACTCCGGCAGCTCGTCCATGAACAGGACGCCCCGATGCGCCAGAGAGACTTCGCCGGGGCGCGGCCACGATCCGCCGCCGACCAACCCGGCCTCACTGATGGTATGGTGCGGCGCGCGATAGGGCCGCACACGCAGCAGGGGCTTGTCCTGCGCCAGCAGATCGGCCACCGAATAGATCCGCGTCACTTCCAGCGCCTCTTCCAGCGTCATCGTCGGCAGGATGGCCGGCAGCGCCCGTGCTAGCAGCGTTTTGCCCACGCCCGGCGGCCCGATCATTAGAACATTGTGGCTGCCCGCCGCCGCGACTTCCAGCGCCCGCTTGACGTGCTCCTGCCCCTTCACATCCGCGAAATCCGTCAGCCCGTCCAGATCCGGCGGCACCGCGAGATCAAGCTCGTCGCGCACATAGGCCGGGATCACCTGCAACTCGTACAGGTGCTCGACCAAGTGCCCCAGTGAGGGCACGGGGATGATCTCGATCTCCGGCACGAGCGCCGCCTGGGGCGCGTCTTCTACCGGGACGAAGATACGCTCGAAGCCTTCCTGCCAGGCGCGATGCACAATCGGCAGAATCCCGCTGACATGCCGCACGCTGCCATCCAGTGACAGTTCGCCGACGAAGATCGCGCCGATCAGCTTGTCGAGCGGTACCTGATCGGTCGAAGCCAGCACACCGATCGCCAGCGGTAGATCGTAGGCCGGGCCTTCCTTGCGCAGGCTAGCCGGGGCCAGATTCACGGTGTAGCGCTTGTTGGGAAACTGCAACCCGCTATTGCGGATGGCTGAGCGGACGCGCTCGCGGCTTTCCTGCACGGCAGCATCCGGCAGCCCCACGACGGTAAACGCGGGCAGAGAGTGCGGGTTGTAATCGACCTCGACCTGCACGATCTCGCCATCCAGCCCCACCACCGCGCAAGAGAAAACTTGAGATAGCATCGTTGATAACCAGTTAAGGATACGAGAAGCAGGCGCAGCAGATATTAATCCTAGCGCAAATGTTCAAACCGGGAAAGTATGCCGTAATAAGGTCATCATCGGACCTTCACGCCCCGCACATCCGGTGCTACAATTGCGCCTGGAGTCATGCTCCACCGCGCCGCAATTTCTGCATTCCGAGGAGACGACCTATGACTACCAAAACCCCACTCAACCTGCGCTTATTTCACCGGAATGCAAAGCAAAAAGGACTCCATGAACGACAAAATCACCATTCGCCCCTTTGTCTGGGATGATTTACCCGCGCTGGTCGATGTAATCAACGCCTCGGTTGAGGCCAACGGCGAGGACCAGTTTGCCACGCTGGACGACCTGCGGACTCGCTTCGAACAACCCTATTTCTTCCCCTTGCAAAATGTGCTGGTAGCCGTTGAGCCGGGCGGCGCGATTGTCGGTTGTGTGTCGGCAGAGATGGACCCGCGCTACGGGCGCGGCTGGGGGTTTGGACAGGTCCATCCCGCGTGGCGCAATCAGGGCGTCGGGGCACGGCTGCTGCACGCCGCCGATGCCCGGCACCTGGAACGCGCCGCCGTCGAGGTCGCGCCAGAGGTGCCGATTGAGGTCACGCGCTTCTGCCGCGACAGCGCTGGAGCCGCCGGGCCACTCCTGGAAGCGAGCGGCTACTCCGTCGTCCGTGTGACGTGGTTCATGCAGATGGCGCTCGACATGCCGGTCGAAGCCCCGCCCCTGCCCGCAGGCATCACCCTGCGGCCCTTCGTGCGCGAGCGTGACGCGCTGGCCGTGCATGAAGCCCAGGACGACGTCTTTCGGGATAACTGGGGCTGGCTGTCTGCGCCGCACGAGGTCTGGACGCACTACGCCTTCGATGAACACTTCGACCCGGCGCTGTGGCTGGTCGCCTACGATGCAGAGGGCCACATCGCGGGGCTGTGTCTGAACAAGCCCTGGGGAAACGTCCGCCCGGAACTGGGCTGGGTCGATACGCTGGGCGTGCGTGCGGACCTGCGCGGGCGCGGCCTGGGCCATACGCTGCTGCTGCACGGCTTGCACACCTTACAGCAGCACGGGTTTACACAGGCCGGGCTGGAAGTCGACTCGGAGAATCAAACCAATGCCGTCGCGCTCTATGAGCGGGCCGGGATGCACGTTGATAAACGCTATCTGATCTACGGCAAGCAGCTTCGCGCGGGCGCCGGCTAAGGAATCTCACTGACCGCCGGCAGGTCTGGCAGGATGTCGGGCTGGCGCAGATAGGCCCGCCGGGTAGCTTCCGTCGCCCGGTACTGGCTGTCTGGCAGCAGACTCCACAGATCTGCCGGCGTCATGATCCGGCCCCGCCCCTGCCCTGCATACTGGCGCAGCCACGCCAGAAAGACCTCGTCGCCCAGGTCGTCGCGCAGCGCCTCGATCATCAGCGCGCCGCGCAGATAGATCGCGTTGATATAGTCGCGCACCGAGTAGAAATCATAGGCCGCCGCATCCACATAGCCGGCTGGCTCGTACTGCCGCACGCGGAAATCCCACCACCAGTCCAGGTTCTCCGGATAGTAGCGCTCGAAGAACAGCAGCTCGCAGTAGATCGATAGCGCCTCGTCCAGATAGGGATGCCGCCCTTGGTCGCTGCCGACCTGTGCATACCACCACTGGTGCGCGATCTCGTGCGCGGTGATCACGGTCAGCCATTCGGCCACGCCGCCCCCCCAGATTTTGAACCAGGCATCGCCCACGAAGACCAGCCCGCTGAACTCCATCCCATCGGGGAAATCGCCCTGCACCACCACCACGCGCGGGTAGGGATAGGGGCCGAACAATTCCTCATACAGCGCCAGCGCATCCGCCGCAGTGAGCAAAGCATGGCGCGGCGCGTTGAGGGCGCTGGCCGCCTGCGGGTTATCGAAGTAGTACAGCTCGACGGCTACATCGCTGGTGGTGAGCGTACTGAGCATCTGAAACGCTTCCGAGATCGAGAGCGTGATCTCGCGCGCGCCGGTCAGCTCAAAGCGCCAGATACCGTCGTCCGGCTGGCGCACGACACCCGGCCCGGCGACACGCAGTTTGTCAGATGCACCCTCGACCGCCAGCTCCAGCACGAAATCCGCCGCCGGGAGCGCCGTCTGCTCGCCCACCGCGTGATGGCGCGGCGTGATCCAGCCTTCGCCCGCCGCGTAGGCCGCCACCAACGGGAGCCACAACCCCAGGTTGACTTGGCGCTCGCTGTATCCCCAGTAGCCGAGCCGATAACCCGTGCTGCCGGTGCTGTAGCCGCCCTCAAGCGCGGGCAGCGCCAGGTCAAACTCCAGCACCAGCCCGACCGCGCAGTGTGCGTGCAGCCGCTCCAGCAGCGGAACGGTCAGCCGCTCGCCAGCCAGCTCATAATCGCTCAGCGGGCGACCATCGGCCAGGGTGACGCGCGTCAGGCGGAACTGATCCGGCTCGTGGTTGGCGGGCACGCTGAACACAATCTCGCGCAGCGTGCGGCCCGTCTCGTTGCGGTAGCTGACCTGCTGGCGCGCCTCAAGCGTGCGTGCCGGCCAGTCCAGCGTGGCTTCGATCTCGTAATTCAGCGCCGGGCCGGATGTGTTCATCGGGCAGGGAACACGGGTTGGGGTCGGATCGCCGCTCGCCTCAGTTCGTGCCGGACCCAGCGCCAGGCCAGCAGTCTCCGGCAGTGCAGCGCGCGTGCTCAGCGTCGCCGTGACGACCGTCGCCTCTGACGATGAGTCCTGGGATTGGAACTGCGGCGCACAGGCGACAGCGCTCACAGCGGTCAGCATCAGCAGCGCGATCATTCGTTTCAGCAGCATGACATCCTCTCACTCGGTCAAGGTCGGAATCATACTCCACCCCACCCCAGATGCCAACGGCTGATCCCCGCCGCTTACCGGACGCGCCATTGACGCCCCCCCTGCCTGCCGCTATAATAACCTGCCGGTATACTGGCCGTTCCGGCTGGTAAGCTCGCTTATAAACCACCAATTTTCCCCGTTGGAATGCCGCTTTTGAGTTGGTTGTTCCCGCGGTGGCGAAGCGAAGATTGGAGAATCGCACTCATGTACGCAATTGTTCGAACCGGCGGGCGTCAGTACCGCGCGGAACCCGGCATGTCTATCGACGTGGAACGGCTGCCCCAGGAAGAGGGCGAGGCCATCGATCTGACCGATGTCCTGCTGGTCGTGCCCGACAGCGGCGATCCGGTGATCGGCCAGCCGCTCGTTGAGGGCGCAGTCGTCAAGGCGACCGTCGTCAAGCAGGGACGTGGCCGGAAAATCTTTGTCTGGAAGTATAAGCCGAAGCAGCGTTATCGCCGCCGCCGGGGGCATCGCCAATATTATACCCGGCTGCGCATTGACAGCATTTCGGGCGTCTAGCAGGAAGAGTTAAGAGAGGGAGCGAGTCATGGCGCACAAAAAAGGTGGCGGATCCACTCGTAACGGTCGTGATAGTGAAAGCAAACGCCTGGGCGTGAAGCGCTTCGGCGGCGAGTTCGTCATCCCCGGCAACATCATCATCCGCCAGCGTGGGACCAAGTTCCACCCCGGCGCGAATGTGGGCATGGGCCGCGATCATACGCTCTTCGCCACGATTGAAGGCTATGTCGTCTTCGAGCGGACGGGCGGGCGTCGTCGCATCAGCGTTTACCCTGAGCTGCCCCAGGCCGAGCCAACCCAGGCCTAGCCTGATCGGGACTTAACCTTATCGTCAGTTTCCATCAACCGCTACGCATCACCCCGCCCGGCGGGGAACCGTGGCTGGAAAGGTTGAGATCAAAACATCATGCGTGAAAACATCCATCCCAAGTGGTATCCCGAAGCGCAGGTCGTCTGCGCCTGCGGCAATACCTGGACGGTCGGCTCGACTGTGCCTGAAATCCGGACCGATGTGTGCTCGGCCTGCCACCCGTTCTTTACGGGCGAGCAGCGTATCGTGGACACCGAAGGCCAGGTGGACCGCTTCATGAAGCGGCTGCGCGTGCGCGACCAGCGGATCACCGAACTGGAAGCCCGCGAGCAGGAACGCACCTCGCCGGATGTGCCGGTGGCGGATCTGGGCCTCGAAAAGCGTTACGTCAACGTCTTTGCCGAAGCCGGAATCGAAGTGGTGGGCGACCTGCTGGCGCGCTGGAACGAAGGTGGCGATCGCGCCATTCTGGATATTCCGGGCATCGGGCGCAAGGTCCTGGCCGACACCAAGAAACTGCTGCGCGCGCGGGGCTACGAAGTCCCTGAGCCCGAAGAGGCCTAAGCGCACACCAGGCCAACAGATCAGGATGCTGGGCAGGTTATCCGCTATAACCTGCCTTTTCATTTCACACGAATTGCAGAAGAGGAACGGGGATGAACCACCACGCGGGACGCGTCGAGGTAATCTGCGGCAGCATGTTTAGCGGCAAGACCGAAGAGCTAATCCGCCGCGTGCGCCGCGCCACCATCGCGAAGCGGCATGTTCAGGTCTTCAAGCCCGACATCGACACACGCTATTCGATCCAGCGCGTGACCTCGCACAACGGGCAGGATTTCCACGCCATCCCGGTCAAGAGCGCGCACGAGCTATGGGATCGTGTCGAGCCAGAGACGACCGTGATCGCCATCGACGAGGCGCAGTTCTTCGATCCCGGCATCGTCGCGGTGGCTGAGCGTCTGGCTGACCGGGGCCTGCGTGTGATCGTGGCCGGGCTGGACATGGATTTTCGCGGCGAGCCGTTCGGCCCGATGCCCCTGCTGATGAGCTGTGCCGACGAGGTGCAGAAGCTGCACGCGATCTGTGTCTGCTGCGGCGAGGAAGCCAGCCGCACGCAGCGGCTTGTCAACGGCGAGCCGGCCAACTATCATGACCCGATCATCATGGTCGGCGCGTCCGAGTCCTACGAGGCGCGCTGCCGCGAGCATCACATCGTGCCGGGCCGCGATCTCTGACCCCGGCTACTCCCCTACCCGACCACCCACCGGCGCGGCGCTTAGCATAGCGGCTGCGCCGTTTGATTCTACGCCTGCCACGCCTGCGCATAGAACGCCAGATATTCGGGCATGTGCGGTTCCCAATAGGTCTTGTCGTGGCCGCCCGGATGGATGATGTACTGGTGCGCGATCCCGCACTCGTCCAGCGCGCGGTGCACCAGCTCGACCGCCGGCAACAGCGCGTCATGATCGCCGCAGTCAAGATAGATGCGTGGCTGCGTCTGCGGGGTCAAACGTCGTGCCTGGTCCGCCGGGTTGCGCGCGGCAAAGCTGGCCTGATCCAGTCCAAAAATCCAGGGTGGCCCATTCTTTTCCGGCGGCCCTTCGAACACTGCCGGGCTGTGAATTCCAATCGCGCTGAAGCGCGACGGATCGCTGAAGCCGTGCACGGCAGCAGCAGCCCCGCCCATCGAGATACCGCCCATCGCGCGCCCGGCCCGGTCGCGCCGCACGCGATAACGCTGCTCGACATGCGGGATCGCTTCGCCCAGCAGGTAATCGCCGTAACGCCCATACTGCTCCAGCGCGTTGTGAAAAAAGCGCTCGGCGCGGTTCATCACGTCGGACCAGTCCTGGCCGGACGGATCGGCGGCGTTGAGGTAGAAGCTCCGCTCGCCGGTTGGCAGCGCAACGATCATCGGGGGCAGCGCGCCACGTGCGATCCCATCCCACAGGTGCTGCTGAATCCGCAGCTTGTCGGTGAGATAGCGCGGGCTGAGGCCCCAGGGATGCAGAAAATAGAGCACCGGGTACGGCGTGTCTGCGTCTGGCTGGTAGCCCGGCGGCAGGATCACTTTGATCAGCATCGGGCGGCCCACTGCCCGGCTCTCGATCACGTCGTCGTGCACGCTGCCTTGTTGCATGCCCTCGTGCGCCCTAGAACAGCCCCAGAGTCAGGGCAAATGCTTCTTCCGGCAGCGCGACGGTCAGCGCCAGCGGGATAAAGTTGTAGAAAAAATGGGTGAAGATCGCCATCGTGGTGCTGAAACGCTGGCGAATCCAGCCGAACACAATCGCCACGCCGAAGATGATCAGCGCAGCAGGGGTCAGCGTATACTGCATGTGCGTCAGGGCGAACAGGATCGCGGTCGGCCAGAATCCGAACACGGGCTGGAGCGCCCCTCGGAACGCGATCTCTTCACCGACCGCCGCCGTCGCCGCCAGCAAGAACGCCAGCCCCAGCGTATCTACAGACTCGGCCAGCGCGTTCGAGGCTTCCGTTTGCTCCTCGAACGTCTCCGCCGATACCAGCCCCTGCCAGATCGCGCTCACAGCTGTAACAAAGATGAACAGCCCAATCGTCACCGCAAACGAAACGGCGATTCCTTCCAGGGTCGGGCGCATCAGGCCCAGCCGTCGCATGATCTGCGGCCAGGCGCGCCGCAGCCCCAGCCCCACGCCCAGCAGCGGAATCACGACCTGTGGCAAGGCGTTCAACAGCAGATCCCATGCCGACAGCCCGACGGCGAAGCTCTCGGCCACGCCTTCTAGCCCGCCGCCCAACACAAAGTTGATCAACTGCGTGCCGAGCAGGTAGATCACGTACACCAGCGCGACAGTGTGAACGGTCGAGTCCGGATTGAAGCCGCGCAGATAATCTCGCGCTGCGTCCTGAACCGGGGCGGCAACCGCGCCTGCTTCAACCGGGCGCGTGGGTGGGGCGGAGCGCTCGGTGTAATAGTTGAGCATCTGGGGAAAGAGCGGCGCGCCTTCGGGATCGGGTGCGAGCGCAGCGGGTGCGGGCGGATCGCTCACGCGCGGGGCCGCAGTCCTCGCTTGGCCTGGATCGCCCCGGAAGCGTGGGAACAGCGGCATAAGCACCTGGCGCACCCGCCGCAGCAAAACCGCCGATGCCAGCGCCGCGACGATCACGGCCAGTGCCAGCGCGCCCAGCGCTTCAGATTCCCCGATGCCATCATTTTCGTCGAGCGCGCTAGGGGCCAGCCCATACGTCACAAGAATCAGCAGATTAATCAGGATCAGCGTGCCATAGACCGCGCGCTGCATCTGGCCGGACCGGTGGCGGTCGGCATAATTTGCCGCCACGACGATCACCGCCAGCATCACAACCGCCACCAGGGTTATAACAGCATCTTCGGCAGACAAGCGAGGCTCCAGATTTGCATCAGGGGTTCCGGGTACAACTAACTGTAATTATAGGGGCCAAACGGGCAACAGCCCACCCGCCCCAGGCCGCCAGCGTGGGCTGGCCGGTGGCCGATCGCTGCCTGTCACCCTTGCGATAGGCGGCACCGCATGTCAAAATCAACAGGTTGGATTAACAAGGCGAGGCTGAACAGCAGTCCTATGTACTATACCCCGGATGGGCGACCCATCCCACCTGTCTATCATCACCGCATCCCGCGCCGGCGGATACCCCCCTGGCGGCGGCGCGGCTGTGTGCTCGGATGCCTGGCGGCGCTGGCCGTCCCCGTGTTCTGCGTGCTGACGTTCCTGCTCACCTATCTGCTCTTCCCGCCCAGCCCGACCGATATCGTGATCCTGGGCCTCGACGCGCGCCCCGGTGAGGGCTACGTCACGCGCACCGACAGTATCATGCTGCTCAACATCACGCCGGGCAGCCTGGACGTGAGCCTGCTCTCGATCCCGCGCGACGTGTTTGTCCGCGTCCCCGGCTACGGTGAGCAGCGCATCAATACGATCAATGTGCTGGGCGAGCAGGATGCAGTTGGCGGCGGCCCGGACCTGGTCAAGGCCAGTCTGGCCGAGAGCTTTGGCATTGGCGTCGATCATTATGTGCGCCTGAATTTCGAAGGCTTCGCAAGCCTGATCGACGCGGTGGGCGGGGTGACAATCGACGTGCCCAAGCTGATCGTGGATTACGCCTTTCCCACCGCGGGGGGCGGTACGACCACGATCCGGTTTGAGCCGGGCCGCCAGCACATGAACGGCGAAGAAGCGCTGCAATATGCGCGCACGCGCCACCAGGACGACGACTACCGCCGCACCGAGCGCCAGCAGCAGGTGCTCGACGCCCTGGTCAAGAAGCTGGCCGATCCGCGCTATGTGATCTATTGGCCGGCGGCGCTAAGCGCCATTCAGTCCAATATGGATACCGATCTATCCATCCTGGAGATGCTGCGCCTGGGGCCGGGCCTGTTCCTGGGCTGGCCGGGCAGCGATCGCCGTGTGTTGGAGCGCGAAGACCTGATCGGCAGGCAGGCGGGCTATTGGGTGCCCGACTACGATCAACTGCTGCCCTGGATCGAAGCACGCTTCGACTGAGAGCGGCTGGCCCGGCTAGGCGTTGAATTCGTCCCGCAGGCGCTCGTAAGCCCCTTGCCATTCGCTGGCATTCCGGGTGAACTTCGTGATCTTGATGTCGGAGAAATGCGGGAACAGTTCGACCAGCACCGCCGGCAGTCGTTCCCAGGCTTCGCTGCGGATCAGATTTTCGAGCCGGGCTGATGCGTTCCCGGTCCATACCCAGCGCTGCCGAAGCTGCTCGGCCTTGATCCAGTAATCGCGCTTTTCCCAAGCCTGTGCCGAAGCCTCGATACCGTCATCGATCTCGCGCAGGCAGTAGACCAGCAGCGCGGCCATATCCATCGCTTCGTCATCCAGCTCCTGCTTCTGGCTCAGGTGACGCAGCAGCTCAGCAGCCGTGCGCATCAACTGGTTGCGCTGCTTGGCGGGATTGTTGACGTTCACGACACGTCCCATAAAACTCTACTCCAGTCTGTATGCGGCAAGCGCCGGTGGCGTGGGAGAGCCATCGGCCAATACACTGAACCTTACTTGCAGTCGGGATTCATGTCAAGCGGCAGAAAGTCCCGCCGGCGGATGGCTAACTGACGGCAAGCTGGGGAGCCAGCGGCAGCACCAGATGCATCTGGTAGTGCTGGTCGGGACGCCCGCTCATGGTGAGATAGCCTTGCTGGCGCTCGGCCAGCAGTGTCGCTACATAGAGTTGCATCCGTGCCAGGTTAGGCCGCCCAGCCTGGCTGAGATCGCGTGGATGCATCAGCCGGAACAGACTCGCCGCATCGGCGCTGTCCAGTTCTGGCGCGCGATATTCGACCACGAGATGCGCCTGGAGCGGATCGTGCTCCAGCCAGATCACCACCTGGTCATTCGGAGCCGCTTCTTCCAGTGCAAATTCGGCGAGGATATGCAGAATCTTGTGGAGCGCGGGAGCAGCCGCATTCGCAATGGTTTCGCTTTCTTCCACCCCGTTCTTAAAGACCAGACGGTTGGGCGGAAAACGGTGCCAGGCATCGCTCAGCCAGCTTTTGATAAAGCGCGGCAGTGCAATCGGCTCGACCTCAAAGCTTTCAATGTTCGCCTCGAGGAACAGGATATCGAGGGCAATCTGGGTGTAACGGTTCAGGTCGTTGGCGTTCTTGACGATGTGCTGGATAAATTCTTTCTGCTCTTCGACCGAGAAACTTGCAGCGCTCTGATTCAGCAAGTCGGCAAACCCAACGATGTTACTGAGCGGGGTGCGCAGATCGTGGGAGATCATGCCCAGAAATGAATGCTTGACGACTTCGAGCTGCCCCTGATCGGCTGTGTCACGCAGGATCGTCAGCGTACCGATCAGATTTCCCGCGTCATCATGCAGCGGCTTCTGCTCCCAGGTAACACGCAAAACCGGGCGGCGCTGGACCCGAAGGGTACCCCACTGCGAATGGGACAGTCTGGCCGTGTTCGCGAAGATAGCGCGCAATTCGGGCGAGGCGCTGCCCACCAGGGATAGTAACTCCTGTAATGTTTGTGGCGTCTTCTTAAGCTGCAACATCTGCTTGAAGCGCTGGCTCACCGCGCAGATCATCCCCGCGCGATCCACAATGAGCACGCCTTCGTTCGAGCTATTGCACCATGCAGACAGGGCCGCGAGCTGTAACTGGTCCATAGCTACCTAACTCATTCATTGTCATCATACTGTTCTTACGACATAACATTAGTTCAGGTTGCTCAAGTTAGCAATAAAAACGGCACAAAAACTTAGTATAAAAGCATTCTAAACGATATTCGGAAGCTGTTGGTCCGCTGTTTTAAGGGCAGTTAGTTCACTGCTACGAATCAACACTCCCTGGCTAGGATGCCCGACTCGTTTATGCTATCATCTTGATCGGCACCCACTCACGAGGACCGCATGACAGAAATTATCCTGATTCGCCACGCAACCAACGATTATGTTAGCACGGGCCGGCTCGCGGGCTGGACCGCCGGGATTCACCTCAACACCGACGGGCAGGCACAGGCCCAGGCGTTGGCCGAGCGTCTGGCAAACACAACCCTCGCCGCGATCTATTCCAGCCCGCTAGAGCGCACGATGGAGACAGCAAGCGCCGTCGCAGCGCGCCATCCAGCGCTAATCATCCAGCTGCTCGAAGGCGTCGGTGAAGTCGATTTTGGCGCGTGGCAGGGCCAGAAGCTCAACAAGCTGCGCCGCGAGGCGCTGTGGCAGAGCGTGCAGGTGTATCCCAGCCGGACCCAATTTCCCAATGGGGAGACTTTTCGGCAGGCGCAGCTCCGCGCCGTCGATGCGCTGGAAATGCTGGTCCAGCGCCATCCCAATCAGCGCGTGGCCGTCGTCTCGCACAGCGATGTGATCAAGCTGATCCTGGCCTACTATCTTGGTGCGCATATCGATTTTTTCCAGCGGATCGATATTTCGCCGGCGTCCATGAGCATCATCCGGCTCGGCTCCGATCGGCCTTATATTGTACGCGTCAATGATACCAGCTATCTGCCGGTGATCCAGCGGGCAAACTCCAGCCCGTCACTGTGGCAGCGGATTGTCGCGTTTTTCAATCGCTAGGCAGCATGAATATCCCGAACCAGGTGTGTGGCGCACAGAAAGTTTGGCAGTGCCGGACTTGTCTGTGATAAAACAGATCGTGAAAGGTGAATGCATGATGGCAGGCACGGAAACAGAACTCAACCCGGTCGATTTTGTAACCATCGGAACGGTCGGTCCGAAAGGTCAGCGGCTTTTCCATCTGCAAGCCGGCCAGAGCAGCCAGGTGGTCACGCTGATTATCGAGAAGGAACAGGCACGCGCGCTGGCCGAAGCGGTGCGCGAGATGCTGGATAATCTCAAGGAGCGCTTCCCCGACCAGCCTGAGAGCGATTTGAACCTCTCGCAGTGGGATATGTCCCTGCGCGACCCGATCGACCCGCTCTTCCGCGTGGCGCAGATGGGGCTGGGCTATAACGAGGAGCAGAACCGGGTGATCCTGGTGGCGCAAGAGCTTGTCGCCAGCGACGAAGCCGATCCGGCCCCCGGCGGTGAGCCGCAAGTCGTGCGGCTGTGGGCGACCCGCGAGCAGATGCGCGCGCTCAGCGAGCACACCTTCGGTGTCGTGAAACAGGGCCGTGCCGATCCGAAAAGTAACGGGCATATGATCTATTACTGGACCTGATGATCGATCATCCGCAGCCTTCGTCACCGCCCGATCCATCCAGCCCAGACCGGCAGGCCGCGCAGCTTGCCCGCCTGGAGGCCCTGCTTCTGCATGGCGAAATCTCCAATCTGCACGGCGTCATGCGCTGGGGTTCGAACTATGCCGCGCTCGTCACCATCACCGATGACGAGCTGCAGGCGACAGCAGTCTATAAGCCGCAGCGCGGCGAGCGCCCGCTGTGGGACTTCCCGGACGGCACGCTGTGCTACCGGGAAGTCATTGCTTATGTCATCTCCAAGCACCTGGGCTGGTATCTGGTCCCGCCGACTGTTCTGCGCGACGGGCCACATGGCATCGGCTCGTTCCAGCTTTTCATCGATCACAATCCGGAGATCAACTACTTCGCGCTCGATGATCAATATATCGAGCAGCTCCGCCAGTACGCCATCTTCGATTACCTGGTCAACAATGCCGACCGCAAAGGTGGGCACCTGCTGCTGGCTGCCGACGGCAAGCTGTGGGGCATCGATCACGGGCTGACCTTCAATACCATGCCCAAGCTGCGGACCGTGATCTGGGATTTTGCCGGCGACTGCATCCCCGAACATCTGCTGGAGCCGGTCGGCACACTGCTGAAGCAGCTCGAAGTAGCCGACAGCCCGCTGCGCTGCCAGATCAACCCCCTGCTCTCGTCCGCCGAGATCACCGCCCTGATCCGCCGCACGCGCCACCTGCTGGAGCGCAAAACCTTTCCGCAGCCGGGGCCGGGGCCAAACTATCCCTGGCCGCCTGTGTAGCTGCCGCCGTATCCCTTCCGTGTGCGGCACCACCTGCCGTCGGTTTTGAACCCACGCTCCCCCTCACCAGTAGTTTTTATGGACCTCATGCCAAACGGCTTCCACCCTCGCAAGGAGTCACCATGATTGCAGAAGTCGCCGCCCGTGTGCGCGACAACATCCAGCGCGTGATCGTCGGCAAGGATGACGTGATCGACCTGATGATGATCGCCGTGCTGAGTGAAGGGCATGTGCTGCTGGAAGACGTTCCCGGCACCGGCAAAACGATGCTGGCGAAATCGCTGGCGGCATCGCTGGGCTGCACCTTTCGCCGCATCCAGTTCACCCCCGACCTGCTCCCCAGCGACGTGACCGGCATCAACTATTTCAACCAACAATCGCAGGCCTTCGAGTTCCGCCCCGGCCCGCTCCTCAGCCAGATCGTGCTGGCCGACGAGATCAACCGCGCGACACCGCGCACCCAGAGCGCCCTGCTCGAAGGGATGCAGGAACGCCAGATGACGGTGGATGGCGAGACATACCGCCTGCCGCGCCCGTTCCTGGTGCTGGCGACGCAGAACCCGATCGAGCTGGAAGGCACTTTCCCCCTGCCTGAAGCGCAGCTCGACCGTTTCCTGATGCGCGTCGCCATCGGCTATCCCGACGAGGACGAGGAAAACCGCATTCTGCTGCGCTTCCGCGCCGACGACCCGCTTGAGGCCCTGGAGCCGGTCACCGAGCCGGAGACGATCAACCAGCTTATCGGGCAGGTGCGCGAAATCCACGTCGCCGAGCCGGTGCAAAACTACATCGTGGCGATCATCCGGCGCACGCGCGATCATCCGGAGATCGAGTTGGGAGCCAGCCCGCGCGCCAGCCTCGCGCTCTACGGCACCGCGCAGGCACGCGCCGGGATTCACGGGCGCGACTTCGTGCTGCCCGACGATGTCAAGCTGCTGGCCCCGTATGTACTGACGCACCGCATCCAGATCGATCCGCAGACGCGCCTGCGCGGTCGCCGCCCGGAAGAAGTCGTCAGCGATCTGGTCAATACCGTGCCTGTCCCGGTCGAGCGCTAGCGAGAGGGGCGCGGCGTGGGCTTTTTCGACTTCGAATCCGCCGAGCGGGAAGAACTGAGCGTCCAACCGATCCAGGGGCGCGGTGATACGCTGCGCGCGCTGCTCGATCACCGCTGGCTCAGCCTGGCCGTGATCATGCTGGTGGTCGCGGTCCTGGCGCAGATCAAAGCGCTGCTGGCGGCGGTCGCGTTTATGCTGGTCGTGCTGCTGGTGTCGTGGCTGTGGAGCCGCAGCTCACTGCGCAGGCTGGTCTATTCGCGCGAGTTCCCCTACCGGCGCTTCTTCCCCGACGAGCAGTTCGACGTACAGCTTCGCGTCGAAAACCGCAAGCTGCTGCCGATCTCGTGGCTTCAGGCCGAAGACGAGTGGCCGATCAATGTCGGTCCGGCGAACGATCTGAGCCTGGCGCGCACCGAGCACGATCCCGACGCGGGCTACCTGATCAACACCTATTCGCTGCGCTCGTATGAGCGCATCCGGCGGCGAACCGCCCTGCTGGCCCGGCAGCGCGGCGTCTACGAGATCGGCCCGGTCCAACTGGTGTCGGGCGACCTGTTCAGCCTGTTCGACCGTAAGATCGTACTGACCAGCCGCCGCGAAGTCCTGATCGTCTACCCGCGCATCCGCCCGCTGCCGGAACTGGGCCTGCCGCTCAAGGACCCGTTCGGTGATCGGCGCGTGCAGCAGCGGTTGTTCGAGGATCCCAGCCGCACGATGGGTGTGCGCGACTACGCCCCGCAAGACAGCTTCCGCCACATCCACTGGAAGGCTACGGCCCGCGTCGGGAGCTTGCAGACGCGCGTCTATGAGCCGACGCGCAGCCAGCGCACGGTGCTCTGCCTCAACGTCGCCACCTTCGAGCAGTACTGGCGCGGCGTGTGGCCCGCCATGCTCGAATACGAGATGGAACTGGCCGCCTCGCTCGCCAGTTGGGGGCTGGAACAGGGCCATTCGGTCGGGATGATCGCCAATGGCACGCTGGCCCACGCCGATCAGCCCTTCCGCATCCCGCCCAGCCGCAGTCCGGAGCAGCTAACCCGCCTGCTCGAAGCGCTGGCCGCCGTCAGTTATTTCGTCAGCAGCAGCTACGACCGCTTCCTGCTCGACGAGAGTCCGCGCATCCCCTGGGGCGCGACGCTGGTCCTGATCACACCATTCCTCAACGACGCGATCGCGGCCTCGATCCTGCGCCTGCGCGACAGCGGACGCCGCGTGGTGCTGCTCGCGCTCGCCAAAACCGGGCCGCCCTATATCCCCGGCGTGCTGACCTATCACCTGCCTATCAGCGAGGATGAGCCGCCCATCCCGGACGAGGACAGTGCCGATGACGAGTCCGCCTATGCCGATCTGACACCCCGCCAGCGCTACCTGCTGCGCCGCAGCGAGGAAGAGGCCGCCCATGCCCGCCCAACCGATCGTGTCTCCGGCTGAAGCCCGCCCCGCGCGCCGGATCAGTTGGCGGCAGGAGTATCTGCACCTGGCCGTGATCATGATGACGGCCTGCTGGCTCGCGCCCTGGGTCGCGCTCTCGCTGTCGTGGTTCATGTCAATCGATCTCGCGGCGGCGCTGGGCCTGACCGCCATGAATCTGCTGGCGAGTATGCTGCTGGTGCGCTGGCTGCAATATCGCCGGGTCGAGAGCCGGGTCGAACTGGCGATGGTGCTGCTGATGATGTGGCTGGCCGCCGCGATTGTGCTGGTGCTGATGCCCTCGCTGGCGCGGGTGCATGGCAGTGAAGAGCGGCTCGCGCTGCGCGATCTGTTCTACTTCGATCCGCAGCAGCGCGTCCCTGCCGGGCCAATCGTGATCGTCTGGGTGCTGGTGCTGTGGTGGCGCGGCTACCGGCTCGGCAGCGCCTACATGACCCTGGTGCGCGCCAGCTTTGGGATGCGGCTGGGAATTCTATCGTTCTTCATCGTGATTCTGGCCGCCGGTGGCGATCTGCGCGCGGACGTGTTGAGCCTGCTGCCGTTTTTCTTCTTCTTCGGGCTGCTGGCTTCCAGCCTGGCACGCGCCGACAGCCTGAATCTCGACCGCGCCGGGCGCGACAGCCCCTTCGGGCGCGGCTGGATCGCATCCCTGTTCGTCATCACGCTCGCGCTGACGGCGAGCGGCTATGTCGCCGCGCTGTGGCTGGCCGGGCTGGATACGACTCAGGCTGCCGAGGCGCTGGCGACCATCGGCGGCGGGCTGCTGACACTGATATTTCTGCTGCTCTCGCCGCTGCTGCTGCTGGCCCAGGCGATCTACGACCTGATCCCCAGAGGCTCCGGCACGCCGGTGCAGTTCGAAACCGGGCAGCGCGAGCCGCCCGACCAGATCAGTACGCCCTGGCTGGCCGATGTATTCACCGTCCTGGGCGATGCGTTGGTGGTGATCGTGCTGCTGCTGGTCGCCATCATGGTCCTGGCGCTGATCTGGTTCCTGTTCATCGCGCGCGGCGACCGCCAGGAACAGAATCACGAGGAGCGCGAATCGATCGGCACGGGCGAGGTCGTCGGTGGGCTGCGTACCGCCCTGCGCGACAGCCTGCGGCGGCTGATGGGCGCGCTGGGGCTGTTCCAGCAGTTCGGCCTGGGGCGCGATCTGTTCGCCGCCCTGACGATTCGCCGCATCTACGCGCGCATGGAGAAGCTGGCGGGTAAACGCGGCTATCCGCGCACGCTCTCCGAGACACCCTACGAATACCGCCGCGAGCTGCATCTCGCCTTCCCCGGCATGGATAGTGACGTCCAGACCATCACCGAGGCGTATGTCGCGGTGCGCTATGGCGACGTACCCGAATCGCGCGCTGAGCTGGATCAGGTGCGCGCGGCGTGGGATCGCCTGGACTCCAGCCCTGATCCTGAACAGGTGTCGAATAGCCATCATCCATAAAAAACGGGCGGCCTCTGGTGAGCGCCGCCCGTGATGTACATCTGAGTTGCCGGGCCTATGGCAGTTCCGGCAGCGGCGCAGGCGTTGCCGTCGGCGCGGGAGTCGGCGTCGGGCTGGATGTCGGTGTTGCGGTCGGCGTCTGGCTCGGCACGGCAGTATCAGTGGCCGGCGGAGTCGCGGTCGGCGGCTCGGCGGTCGGGGTCAGGCTCGCTGCCGCCTGCTCGGCCAACTCTTCGGCCAGATCGCTGATCTCGTCCATCCGATCCTCGAAATCGTCATCCACAAACGGATAGGCATAGCGCTCGTTCCAGTAGGCCACCCACCGGAATTCTTCCAGCGCCAGGTCGTAGCGCCCCAGCGCTTCCAGAATCAGGCCGCGATAATAGTGGCCGAGCGCCGTATCGCGCAGGGCCAGCGCTTCCTCGATGTCGTCCAGCGCGATCTCATACGTCGGCTGCTGCGCTTCGTCCTCAGAGGGTGCGCCTTCATCCTGAAGCAGGTGATAGCGGGCCAGCGCCCGGTACGTGTAGGCTTCGGCCTGCGCCTGCGCGCTCAGCCCGGCGATGAACGAATCGCTGAGTGTTTCCACCACGTCATCATAGGCACAATCCAGCGCGCGCGGATAGAACGTGCACAACTCAGACTGCGCCCTGGCTTGCAGCAGCACATAATCGCGGTTATCCGGCGCGATTGTGAGCAGCTCGTCGATCAGGTCCTCGATCTCACCGTAATCGCCCGGCTCGCCCTGCTCCAATATGATCGCGATCAGGCGGACCAGCACGCCCTCGCGGTATTCGTCCACAAACTGGACCTGCTCCAGATCGGCCCGCGCCGCCTCGTAGCGGCCCTGCTGGTAGTAAAGCTCGCCGCGCGTGCGATAGACGGCCAGCACCACCGGCTCGGCGCTGTCGGGCAGGTCGTCGCGCGCTTCCAGCACGCGCGTCAGCGCCGTTTCGGCCAGGCTGTCGTTGCCTTCGCCCAGCCGCGCCTGTGCCAGATACAAATATCCAGCCGGGTCGCCGGGATAGTACAGCAGCAGCGTTTGCGCGCTGCGGACCGCCAGCCCGTAATATTGCAGCCGTTGGTCAGGCTCCAAACCGGGCTGACCGGCCAGCGCGAGATAGCTCTGCGCCTGGAGCACCAGTGCGGGCTGGAGCACGGGATTCACATACAGCGCCCGACCGACCTGCTCCAGCGCGGCAGCCGGCTGGTTATCGGCCAGCTCGATCTCGGCAGCCAGCAGCAGCAGCCGGGCATCATCCCCGTTGCGGATCAGCGCCTCGGCGGCGGTCCGGCGCGCCCCAGCAGCATCGCCCTGCGCCAGCGCGACGCGTGCCAGTACCATCGACGCCTGCACAACATCCGGGTCCTCAATCAGCGCTTGCTGGCTGTACTGCGCGGCCAGATCAAGCTGGCCCTGGCGGTAAAATACTTCGGCCATCCCGGCCAGCAGCAGCGCCGAATCCTGGCAGGTTTCATACCCACGTGGCGGCTCATAGTTCAACGCATCCCGCAAAAGCTGCGCGGCGCGGTTGAGATTCTGCGTGCCCCCCTGCTCCGCATAACTCATCGCCTCGAAATACACCAGCGACTCGTAGCAGTGGTCGCCCTCGCGCTCGCGCTGCGTTTCCAGCGTCCCGATTGCGCGCGGATAGTCAGCGATGGCATAGTAATCGATCGCGTCCCCGATCTGACCGGCGATATTGGGGTGCACCTGGGGATGGACCGGGGTCGCGGTGTTGGCGTAGATGCTGCCCTGACTCAAGCCGCTCGGCGGCGCGGTGGGCGGGATATCCATCGACTCCGGAAATGGCGTCGGCGTCGCCCCGCCGGGGGTCGGCGTGATCGTTGGCGTCGGCGTGTTGGTCGGGACGCGTGTCGCACGGGCCGCGATCTGGATGCCGTCGCCATCGAAGACGCCCAGCACCAGCAGCAGCACCGCCACCAACCCGACCACCAGCACCACCGCTGCTGCCGCTGAAACATATGTTAGCTGCTGCAAACGGCGCGCCCCGCTCTCGCCGTAGCGCCGCCGCGATTTGCGCACCCACTCGACGCCGGACGTGTCCAACGGCTCGACGCTGTAGCGCCGCAGCAGATCATCGAGCGACGATTGAATGCGCGTGTATTTGTCCTCGTCCAACACCGGCACCGAGGTCGCACCGGCAGCGGGTGTCTCTTCGGCAGCGGCGGGACTGACGCCCAGCGCGGCCAGCGCCTTGAGCGCGAATTCGTTCTGGGGATTGATCGTCACAAGCTGCTTCAGACAAAACAGGCGCTCTTTGTCGTCGCGGGCAACACTGCTGAGCCACAACCAGGCCGCTTCACTGCGCGGATCATAGCGGATTGCCTGCTGCAGCAGATCGCGCGCTTCATCGGCACGCCCGGCGCGCGCCGCTGCTACGCCCTGTTGGAGCAACTGTCGGGCTTGTTCCTGAGCCATGCGCGTCCTAACCCTACTTGTGTGGAGTGGATCATGTCGTCATTGTACATCAACATTATCTAGATCAACAGTTGGCCGCCCCGCGCTATACTCGCAGCAGCTGGCATGCAGTATGTGAGAAAGAGGAATCCCGATGGCCGAAATGTGGCGGCTGTTCATTGCAATTGAGCTTCCCCGGTCCGTGCTGGATGTGCTGTCCGAGGCGCAAGCACGCCTGCGCCGCGACTCTCCGCCGCGCGCGGTCCGCTGGGTCAACCCCAACGGCATCCATCTCACGCTCAAGTTCCTGGGCGATGTCCCGCTCGACCAACGGGCCGAGATCGAGCAGCGGCTCACACAGATTGCCCGGCAGACCGCGCCGCTTGAGATCGCAATCCAGGGACTCGGCTGCTTCCCCAACTGCCGCCGCCCGCGCGTGGTCTGGGCGGGAGTCCACGAGCCAAGCGGGGCACTGCTCACGCTGCGCGACGCGGTCGAAGCGCAGATCGCGCCGCTGGGCTATCCCACCGAGAACCGCCCCTTCAGCCCGCACCTGACCTTGGGCCGTGCCGGGCGTGAGGCCAGTCCTGGTGACGTGGGCCGCGTCGGGACGCTGGTCGCGAACTACCAGCCTGCCCCATCCGCGCGCTGGCAGGCGGACGCGATCAGCCTGATGCGCAGCGAGCTGAAACCGGACGGAGCGGTCTATACCGCGCTGCTGCACGCCCCGCTGGTGGCTGAGTAATACCCCTCAATTCTGGAGGCGGGCCGGGTGGCGCAAGCAGCCCAACGCGTGCTACAATGGAGGTAGTATCGGCAGTTGCATTGGGAGGATTACACCACTGGAACCGATAGATCTCGCCCGGACTATCATCGATCTGGCGTCCGACAAAAAGGGTGAAGACATCGTCCTGCTGGACATGCGGCGCGTTTCCCCGGTGACGGATTTCTTCGTCATCATCAGTGGGGGCAGCGACCGGCAGCTCAAAGCCATCGTGGATCATATCGGGGAAGAGACGAAGAAACAGCATAACGTTCCCCCGTGGCGCGTTGAAGGCGGCTCAGATACCGGCTGGGTGCTGCTGGACTACGGCGATGTCGTCGTCCACGCATTTCTGCCCGAACGGCGTGCCTACTATGATCTGGAAGGCTTGTGGCGCGAGGCGCCGGTCATGGTGCGGATGCAGTAGCAGCGGGCACACCACCCCTGCGGACGCAGTTGAATAACAAAAATAAGCGCGAGGCGTCGTTTCGATGATGCCTCGCGCATAGCTATTTGGATGCAGGGGCGGCCCCGCTAGTTTTCCTCGAAGATCCAGCGGTCGGTATCGCGCTGCCAGTCGAGCAGTTCTTCCGGCCTGAACCACAGCTTTAGCTCGCGCTCGGCGCTCTTCACGCTGTCGGAGCCGTGTACCAGGTTGCGCCCCACATCGACGCCGAAATCGCCCCGGATGCTGCCCGGCGCGGATTCAGCCGGCTTCGTTGAGCCGATCGTGTTGCGCGCAATCTGCACAGCGGCATGGCCTTCGAGCGCCATCACGACCACCGGCGACGCGGTGATGTAGTCGAGCAGGCCCTCGTAGAAGCTCTTGCCCTCGTGCTCACCGTAATGCTCGGCGGCCAGCTCGCGGCTGACCTGCACGAGCTTCATGCCCGCGATGCGCAGCCCGTGATTCTCAAACCGGCGGATAATCTCGCCAATCAGCCCGCGCTGTACGGCGTCGGGCTTGATGATAATGAGTGTGCGTTCCACAAATCCTCTCCTGATGGTTAGGTAAGCAGACAACAAGTGGGCCGGGTGACAACCCAGCCCATCCTGACGGACAACGTATGGAGTGCAAGGCTAGCGACTAGAGCTGATCGAGCGCACTCCGGTAAGCGTCGAGCGCGTCTTGCAGCCGTCCGAGCCGCATGTAGGCATCGCCCAGCAGCCGGCGGACGCGCGGATTCTCCGGCTGGCTGCTCATCAGCCCCGTGAGATCACCGAGTACATCCTGCAACAACTGCTGCGTATCGATCAGAACGTCGTAATGATCCAGGCTGGCCGGCACCTGCTGATTCGTGCTCAGGGCACGCGCCAGGCCCAGGCGGGCCGCTGCATCGTTCGGATTGCCTTCCAGCCGCTCACGATACTGTTGGAACAACTCGCCGGACGGGATCGCAGCCTCACGTGGGGCGGGTACGATCTCGGCTTCAACTGATGCAAACGACACCAGTTCAGGCTCTGGCGTCGGCGCGCGCTGCGGCTCGACGGGCGGCGTGCTGACGGCGATTGGGGGCGGAGTGGCGCCGAAAATATCCGGCTCCGGCTCGGCTTCCGGCTGATCCACCATCTCGCGCAGCCAGTCCGGCAGGTCTTCCGCCTCAATCGCGGGCACGGCTTCCTGCGTGGCAGCCGGTTCGGCCAGCCAGGAAGGCGGCTCCGCCGGGGCTGGCTCGGCTTCCGGCTCCTCAATGCTCGCCTTGAGCCAGTCGGGCATATCGATCATTTCCGCCTCTGTCAGCTCAGGTTCCGCCTCGACAAGCGGCTCCTCAGGCACTTCGGGTGCTGCTGCCAGCTGCGCCTCGGCCCCCTGCACCGCCTGGGCATACCATTCCGGCTCGCTGTCGTCCCCGACCTGAACCCGCTCAAATTCGGCGTCCAGCGCTTCAGCCAGTTGATCGGGTTCCTGGGGCAGTTCACCGGCCAGATACGCGGCCAGCTCCGAATCCGGGATCGGTTCCTCGATAGCGCTCACCTCTTCGGCGGCGGGCGTCTCGGCCCACAGGGAATCGACGTCCGCTTCGAGCGCCAACCCCGTCTCTTCGGGCGCAGCCTCGGCAAGCCAATCCGGCAGCTCGGCGCGCTCGATGGGCAATTCTTCGATTGGAATATCCTGCTCGGTTTCGGCTTCCATCGTCGCGCGCATTTCCTGAAGCCAATCGGGCAGCACGGCAGGCTCAGCCGGCTCGATCTCTTCCTCTTCGAGCACTTCAGGGGCTACCTCTTCATACTGGCGTGTCTCAGCCAGCTTGGCAGCCTGACGCTGCAGCCAGGCGTATTCCTGCGCGCCGGTCAGCTCACCCCGCGCCTGCGCCCGCGCGATTTCCTCGTCGGTCATACCGGCCAGCGGATCGTCGGCAGCCGGGGCCGGGAACGCATCTGCACCAGCGCCGGTCATCTCGCTCATGAAATCCTCGTCCAGCGCCAGAAGCTCGCCCGACACGTCGGCATCCCCCCCGGCGGCCAGATCGGCCAGCCACGAGAGCGACTCGTCGGCCAGATCGGCCTCAACCGGCTCGAACTCCGCGCCCTCGCCCAGGCCGGCCCCTTCGGCGGTTTCCGGCTCAGGACGCAGATCGGTTGGCTGGACAGCGGGCGGCGCTTCCTCTTCTTCGTGCCACGCTCGCTGCCGTCGGGCGCCCTCGGTGACATCGTAGGGCACATAGCCCGGCTCATCGATCGTCACGTCGCCGCTGACTTCGGGGATTTCAAGATCGGCGGATGTGGTCAGCTCTTCGCGGGACGCACCCTGGCGCGCCGCGAGGGTTTCCAGCCATTTCATCGGGTCCATGCCGCCGAGTGGATCGTCGGAGAGGCCGGCAGCCGGCTCGATGACCGGAGGCTCGGCTGCTTCCGGCTCAGGTGCGGGTTGCTCAAACGACTCGCCGTAAGCTTCGGGCACGCTGCCCGGCATGGCCGGAATCCCGGTGTCGGCCTGCAACTCGAACTCCTCATCCAGCCCGACGTCGTACTCGTCCACGCCAAAATCAAACTCGAACGCCCCGGCCTCTTCTTCGGACTCGAAGCGAATCTCGCCCCGCGCGCCGACCTGTGCGCCTTCGTCAGCCGGCTCTGGCTCCTGCTCCAGATCGAGGTCCAGCGCCAGATCGTCAAGTTCTTCGGCGGGCCGGGCCGCCAGGCTGTTGAGCCAGTGCATCGGATCAGCCGCATCTTCGACCGGGGCCGGCGCTTCTTCCTCGGCGGGAAATTCCTCGACCCGGGCTGACCACTGAGGCTGCTCCACGTCGTGAGGTAAGGCGGCGGGTTGTTCGGGTTCCTGGGGCTGGTCCGGCTGCGGTTTGCGCAGCCCTTCCCGGACCGAAAAGGGTACATACCCCGGCTCATCGATCACGGGATTATCGGGAACAGCGATGTCCATATCGGCGCTGGTGGTGAATTCCTCAGCTTTGGCCCCCTGACGGCGGGCGAGGCTTTCCAGCCAGGCCATTTGCTGTTCCGGAGTCATATTTTCGAAGTCGGGGAATTCATCGCCCGTGTTGTCGGGGGGCGGTACCATACCCTATCCTCCTCGAGTGCCTCTCTGCTTAGCAGGGCACGGGACATAAAACGGTTCGGCAGCAGTTCAGTTAAAAACGGTCATCTTCAAAGGCGTCGCGCAGCCAATCGGGCGGCTCCGACGACGAATCGGAGTCATCCTGCCGGTCGGTGGCAGAGGATGGATGCCGATCAGCCGCCGAGCGCTGCCACACCGGGAGCACATCGTCAAACGAAAAGTCAAAGTCCTCGGACACATCAGGCCCGGCTGCGACTTCGGATTCAGGCTCATTAGTATGTGCCAGATCGTCGTGTTCCGCAAGCGCGCCGCCGGTATACGACACTTCCGGCGCGCCATATTCTTCCGTATCGGCGGAAGCTTCGTCAAGCGCCCTGCGCCGCTCGATCTCCTCGAACAGGCTGTCGCGATCGACCTCAAGCTGCAGCGTTTCGACCTCATTCTCTACCGGCTCGCGCAGCCAGTCCAGGGTAGGCGACTCGGCATCGTTCGGCTCCGGCTCGAAATCCGTACCGCGCAGTTCCGCCAGAAAATCATCCTCGGCTGGGCTGGCTTCCAGATTATCGACCAGCCACGCTTCATCCGAGGGCGGCGCTGCCGGCACGCGATCCAGGTCGGCCAGCACATCATCCGCCGTCTCGCTCAAATCTTCGCGCATGTTGGCCAGCCAGCCCGGCACCTCACCGGCCTCAATCCGATCTTCCTCGGCGCTTGTGGCAGCATTCAACTCGGCCAGCAGATCGTCGTCCGCGCCGGCTGGCTCACCACGCATCTCCGACAGCCAGTCCGGCACTTCAGCCGATTCGGTTTCCAGCGCCCATTCATCGGTCAGACCCAGGTCTGCTTCTGGCTGGGCAGCGGGCGGAAGGTCCAGCTCGGCCAGTTCATCATCCAGCATGCCCGGCTCGCCCGTCGTGATTGCGGCCAGCCAGTCCGGCATCGCGCCTTCGTCCTGCACCGCCGCCGGAGTAGGCTCACCAGGCGCTTCTTCTTCCACGCCGCGATCCGCCTCGTCGAGCGGTTCCCATTCGGCCTCAGACTGCGGCTGGCTGTCCACGCTCTCGACCTCGGCCTGCGGCTCCGGCGCAATTTCCAGCGCGAGCTCCGGCTCCTCAAGCTCAATATCCTCAGTTTCGCCGGTGAAAGCCCCCATCCAGTCGGGCATTTCATCTTCCGCGAAGGGATCCAACGGCTGGCTCAGCAAATCGGCCAGCTCATCCTGGGGCCCGGCTGTCTCGACCGGCGGCATCTCTGCCAGCCAGGCCGGCTCCTCACTCAGATCGGCTTCAGTTCCCGCCTCAGGTGGCGCTGCCGACTCCAGGAGCGGCATCTCTGTCAACCACGACAGTTCCTCATCCGCCTCTGACTCGGCTGCTGGTGCTGTCGTCTCCAGCGGGGGCAGTTCCGACATCCAGGCCGGTTCTTCGTCGCTCACCTCGAACTCCGCCCCGGTCGGCTCAGACGTCTCCAATGGCTGCATCTCAGCCAGCCACGACGGTATCTCGCCCGCTTCGACCTCTGCCTCGGCTGGCTCCAGTTCTGCCGCCGTCCCCGGCACTTCCGCCGCCAGATCGGATGCCTCTTCGGGCGGCAGGTAGGCCAGCGTCTCGGCGTCGCCATCCATCGCCGCCACCTCGAACAGGTCTTCGCCGGTGGCGTCGAGCAGGGACGGCTCCTCATCCGGCAGGCTGGCAGCTTCCCACGCAGGCTGGATATCAGCTTCTGGCGCGGGAGCAGGCCATCCGGCAGCCTCTTCCGGTGCTTCCGCCGCTTCGAACTCAGCCGGTGCCGCCGATTCGTCGGCGGGCCTGGCAAACGAGGTCAGCCAGTCGTCTTCCTGGGCAGCCTCAGCCTGCATCCAGTCCAGTGTGCCGGTATCCATTTCCGCCTGCGTTTCCGGCATCACTATCGTGTCCAACTCGGACTCTGCCGACAGCGCCTCAACCGGCGGCTCATCACGCAGCTCAGGAGTGACGGCTTCCGCCGGGGCCGCTTCGCCGGTCGGGACACCTTCGATCTCGACAGGGGCAGACATCCACGCCTCGTCCTCAAGCGCGGCAGCAGCTTCGGCCTCGACCGGCATCTCTGCTACCGGTTCCTCGATATCTGCCAGCCAGGACTCGTCTTCCCTGGCGGGCGGCTGAGCGGCGGGCAGCGCTTCGGGCGGCATCTGCTCGAAGCCCGGCACGGCTTCCAATAGATCGGTGCCGCCGTACTCTTCCAGTTCGGTGAACCAATCGGGCGCTTCGGCCTGTGGCTCAGGCGTCCAGAATTGTTCTTCGGCAGGCACCGTTTCGGCCTCAGCCTGCGGCGCGCCCCATTCCGGCTCTGCTTCCGGCGCGGCGGGTTGTTCCGGCAGAACCTCACCTTCAAGCTCGGTTTGCGCCTCGCTCAGCCAGTCGGGAATCTCTTCGGCGGGCACCGCTTCGGCTTCGGTCTGCGGCGCGCCCCATTCCGGCTCTGGTTCAGATTCGGCGGGTTGTTCCGGCAGAACCTCACCTTCAAGCTCGGATTGCGCCTCGCTCAGCCAGTCGGGAATCTCCTCGGCAGGCACCGCTTCGGCTTCGGTCTGCGGCGCGCCCCACTCCGGCTCTGATTCTGGCTCGGCGGGCTGCTCCGGCAGGACTTCGCCCTCAAGCGCGGACTGGGCTTCGGTCAGCCAGTCGGGAATCTCTTCGGCGGACGCCGCTTCGGCTTCGGTCTGCGGCGCCCCCCACTCCGGTTCTGGCGCAGCTTCGGCGGGCGTTTCCTCAAACGAGGCCAGCCAGTCTAACTCGTCGGCAGCAGGCTCGCGCTCGGCCTGCCCGGTTTCCGCTGGTTGCTCGACGGGCCAGGGTGGCATTTCCCCGGCGGGTTCCGTCTCGTCTGCCTCGACCGGGAAGAAATCGTCCCAGTTCTCAGCCGGTGGCAGCGCACCCGTCGATCCCTGGGGCGTGCCCTGCGAGGAATCCTCTACTCCCGCGTCCTCTTCCAACCACGACAGCGATCCAGGCTCGAAGCTCTCCGGCGGTGTGCTCGCCGGTTCCGGCTCAGCAGGCGACTCGTCAAACGACGCGAACCAGTCAAAGGTACCCGGCTCGTCTGCTTGCGGTGCTGTGCCAGGGGGCGACTCGATCCCTTGTAGAAATTCGGCGAAATCGCTCTGCGAATCAGGCATGATCGCTTCCGTGCCCGCTTCGGGGCCTTGCAGCGCCTCGAACGCCGCGAAGAAATCATCCTCGGTGGCTGTCTCTTCGGCGGCAGCCTCGGTTTCAAAAAAGGCTGCACCAGCCGGTTGCTCGTCAGGGGCAGACCCCATCAGCCAATCGGGAATGTCCGCCGGGGCCAGCGGCTCGCCAGCACCGGACTCAGCCGCCAGGTCGAGATCGTCCAGCAGCCAATCGGAACTGACCGGCTGATCGGGTGCAGACTCAGCCGGTGCGGGAGTTTCATCCAGCCCACTGTACCAATCAGGAAGCGCAGCCGCGTCGTCTGCCGTGCCCAAACCACGCACCCAGTCCGGTTCACCATCCATCTCCAGGTCGGAGCCAAACAGGGCCTCGGTATCCAGCTTCGGCTCGTCATCGGCAGGGGGTTCCGGGCTGCGGAAGGTTTCGGCAAAACTACCAGGCTGGTCGAGGTCCTGGACCCAATCGGGGGTTTCAGACGAAAGCGCTGCCGCCGCTTCAGTCGTATAGTCCAGGCGTTCCAGCCGGTTTGGATCGTGCACCATGCCTTCCGATTGGAGCACGCGTGCCGCTTCATACGGATCGATCGCCGCGACGCGATCCAGGAATACCTGCGCTTCGGATGGGCGCTCGTAGTGCAGCCACAACTGCGCCAGGATGCGATTCGCCGGCAGGCAGTTGGGCAGGTCCTTCAGGATTTGAACTGCCATTTCGCCAGCCTCGATCGGATGCTGGCTCTCCCACAGCGTCTCGGCCAGGAGCACTTTCAGATCGTAGCGCTGGGGCGACTGCTCCAACGCCGAGCGCAGCTCGATCAACGCCTGATCATAGAGCTGCGCCTTGATGTGCTGCCGCGCCAGCGCGCCGCGTGTGAGCTGAAGCTTGGGCGGCACGCCTTCCACACCGCCGCGTTTGGCATACAGGCCGCGCAGCGCATCCTGCAGCGCCGGATTATTCGGCTGCTGCTCGTACGCCCGCTCCATATGCCAGATCGCCTGTTCCAGCGCCCCCTGCTCTGCCCGAAGCTCGCTCAGGCCGATATGCGCGACATAGTCGTTTGGCAGCACACTCAGCACGCGCTGGAAGACCTCGGCGGCCTCGTGGTAATACTGCTCCGTCCCTTCCTGCTGGGCTTTCTGGAGCAGAGCCTTACCCAACAGCCGATACGTCGCCACGTTCTGCGGGAAGCGCTGCAGAATATACCGGCAGTGGCTCACTACCTCTGTCGAAGCATACCGCTCTAGCAGGGCGTTGAGATCATGCAGGTACGACTTAAGGGTAACGGTGTTTGCCATGGCCGGCTCATTTCCCACATATTCAATCTTGATTTTTCCTCATTATGCTATGCCTAGAATAAAAGTGCAAGACGACTGAAGGTTGTATTAAATTAACTTATGGACCTGTTTCACGGCCTCAACTATGCGTGCAACTGACGGCTCGCTGCCGCCTATTGTGCCCAATGGATCGTGGCAGATCGGCTCGCCGAGCAGCGCATAGGTAACATTGGACCAACCCAGACTGAGCGCCGGCAGGTTATAGCCGCCTTCGAGCACAAACACGAGGCGCCCCTCACACCACTGCGCTGCCATCTCAATCAGCGCGCGGGTCAGCCGGTCATAACCGGAGAGCGTCAGCCGGAGCTGCGCCAGCGGATCGGACCAGTGAGCATCGAAGCCCGCCGACACGAACATAATCTGCGGCCTGAAGCGCTCGACTACCGGCCCGATGATCGCATCGGCCACCTGCGCAAAACCGTCGTCGCCCGTGCCGGGTGGCAGCGGCACATTGAGGTTATACCCTTCACCCGCACCTTCCCCGATCTCGTAGACTGATCCCGTCCCCGGATAGAGCGGCGACTGGTGCGTTGAGAGATAAAACACCGAGGGATCGCGGTAGAAAATCTCCTCGGTGCCGTTGCCATGATGCACGTCATAATCCACGATCAGCGCCCGCTCCACGCCATACACCCGCTGCACATAACGCGCCGCGATGGCGACATTGTTGAGCAGGCAGAAGCCCATCCCCTGCGAGGTTGTGGCATGATGTCCGGGTGGGCGCACCGCCGCCTGGGCATTATCCGCCGCACCCTGCATCACCGCATCGACCGCACGCAGCACCGCCCCCGCCGCCAGCCGCGCAATCGCATACGATTCCGGCTGGACGTATGTATCCGGCCCGAACATGACGCCATCCCGCTGCTTAGCCGTCGTCGCCAGCCGGTCCAGATAGGCGGGGCTGTGCACGGCGCGCAGGTCCTCGTCGGTGGCCGGACTCGCTTCGAGATGCGTCAGGCGTTCCAACAACCCTGCTTCACCCATCCGGCGCTGGATCGCACGCAGCCGCCCCGCGTGTTCGGGGTGGCCTTCCAGGTTGTGACGCTCGAATCGGGAATCGGTGATATAAGCCGTAGGCATAGCATTTTCTTCCTGATCGGCATGGACAGCCAGATCGCCGGGGAACGAACCACACTAGCGATCTTAACAAACAGGCGACCTGCGCCGCACTTTCTGCCGCAGGTCGCCCGTCACAGAGCTTAACTCAGGTCGCGCGCAAGCGCGCCGGAAGGCTATTCCTTAACCGGCACCGCGTCCACGCGCTCGACTGCCACGCTTTCTTCCATCACGATTTCACGGTCGCTGCGGCGCACAGCCCATATGATCAGGCCAACTGCGACCGCCGCACCAACGATAATGCCTGCGCCATAGCCGGTGTACTCGACTACAATCGGGGCCATGATCAGCGCGACCAGGTTCATCACCTTGATCATCGGGTTCAGGGCCGGACCAGCCGTATCCTTCAGCGGGTCACCAACCGTGTCACCTACGACGCTGGCCTTGTGATTCTCACTGCCCTTGCCACCAAAGTAGCCGTCCTCGACGTGCTTCTTGGCGTTGTCCCAGGCGCCACCCGCGTTCGACATAAACACGGCCAGCAGTTGCCCGGTCAGGATCACACCGGCGAGGAAGCCGCCGAGTGCCTGTTCCTTGAGCAGCAGCCCGACCGCGATCGGGGCCAGCACAGCGATCAGGCCGAGCGGAATCAGCTCGATCTGGGCCGACTGCGTCGAGATCGTCACGGCCTTGGCATAGTCCGGGGTTTTCGCACCGCTGGCGATTTCCGGAATACGGAGCTGGCGGCGCACCTCGGCCATGATCAGGCCAGCGGCGCGGTTCACGGCCTTGATCAGCAGGCCGCTGAACAGCAGCGGCAGCGAGCCGCCGATCAGCATCCCGACGAAAACGGTCGGGTCGGCCAGGTTGATCACCTTCTCGAAGTCGGGGTTGACGCGCTGGATATCGGTGAAGAAGCTGCCGAACAGCGACACCGCCGCAATAACAGCCGAGCCGATGGCGACACCCTTGGTGATCGCCTTGGTGGTGTTGCCCGCCGCGTCCAGGTCGGCCATGATCTGGCGCGCCTCAGGTCCCATGCCCGCCAGCTCACCGATGCCGTTGGCATTGTCCGAGATCGGGCCAAAGGTGTCCATGCTGACGTTGTTGCCGGTATGCGAAAGCATCCCGACACCAATCAGCGACACGCCGAACAGCACATAGCTGTAGCGATGGATTTCCGGCACTTCGTGCATACTGACGATGAACAGCGCCAGGACCATGATCCACAGCGCCGAGAAGAAGCCCTCGACCAGATGCCCGCGCAGTTGGCCACGCACGATCTGGATCAGCGAGAGGCCGACACCGACGAGAACGGCGATCAACTCATACTCGTCTGGGAAGTCGAAGCTGTAGACCAGGATCGCCGCGGAAAGGCTGGCGACGATCACGAACAGCGCCCACACGCTCGACAGATAGCCCAGCGACAGACCTTCGAGGATCACCGAAGCCGGACCAAAACGGGTCGAAGCCGCGATAGTCTGGACGCGTCCGCTCTTCGCGCTGGTCGCATACGAGGTCAGCGGGTTGAAGACGACAGCCAGCGCTACGCCGACAGCAACCAGGGTTGCGAGCGACAACTGGCCCGCATACAGCCACGCCAGAAGGAAGGTCGAGATGATGGTGATGCCGCTCGACACTTCGTAGCTCTTGTACATCGCCTCTTCGGCGTCGTCTACATTCCAGAGCGACACAGCATAGGTCCCGACAATCGAGCTGACAACGCCGATGCCGCGGACCAGCAGCGGCAGCACGATCCAGTACAGCTCGCCATTGATCGCAGTCAGAGCCAGGCCCAGGATCAGGCTGGAGACAATCGTCACTTCGTAGGACTCAAAAATGTCGGCGGCCATGCCCGCGCAGTCGCCAACATTATCGCCGACCAGGTCCGCGATTACCGCCGCGTTACGAGGATCGTCTTCTTCCATCCCCGCTTCGACCTTACCCACCAGGTCCGCGCCGACGTCCGCCGCCTTGGTATAGATACCGCCGCCCACACGCATGAACAGCGCCAGCAGCGTACCACCGAAGCCGAAGCCGAGCAGTACATCGGGTGACGCCTTGCCGAAGATAATGAAGATCAGCGTGCCGCCCAACAGGCCGAGGCCATCGGTCAGCATGCCGGTGATCGTGCCCGAACGGTAGGCGATCTTTAGCGCTTCCTGATAGCCGCCGCGCTCAGCAGCAGCCGCCACGCGCACGTTGCCCTGCACGGCCATATTCATGCCGAAGAAGCCAACCATCGCCGAGAACGACGCCCCCATCACGAACGCGAGCGCGCGCGCAAACGCGATCACGATCCGGGCGGTATCTTCGTTGCCATCAAAGTACTCATTCGCCTCAGGGGTGGGCGCCACCACAAACACACTCAGGAACATCGCCACCGTGATCACAGCGATCAGGATGGCGACCGTCCGAAGCTGGGTGCGCAGGTAGGCGTTCGCGCCGTCACGAATATAGCCCCAAATGCGCTGCATTTCCTGGGTCCCTTTGTCGGCAGCCAGGATATAGTTGCGAAGCCAGAGGGCATAGGCGAGCGCCACCCCGGCGGTAGCGAGGACGATGAATATCATCACCTCCTCAAAAGTCTTAACATTCTCCATTTGAAACATTTGAACCGTACCCCTCCTGTAGTGCAAGGCTCTCAAGAAGCTTCAAAGTACGCGACATGAAGATTTTGTTGGTGGCTGTTCCCCCAGGAGGATGGCTTGATAGCGCATCCTCGCAGCCTCTTATGCGCAACAAGGGTCGCGCGGAGAGTCAACCAGACAACAGCGTGAATTCTACCGCGAAGCAACTGGAAGGGCCAAAACCTTGTTGGTCAATTGAGACAGATTTAATCGTTGGAGTCGAACAGACGTGCGATCTCGTCGCGCAGGGGCCGCGCCAAGACGCCGCGTGTCCGGTCGCGCACAGCGGGCGCACCGGCGGCGATCTGGCCGAGGTGAAAAATGGGGATATTAGCCTGCCGGTAAGCTGCCTGAAGAGCTGCCAAACGGTCGGGGCGCACGGTCAGCAGCAGCGCGCCGGATGCGATCGCCGCTGCCGGGTCGAGCTGGAGCGCCGCACACAGCGCCACCGCGTCGGGCAGCCAGGGCTGCCGGTCGCCATAGAGATCGACCTCCAGCGCACAGCCGCTCGCCTCGGCCAGTTCCCACAGCGCCGTCAGGACGCCGCCCTCGGTCGGATCGTGCATCGAGGTCACGCCGCCTACTTCCGCCGCAATTCGCGCATCCCGCACCACGCTGATCCCCGGATCGTACAGGAAGTTAGCGCAGTGCTCCAGCATTTCAGCCGAAAACTGGCCGGCAAGCGCATCCCGCTTCTCGCGAGCGATAATGCTGGCGGCTTCGATCGGCGCGCCTTTGGTCAGCAGAATCAGATCGCCGGGCTGCGCGCCGCCGGTGCGGATCAACTTGTCCTTAGCCACCTCACCCACCATGCACCCCACCACAATCGGGCGGTCGAGGCCGGCGGTGATCTCGGTATGCCCGCCCACGACGGCGACGCTCATCTCGCGGCAGGCGTCCGCGATCTGCGTGAAGATCGCGCGCGCCATTTCCTCAGTAGCGGTGCGCTCCGGCAGCAGGATCGTAGCGAGAAACCAGAGCGGCTGCGCGCCAGTGGTCGCAATATCGTTGGCGTTGATCTGGACGGCGTACCAGCCGATCTGTTCAGTGGCAAAGGTAATCGGGTCGGTTTTCAGCACGAGATAGCGCGTGCCCAGGTCGATCACGGCGGCATCCTCGCCGGTGCGCGGCCCCAGCACCACGCGCGGCCCGCCCGGCAGCAGCGTGAACAGCTCGCTGAGAAGTTTGGCGGGAAGCTTGCCCAGGGGTAAAGGGTTCATCGGCAGCGCGCTTTGATCATCTTGGGGTGTAGAAAAGGTAAGGTCCCCGTGCAGGGGACCTTGTTTTTTGGGCGTTGTGACACCGATTTCTGTTATTTCACAGAAAGGAGGGGTGTCACAACGCCACGTTTGGTACTACTATCATGCATCGACACCACCTCCTTTTTGCTTGGGATGGCAAGTTGAAGGAGGTTGTTCTGTTTTTCCGAACAACGTAGTCTGATTATGGCATAGAACATCAGGGCTGTCAATTGTTTTTACAAAGTTTAGAACAATCTGTTGCTATTCTAATATACGAGTGGGTAGTGAGGGGCTTAAGCCCAATACATTAGGCGGCTGACGGCTGCCGAAAACCTGTTGTGACGCGGCAAAAAGGGTTGCATCTTCGGCGCGGGATTGCTAGACTAGACAGGTTACATTGCCGGTGTTAAAACGATTCTAAGGACGGTTGAGATGGTGCGACGGCTGGGCATCTTCCTGGCTGCGGCAGCGTTCATCTTCGGCGGCCTGAACCTGCTGCCGCCCGGCCCGCTCTTCGCCCAGGGTCCCGATGGCCTGATCGCGGAGATCACCTCACCGGGCAGCGGCGAGCAGCTTTTCGGACAGATCAACATCGTCGGCAGCGCCGCCCACCCGACCGCGTTTGCCAGCTATACCCTGGAATACGACAATCTCAACGAGCCAGCCGAGCAGTGGTTCCTGGTGCAGGAGCGCGTCACGCAGCAGGTACAGGACGGCGTGTTGGGGGCCTGGAACACGAGCCTGGTGCCCGATGGTGCATACCAGCTCCGGCTGCGCGTCGTCATGACCACCGGCGAGATCGGTGAGTTTGTCGTCTCGAACCTGCGCGTGATCAACAGCGGGCCGACTCCGATCCCGACCGCGTCGGGCCTGGGCGCAAGCGCCGTCGAGCCAACCCCCGGCCCCTCGCCCACTTCACCGATCGTACAGCCGCCGAGCAACAATCCGGCCCCTGAAAGCCTGGCCGGGCTGGACGATCCGGGCAGCGAGCCGGTAGAGCCTGCCGCCGCAAATATCGAGCCGGCCAGCGAGCCACAGGCGCGGATCAATCTGGGGCGAGTGCGCAGCGCGTTCTGCGCTGGAGCCTATCTGGCCGTGATTCTGTTTGCGATCATGCTCGGCTACCTGGTGGTGCGGCGGCGGCTCCAGCCCTATACCCAGCGCACTGCCTGGACCAGCCGCGACGACTACGACGATCAATGAGACGCTTTTGGCGCTGGCCGAAACGAACGGGACAGCACGCAGACATGACCGAGCGCTATCTGCTGGTGGGCCTGGGCAATCCGGGCCGGGAATATGAGGACACGCGGCACAACGTCGGATTCCGCTGTGTCGATGCCGTCGCGCGCGCCTATCACCTGTCCTTCCAGCCCAAGAAGCAGTCGAAGGCAAAGATCGCGGATGGCACGATTGCGGGCCGGCGGGTGCTGCTCGCCAAGCCGCAGGCCTATATGAATCTGAGCGGCGGAACGGTGCAGGGCCTCGCCACCTTCTATAAGATTCCACCGGCGCACATCCTGGTGATCTTCGACGATCTCGACCTGCCGCTTGGCACGCTGCGCATCCGGCAGAAGGGCGGCTCCGGTGGCCACCGGGGTCTGACCGATATTATCCAGCGGCTCGGCACGCAGGACTTCCCGCGCATCCGTTTTGGCATTGGCCGCCCGCCGGGCCGTATGGACCCCGCCGCCTTCGTCCTGCAGCGCTTCTCGCCCGCCGAGCTTGACCTGGTCAACGCGGCGGTCGCCACAACCGTCGAGGCGGTCGAAACCTGGCTGCGCGACGGAATCGACATCGCCATGAACCGCTATAACGGCGCGGTCGAGGGCCTGCCGCGCCGCGAGTCAGCTCCCGACTCCACACCCGATCCTGCTCAACCAAACGAGTAACCAGGACACACACTCGCTATGCACCTTACAGGTTTGCTGGAACGTCTGCGCCAGATTCAAGCCTATCAAGACCTGCTGCGCAGCCTGCGCGAGCGCCAGCCGGTCGCGGATCAACACCTGCTGCGCGCCGCCCGGCCCTACGTCGTCGCGGCGCTGGCCGCCGATCTGGGCCGCCCGGTCATCGTCCTGACGGGGCGCGTTGACCGCGCCTATAATGTCGCCGAGCAGATGCCGGTCTGGGTGCCCGATCTGCCGGTGCAGCGCTTCGCCGAGCCGACCGCGATCTTCTACGAGCGCGCGCCCTGGACCGAAACCACGATCCGCAGCCGCCTCGACACGCTGGCGACGCTGGTCAAGCCGGTGGGCACGCGCCCAGAGCCGGACGCCCCCGCGCCTATCGTCGTCAGCTCGGCCTATGCGCTGATGCAAAAGACGATGCCGGTGCGCGAATTCCGCGCCGGGTCACGCGTGCTGCGCGCCGGGGGCCGCGCCGAGCCGGATGCGCTGCTGCGCCACTGGCTGCAAATCGGCTATGCCCCGGCATCGATTGTGGTGGGGCCGGGCACCTTCAGCCGGCGCGGTGGGATTCTGGACGTGTTTCCCATGTCCGCCGGCTGGCCAGTGCGAATCGAGTTCTTCGGAGACGAGATCGAAAGCCTGCGCACCTTCAACCCGGCGACACAGCGCTCTTTAGACAGTGTATCAGAGGTGATCATCACCCCGGCACGCGAGGCGCTGCCGCGTTTTACGCCGGATGTGGCCGACCGGCTGGCAGCGTGGTTCGCGGCGCGTCCCGATCCGGCTGAGGATGTCACCTCGCCGCTGCCCGATCAGGAACAGCTTCAGAACGCGGTCCCGTTCCCAATGCTGGAATTCTACCTGCCCTATCTCTACAGCTACCCGGCCACGCTGCTCGATTACGTACCCGACGATGCACTGCTCGTGGTCGAGGACTGGGGCACGCTGCAAGACAGCATGGCCGATCTCGAAGAGCAGGCGCTCAGCGCCCGCCAGGACAAGGTCGCGTCTGGTCAGCTTCCACCCGATATGCCCCTGCCCTATCTCACCTGGGATGAGCTTCAGGATGACCTCTCGACCCGCCAGGTGCTCCACCTCGGCACCAATCCGGAGTTCCCAATTGTCGAAGGGGCGGTGTTGGGCGATCTGTTCGTGCCAGGGCCGCGTCACGGCGGCCAGCTCCGGATGCTGTTGGAAGACCTGTTCGGCCTCTACGACCGGGGCGAGCCGGTGGTCGTCGTCACGCAGCAGGCACAGCGCATCGCGGAGCTGTGGGGCGAGCAGGAAACGTATCGCCCGCCGGTGTCGCACCTTGCCCCGGCTGACGATATCGGGCGGCTGATCTTCGTGGAAGGCTCGCTCGGCGAAGGCTGGGCGCTGCGCGACGAGCGAACTGGCTATCATCTGCTGACCGACGCCGAAATCTTCGGCTGGAAGCGCCCGGAGCCGCGCCGCCGCCAGCAGCCGCGCGCCCTGCCCCCGGAATCCAGCTTCGCCGATCTGCAAATCGGCGATTACGTGGTGCACGTCGAGTATGGTATCGGGCGCTTTGCCGGGCTGCGCAAGCGCGTGCTGGACGAGATCGAGCGCGAATACCTGGTGATCGAGTACGCCGGGACCGACCTGCTCTATGTGCCGATCCACCAGGCCGACCGCATCTCGCGCTATATCGGCGCGGACGATTCGGCCCCGCAGCTTAACCGGCTCGGCACGCAGGACTGGGTGCGCACCAAAGAAACCACGCAGCGCGCGGTCGAAGAGGTGGCGCGCGAGCTGCTGGAGCTGTACGCCGTGCGGGCCGAGGTCCAGGGGCACGCCTTCAGCCCCGATACACCCTGGCAGCACGAGTTGGAAGCGTCGTTTCCCTATGTCGAGACGGACGATCAGCTTCAGGCGCTGCATGAGGTCAAAACCGATATGGAGCGCCCGCGCCCGATGGACCGCCTGATCTGCGGCGACGTAGGCTATGGCAAAACCGAAGTCGCCCTGCGCGCGGCGTTCAAGGCTGTGATGGACGGCAAACAGGTCGCGATCCTGGTCCCGACGACGGTCCTGGCTCAGCAGCACTACAACACGTTTTCGCGGCGGCTGCTGCCCTTCCCGGTCAAGGTCGAGATGCTGTCGCGCTTCCGCAGCCCGGCGGAACAGCGAACGATCCTCTACGAACTGGCCCAGGGCCAGGTTGACATCATCATCGGTACCCATCGCCTCTTGCAGTCCGATATCCAGCTTAAGGACCTGGGCCTGCTGATCATCGACGAGGAACAGCGCTTCGGCGTGACGCACAAGGAACGGCTCAAGGCGCTGCGTACCGAGGTCGATGTGCTGACGCTGACTGCGACGCCCATCCCGCGCACGCTCTACATGAGCCTGACCGGAATCCGCGACATCAGCATGATCCAGACGCCGCCCGAAGAGCGCCTGCCGGTAGTGACCTATGTCGGCGTCTACGATGACAAGCTGGTCCGGCAGGCGATCCTGCGCGAGGTCGATCGCGGCGGGCAGGTCTATTTTGTGCACAACCGGGTGCAGACCATCCAGACCATCGCCGAGCGTGTGCGCCGCCTGGTGCCGGAAGCCTCGATCGCCGTCGGGCACGGTCAGATGGACGAGCAGCAGCTTGAGGAGATCATGACGCTCTTTGCCAAGGGTGAATATGATGTCCTGATCTCGACCTCGATCATCGAGAGCGGGCTGGATATCCCCAACGCCAACACGCTGATCGTAGACCGTTCCGACTGGTTTGGACTGGCGCAGCTTTACCAGCTTCGAGGCCGGGTCGGGCGCGGCGCGCATCAGGCCTATTCCTATTTCTTCCATCCGCGCAGCAGCCGCCTCACGCCCGAAGCGCGTGCCCGCCTGGAGACGATCGGTGAGCAGACCGAGCTGGGCGCGGGCCTCTCGATTGCGATGCGCGACCTGGAGATTCGCGGTGCGGGCGATCTGCTCGGCATCCGCCAGAGCGGGCATATCGCGGCGGTGGGCTTCCACCTCTACACGCAGCTTCTCGCCCAGGCGGTGCGCCATCTCAAGGGCGAAGGCGAAGCGCCGCACCTGCCGATCAGCACGCCAACCGTCACCATCGATCTGCCGCTGCCGGCTTATATCCCCACGACGTTTGTCAACGAAACATCGCTGCGCATCCAGCTTTACCGGCGGCTGGCCGAGCTTGAGGATATGCCAAGCATCGACGAGATGGAAGCCGAGCTGCTCGACCGCTTTGGCGATCTGCCGCGCGCGATCAAGGGGCTGCTGTTCCAACTGCGTGTCAAGCTGCTGGCCCAGGCCGCCAACGTAACCGCCATCGGCAGCGAGAACGGGCAGATCGCGATCCGCCTGCCCTACCTTTCCGGCGTTGATCGTCCGGGATTGCAGGCGCGTCTCGGCCACGATGTGCGCGTCAGCCGCACCGCGATCTGGCTCTCGCACGAGACACCCGAAGAAACCATCTGGCAGCGCAGTTTGCTTGACGTGCTGGAAAAACTTCAGGTCGATCAAATCCAAACGGCGACCAGTTAACCCACCCATAATCCCACATATCCCACTGCCCACCGCCGTGTGTGGGATAGTGGTGGGATATGTGGGATAAGCCAGCCCTGAGGGAATGAAAAAGCGCCTCTCCGGCGCTTTTATCCCAACTATCCCAAACAATCCCACATTTATCCCACGTGTGGGATTAACCTGAACTATCCCACAGCGGGGCGCTATTCCGCGTACTCTGCCACCAGGCCAAGCGCACCCGGCCCGGTATGCACGCCCAGTACCACGCCGATAAGGGATGTGTGGATTTCCTGTGGGTGGAACTGCTCGATGGCCTGCGCCAGCAGCGCCTGGGCCTCTTCCTCACGCGCGGCATGGATCACGGACAGACGCGTCATGGGGCGTTTGCCGATATGGTTCTCGGCCACCTTGAGCAGCTGCTCGACTGCGCGCTTGCGCGTCCGCACATTACCCACCGCCGAAACTACGCCGTCGCGCAGCTCCAACACCGGCTTGACATTGAGCGCCGAGCCGAGCAGCAGGCGCGCGTTGCCGATGCGCCCGCCGCGATGCAGAAATTCCAGACTGTCGATGGTGAATGTGAGTCGCTGGCGGGCCGCCGATTCAGCAATAGCCGCCGCGATCTCATCCGGTCTGGCTCCGGCGTCACGCGCCTGAGCGGCGCTCAGCATGGCATGCCCCAGGCCCCACGTGGCCTGGCGCGAGTCGATCACATGGACCGGAAAATCCACGTTCGCCTTAGCCTGCATAGCCGAGGCATAGGTGCCGCTGAGATCGCTCGAAATGACGCCGCAGACCACTTCGTCGGCGTTTTCGGCCTGGCGGGCCTGCTCGAACAGGGTGATAAAATCCTGCGGCGAAACCTGAGAAGTTTTGGGAATAACTTTTGAGGTGCTCAAACGCTCGTAAAATACTTCTTCGGTGATGTCTACCCCATCGCGGTAGGTTTCATCGCCCCACAGCAAATAGAGCGGCGCGACATAAATCCGGTGGGCTTCGGCCAGCGAGGCGGGCAGATTAGCAGTACTATCGGTGACTAAGGCGGTGCGTGTCACAGTCAGCTTTCTCCTTGTGCAGAGCCTGTCAGGTTACCGAGAGAAAATCCCTTCTTCCATCACGAGGCGGGCGGTCCCACCCAGCCGAGCAGGCGAATCTCACCCCGCAGCCGGGCGGTGAGATTGGTCCCGCCATAGCCGTTGCGCTGGGCCACGAACAGGTCCAGCCGCCCATCGTCCACGCCGGGCCGGACCGTGATCCCGGCATAGGCCAGCCAGCGCCCGCCCGGCGAATAGGATGGCTCGCAGGCGCGCGGGAAGTTCGTCGGGCCATAGACCACCGTCAGGTCGTTGCGGGCGACGATCAGCCCTTGCGGGCACTGGCCGTTGCGCCCGCCGAAAGCCACATAATCCCCTTCTGGCGACCAGTCCGCCGCGAATCCAAACCGCGCGAAGGCAAATTGATCGGTCGATACGATCAGGTTTCCGTTGGCGTCGCGCAGCTCGATCGCTGCCGGTTCCGAGGCACGGTGATAGAGCACCTGCAGGCCGCCGGGTGCCCAGGCTGCGCCCAGGTTCAACGCCGCTTCATCGCCGGTGACCTCGCGCACCGTGCCCGACTGGATGTTGGCGAGCCAGACCTGTGACTCGCCTGCCTGCAGGTCCGACAACCCGGTCGTGTATGTGACCTGCAAATTACTGACCCACACCGGCGGCCCATCAAGCGCCTGCTCGGACACCATGCGCACCGTGCCCGTCTCGACGTCCATCACGTAAAGCTGGCCCCCGGTCGGCGCGACAGCATCCGGCCCGGCACAGGTATCCGGCTCGCCCGGCGTCCAGGTCGGGCAGTCGCGCCGGTCGGAGACGAACGCCAGCCGCCGGCCATCGGGCGACCACGCCGGCCAGAAGTCATACGCGCCATGCGCCGTGAGATTCTGGAAAACCGAGCCATCCGCCGAGACGGTGAAAATATCGACGTCATACCCGGTCGGCAGCGCGATCGCCAGTGTGGAGCTGTCTGGTGACCACACCGGCGCGTGATCGGGCAGGCCGCGCGGGTTGAGGCCGGGGATATCGAACAGTCGCAGGCTGATCCCGACGCTGAGATTGAGCAGGTAGACGCCCCCAACCAGTGTGCCGTCCGCCTGGAGCGCCGGCTCGACAAAGTAGGCCAGCTTGTTCCCATCAGGCGCCCAGTAGATCCGCGTGCCGGTGCTGGCGGGCAGCTCGATCACGGGCCGGGCCTCGCCGTTGGCCGGGTTGATCAGATAGACCGTTTCCATCTCCGAGGCGGGAATCGGCGTTTGCAGGTTGGTGGTATCGGTCCGCTCATTGACCAGCACCAGCGCGAACCAGGGGGTATCCAGCCCATCACGCAGATCGTCGGGCACATCGACATTCCGCCACTGGTCGTTGGCAAACCCGACCGAGGGATACGGTGTAGCCGAGGGCAGCAGCGTCACACTCGGCGTGGGCGTGATCGTGGGTGTGGCCGAGGGCGTAGGGGTCGCAGGCGTGGTTGGCGTCGGCGTGATGCTGGGCGTCGCGCTTGCCGTCGCGGTCAGCGTCGGCGCGGGCGTGGATGACGGTTCCAGCGTGGGGGTCGGTGTCTGGATGGCAAAGTTACAGGCTGCCAGCCCCAGGCTCAACAGGGCCAGCGCCAGAGTGGGTCGAATAACAGTCCGTTTCAGCATAGCACGGCGTTCGAATCCATACGATCAGGGTAAACGTGCGGGTCCTGCCCGCTGCTAGTAGGCATCACCGCTCGGCTTCTTTAGCACATAGTACGAGCCGCGCTTCTCGCCCATCTTGACCAGGATGCCCCGGCTAACCAGATCGGCGAAGTCGCGCCGGATCGTCTCCGAGTGCACGTCGGGGCACATCTCTTGCAGGTCCTTATTCGTGATGCGCGCGTTCTTCCGGTTGATCAGAAAGTCCAGCGCATATTCCTGGCGGCGGTTGACCGGCTCGCCCCGGAAGACGCCCCCGAACAGCGTCGGCTCGGCTGGCCCTTCGTCATCCACCGGCGTATTGAACAGTGTGACGCGAAAACCGCCCGCCGTCTCGGTGAACTCCGGCTCTGGCAGGTGATACTCGTGCATCAGCGCCAACACGCGATCGACGCCGTAGCCCAGGCGCTCGATAAAGCCCATGTCCGAGAGCACCTGCACGATCGCCGAATTGCGCGAAAAACGCTCGTCCACAATATTATCGATCGTGACCGGCCCCGGCAGCCCACCGGGACTGGTGATCTCCAGCCGGTCGCTGAACAGGTACAGGCGGATGCCGTCGCCCTGGATGCTGTAATCCCGGTGGGCGACCGCGTTCACCACCAGCTCGCGCACAGCCTGCAAAGGATATTCCAACTGCTCGGTGCGTGCCATATTTCGACCCAACTGCACGCCCTTACGCAGGTTATCGACCAGGAATGTCTCGACCCGCCGGATCTGCTGGGGCAGTGTCCCGCCGATGTCCTGCCGCACGAACACATCGCTCATCTCCTGCCCGGCGAAACGCGCGGCGGTGATATCCGACCCACGAATGAGCGGCTGCGGGTCTTTGCCAAACAGCAGGATTCCGGCGTTCGTCGGGCGGACCGCGCCATCGTGCATCACCAGGCAGCCGCGCTTGAGAAGCAGCTGCTCTGCCGAGAGGCTGCCCATCCCACTGAGGTTAGCATAGTAGGCTTCTACCTGCCCCCAGTCGAGATCGTCCTTGTGCGCGTTACGCGCTGGCTCAGCCTCGAACGTGACATCGCCGCGTTCCAGAAACAACCGGCGCAGCATCTGCGGCGTCAGGGGATGATTGGCCTCACCGTCGCGTCGCAGATAGCGCCCTTCCAGCGCGTAGACATAGGGCATCCCGCGCGGCACCTGGATCACAACCATCGGCGAGCCCTTGACCCTGACCACCTGCGGCAGTGGGATGATCAGCGGCGGGTCGAGGGAAAGGGCCGCTTCCAGTACACGGCCGACCGCGTTCTCGGTGTCGTCCACACCCACCGGCTTCTCGGCACGCGGCGTCACACCCAACAGCAGCGTCCCGCCGGCGGTGTTCGCCATCGCCGCCAGCGTGACCGCGATATCGCTCACCGGGGCGCGCCCCGGCAGCCAGTCCAGCACGTCAGTGCGCCCGCTGCGCAGCAGGTCCAGAATATCCTCTTCGGTCATGCGCCCTGTTCACCCGTCCTAACGCTCATCGTGCGGTTCCTCACGCCCGGCTTCAGGCTGCGGCTTGCCGGTCTGGGTCGAACGCCGTGCCGGCAGCAGCGCGTGCTCCAGCACCTCGTCCATATGCCCCACCAGCACCACTTCCAGCCCGCGCAGGCTGCGTTTGGGAATCTCGGCCAGGTCTTTCTCGTTGCGACGCGGCAGCAGCACCTTCTTGATCCCGACCCGGTGCGCGGCCAGAATCTTCTCGCGGATGCCGCCCACCGGCAGGACCCGTCCGCGCAGCGTGATCTCGCCCGTCATGGCGACCTCACGCCGGATGGGGCGCTGGGTCAGCGCCGAGATCATCGCCGTCGCCAGGGTAATACCCGCCGACGGGCCTTCCTTCGGCACGGCGCCTTCCGGCAGGTGGACGTGCGCGTCGATCTGCTCGAATTCGTCTGGGTCGATGCCAAGCTGCGCCGCCCGCGAGCGGGTATAGCTCAGCGCCGCCTGGGCCGACTCCTGCATGATATCGCCAAGCTGCCCGGTCAGCATCAGGCCGCCCTTGCCCGGCATCAGCGAGACTTCGATCGCGGTGATGTCGCCGCCGCTCTCGGTCCACACCAGGCCGGTCGCCACGCCGACCTCGTCCTCTTCCTCGGCCAGCGTTTGGGCAAAAGGCGGCGGCCCCAGATACTTATCCAGGCTCTCGACGGTGATGCGGTGCGGAATAGGCTTTTTCTCGGCCACGCGGCGCGCCAGCTTGCGGCAGATTTTGGCGATCTCGCGGTCCAGGTTGCGCACCCCGGCCTCGTAGGTGTACTCGCGGCAGATCGCCCGCAGCGCCTTTTCTTCGAAGTGCAGCTTGCGATCGCGCAGGCCGTGCTGTTCGAGCTGGCGGGGGATCAGGAATTGTCGGGCGATGCTGAGTTTGTCTTCTTCGACATAACCGGGGAACTCGATCACTTCCATCCGGTCGAGCAGCGCCCAGGGGATCACGTCGAGATAGTTGGCCGTCGTGATGAAAAAGACCTTCGAGAGATCGTAATTCACGTCCAGGTAGTGATCCGAGAAGGCATGATTCTGCTCCGGGTCGAGGACTTCGAGCAGTGCCGCCGCCGGATCGCCGCGAAAGTCCGCGCCCAGTTTGTCGATCTCGTCCAGCATGAACACCGGGTTGATCGTGCCCGCGCGGCGCATCGTCTGGATGATCCGCCCCGGCAGCGCGCCGATATACGTCCGGCGGTGGCCGCGAATCTCGGCCTCGTCGTGCACCCCGCCCAGGCTGACGCGCACGAACTCGCGCCCCAGCGCCCTGGCGATGCTCTGCCCCAGCGAAGTCTTGCCCGTGCCCGGCGGTCCAACGAAGCATAGAATCGGCGTGCGCATCGTGTCGGGCGCAAGCTGCCGCACGGCCATATGCTCCAGGATGCGATCTTTCGCTTTGGGCAGCCCGTAGTGCTCCGCGTCCAACACCTTCGCCGCGTGCGCCAGGTCCAGATTGTCTTCGGTCGTCTTGAGCCAGGGCAGATCGAGCAGCCAGTCGAGATAGGAGCGGATCATGCCGACTTCGGGAGCCATCGGCGGGATAACCAGCAACCGGCCCAGCTCCTTGAGCGCCTTGTCGCGCACTTCGTCCGGCATCTGCTCCCGCTCGATTCGCTCGCGCAGATCGAGCAGTTCCTGCTGGAAGATATCCATCTCGCCCAGCTCGTTCTGGATCACGCGCATCTGCTCGCGCAGGAACATCTCGCGCTGGCCCCGATCGACTTCCTGCCGCACCTGCGACTGGATACGCTCCTCAAGCTCCAGCACTTCCAGCTCGCGCCCCAACAGCGTGCTGATCCGCTGCAGCCGCTGCAGCGGCTCGGCCATCTCCAGAAGCTCCTGCCGCTCCTCGACCGTCAGGTTGAGGGTGGAAGCGGCCAGGTCGGCCAACCAGCCCGGCTCGTCGATGTTCATCGCATAGACGTAGGCTTCTTCCGGCAGGTTGGGGTTAAGCTGCACACACTTCTGAAACAGATTGAGCACGACCCGCATCAAAGCCGTGATCTCGCGCGTCTGCTCGGAGTCTTCCACGATCGGGCGGGCCTTAACGCGATAATAGGGGCTGGTCTGGAGATACTCGACCACCTGCACCCGCCGCCGCCCCTGCGCCAGCGCGCTGGTGCCGCCTTCCGGCAGGTGCATCAGACGCCCCAGCGCCATCTCGACGCCGATCGGGTAAAGGTCATCCGGCTCTGGCGTGTCGAGCGTGGCATCGCGCTGCGCCACCCCCAACACCGTCAGGTGTTGCGCCTGGGCCTCGCTGATCGCGGTCACATCCTGATCGCGCTGGATGAACAGGGGTGTCACCATGTTGGGGAACACGACCAGATCGATCAGCGGGATCAGCGTGATCTCGATCAGCCCCTCAGCATCCGGTGCGGCGTCGTGTACGCCGTAGAAATCGTTGATTCCGTGTCCTATCATCGCCCGGTTCTATCTTTCGGCATTCCCGGTCCTGACCGGGCAAGTTTAATCGCGGAAGTCGGCCCGCAGCGGCGCAACATCATCCTGCGCGGCGCGGCGCACATGACCCGGCGGCAGGCCGTAGATCGTGCGGACCTCGCCCACGATGAACAGTGATCCGGTCGTACAGATCACGCCGTCCGGGGCAGCCAGCACGCTCGCCTGCTCCAGCGCCTCGCGTACATCGGGAATGCGGTGGATCGACCCGCTGAAGCCCTGCTGTTCGGCAGCGGCGGCGATCTCGTCCGGCGAGAGCGCGCGCGGGTGCACGGCCTGCGCCGCGATCAGGTGGCTGACCTGCGGCAGCAGCGCATCGAACATCCCCGGCACATCCTTATCCGACGACGCGCCAAAGACCAGCACCACACGCCGACCCGGAAAGAGTTCATCAAGAGCCGCGCTCAGACGCTGCGCGGACGCGCCGTTGTGGGCGGCGTCCAGCACCAGCGGCGGATCGTGGGGGAGCACCTCCAGTCGACCCGGCCAGTCCACCTGGCGGAAGCCATCGCGGGTGCCCTGCGGCGTCACGGGAACACCCGCCGCGCGCACGTGTTCCAGCGCAGCCAGAGCCACCGTCGCGTTGAGTGCCTGATGCTCGCCGGAGAGCGCCGTCACATAGGGCTGCAGCGGCGCACCCACCGGCCCGGCCAGGAAGCGCTCGCCGCTCAGGGTGGACGCTTCAGGCGTGAAGAGCCAGTCGCGCCCGATCAACGTCAGCGGTGCGTGGCGTTCGGCAGCGATGCGCTCCAGCACCTCAAGCGCTTCGAGCGGCTGCGGCGCGCTGACGACCGGCACACCCGGCTTGATGATCCCGGCCTTCTCGGTCGTGATCGACGCCAGCGAATCGCCCAGCAGGTGCATATGGTCATAGCTCAGGCTGGTGATCACTGAAACGACCGGAGTCACGACATTGGTGGCATCCAGCCGCCCACCCAGTCCGACTTCGATCACGGCGACATCGACCTGCTGCTGCGCGAAGTAGAGGAACGCCAGCGCGGTCGTGATCTCGAACCAGGTGATGTCCGGCTCGGCCTCGATCACGGGACGCAGATCGTTGACCAGCGCGGTGAAATCTTCCGGGCTGATCAGCGCATTGTCGATGCGGAATCGCTCGCGGAAGTCTTGCAGGTGAGGCGAAGAATACAACCCGGTGCGCAGCCCCGACGCCTGAAAAGCCGACGCGCACATCGCCCCAACCGAGCCTTTGCCTTTGGTGCCGGTGATGTGAACGACCGGGTAGCGATCCTGTGGATTCCCGAAGGCCGTCAGCACCCGGCGCGGGCGGTCCAGCGTCATAGCTTCGGGCGAGTAGCGGACGTGTCGTTCTACTTCCCAATTGATAAAGCTGTAGAGATAGTCAACCGCTTCCGTAAAATTGCGCAGCGTAGGTAGCGTCATCCAGATTCAGTCCCTCGATGGGTGTGTGTTCAGGTTAACTTGCCGGTCGATAAGGAAAAAGGCGCCGCGAGCGCCCGCAAGTGGACACATATTATCCCACATATCCCACATGGTACCGCTGAAACAGGCTGCTTACAAGGGTAAACTTTGCCGCCGAATGCAATTTCATCGCACATTATCCCACGCTCGCCCGGCGACTGTACAACGTCTGGCTGACAGCCCGGCCTGGCGTGTATCTGGGAGTGGGCGAACTGGGCCGGACATGGCATAATGACGGCGCTTTGGAAGCGAGGGTGTCTAGTGATGTTTCCGCCAAAATTACTGACTGTCATGGTTGCGCTTATTTCGTTGATCGTGGTCGGCGTGGCCGGATACCTGATTCTGCGACCGCCGCTGCCCCTACTGGACGACGCCGGATTTGATCACGCCCAGATCTCACCCAACGCCGACGGCGTGGACGACGTGACGACAATTCGCTACAAGCTGGCCCGCCCCGCCACGATCAGCATTTATCTCGAAAACGAGGACGGCCAGCGCTATTACTTCCGCGAGCAGGAACGGCGCAGCTCTGGCGAATATGCCGTGTTGTTCAGCGGCATCGTTGGCGGCTATACCCTGCCCGATGAGGAGATCGCGGGCCGGGTGGAAAAGCGGCTGATCCCAGCCGGGCGCTACACCTGGACCATCGAAGCGGCGCGCGACGGCGAAACGGCCAGCACCAGCGGCGCGCTGGAGATCGCCAACGCCGACAGTGCCCTGCCGCTGATCAGCGCCTTCGAGATTCACCCGCCGGTCTTCACACCCAATCAGGACGGCATCGACGACCGCGTGAGCATCAACGTCTATCTCGAAAAAGCGGCCAACCTCAGCGTCTATCTCGAAGATGCCGCCGGGCAGCGTTATTACCTGGACGAGCGCGAAGAAGGCCGCGAGCCGGGCGAGCCGGGCAACCACGAGTACGACTATGATGGCGGCGTCGATCAGGGCATGGAGCCGCCGCTCGATGGCCTGTATACCGTCTATGCCGTCGCGCAGGATGCCGAGGGCCAGCGCATCGTGCGTGAGGGCCAGCTTGGGATCGAGGATGGCGGTCTGCCCCAGGTCGAGATCACGGTCCAGACTACCGGCGCGCTGGTTTTCTTCGATACGCAGCCCTACGACGAGGCGTATTACACCGACCGCGACGCGCCGGGCGAGCGCATCCCCAAGCCGGAAGGCGTCGCCTCGGAGCTGACCACCTTCACGATGCCGGTCGGCGATATGCTGGTCTTCAAGCTGACCGTCGATAACTACGGCTCGACGCCAATCCGCACCACCGGCCCCTTCCCCGGCACCGTCTACCAGTACGATCAGGTGGCCAGCACGCTCGGCGCGTATGAAGAATCCGGCGCGTGGCGCGTCGGGATTAACTGCGATACATCACTGAGCGACTTTCCCTGGCGCTGGGCGATCGCGCCGCAAGACGAGCTGACCGAGGTCTACGACGAGAAGAATGGCGAGACTTACTACTATCTCCAGCCGGGCCAGCGCGCCGAGGTCTGGGGCGCGATCCGCATGACCGAACTCGTGCGGGCGCGCAACCCGCAGGCGTGTTGGGCCGGGTTGATTCATGAGGATGTGGGCATCCCGGCGCTGCAAAGCCGCGTCGGCGCGCGCGAGGTCGAGCTTGTCCCAACTGACGTTGATTAACCGTCCCACGCGCCGCTGCTTGCCGCGCTCCGCCAACTGCTGTATCCTGTGGGGCAGCGCGTTTTGAACCTGCGGAGGTGCGCCATCAACCGCCGAATCCTATCCATCCTGACCTGTCTGGCCGGCTGGCTGCTGCTTGGCCTGCTGTTGAGCGCGTGCGGCGGCGGGGGAGAAGATGACAACCCCGTCGCGGCGCAGCGTGCCACCGCTGTCCCACCCACCGCGACCCCGCGCTCGACGGCCCTGCCCGATGTGCCGCCCGCGCCAGAACTGGGCCAGCCCGAGCGCCCACTCACGCTGTTCTTCGTGCCGGAAGGCAGCCGCCGCGCTGCCACGGATGCCGCCGATTCCCTGGCCGATTATCTGGGCGACGAGCTTGGGCTGGCAGTCGAGGTCAGACTCGCGTCCGACCAGTCGCAGGCCCTCGACGCGGTATGCAGCGGCGCGCCTGCTGCCGCCTGGCTGGATGCGTTCACGGCGGCCAGCGCGGTCGAACGCTGCGGTGCGGAGCCGGTGCTGACCATCACACGCGGGCGCGGCAGCGATGCCACCATCGGCACCAGCGCCGAGCTCGTCACCCGGACGGGTATCCCTTCCGTGCGCGAATTGGCGGGCCGCCCCTTCTGCCGCGTCGAAGGTGAAGAACTGACCAGTTGGATCGCGCCCGGCCTGATCCTGGAAGCGCAAGGGCTGGACCCATTCACCGATCTCGGCCCGATCTACACCTATCCCGATGCCGAGGAGATGATCGGCGCGCTCTACCGGGGCGAGTGCAGCGCGGCGGCGTTTGTGCCGGATGTCTTCGCGGATTTGCAGAACAATCCGCCCCGCGATCTCGAAAACGCCGCCGGGGAGCGGGTAGCGAGCGAGCAGCTTATTGCCGCGCTGACGGTGCTCGTGCCTGCGGCGGATGTCTCCGCCCCAGAGGGTGCCTGGGCCGGCTACCCGCCGAACGTGATCCCCTACGATATCCTGGTCTTCCCGCCCACCAGCGCCATCCCCGCCGCCCTGCGCGATCAACTGGTCACGAGCCTGGAAGACTTCGCCGGGGAGCGCGACGGGCAGGAACTGCTGCGCGAGGTGCTGGATGCATCAGGCCTGCTGCGCCTGGATGCCGCTGCCTTCGAGGGCTTCCGCGCCCAGGTGGTCCAGGCCGGGTGGGATATGGCCTACACCCCCTAGCGCGCTCTAAATTGCTATGGCATACGATCTGGCCGTCGTCATCGTCTCCTGGAACACGCGCGATCTGACTCTCGACGCGCTGCGCACGCTCTATGCCGATCTGGACGCGCACGGCCCGGCGGCGCAGGTGTGGGTGGTGGACAACGCCTCGACCGACGACAGCGCGGCGGCCACCCGGCGCGAATTCCCACAGGCCAACCTAATCGCCAGCGACCGGAATCTTGGCTTTGCCGGGGGCAATAACCACGCTCTGCGCCAGATCGGGTTTAGCGATCAGCCCAGCCAAAACACGGGGAGTGATCTGCCGCGCGCCGTCTACCTGCTCAACTCCGACACGCGCACGCATCCCGGCGCGACCCGTGCGCTCTATGACACGCTGTTCAGCCTGCCGCGTGCGGGTGTAGTCGGCGCGCGCCTGACCTACGATGACGGCTCGTTCCAGCACAGCGCGTTCCGCTTCCCAGGCCTGGCGCAGTTGATCATCGACCTGTTCCCCGTGCCGGGCCGCCTCTACGAGAGCGCGCTCAACGGACGCTATCCCCGTGCGGCCTATGCTGGCGCGGACCCCTTCCCGGTCGATCACACTCTGGGCGCGACGATGATGCTGCGCCGCGAGGCGATCCAGCAGACCGGGCTGTTCGACGAGCAGTATTTTATGTATGTCGAGGAGATCGATTGGAGCATGCGCATCCGCCGCGCCGGGTGGGAGATCTACTGTATACCGGCTGCTCACGTGACGCATCTCGGCGGGCAGAGCACGAGTCAGGTCCGCCCGCAAAGCGTGATCAACCTGTGGCGCAGCCGGATGCTGCTCTTCGAGAAGTACTATTCCGGCCCCCGGCTGGCGCTGGCCCGGCAGATCATCCGGCTGGGGATGCGCCGCCAGATCACGCTCACCCGCCGCGCCTATGACGCGGGCCAGCTCTCCGCCGCGCAGCGTGACGCCCTGCTCGACGCCTACCGCACGGTGCAGGCTCTATGAGCGCCCCCTCAGGCCCCACGCTGGCCGCCGTGATCCTGACCTATAACGAGGAAGAACACGTCGCAGACTGTATCGCCAGCGTGCAGTGGGCCGACCGGATCGTCGTGTTCGACTCGTTCAGCCAGGATCGCACGGTCGAGATCGCACGCGCCGCCGGGGCGGATGTGCTCCAGCACGCTTTCGAGAATTACGCCGGGCAGCGCAACGCCGCGCTGGCCGCAGTCGAGGCGGATTGGATTCTGTTCGTGGACGCCGACGAGCGCTCCAGCCCGGCCCAGGCCGGCGAGGTCCGCACCATGATCGCCAGCGGCGCGCACAACGGCTACTGGATTCCGCGCCACAACTACATCTTCGGCAAACTCACCCGCCACACCGGCTGGTATCCCGATTACCAGATGCGCCTGCTGCGGCGCGGCCAGGCGCGCTATGACCCGGAACGGCAGGTGCACGAGCTGGTGCTGCTCGAAGGCGAGCCAGGTTACCTGGAGACGCCGCTGATCCACTACAACTATCGTGATCTCGCGCAGTTCCGCGCCAAGCAGGGCCGCTATGTCCAGTACGACGCGCGCATCTTGCAGGCGCAGGGCATCCAACCCAAACCGCATAAGTTCCTGACGCAGCCGCTCCGCCAGTTCGTCTGGCGCTATATCACGCTCCAGGGCTACCGCGACGGCCTGCACGGTCTGCAGCTGAGCCTGCTCATGGCGTGGTACGAGCTGCAAAAGTACCGGCACCTGCGGCGGCTGACCCGCACCGGCTAGGGGCGCGCGTTCCGCTCGCTGCGCCGCGCCGCTATGATCTCGGCCAGCGCATACAACCCCCCGGCCACCACACCATGTCCCCCCAGCAGTACCGGGATCGGCGCATTGGCGGCGGCGGCGGTCAGGTCGCGCAGCCACTCGTCCGCGATCTCGTCCACCAGCCGCAGGTCGGACGCGAAACGCTCGGCGTCGCCGGGGTAGTGCCCGCTGGCGGCCATCAGCACACGCGTATCGATGATCGCGCCATCGGCCATCGTCGCCAGCTCAGCAAAGAAGCCGTCCGGCCCCAGCAGGTCGATCAGGCGGCTGACCAGTGAATGGACTTCGCCCCGCACCAGCCGCTCACTGGCGACCATCCCCCGTTCCTCGGAATAGACGCGAATCCAACACTGCGTCGCCTTGCTGAGCGCCTGCCATGCCAGCGGCGCGACGCGGCCCATCAGCGCGATCCGGCTGCCGTCCTGCGCGGCAACCCGCACCAGCGCCTCGACCGGAATACGGTCGAGCACCGGGTCGCGCAGGGCTTCGGCCAGGTGCGGCGGGCACAGGGGATGCGCGCGCAGAATCGCCAGGTCGGCGGGCGTGTCGATGTCCATACTTGAGGCGGGACGCACCCCCGACAGCACCCGCACATCGAATTCCCAGTTTTCCTGCAGCATCCACGCCAGGCTGTTATCGCGCTCGGCCTGCCGGATGATCGCCAGGGCGTCGTGCGCGTGGCTGATCGCGATCCAGTCGCTCGAATGGAGATTGTTGGTGAGAGCAATATGCGACGGAATCTGCGAGCCGTGCCCAAACGCCGACTGGTAGAGCATCCCCTGCATCAGGCCAATCATCTCCTGGTTGAGCAGCGGCGCGCTCCCCGCCCCAAAGTAGATCACCGGCGACAGCTCATACTGCTCGATCAGCCCGGCCAGACGCTCCCCGAAGTGAAACGGCGCCTGATCGACATCACGCATAACTTGCTGCGTATCGTCCGGCAGCCAATCCAGTCTTGGCCCGGCCAGCACCACCGGCCCGATGCCCTGCGCGTTGAGCACATCCAACAGGTCGAGCACGGCAGCCTGTGTCGCCTGATGGACCAGCCGCTCCGGGCGCGACTCGCCTTCCGGCCCGATCAGAATCACCGCCCCTATCCGTTCCAGGCGCATACTTTTCTCTCCGCGTGATTGCTCAGATAACAAAAAGGCCGGGGCAGTCACCTGCCGCCGGCCCGTTGCCGTCCCGGTGACGGCTAGACTTCCGGCTCCAGCACGCCGTAATTACCATCTTCACGCCGGTAGAGCACGCCCATCTTGGCCGTTTCGGCATTATAGAAGATGAAGAAGCTGTGTCCCAACAACTCCATCTGGTCGATGGCCTCTTCCTCGGTCATCGGCACGAGCGTGACCCGCTTGCGCCGGACAATCGACATCTTCTCTTCGTCCTCTTCGGGCAGCACATCGAGCGGGACCGGCTCGACCGACGCGAACTCGGCCTCGACCTCGGCGGCGGCGGCACGCCCGCCACGGCGCTTCCGCTTGCCCTTATAGCGCTGAATCTGGCGATACATCTTGTCGAGCGCCATATCCAGCGCGGCATAAATATCGCTCTGTTTCTTCTCTTCGGAGCGCAGAATGACTCCGCGCGTGTTACGCACGGTAAGCTGCGCGATACACTGATCCTGTCCCTGCTTCCGCTTCTCAATCGCCAGGTCCACGCGCACTTCATCGATATTCGGTAAATAACGATCCAGCCGGCTGACTTTCTTTTCGACATGATCCTGCAAGCGCGGAGTTACGTCTACGTTTCGAGCGTGGATCTTGAGTTCCATCATTCACTCCTTTGAGCATGCAGCGAAAATACATTACACGGGCGCGTCTGGTGCGCCTGCCGCCGTATCGTGAGAATAAACCGCCCCGGCCAGCGCCGCCGCATAGATCTGCGCCGCACCGGCTGCGCGCAGCGCTTCGGCACAGGCTGTCATCGTCGCGCCGGTTGTCAGCACATCGTCGATCAGCAGCACCGCCCGATCGCGCACAATCAGCGGATCGGCTTCGAATGCTCCGGCGACGTTGACCTGCCGCTCTGCCGCGCTGAGATGCACCTGGCTTGGCGTTTCGCGCACGCGCCGGATCGCCCGCCCTGCAAACGGCCAGCCGTTCTGCTGCGCCACGACCGCACCCAGCAGCGCCGCCTGATTATATCCACGCTCCGCCAGGCGGCTGGCATGCAGCGGCACCGCCGTCACAAGATCGACCGGCCAGCCTGCCCCATCGAGCGCACGGCTCAGCAGCCCGCCGAGCACATGCGCCAGCCGGGTCTGCCGTTTGTACTTGAGCGCCTGAACCGCAGCAGCGATCGCGTCGCGGTATTCGGCATAAACGCGCACGTCGTCAAATTCGGGAAGACTGCGAGAGACAGCGGGGATAATTGTCGCAAGGCAGCGCGGACACACAAGGCTCCCCACACGGTCACAGTGCACGCAGTGGGGCGGAAAGAGCAGGTCCAGCGCGACTGTGCTCAGCCGTTGTGCGAGAAGTCTGATCCGTCCGGGCAGTACGGACATTGGGGCCTCGTCATGGCCCGGACGAATCGGTGTATAGGCTTCCGTCATCAAGTCGATTCTATCTCAAGGCCGGTTAGATGCCCCCAAGAATCCCGGTGTCCAGAATGATGATGACCGATGGCCCCAGCAGCACGATCCAGATCGATGGGAAGATCAGGAGCACCATCGGGATCATCATTTTAACGGGGGCTTGCTGCGCCTTTTCCTGCGCACGCTGGCGGCGCTTGACACGCATCTGGTCGGCCTGAATACGCAAAATCTTGGCGATACTCACACCAAGCTGCTCCGCCTGGGTCAGCGCCGCGACGAAGCTGGTGACGTCGGGCACATCCATACGGTACGCCATATCGCGCAGCGCCTCGCCGCGCCGCTTGCCAAGCTGGATCTCTTGCAGCACACGGCCAAACGCAATCGCCAGATCGTCATCCCATTTATCATAGACTTTGCCCATCGCCTGCTCGAAGCCCAGACCGGCCTCGACGCAGATCGTGAGCAGGTCGAGCGCGTTGGGCAGCGCCTTGATGATTGAATCCTTGCGGCGGCTGATCTGGCTCTTGAGCTGGAGCATCGGCAGGTAGTAACCGAGCAAGGCGGCAACGACCGTTGCGAGCAGGCCCTTGACCGGGCCCCAGTTGGTTACGAAGAAGAACAGCACAAACGCGCCGATACCGAGCGCCAGCGTGAGCGCGATACGCTGCCCGAAGAAGGTCGAAGGCTCCATTGTCTGCGACTTCCCGGCCAGCTCAATCTGGCGGCGCACACTCTCGATCTGGTTTTCGGGCGTAAACTTGACGACAAAGCGCGCCAGCGCCTTGTACATGGGTATGATGACGCGCTCCTGCATGCTGAGCGACAGCTCAAGCTCTTCGAGCGTCGCCGGCACTTCACGATCACCATACTCGGCCAGGCGCTTTTCAAGCGGGTCTTCCCCCGATTCCTCGCGCATGCCGGCGATCAGCAGCCCGACCAGGATCACTACTGCCACCAAAACCAGCGCAATGATGCCAAATTCACTCATCGCCGGTGCTCCTACCTACTGCGTTCCCCAGTTTAGTAATCAATGTTCACGATCTTCTGAATCACGGCGGCCCCGGTCCCGATCAGCCCCAGGCCGCACCCCAACATCGGCCAGCCGCACATCCGGTTCTCGACCATGCCGCCCATGTAGTCGGGGCTGATGACCATCAGCAGGAGGGTCAGCAAGATGGGCATCATCGAGATCACCCAGCCGGTGATACGTCCCTGCGATGTCAGCACGCGCACCTCGCCTTTGAGCTTGATACGCTCGCGGATCGTGTGCCCGATCGAGTCCAGGATTTCGGCCAGGTTACCACCAACCTCGCGCTGGATATTGACCGCCGTCACCACCAGGTCCATGTCCTCGCTCGGCAACCGCGAGATCAAGTGAGCCAGCGCGTCTTCCATCGGGATACCGAGCTGGACCTCCTGCACCACGCGTTTGAACTCGGTCGCGGTTGGCTCCGGCGACTCCTTGCCGATCGATTCCATCGCTTGCAGCACCGAGAAACCGGAGCGCAGCGCGTTCACCCACAGCGACAGCGTGTCGGGAAGCTGGTTTTCAAAACCGCGCAGGCGCTGGCCCTGTTTGCGCGCCACATAAAAGCGCGGGAAGAACATCCCGGCCACCCCGGCGATCGCGCCTGCGATCGGGTTGCCGAAGATGATGAACCAGCCGACCAGAAACGCACCAAAACCAGCGATGATATGCAGCGAAAAGTATTCCGCGACGGTCAGCTTGAGGTCCGCCCTGGCGAGCTGCACGCGCCATTTCTGGGCAAACCCACGATTCGCCAGAGCCTTGTCGAGCTGCCTGGTCAGGGCGCTCGGCTCTTGAATGTCCACATCTTCTTCGAGGAGCAGGCTGCCATATTCGCTGGTATAGCGTTCGAGCCGATCCTCGATCTCAGCCTGGCGCTCTTTACGGATACTGACAATGCCGATAATCAGAATCAGCACGGCCAGCACGCCAGCGCCGCCCGCGATCAGGAACTCCATACCCATGTTTGCACCCAGCCTTCCCTACCAGAAACCCACATTTTTACTTCTCATTGTACCAGTAAAGCGCTTTGAGCACTGCGCTCACACCTAGCGGGGCAGCCTGCCGCAGACTGACCGGTGGCCGCCCCGCTGTCGTAGACGGTTTAATAGCGTGACACGCCAATACCAAACACCGACGGTGGCAGCCGGATGCCCGCCTGCTCGATCTTGTCGATGAACTTCGGGCGCAGGCCAGTTGGGCGGATACGGCCAATAACCTTGCCCGCTTCCAGCCCGGTCTGCTCGAACTCGAAAATGTCGGACATGGTGATGATATCACCTTCCATGCCCTGCACTTCAGTCACCTTGACGATCTTGCGCGTACCGTCGCGCATACGCTCCTGATGGATGATGACATTCACCGCCGAGGCGATCTGCTCGCGGATCGCGCGCACCGGCAGGTCCATCCCGGCCATCAGGCACATCACTTCCAGACGGGCCAGCGTGTCGCGCGGGCTGTTGGAGTGTGCCGTCGTCAGCGAGCCGTCGTGGCCGGTGTTCATCGCCTGGAGCATGTCCAGCGCCTCGCCCGAACGGCACTCCCCAACCACGATCCGGTCGGGGCGCATACGGAGCGCGTTGACCACCAGGTCGCGGATGCTGATCTCGCCGCGCCCTTCGATATTGGGTGGGCGGCTTTCGAGCGACACCACATGTTCCTGCCGAAGCTGAAGCTCAGCCGCGTTCTCGATCGTCACGATGCGCTCGTCATTCGGGATCCAGCCGGAGAGCACGTTGAGCAGCGTGGTCTTGCCGGAACCGGTACCGCCGGAGACGATGATATTCAGCTTGGCGATTACGCACGAGCGCATAAATTCGCCCAACTCCGGCGTCAGCGATCCAAACCGGATCAGGTCTTCAATTGTGAAGGGCCGCTTGGAGAACTTACGGATCGTGATCGTCGGACCGCACAGTGCAATCGGGCGGATGACGGCGTTCACGCGCGAGCCATCGGGCAGACGGGCGTCCACCATCGGCGAGCTTTCGTCGATGCGGCGGCCCAGCGGCGCGACGATCCGGTCAAGCACGCGCAGCACGTGGTCATCGTCCTCGAACGTCACGTTCGCCCGGCTCAGGTTACCGGCGCGCTCGATATAGATGTTCTTCGGCCCGTTGACCATGATCTCGGTGATCGTATCGTCGGCCAGCAGCGGCTCGAGGGGGCCAAAGCCCAGAATCTCGGCCACGACCGCATCGAACAGACGCTCGCGCTCGGCTCGTGCCAGGACGATGCTTTCTTCTGAGAGAATGGTCGAGAAAAGCTCCTGGATCGTGGCGCGCACTTCGGGCGAGCGCGGATCGACACTCGAATCCAGCTCGGCCAGCAGCTTATTCTGGACGCGCAGTTTCAGGTCGAGATAATTGCTGCCGTCGGGCCGGCCAACCGTCGTGCTGGTAGGTGGCGGAACAGGCGTCCGGCGGCGCATCTGCGCCAGCTTGGAGTCTTCCTGGGGATCGTTATCGCCCCCCTGTCCCCCACCACGTTCAATCCGTCTCAATAAAGACATCGCATTGCCCTCCTCAGGTCCGTTTATCCCTGTGACGATAACTCATCCCACATTACTGATACCTGTCTAGCCCCCGCCAAATAAGGCCCGCAGCCCACCTTTGGACGGCGTTTCAGCGACACGCTGCGCCGGGCGGGCCAGTTCATGTTCGGCTTCACACACGCCCCGAATATGCTCGGCCAAATCGATCAGCTCACGGCCTGGCGAGCGCGACTTGAGCTTGGCCACCAGCGGCACCCCTTGATTGACCGAGGTCAGCACAGCGCGCTCGTCCAGCGGGATCGACCCCTTGACCTGCTGCTTGAGATGATTTTCGATTGAGCTGGCCGGAACGGTGCCCCGTCCTTTTTCCTTCTCGTTGACGACCCGGTTGAGCACGAAAATCACCTTCTCGGTCAGACCCGACGGCGATTCCAGGCCATCGAAGATGTCGAGCATTTTGCGCGTATTGCGCACGGCAGGGATCGTCGGGTTCGACACCAGTACAATCCGCTCCGCGATCTCGAACAGCTTGAGCGTGAGGGCGTCATACTGTGGGGATGTATCGACTATCACGAAGTCGTACGAGGAAGCGAGCGAAACCAGCAGTTCCTTGACGTCATCCGGCACGATATCATAGGCCTGCTCAGGGCGGCCCGGCGCGGTGAGCACCTTAAGGCCGCTGGTGTGTGTCACGAGCACGTTCTCGATGATCTCCATATCCAGGTCCCCGACCGCTTTGGTGAGATCGGCGATTG
>JAAYCM010000089.1 GCA_012729765.1 Chloroflexota bacterium | reverse complement strand
TGGTGGCGAACTCCTGCACCTCCTCGATTGACTCGAATAGGTAATGCGCCAGCCAGTCATAGCGCACCGTGCGGTTATACCGCTCGATATAGGCGTTTTGCTGCGGGTGTCAATGGCCATCTATTCTGACCCAGTAGCGGCCAACAAAATTGACCCACCTTCGATAGGTTAACCTGCTGTTTTCTGCTTCAGTCGATAGCTTTCACCTCCGAGCATGAAGATATGTGAGTGATGGATGATGCGGTCGATGATCGGCACCGCCACGTTGTCATCGTGGAAGAACTCGCCCCAGCTGGTGAAGTCCTTGTTGGTAGTCAGGATCACCGAGCGGTACTCGTAGAGGCTGTTGATCAGCTGGAACAGGTTGTAGCGGGCCTGGCGGCTCATCGGCAGGTAGCCGAGCTCGTCGATGATCAGCACGTCAAACTTGGCCAGCTGACGGACCCGGCGCTTGAGCTCGCCCTTCATCTCAGCCAGCTCCAGGTCCTCGACCAGATCCAGCGCGGTGCGAAAGAGCACCTTGTAGCCGGCCTCGATCGCCTTGTGGCCGATCCCGATGGCCAGGTGGGTCTTGCCCACGCCGGGAGGGCCGATGAAGACCAGGTTGTCGCGGTTGTCGATAAAGCCAAAGTCGAGCAGCGCGTTGACCTGTCGCTTGGTGATCGTGGTCTGGTGGCGGTAGTCAAAGCCCTCCAGGCGCTTCTCGGCCGGGAAGGCGGCCTGGCGCCGGTGCAGCGCTATTCGCTTGTGCGTGCGCTGCTCCAGCTCGTGCTCGGCCAGCAGCTGAGCAAAGCTCAGGTAGGAGAGCTCGTTGGCCTCCGCCTGGGTGAGCAGGTCGGCCAGCTGAGCGGCGGTGGCGGTCAGCCGCAGGCGGCGGTACTTGGCGGCGGTCTGCTCAAGCAGGTTCATGGGTCAGCTCCTGGCCACTGGAGCGGCCAACGGCGGCGTACTGGTGCAGGCTCAACGCCGGCGCCCGCGCCGGAGCAGGATCGGCGACGTCATCGCGGCCCCGCGCCTGGGCGCGCCGGTGCGCCTCCAGGTAGCGCTGCACGGTGGTGGCGGTGAGCTGCGGGCGCTCGACCAGCTGCGCCGTCAGCGCCGGATCGAGCGGTGCGTGCTCGCGCAGCAGGTTACGCACCGCCCGCAGCTGGTCCTTGTAGATCCGCGGCGAGGTACGCTTGAGCAGCCGGCACAGCTGGCGGCCGACGTCCTCATCGAGCTGTGCCTCGATGGCCGCCTCAAGCTCAGTGATCCGCTGGGCGTGGTCGCGATAGTGATTGTTGTTCTTGATTATCCGGCCCTTCTCGGTGCAGAGGGCATGCACGGCAATCCGCTCACCGCTTTCCAGGTCGCTGATCAGCAGCTCCCCGGCGGCCTCGCGTACGCCCACCGCGGCGCACTGATACGGCATCGGCACCGAGTACTTATTGGACCGCCAGCTGACCAACCCGGTCTTGTCGGCCCGGCGCTGCGCGCCGGCCTGAGCCTCGCGATCGAGGCAGGCGGGCGTGAGGTAGGGGCGCAGGTGCTCGCGCTCCTGGGCCTCAAAGCGTGCCCGCGGTACTTCATGGGTGGTGCCGTGGACGCGGGCGTTGGCGACGGTCTCCAGCCAGTCCAGGACGTGGCCACGCAGACCCTGGTGATCGATGAAGGTCTCGCCATAGAGGCAGTCCTGCTTGACGTACTTGACCGCGGCTTCGACCTTGCCCTTGCTCTCCGGGTCGTAGCCCTCGCAGGCATGAACCCGAAAGCCGGCAGCGGTGGCGTACTCATGGAAGCGCTGGTTGACGGTGAGCTCGCGAAAGCGCTCCTGGATGACCACCATCTTGGTCTGGTCGTAAACGCACTCCTCGGGCACACCGCCGAAGTAGCGAAAGGCCTCGTCGTGCAGCTGGATGAAGCCGGCCGTGTCGATCGGCGTGAATGACACGCCGACGTACATCAGCCGCGAGAAGGACAGCACGAAGGCGACGAAATAGACCGTGCGCGCTTCGCCGCCGATCAGCACGCCCCTCAGCTCGCCGGGATCGATCTGGCACTGCACGCCGGGCAGGTGGTCGATGACCGGCTCGTAGTAGCGGCGCTGGCCAACCGCATGGGTGCGCTTGAGCATCTGCACGTAACGACGAATGCTGCGGTCGGAGACCTCCAGCTCGCCGAGCTTTTCCCGCAGCTTGCGCGCCACCTTCACGGCGCTCAGCTTCGGAAACGCCCCCAGCAGGTGGACGATGTAGTCCCGGTGCTCGTCCAGCCGCTTCTCCCGCGAGCGGTCCAGCTGCGCCGTCGCGATCGCCACCTCATCGGCGCGCAGGTACTTGCGCACCGTGTTGCGCGAGATCCCCAGCTCCTGGCTGATCGCTCGGATCGACAGGCCGCAGCCGTCGTCGTGTAACCCCTTGATCTTGTGAATCACTACCCACTCCTTCACATCGACGCCCCGGCCTACTCAACGAAGGCCGCGACGCTACGCGTTCATGTGGCTCAACCGCCACCCGGGGTGGGTCAAAATTGTTGGCCGGAACAGGGTCAGTTTAATTGGCCATTAACAGATCTTGACCTCGAATCTGCCCTTCACGCAGTGGGCCACCACCTTTGCCGATGATCAGACGCTCACCGCCGCAATGCTCGACCGACTCCTGCATCACGCACACATCGTGCAGATCAGCGGCGAGAGCTATCGGCTCAAGGACAAGCGCAAAGCCGGGACTGCGGCGAAGGCATCGGCCGTGACCAACGAGTAACCCGACGGGCCCAGGGGGTCAATTTTACTCCGGCGATCGACGCCCAAAAGGGGTCACTTTTCAGTCGGCGTTGACATTTATCTGTCAGTCCTTTCGAAGTCGCATGGATCAGCCCATAATCGGTCCGGCCTGCATGAAGCGCTGGCGCCCCCACTGTTTACAGGCAGCAGTGCAATAACTGCCCCCGATTCCGGCGGTGGCGTCTAGTGCAACCAGCGCAGCCGCATTACTGCTTACGCATTGCTTGAAGGACGTGCCATGAGTCAGGAACTGACTTGCTTCAAAGCCTACGATGTCCGCGGCCGGATTCCGGACGAG
>JAAYCM010000088.1 GCA_012729765.1 Chloroflexota bacterium | reverse complement strand
TTCAGCCGGGCGTGGTCGTCCATCCGCGACTCCAACATCTCGACCCTGATCATCTGCTTCATTCTCTACTTCTTCGGCAGCGCCTTCGGGGCCAGTGCTGTGCGCGGCTTCGCCATCACGCTGGGCATGGGTCTGGTGATCAACCTCTTCACGGCGGTGGTCGCGACCCGTACCTTCCTGCACAGTCTGGTCATAATCTTCGGCTCCCAGCTTCGGATGCACCGCCGGCTGTTGGGCGTCCAGGATTAACGGGGAGAAACGACACTCATGTTTCAGTTCGCACAACGTCGTAAACTGTTCTTTCTGATCTCCGCCTGCGTGATCATTCCGGGCCTGATCGCGATGGTCTACTCGACCATCACCGAGGGCACGCCCGTACAGCTCAGCATCGACTTCACCGGCGGCACACTGCTCGAAGTCTCATTTGTCGAAAACATAGGCGAGCAGGACGTCCGCGACGCGCTCGCCAGCTATGGCTTCGACGAATTCGTCGTCCAGCGGCTGAATCCGATTGAAACCGATGCCATCGACGCCGAGGATGTCCAGCAGGCCGGGAGCCGCTGGCAGATTCGCACCGAAAATATCACCGATGCCGATCTGACTTCCCTCAAGCAGCATCTTCAGGAAGAAGTCGGTGAGTTCTGGTCGCCCAAGTCGGTCGAAGAAGACCCCAACCGCGAGGACGCGATCACGTCCAGCAGCGTCTCCCCGACCGTTGGTGAAGAGGTGACGCGCGCCGCCTTCCTGGCAACGCTGGCCGTCGCCGTGATCGTGCTGTTCTTCATCGTGTGGGCCTTCCGCCGCGTGCCGCACGCCTTCCGCTATGGCGCGTGCGCGATTATCGCCATGTTCCACGACATCTTTGTCACGCTGGGCATCATGTCGATCCTCGGCCTGCTCTTCGACTGGGAAGTCGATGCGCTCTTCCTGACCGCGATCCTGACGGTGGTCGGCTTCTCGGTCCAGGACTCAATCGTCGTCTTCGACCGCATCCGCGAGAATATCCCGAAGTATCGCGGCGAAGAGTATGAAGTGATCGTCAATCGCAGTGTGCTGGAGACGATCCACCGCTCACTGGCTACCCAGCTCAACGCCATCTTCATCATGATCGCGATCCTGCTCTTCGGCGGCGAAACCATCCGCCAGTTCATCGCCATCCTGCTGATCGGCCTGATGAGCGGCACCTACTCGTCGATCTTCAACGCCGTGCCACTGCTGGTCGCCTGGGAAAAAGGCGAGCTGCCGTTTGTCAACCGCGAAGCCAAGCGCAAGCGCGAAGAGGCGGTCGCCGCGTCGTAGCTGCGTCCCCGCCAGAGAATCACAAGGGCGGCCCCACGCTGGAGCCGCCCTTCTGTTTTACTCGATCACGTGCGCGGCCTTATTCGCGCCCAAACTGCCGCGCCAGATCGTCCGCGCTGATCAGCAGCATCGTCGGGCGGCCATGCGGGCAGGTGCGCGGCGATTCGCAGCGCTCAAGCTGGCGGATCAGGCCCTGCATTTCCTCGTAGCTCAGGCTTTGCCCGGCCTTGACCGCCGCCGCCTTACACACCCGCCGGACCAGCTTCTCTTCGAGCGTCCCCGCGCCAGGATCAGCCCCGCTCTCCAGATCTTGCAGAATCCCGCGCAGCACGTCGCCCGGCTCGCGATCGGCCAGCAGCGCCGGGACCGCCCGCACCCGGAACGTGTTCGCGCCGAACAGTTCCAGCTCGAATCCCAGCCCGGCCAGCACGTCGAGATGTTCTTCGATCAGCCGCGCCGACGCCGCCGGCAGCTCGATCGTTGTGGACTCCAGCGTGTGCTGCGCGACCGGCGCGTGGGCGGCCTGCTGCGCCATGAATTCCTCGTACAGAATCCGCTCGTGGGCCGCGTGCTGGTCGATCAGATACAGTCCCGCCGGACCCTCCGCCACAATATACATCGCGCCGATCTGCCCGATCACGCGCAGGATCGGCAGCGTGCGCGGGCGGGTTGGAGCGCCTGGCCCTGCCGGGATCGCGGTGCTGTCTTCGTCAGAGCGGGGATGCACCGGCGCGGGCCGCTGCTGCGTAAAGCGCCCGGCGTCGTGCAGCTCCAACCCCATATCAAGCTGATCCCGATGGATGGCGGGCGGCGTGGGCGTGCTCGGCAGCCCATAATACGCCCGGCTCCATTCCTCAGACTCGCCCACGTACACGTCGTCCTGCATACTCGGCACCGGGGACTGATCGACGACGGCCCGCCGCACGGCGCGCTGCACCGCCGCGAACACGGCATCCGGCGTGCGGAACCGCACCTCGGCTTTGGTCGGGTGGACGTTGACATCGACCTCTTCGGGCGGCAGCGCGATCAGGATCACCGCCAGCGGGTAGCGCCCGTTGGGAATCAGAGTGTGATAGGCCTGGATGACGGCATAGGTCAGGCTTTGATCGCTGATGGCGCGCCCGTTGACGAACAGGCTGATCTGGCTGCGGTTGGCACGGTTGAGGTTCGGCGCCGAAGTGAAGCCGTAGACTTCAATCGGGGGCAGATCGGCGCGCTGTGAGGGCTGCGGCTGGACTTCCAGCATCTCGCGGAAGGCTTCCAGGCCTAACGCCTCGACCAGCACCTCGGCCAGATCGCCGCTGCCGGTCGTGTGGAACTGCTCGCGGCCTTCCTGCAGCAGGCGAAACCGCACGCCCGGATAGGCCATCGCATAGTGCGTCACAAGCTGCGCGATATGCCGCCGCTCGGTGCTCTCCGATTTCATGAATTTGAGCCGGGCCGGGGTGTTGAAAAACAGGTTCTCGACCGCGACGACCGTGCCCACCGGCGCGCCCGTCGCTCGTGCCGACTGGAGGCTGCCCCCCTCGACAATGACGGTCGTCCCGCCGGTTTCGTCGCGGTGGCGCGTGATCATCGTCGTCCGGCTGACGGCGGCAATACTTGCCAGCGCCTCGCCCCGAAAGCCCAGCGTGCGGATGCGGTTCAGGTCCTCGACTGTTTCAAGTTTGCTGGTCGCATGTCGCGAAAACGCCAGCGCCGCCTGATCCGCCGGGATGCCGCTGCCGTTATCGCTCACCCGGATCAGCCGCTTGCCGCCGCCCTCGATCTCCACCGTGACGGCAGTCGCGCCGGCATCCAGCGCGTTCTCGATCAATTCCTTGACGACCGACGATGGCCGCTCGATCACCTCGCCGGCGGCGATCTGCGCGGCGACGACTTCAGACAGCACACGGATTCCCATCGTGCTCTACCCCTTCACGCTAACCCTCGTGTTTGAGCCTCTACCCCGTCGTGAAAACAAACCCCGGCAGGGCCGGGGCTTGGAACGCTTGAATCGGCCCAGACTCAGTCAGTCGCGCCGCCGCTGGTGCCACCCGTCACCAGATTTGGACCATCGAGCGGGATCACCAGATAGAACGTGCTGCCTTCGCCCTCGGTGCTCTCGACCCAGGCATCCCCGCCGTGCCGCTGGGCGATGTTGCGCACGATGAACAGCCCCAGCCCGCTGCCCTTGACCCGCTTCCATTCCTTGCGGCGCACCCGTACGTTGCGCTGGAACAGGCGCGCCTGATCGACCGGACTGATACCGTAGCCGTTGTCCTCGACCTTGAAGATCAGCTCGCCGTCCTGGATGCCCGCTTCGACATGCACCCAGCCGCCGTCGGGCGTGTACTTGACCGCGTTCTCGACCAGGTTGGTAAAGGCGCTGGTGATCATCGCGCGGTCCAGGTTGAGCACCGGCAGATTCTGGTGCAGCGTCGCGCTGAAATCCAGATTCTTCTTGGCCGCCGGTTCGACCAGCCCCGTGACGACCTTCTGCACGATCTCGGCCACATCCACCGGCTCGCGCGCCAGCTCATAATTGCCGGTCACCGGATCGAGCCGCCCGGCTTCGAGCACTTTCTCGACCATATCCGACATCTGGATCACGCCCGTGCCGATCTTCTCGACAAAATCGGACTGACGCTCGTTCAACGTGCCGACCATGCCGAGCATGTCGAGATAGCCCTTCATAAAGGTCAGCGGCGAGCGCATATCGTGCGACACCGTGCTCAGAAAATTCGACATGCCCTCGTTCAGGCGCTTGAAATGCGAAATGTCACGCAGCACCAGCACCCAGCCGGTCATCTCGCCATCCTCGGTGCGCACATCTGACACACTCGGCAGATAGATGCGCTCGTTCGGCCCCGCGATCTCGCTCACCGCCGCTCTGCCCGTGTCACGATACTGCTCGAACAACGCCAGCAGTTCCGGCATCTGCACCACCTGCGCCAGCGGCTGCCCCAGCGACTCGCGCCCTGAAATCCCGAATAAATCCTGCGCCGCCGGGTTGATCAGCTCCAGCGCCTGATTGCGGTTGACGACCAGCACCGGATCGGGCGTGCTTGCCAGGATCGCGGCCAGCCACTCGCGGCGGCGGCGCGCGGCCTCGAACGACTGCGCGTTGGCAACTGCAATCGCCGCCTGCCCCGCCACAATCGAGAGAAAGGTTCGCTCCGCCTCGCCCGACACATGCGGCTCGCAGAATCCCAGCCACAGCACGCCGTACTGCGCCTGGTGTGCGATCAGCGGCACCGCCGCCAGCGCGGCCAATCCGGGCGGCAGGTCCAGGCTGCCGTTTGACGCTTCTTCACCAGCGCGCCCGCTCTCGATCTCGCCGTGTTCGGCCACGAGCTGGCCGATCACACCGTCGGCGCTCGCCATCGTTTCAGCCTGCGGCCCGGCCCCATATACCTGCCAGCGCTGCCCGCCACCCCCGATCAGCAGCCGCACGCCGTCGGCATGCGTCGCACGCACCACGCCTTCCAGCATATCGGGGATCAATTCATCCAGCGCCGGGCTTTCAGCGATCTGGCGTGTTACATTGAGCAGAAGCTGCTGCTGCTCTGCATACTGGTCGAGTTGCGCTTGCAAGGCTTGAGAAGTCATGAGTTTATCCCAGGGTTTGGACCGGCCTGCTCCTACACGCGCATTATAACATCAGCCACAGATCGCCAGCAATGCGCTTTCGACCGATTCTTGTGTGCCTACCCCTCAATTCTATCTTGATCATCCCAGATGCGACAGGCCGCATCCGATCATACTAAAAGCTAACCTCAGTCACCTTGCACCACCTATTCATCCGTGCTAAACTGCGCACAATGATTGCAGCCGTATAGTTGGCATAGTCTTGACAAAACATGGTGACGGTACATGTCTGAACGAATATTGATTGCGGATGATGATCCCGATAGCCGTAAGCTGATCGGTTTGATGCTCCAGCGCCAGGGTTACGATATTATGACCGCCAACAGCGGCCAGCAGACCCTCAGCCGTGCCCAGGCGGAGCGCCCCGATCTGATCATTCTCGACATTATGATGCCGGACATGGACGGTTACGAAGTGTGCCGGCGGCTGCGCCAAGATTCGACCACGCAGTCCATCCCGATCATCATGTTCACCGCCAAGACTCTTGTCGATGATAAGGTCGCCGGCTTTGAGGCCGGGGCCGACGATTACCTGACCAAACCCACCCACCCCGCCGAGCTGGCCTCGCGCGTCAAGGCGATCCTCCTGCGCAGCGCGTCGCAGCGCCACGCCGCCGGTGATCAGGCCCTGACCGTCGGCTTTCTGGGCGCGAAGGGCGGAGTCGGCACGACCACCCTGGCGATCAATGTCGCGGCGGTGCTGTCGCAGGAAGAGCCGACGGTGCTGGCCGACTTCCGGCCCGGTCAGGGCACACTGGGGCTGGCGCTCGGCTTTGGGCGCTCGACCGGCATCGCCAACCTGATGACGCGCCCCACCAGCGAGATCACGGTCCGTGCCGTCGAAAACGAGCTGGTCACGCACAGCAGCGGCATGCGTCTGCTGCTGTCGTCGGCGCGTCCGAAGGAAACCCTGGTCAGCATGTCGCCCGAAAGCGCCGCGATGGTCGTCCGGCACCTGCGCGGGCTGGCCCGCAACGTACTGCTTGACCTGGGCGCGGGCATCAGCCGCCTGTCGGCCCACCTGTTCCAGCACATGGACCAGTTGATCCTGGCCGTCGAGCCGAACCGCGTCGCGCTGATCGTCGCGCGCGACCTGATGCAGGAAATCGAGCAGATCGGCATGGCGCAGTCGCGGGTGAATGTCGTGCTGGTCAACCGCTCACAGTCGAGCCTGCAGGTCCCCTGGCAGGAAGCCGAGCAGATGCTTAACCACGAGATGGCCGCCATCATTGCATCCGCCCCGGAGCTGGCCTATCAGGCCGCCGAGGCCGGGTACCCGATTGTACTGTTCCAACCCAACTCGATCATCGCCAGCCAGTACAAAAAGCTGGCCGAAGAAACCAGCGCACGGGTGAACACCATGGCCGGTGGCCTGAAGAATTAGTATTACGACCGCGCTTGCAATGTCGGGTCGTTTCTTCTCCCCAGCAAACTCTTCGTTAGTTGCTCATTTTAAGGGAGAATCGGATCGTGATTGCAACTCTCTGCAACTGTAGCATAAGTAAGTACTCGTCCGAGAGGCTTAAGTCGTTAATGGCTGTATAGCCTATCATCTTGTGCGTAATCACTGAAGCATACATCGCTGTGGAGGATACATGCAGCCCCAAACTCAAATGCTCCTGTACGACCCCAAAAAGTGGATGGAAGTTCATTCGGAGCCGGCCAATAGTTTACAGGTGTTTGTAACCCAGCGCTGCAATTTGCGCTGCCCGGAATGCTTCAACATGGCCAATCTCGGTCAGGCGGATATGCCACTCGCAGAGTATAAGCGCATTGTTTTACAGTACGCTGACCAGATTGGGAAGGTCTTGATCTCTGGCGGCGAGCCCACCCTGCACCCTCAAATCTGCGAGATGATTCGGTTCAATCATGAGTTGGGCAAGCGCACGACCATCTATACTAATGGAGCACGGCTAGACCGGATAAGTGACGTGCCGCAAGACGGGCTGTCAGTCCGCGTAAGCATTTTTGGCATTGATCAGGGTGTCAAAGCGCTGCGCGACCTCAAGCCTTACAATCATCTCCGCGTGATGTTCACTTTCATGCTCAAGAAAGACAATGTGACGCAGTTGCTCGACGCAGCCCGCATTCTGGAAACTGAATACGGGTGCGAAGAGCTGCTCATCTCGACTTGTCTGGGTGAAAGCTACTGGACTGAATACGAAAATACCTTAGCTCTCGACGATTACCCCGATATCGTTAACAATTTTCTGGCGGAATACGATGGCCATATGACGCTGCACATCGCGCGGCGTGGTGTGCTCGACGGGCCAGCTACCCCGCCTGCACCCAATACCTGCCGTTTTGGGAATGTGCTTACCGGCAAGTTGATTCAGTGCCCTTATGACATCGAACGGGACATACAGACTGATCGTATCGAGTTTGGGACTGTGAAATGCGATAAGCATTCGGAGTGCCTTCTCTCCAAGATTGTGCTGAAACCCAGAAATCTGAACTAGTTCAAGCCAGAGGAACAGTGCCTAGCGCCGCCCTTCCTCTGTAATCACTGCCGGCCCCCTGAAACCATCGACCACACGGGGCCGGTTTTTTGTGCCGTGCGCCCGGCAGGGAGTACTATGCTGCTAGTTTGGGGCGCACTACCTGGTTTTCGTGTATAGTTAATACATGTTGACCGAATCTTTGCAGACCGCCACCCACCTCTTACGCCGCGCCCGCTACATTGTCGCGCTCACCGGGGCGGGCATCAGCACGCGTTCCGGCATCCCCGATTTCCGCAGCCCGCATTCTGGCCTGTGGGAGCAGAGCAACCCCGCCGATGTCGCCAGCCTCTACGGCTTCAAGCACCAACCGGAGCGCTTCTACAACTGGATCCGTCCCCTGGCCTACACCATCCTGAACGCCCGGCCCAACCCGGCCCATCTTGCGCTGACCCGTATGGAGAACACCGGGCGCCTGAAGAGCATCATCACCCAGAATATCGACGACCTGCACCAGCGCGCTGGCTCCAAAAACGTGTATGAGGTGCATGGCCATCTACGCGAGATGACCTGCATCCATTGTTTCCAACTTTTCCCCGCCGAGCCGTACATCACCCGCTATCTCGAAAAAGACATTTTGCCCCATTGCCCGGATTGCGGAGATGCGCTAAAACCAAACGTGATTTTGTTCGGGGAGCAGCTTCCCGCCCAGGCGCTGATCGCGGCCCGGCGCGAGGTGCGCCGCTGTGACGCGATGCTCGTCGTCGGCTCGTCCCTGGAAGTCTACCCGGCAGCCGATCTACCCTATATGGCACAGCAGGCCGGCGCAGTGGTGATCATCGTGAATCTAGGCCCCACACCGATGGATACGCGCGCAGAAGTGGTCATCCACGGCGATGTAGTGGATGTGCTGCCCCGGCTTGCTGCCACACTAGAGAGCGATTAAGAAAAATGAGCGCCCATCCCAATCCATCTGATAAAACGGTTACGCAAGAAATCTACCTGCAGCTCATGGCGCGCTATGAGCGGCTGATGGAGATCAGCCGGCAGCTCAATTCGACGCTGGACCTGGGCACCCTGCTCAACCGCATCGTCGAAGCCGCTACCGAGCTGACCGGCACCGCCGAAGCGTCGATCCTGCTGCTCGATCCGGCCACCGGCGAGCTGCGCTTCGAGGCCGCGTCGAATCTCACGGGCAGCGCCATGGCCGCGATCCCTGTCCCGATGGAGGGCAGCCTGGCCGGTTGGGTGGCAACGCACGGCGAGCCGGAGCTGGTCGAAGACGCGCAGAACGATTCGCGCTGGTTCGCCAACGTCGATAAAACGCTCCGCTTCACGACACGCAACCTGCTCGCCGTGCCGATGAAAGCCCACAACCAGGTCATCGGCGTGGTCGAGGCGATCAACAAGCGCGACGATCAGCCCTGGACCGCCGACGACGTGAACACCCTGCTCGCCCTGGCGAATCAGGCCGCGATCGCCATTCAGAACGCGCGCCTGTTCCAGCAGAGCGACTTCATCGCCGAGATGGTCCACGAGCTGCGCACGCCGCTGGCCGCGCTCAAGGCCAGCGCCGCGATCCTGCTGCGCCCGACCATCTCCGAGACGCGCCGCAACGATATCATCCTGACCATGCAGGAAGAAACCGAGCGCCTGGCGCGCATGACCACCGACTTCCTCGACCTTGCCCGGCTCGAATCGGGCCGCACGCGCCTGGAGCAGAGCGTGTTCAGCGTGGCGGATCTGGTGCGCGAATGTGTGGATGTGGTGCTGCCGCAGGCCGCCGAGCGCAGTGTCAGCATCAACCTGGAAGGTGAAGACCGGATCGCCCATGCCGACCGGGGCAAGGTCAAGCAGGTGATGCTGAATCTGCTTACCAACGCGGTGAAGTACAACCGCGAAGGCGGCACGATCACCTGCACAATCGAGGAGTGCGAAGGCTGCGAGCCGTGCCCGCCGTGCTGCATTCTGGTCAGCGTGCGCGACACCGGCTACGGGATCAGCGTGGAAGATCAGCAGCACGTTTTCGAGAAGTTCTACCGCGTGCGCGACAGCTCCGGCTACACCACCGGGACCGGCCTCGGCCTGTCGATCGCGCGCCGCATCATCGAGGCGCACGGCTGCCAGATGGGCCTGGAAAGCCAGTTCGGCGAGGGAACGACTTTTTACTTCACCCTGCCTGAGGCGCAGCGGGCGCACAGTATCAACCAGCTATCCGGCAGTGCGGAATTCACCCCACCCGGCCACGAGAGCTAGCGCGCTAAGGCTCTAACAGCACTTTCAACACGCCGGGCCGCGCGGCATATTCGAGCGCCTGCCCGGCCTCGGCTAATGGATAGCGTGCCTCGATCAACGAGCGCACGTCCACCAGTTCGCTCTCCAGCAGGCGCAGCGCCGCCCCGAACGGCCCGCACCGGCTGCCCACCACGCGCAGCTCATTCACCGCGATCCGCGTCAGATCGGCCTGGGGTAGACCGGCGTAGGTGCTCTTGAGCACGATAGTGCCGCGTGGCCGGACCAGGTCGAGCGCCGCCGCGAAGCCATCGGCGCTGCCGGTGCAGTCGATCACGACATCGGCCTGGCCGTTTTCCAGCGCGGCCCGCTCGGCGGTGCGAATGCCCCACTGGTGCAGAAGGGTCGCCGGGCGCTCGCAGCGCGCGATTACCACCAGATCGGCCCCGCTCAGCCGCACGACCTGCGCCCCCAGCAGGCCGAGTTTGCCCGCCCCGATCAGGATCACACGGTCGCCGGGCCGGATGTGCGCGCTGTCGAGAATCTGGCAGGCAGCGGCCAGCGGCTCGGTGAACACCGCCGCCTCGTCGGGAACCGAATCGGGCACCGCCCACAGGTTGCGCACCGGCAGGCAGAACAGGTCGGCAAACGCGCCGCAGTAATCTATCAGCCCCAGCACGCGCCGCCGGCGGCAGTGCGTCGGCATCCCGCGCCGGCACAGATCGCACGCGCCGCAGCTTACATTGATCTCGCCCACCACGCGCCGATCGACCCACTCCGCCGGCCCCTCGACCACCTGCCCCACGAACTCGTGGCCCAGCGTGCCCGCGAACCCCTTATAGCCCTGCATCAGCTCCAGGTCGGTATTGCAGATGCCGCCCAGCCGCAGCCGGATCAGAGCTTCGTCCGCCGTCGGGGCCGGGCGCGGACACGTGCGTACTTCCAGACCGTCATAGAATGTCACGGCGCGAATCGCTTCCAGGCTCATATCTCTCAATCCTTGTTGCGCTTGTCAATTGCACCTGGCGTCTCTATAATCCGGCTGCGAAACGCGGTCCCCCAGGAGACAGGTGAATGAAACGACGTGGGTTCCTTCTGCTGCTGGTACTGATTCCCCTGCTGCTCGCTGCCTGTGACGACGGCGAGACGACCCTGGTATTCGACAACCAGACCGAGTGCGGCAGCGCCAGCATCGAAGTCACCAATACCGAAGCGGGCAGTGTCGAAAATTACACGCTGGCAGAAGGCGAAAAACTGACGGTTAAAATCTCGCCTGCGGTCACGTACCGCTATGCGATCCAGTATGAGGGCCGCCCGGATGCTCGTATTCGCTGTGAGGCGAAAAGCGGCACGGTGATGGTCCCCAACCGGGGCCAGGACTCGACCTTCCGGCTGGTGGCCGTCACGCCGACTCCGCCCGCTGGCTAAGCTAGCCACCGGATTCTCAGCCATCGTCAACGCCCCGACCGGATGATCTGGCCGGGGCGCTGCTGATCGTGCGGCCTATTCCCAGCCGCGCCAGGTGAATTGTCGCTCGCCAGCTGCCGGCCCGGTCGGGTAGAACAGGCCGTCCTCACCCAGGCGGGCTACGCTCACCTGCCAGGTGAAGGTGCGCGCCTCGCCGTTGACGGGCAGATAGTCCTGCGGCAGATCGAGCGAGAGCTGGCGCGTGGAATCGCTGAACACGGCCCCGGTCATGTCATCCCGAACCGTCACCAGATAATACTCGTCGTCGCCCAGCGGCCCGGCGGAGAGCCAGGTGAAGCGTACCGGCCCGGCAACGGTCGTCCCCTGGGCTGGCGCGATCGGCTGCGGCGCGGGGTGCGTGGGCGTCGGGGTCGGTGTCTCGCTGCCGCTCGCGGTCGGCGTGTAGGTCGGTGTGGGCGTCGGCGCAGGGACGCGAATTTCCTGCCCGGTCGAGAGCACCGGCGGATTTGGACAGCAGCAGTACGGCGACTCGAAGGTACAGCCCCGGCAGTCCAGCCCATCCGGCCCCTGGTTCAACTCGCACAACTGGCGCAGCGACGAGTCGGTGATGATGGCGATGCTGCTGAGTGTGTCCCCTTCCTCGACGGTATAGATGTCGATGGCGAATGACTGCTGCACGCTGAGCGTCACCATCGGCGGGGCGCTGGTCGCGACGGCAGTCTGCGTCAAATCGGCCCCCGGCGGGGTGGCGGTCGCGGTCGGGCGCGGGATCAGAATCGTCGTGCCCGGCCCCGGCAGGATGCAGCGCGACGGCAGGTTGTTCATCTGGGCGATGACCGGCAGCACATCCAGGCTCATGTGCCCATAGCGGTACGCCACGCCGATACAGTCGTCGCCCGGCTGGACGACGTGCTCATACGGCCCTGGCGTTTCGGTCGGCAGCGGGGTTTCGGTGGCCGGGGGCGGCGGCGGGCTGCTGGTCGCGGTGATCGTCGGCGGCATGGTGCGCGAGGGCGTCAGCGTTGGGCCGCCCGGTGTGCGCGTGGGGGCTGCCATGATCACGGTCGGGCTGGCCGGCGGCGGGGGTGTGGGGGATGCCTGCTCCGGCTCTTCGTCCCCGTCTCCACAGGCCGCCAGCACGATCGCGCCGAGCAGCACCAGCGTCAAAAACCATATGCGGCGTTTCATAGAGCATCCTCTCGTTGCAAAAATCCACGCCCCCCTACTCGCTCCACTAGCGGCTGTCCCAGGTAAACTCGCGCGGCTGGGTAATATGCTCCTCGGACACCACGTTCATCCCGGCGTCGATCCTGGCGATCCCGATTGACCACTCAAAGGTGTGCCGGTTGCGGTCGGCGGGCTGCCAGCCGCCCGGAAGCTGGTACATCATCTCGCGCACGACTGCCGTATATTCCTTGCCGAGTGCCTGATCGGTGACCCGCACCAGGTAGCGCTCATCCTCGGCCAGCGTGCCGGTTCCGCCCCAGCGCAGCACAACGATCTGATCGGCGTTGTAGTGTGCGCCGTCTTCGGGCAGCATCAGATACGGCGCGTTGAAGGTCGGCGTTGCGGTCGGGGTCGGGGTCAGCGTGCCTTCCGGCGACGGGGTATAGGTCGCCGTCGGGAGCGGGACCGGCACGCGAATCCGCTGCCCGATCGACAGCATCACCGAGCAGTTCGGCCCACCGGTCGGGCTGCCGTAATCGCATTGGAGAAATGGCACTTCCGGGTTGATCTGCGACAGCGTCTCCAGGCCCGCACCGTACAGCGTGGCAATGCTCAGGATCGTCTCACCGGACGCGACCACGTGCCATGCCATGCCGGGGCGCAGCGTCGCCTCGGCGTTCTGATACGTCGCCAGCGCGTTGGGCGTCCCGAACTCGTTCACGTCTGCCCCGCTGTCACCTTCGGTGGATGCGGTGGCGTTGGGGTCCTGCGTCGGCTCGCCGCCCGGCGTCGGAGTCGGCCAGGGGATTTCGAGTGTCTGCCCAAGCTGGAGCTGCTCCGGGCCATCCATGTCGTTGATCTCCAGGATGGTATCGACAATAGCCATGTCGCGGTGCCCGCAGCGGATCGCCATGCCATAGACGGTATCGCCCTGCTGCGCGGTCTGCATACACGGCCCCGGCGTCGGGGACTCGGTCGGAGTCGGCGGGGCGGGTGTCACGGTCGCCAGCGCCATCGTCGGGCGGCGCGTCACGGCGGGCGTCACGGTGGGGACGCCTCCCGGAGCCACACCGCCGCGTGGGGTTGCGGTCGGCGGCGCGGTCGGGCTGCCGGACAGGCGCTCGGTCTGCACCGCCGGATCGTCCGGATCGTCGTCCCCGGCTAGGCGCATGATCCCAAATCCGATCCCCAGCCCGACGATCAGCACCACCGCCAGCGCGACCGGCACCACCACGCGCAGCATCCGCCCGACCAGCTCGCCCGCGTACAGATCGTCATCGCCCAGCGCGGGATCGTAGGCCACACGCGGCGCTTTGCGGGACGGCTGCTCGGCCACCGGCAGCAGCGGGGCGGCTGGAGTCGGCTCGCCGCGCAGGGCCGCCCCACAGATCGCGCAGGTTCGCGCCGAAAGGGGCTGCTCCGCGCCGCAGATGTCGCAGCGTTGGGTTGGGCTGGTTTCGCTCATGCATCCTCACCTGATCTGGCTTCGGCGAGCTTTCCCGCCGTGAGCCAGGCTTTCGCGCAGCGAATTATACCAGGAGCGCGCAGCTTGACCAGCCGCAGCCCGCCCCCTGCCTATGGCTGGCCAAAATGCTCCCCCCGGCCCAAGCCTCTACAGAACGCCGATTTTGTGTTACCATTCTGCCCGACTGACCAGCACAAGCTACGCAGAAAGGCGCAATCAACCATGCGCGTTGTGACGAACGAAGCGCTCATTAGCCGTAACCGCCGCATCTCCCATATCCTGTTTTTTGTCAGCCTGGCCGGGATGGGAATCGGCTTTTTCTACACCTGGACCGATCCGGTCAACTCGTCCTCGATCAGCTGCTTTATCCTGCCCATCCTGCTGTTGATGACGATCGCCTCGGTGCGCATGGCGAACACCTGGATCCGCGAGCCGCGCCCGAACACGGCCCTCAACGAAGCGCTCAAGGGGCTGGGCCATCACTACACGCTCTTCCACTACCTGCTGCCCGCCCAGCATGTGCTCGTCGGGCCGGAAGGCGTTTTCACCATCACCCCCGTCTGGCAGGATCGCCCCTATCAGGTGCGGGGCCGCCGGTGGTACGGCGACCGGGGCATCATGCGCCGCATCGTCGGCTATCTGCGCCAGGACCTGGTCGGCAACCCCTTCCGCGAAGCCGCCTTCGACGCCCAGCAGGTGCAGCGAATGGTCAACAAGCTGGCCCCCGATGCGGGGATCGAAGTGCAGCCGCTCGTCGTCTTTACCAGCCCACGCGCTAACTTCGAGGCTGAAGACCCCGAAATCCCCGTGCTCTACGCCGACCCCAAGAAGAAGCCGTCACTGCGCGGCTACCTGCGCGATCAGAAAGGGGCCGGGCGCGCCACGCTCGCGCTGGAGCACATGGACCAGATCGACCGCAGCTATGGCCTGATCACGCGCGAGGACCTGGGGCTGGCCGCCGGTTATGAGCCGGACGAGGACGAGATCGAAGATACGGACGTCGAGCCGGTCGAGAGCGGTCCGGCAGGCACGGTCTATATCGTGCGCGGCGGCAGCCTGTATAACATCGGCGTGGCCTTCGACACGGTGGATGAGGACCTCGAAGCCCTGCGCGCCGAGGGCACTACCGATCTTGAGCTGATCCACACTATCGAGACGGACCAGCCCGAAAAGCTGCGCGCCTTCCTGCACCGGAAGTATGACCGCAAGCGCCAGAAGGGTGAGTGGTTCGGCCTCAGCAAGAAGGATATCGCCTGGCTGAAGACGCTGGAAGGCGATTTCGAATCGATCCGGGGCTAGCATGAGCCGCCGCCAACGTACCCTGTTGGCGCTGGTCGTGCTGGTGGGGCTGGCCTTCGCGCTGCGCATCTACCGGCTGGACACGATGCCGCTGCGTGGGGATGAAGCCTTCGCCGTGCGCGATTGGGCTGCCCCGCCCGATCAAACCGTGCGCGATCTTGCCCGGCACGAGCCGCATCCGCTCGGCACGTTTCTCGGCTTCTGGGCCTGGAAGCAGGCCGCCGGAAGTTCCGAGTTTGCGATGCGCTACCTGCCGCTGCTCGGCAATCTGCTCGGCGTGCCGGTCATGCTGGCGCTCGGCTGGCGGGTGTTCCGTGGCGAGCGCACTGCCGGGCTGGCCGCGCTGCTGTGGGCCGTACACCCGTTTCTGATCTGGCACGCCCAGGATGTGCGCAATTACGCGCTGTGGGCCGCCTTCAGCCCGCTGGCGATCTGGCTGCTGCTGCGCGCCGCCGACACGAATCGCCCCCGCGACTGGGCGCTGTATGTGCTGGCTGCGGCGCTGGCCGCTTACACCTTCTTTCTCGAAGCCTTCCTGCTGCCCGTCCACGCGCTCTATCTGCTGGCCTTCCGGCGCACGCGCCCGGTGCTGCGGCGCGCACTGCTGGCCTGGGTCGCCCTGGCGATCCTGCTGATCCCCTGGCTGGTACAGGTTTACTATCTCTCGCAGAGCGGCTATGAGGGCACGCTCGGCGCGGCGGAACCGGCCCGGCTGCTGACGTGGTTCCTGCCTGTGCTGCTGCTCGGTGAGGAGCCGCCCGCGCCCTGGAACGTGATTGCGCCGCTGGCCTGGATCGCACTGATCGGGATCGCGCTATGGGCACGGACACGCCGGGTCCGGCGGCGGGCGCTGTGGCTGGCCGCCTGGATCGTCCTGCCCGCCGCGCTGCTGCTGATCGCCGCCACGCGCATGAGCGTCTTTCATCCGCGCTACCTGATCGCCATCATCCCGGCGCTGCTGCTGCTCACCGCCCGCGCCGCCCTGCCGCCTCTGGGCACGCAGCCCCATACTCGCCCCGGCTGGGCAATCGCGCCATCTGCCCTGCTGCTGCTTCCGATCCTCAGCCTGGGCCTGCTGCCGGGCTACTACGGCGGCGCGAACCCGAAGTCGCCCGACTGGCGCACCCTGGCAGCCTATCTCGATGCGCGCGTGCAATCACGCGATCTGATCATCCAGACCGCCGCCGATCCCGCCCTGCCCTACTACGTCCACAGCGCGCCGGAAGCGAGCCTGGTGCCGGATGCCAGCGCCAGCGCGCAGTTGGCCCCGGCGTTGAATAACTTCGACGGCATCTGGTTGATTGGTCGGGCCGCTGAAGCGGAGCGCCATCTGGAACGCCGCTGGCAGAAGCTCAGCCAGCACACCGTCGCGGGCTTCGAGGTGGCGCAGTTCCGCCCCTGGGAGATCGAGCCGGGCGAGATCGCGTCCGAGGCCGATGTCACCTTCGGGGATTTTGCGCACCTGCGCGGCTATACCGTCCAGGGGCCGGATGCCGCGACCGGCGCGATCACGGTTCTGCTTTACTGGGAGCCGCTGGCGCAAGCCGGGGTCGATTACAAGGTGTTCGTCCACCTGCTGGGGCCGCCCCGCCCCGCCGATGGGAATCCGCTCTGGGCGCAGGACGATCACCGCCCGCAGCACGGCTTCGCCAGCACGCTCAGTTGGCAGCCGGGCGTGCTGCTGCGCGACCCCTACAACCTGGTCGCTGGCGATCACCTGGAGCCGGGGGAGTACACCCTGGCCGCCGGGTTCTACCATCCCGACACCGGCGAACGGATTCCGGCTGCCGGCCCCGGCGGTGTCCCGGTCGAGAGTGTGCCGCTGCTCAGCTTCACGTGGCCGCTGGATGAATAAAAACGGCCCCGGTTGTCACGCCGGAGCCAGCTTCTTCCTATCATGAGTGTGTTATGCACGTGCCGGGCGTGAGTATGCTTTCTACTCGATTCGTAGAGGTAGGGCCTGTCCTGCCCGGCGGGCAATGCAAGCATCGCCCCTATACAAACGCCCCAGGCCGGTATCGAGGCTGTCAACTTAAAATGCATAACACGCTCCAGGTGTGAGCTAGAGCGTGTTATGTACTTCGGATCGCTGAACGAGGCAGCGACACGTCCCCCCATCCTAAATCCTTCCCCCAAAATGAGGGAAGGACTTGAAAAACGCCACCGTGCTCCCCTGCCCACCGTGAAACGTGGGAAAAGGGGCCGGGGGATGGGGGGTAAAAGTGCAGAACAGCCTCTAGCCGCCCAGTTCCTTCAGGCGCGCTTCCCACTTGTCGTAGAGCTTCTGGTAGACCGACTCCGACACTTCGCCCGACATCAGCTTGGCGTCGAGCAGATCGAGATAGGCGCGAATCTCTTCGACGGTCTGCGGCACGGCGGGTGCAGCGCTCGGCTGTGCCGGGGCCTGCTGCTGCCCGCCCTGCTGATTCTGCATCATCTGCATCATCATCTGCTGCATGAGAAGCTGCTGCTGCTGGAGCGCCGCCGCCTCAGGGTTCAGCGTCGCGCCGATCTGCTGGCCGACGCCCAACCCGACGCCCGCCCCGGCTGCCGTCCCGCCCACGCCGGGATTACTGGCCGCACTCTGCGCCACTTCCAGCCGCCGAATCCGCTCGTACGTCTCGAAATCGACGTAGTTGCGCAGTTCCTCGGTGCTCACATCCTTGGCGGTGAACGGCTTGGCCTCGAAAGCCTTGATCCGCATCCCGATCGCGGCGAATTGCTCGTTCAGGCGGGCCAGCGCCGCGCCTTCCAGGTCCGCGAGCAGGCGGTTGGCGTCCATGATGCTGCTGGCTCCCGACGACGAGAGCAGCCCCGCCACCTCGCCAAGCAGCATCGACTGGATGCGGTCGCGGATGTCGCCCAGGCGCAGGATCGGCTTGCCGACGCCGTACTGCTTCACGAAGCGAACCGAATCGTCGATGCCGATGTCGATCACGCCGTGCGTGATCAGCAGCACCACGCCGACCCCTTTACCCGGCGTCTCCAGCACGATCGGCGGGTTCGTCCCCCAGGGGACCTGCGGCAGGTCTTTGAGGTTGACGAAATACAAATCGGCGGTGAACGGGTTGCGCCCGCCGGTTACCAGCCCGATCAGCCCCGACAGCAGCGGCAGATTGGCGGTGCTCAGCGTGTGCGATCCGGGGCCGAGCGCGTCGAGCACCTGGCCCTGTCGCACGAAGACCGCCGCCTGGCTCTCCTGCACGATCACCTGCGACCCCATGCGGAAGTCGCCCCCGCCCTGCTGCGGCTCGCGGTAGACCAGCTCGTCATCCATCACGTTGACGTGATCAACTACATCAATAATCCGTGCCATGTGTGCTTATCTCCTTAATAGCCGTTCATGTGGCGCCGTAAGCCCGGCGGCTGCTTATTCGATCCCTTTGAGCACATTCTCACGCAGCCCGTAGGCTTCGTTGGCCTCGACCGTGAGCGCGTCCAGGCCGCGAATCGCCTCGTCCACGCCCTCGCCCTGGTCAGCCGCCGCTTGCAGCGCGTCGAACTGCTCCTTAAACTGGTCGGCATAGCGCAGCATTGCCTGATCGAACGCGTAAATCACCTCAAGGTCTTCTGACCCAACCTTGAAGGCGTCGAAGAAGCCGGCATAGCCGGGCGTGTCGGTGGCGATGCGGTCGATCAGGGTTTGCAGCTTGGTCTTCGCGCTGCGTGTCTTGCTCATATACGACAGTCCGCCGGCATCAAGCAGCGTCTTTTCGATTTCGGAGAGGCGGTTGAGCTGCTGCTGAAGCTGCCGGGCGACATTTTCGCGTATCATGCGGTCGGCCTGGCGGCGGGCGTTCATCTCCATATAGCCCCCAAAACCGGGCAGGCGCGCCATCAAATCTTCAACCTTGCCACGCTGGCCGACGATCCGGCTGTACAGGTCATCCATCCCGTTTTTTCTCCTTGGTGTGTGCCCAATAGTTAAAGCATACATCAGAGCCGCAGGCGAAACAACCTCACCTCTTGGGGGATCGCCCGCCGCTTCAGCAGTTCCAGCGCACGATTGCATCCGCTGTTATAATTCAGTTTGCACACAAGGAGAACGTTATGGGCGCAAAAGATCAGGGCGCAGACGCGATCAGCGGGCGCTGGCTGGTGATCCCGCGCAGCCTGTGTTTTATCACGCACGGCAGCGACATCCTGCTGCTGCGGCGCGGCGAGCACAAGCGCATCTTTCCGGGGCGCTACAACGGCGTCGGCGGGCACATCGAGCGCGACGAGGACCCGCTGACCAGCGCCCTGCGCGAGATGCGCGAGGAAACCGGCCTGGAGCTGGCTCACGCCCGGCTGCGCGGCGTGATGCACGTGGACGCCGGGGCGGATAACGGCATCATGGTCTTTGTCTTCACCGCCGAAGCGCTCAGCCGCGATTTTACCGACAGCGACGAGGGCACGCTCGAATGGATCGCGCGCGACCGGCTGGACGATCTGCCGCTGGTCGAGGACCTGCCCGCGCTGATCCCGCTGATTTTCGATTCGCCGCCCGATCAGCCGCCGTTTTTCGCCCATTCAAGCTATAATGAACTTGACGAGCAGTTACTGGTGTTTGCCAACCATCTGGCAGCCCGGTAACGTCTGCCTCCGCCCGCTCTTTTTTAAGGCGTGAATAGACTTATGCGACGCACCCGAGAACATACCCGCTGGTCGTTTGCCCTGGTGATCGTCCTGCTGCTGGCCGGTGCGCTGGCCGCGCCGAAGGTCGCCCAGATCGCGGCGCAGCCGGAGCCGACGCCGGTTCACGGCCTGATTCCCGCGTCCGTTCCGGTCTACGATCTCTTCGAAGTCGGCTTTCAGGTGCCGGGCGAATACGATAACCCTTATGATCCGCGCGAGATCGATGTCCGCGTCACGTTCACCTCGCCCACCGGCGGCGAGATCTCCGTCCCGGCGTTCTACCTGCGCCCCTATCGCCTGACTTCGGAGCGCGCGCTGGTCGCCGGCGGCGATCCCGAATGGCGCGTGCGCTTCACCCCGACGCAGATCGGGCGCTGGTCGTTCACGATCACGGCTCACGACCGCGAGGGAGCCAACAGCGTGCTCAACGGCTCGTTCGAGGCGACGCCCTCGACTCATCCTGGCTTCATCCGCGTCAGCACCACCAACCCGCGCTATTTCGCGTATGCGGATGGATCGTCGTTCTTTCCGGTGGGAGAAAATCTCGCCTGGGCATCCGGCCCATCCGGCGGGCTGGACGCCTATGCGCAGTGGTTCGGCGCGCTGAGTGCCGCCGGGGCGAATTATGCGCGTCTGAAGATCGACGTGCCCTGGTTCATCGGGCTGGACTGGCCCGGCCCGGCAGGTGATTACACCGCGTCCCAGGTCGCAGCGGCCCGGTTGGACGCGATCCTGCAAATGGCCGAGGAACACGGCATCTTCCTGCAACTGGTGTTGATCTGGCACCAGGGCTATACCAATTTCGACGGTCCGCCCGTCGAGCTGCCCGAAAGCGACATCCCCCGCCCGGAACTCGATGTGAACTGGGATGACAACCCGTTCAACGTCGAGAACGGCGGCCCGCTTACCGGCCCTTCGGCGCTCTTTTTCAGCGACGACGGGCGCGCCCTGCTCCACCAGCGCCTGCGCTATATCGCCGCGCGCTGGGCCTACAGCCCGCAGATTTTCGCCTGGGAGATCGTGGACGAGATCGACAGCATGATCGGCTATACGCCGGTCCGCGCCCGCCCCTGGCTGCAAGACCAGATCGCCGCGCTGCGGCAGGCCGATCCCTATGCCCACCCCGTCACGGTCGGCACCCGCGATGCCGTCCCGGAGCTGTGGACGCTGCCCGCGCTGGACTTTACTCAGGTGCAGCTTTACGAACCGCTGCCCAGCCCCAGCGGCGGCGATATGGTCAGCGCGGCCCTGCAAACCGTCAAGCTGGCGCTGTCCTATACCCGTAAGCCGGTGCTGCTGAGCGAGTTCTCACTTAACCGCTGGGCCGCCCCGCTCGAAGACGATCCGACCGGCGTCCACATCCGCAACACGATCTGGGCCGCCGCCCTGACCGGGGCTGCCGGCGGCGCGATGCCCTGGTGGTGGGACAGCTATGTTGAGGCTGAAGACCTCTACGACTGGTTTATCCCCCTGGCCCGTTTCGCCCAGGCCATGCCCTGGACTTCGCCCGATTTCCAGCCGGTGCCCGTCGCGCTGATCGCCTCGGACACGCAGACCTACAACGCCGTGCGCCTGGAAGATTTCAACCGGGATTTTGACAGCCTGTCGCCGCCGGATACCGTCTACCACATCACGGGCGATGGCGCTTTTCCGGCCAGCGCACGCTTTTCCGGCTATCTCTACGGCTGGCAGAACCCGGAGCTGAGCTATCCCCAGACGTTCGTCGTCGTGCCGCCGGTCGATACCGAGCTGACCGTTGGCGTGCTGAGCGTCTCGCCCGACGCGCCCGCGATCCTGTCGATCCAGATCGACGGCGCAGAAGTGGCACGCGTAGACTTCAGTCCCGGCAACGCCAATCTCCTGATCGCCGTGCCGATCACGGCGGGCGAGCACACCGTAGTGCTGGACGACGTGGGGCCGGGCTGGCTCCAACTGGCGCATGTCGGGCTGAACGACTATCGCACGGTAGGCCGCGTGCTGGCCCTGGCCGACCGCGTGCAGGGCGTCGCCGCCGTGTGGATTCACCATCGCGGCTATTCGTGGGCGACCGTCGCGCAGGGCAGCACGATCACGCCGCAGGACTACCGGCTGCGCATTGCCGGGATGCCGCCCGGCATCTATCGCGTCAGCTATTGGAACACGGCCACCGGCGCGGTGATCGGCGACGAGCGCGTGACCCTGCCAATCGATTCCGACGGCACCCTGCGGCTCAACTTGCTGCCGCTCACCGATCAGTTTGCGATACAGGCCGTCCGTATCGCCGGGCCGCCCGCCGAGCCGGTCACGCCAATCGCGGTCACGCGCACGCCGCGCGCCAGCCTGACTCCCACTGCGACCAGCACCGCCACGCCGACCGTCACCATCACACCGAGCGTGACGCCGAGTGTCACACCCAGCCCGACCGTGACGGATACCGCCACCATGACGGCGACCTATACCCCCACCGAAACGCCGAGCGAGACGCCGACGAGCACCCCGTCGCCCACCGCAACCCTGACCGATACGCCAACCGACACCGTGACGCCTTCACCCACGCCAACTCTGACCGAGACGCCGCGCCCCAGCCTCACCCCGACGCCAACCGAGACGCGCACCCCTGCCCCGACACGGACACCGGCTCCCACGCGCACACCCAGTCAGACACCATCGCGCACGCCCGGCTCGCCGCTGGTGCCGATTGAGCCAGCCGATTGAGGCGCGTCTCGACACGCATCCCGAATCAAACCGCCCGGCCATGTTTCAGCCGGGCGGAGTTTTTATGTCGTCAGTGCGCCGCTGCTAATCGTTCGCGTCGCGCAGCGCCAGGAAGGCCGGGCGTGGGTTGCCCGCCGGATCGAGCAGGCTCCACAGGCACTGTTCGCCCGTCACACCGACCACCGGGCAGAAGTTGAGATTCCACAGGAACATCGGCCCCACATACCCCAGTTCGCGCCCAAGCTGGAACCCGCGAATGAGATACTGCGACTGCTCGTCCAGGCTGGTAAAGGCCACGAAGGCCAGCTCGGCGGGCGGATCGACGTTCAGACCATCATTCGAGCCCCAGCCGAACTCGGTCGGCCAGATGTAGGTCCCGCTGTCGCCGTTCTGGACCATGATCTCGCGGTAATCCTGGAGCGTCTGGCGGAAGAAGAAACTTGGATGATCATCCCAACCGGAGACAGCCGGGCGGTTGTTGCGGCAGCACACGCTGTCCGGCGGGTTGGCCCAGCCGTTGGGGTGACTGCCGATTGCGTCGGCCCAGTCGCGCACGCCCGCCGCGTACATCTGGCGCAGGTACACCCGGTCGTCAATCGCGTTCACACCGTCATTGAACCCGGTCGGAGCCAGGCCGCCCGTCACGACGATCGCCGCCGGATCAGCCGTCTTGATCGCGGTGTAGGCCAGCCGCAGCATCTCGACATAGCTCGCGGCGCTGATCCCGCGCGGGGTATTCCACTCGCGGCGCAGATTCTGCTCGTTCCAGATCTCATACGCCTGAATCCGCCCCTCGTAGCGCTCGGCCATCGCGCCGACGAAATTGGCGAAGGTCTGGTAGTCGCTCGGCGGGCCTTTCTCCTGACTCGAATCGCGCGCCCAGTCCGGAGCCGAGGCCACCGATACCAGAATGTTGACGTCGGCGGCTTCCATCGCCTCGATCATCTGGTCGATGGGCGTCCAGTTGACCGCGCCGGCAGTTGGTTCATAGGCCGACCACTCGATCTGCTGTTTGGCCCACGCCATATTCAACTCTTGAGCGCGCTGCATCACGCCCCCCATATCCTGGTTTGGCAGATGCAGTTGAATCCCCATGGCGAAGCCAACATTCCCGGCCTCGTTGGGCGGTGGCGTCCCCGGTGCCGGGGCGGCAGCCGTCGGGCCTTTCGGCGTGACGCCGGGCGCTGGAGCCGCTACCGCGCCGGGCGGAATACGCAGCGTCTGGCCGACATAAATCAGGTTCGGGCAGCAGATGCCGTTATAGGCAGCCAGCGCGGCGGTCGTCAGGTTATAGCGCAGCGCGATGCGGAACAGGTTGTCACCCGGCTGCACGACGTAGGTTGTCTCGGTTGGAGCCGGGGCCGCTGTCGGCGCGGCAGGTGTCACCGTCACCACCGGCGTAATCGTCGCGGTGGCCGGTGTGCCGGCGACATTCGGGGTTGCCGTGGGAACCGGCGCGGGCGTCCCCTGCACCACCGCCGGGATACGCAGCACCTGTCCGACATAAACCAGATTGGGATTTGTAATATTGTTAGCCTGGGCAATAGCGGTAACGGTTGTGCCGTATTTCAACGAGATGCGGTACAGGTTTTCGCCCACCTGTACAGTATGCTGAACCTCCCCTGCCCCCTGGCCGTAAACCACGTTGTTCAATAGTAATAACGCTGCCAGGACAAGCGCCGCAGTCAATAGTCTTCGCACAACTTGCATGGTCTAGCCTCCTGTGGGGTGGTGCCATCATGTGTGATGTACATCATAATACAGTTCTGCTAAGTCCGCCATGCAGACCAGTGTACTAAAACGTCGGGTGGATATCACATGGCCTACTTACACCAGCCTTGTCGCAGACAGCCACCTGCTGCCAGGGTGAATCGACGGTCGCCTGCTTCGCATCCTTGCCCGGCTCCTGGTACAATGAAACCGCAAGACTTGTGCTAGCCAGACGCTATCCTACCCGCTCATGGAGAGAAGGATCACCTATGACCGTGGTCAAGCCGTTTCGCGGCGTGCGCTACAATCCCGCCCGCGTTGAGCAGATGCAGCAGGTCGTCAGCCAGCCCTACGACCGGATCGACAGCGCGCTTCAGCAGCAGTACTACGACTTAAGCCCCTATAACATTGTGCGTGTGATCCAGGACCGGAGCGAGCCGGGCGATCAGCCCGAAGGCTCCAACGTCTACACCCGCGCACGCGACCATTACCGCCAGTGGCTGCAAGAAGGGGTGCTCATGCGCGAAGAGCAGCCCGCCTTCTACGCCTATGAGCAGCGCTTCACCATCGGCGGCCAGTCCTACACCCGTCTGGGCCTGATCGCTGCAGTGCAGCTTGTAGAGTTCGACCAGGGCGTCATCCTGCCCCACGAGCGCACCCACAGCGGCCCCAAAGAGGACCGGCTGCGCCTGCTGCGCACGCTCGAAGCCAATACCGAGCAGATCTTCCTGCTCTACCCCGATCCCGAAAACCGGGTGAACGCGCTGATCCGGCAGGCGATCAATGGCCGCGAGTCGGATATTGACGTGGTTGAAATCTGGGAGAGCGATGTACGCCAGCGTGTGTGGGTGATCAGGGATCCGGCCACGCTTCAGGCGATTGAGGCCGAGATGGCCCCCAAGCGCCACCTGATCATCGCCGACGGGCACCACCGCTACGAAACCGGCCTCAACTATCGCAACGAGCAGCGCGCCAGCCATCCCGACGCGCCCGACAACGCCGCCTTCAACTTCGTGGCCGCGACCCTGGTCAGCATGGACGATCCGGGGCTGGTGATCCTGCCGACCCACCGCGAGATCGCCAACTTCGGCAAGAACAGCCCTTCGACCATCCTGGAGCGCGCCAAGGACTATTTCGCCGTACAGGCTGCGCCCGATCTTGCCGCCTGTCTGCGCACCCTCAACGAATCGGACGCCAGCCAGGCATTCGGCTTTTATGGCGGACAGGACGTTGGCTTTCACGTGCTGACCCTGCGCGACGACGATCTGATCGACCGCCTGATCACCGGCGACCAGTCGCACGAGTGGAAAACGCTCGGCGTCAGCGTCCTGCACAGGATTCTGCTCGACCAGATCGCGGAAGTGCCCGCGCACGGCATCGAGGACAAGACCATGATCCGCTATCACCGCGATCCGCAGGCCGCTGTCCAGAGCGTCGATCATGGCAGCGGGAATTTCGTGTTCTTCGTCCGCCCAACCCGTATGGCGAACGTCAAGGCCATCGCGCAGCACGGCGAGAAAATGCCCCAGAAGAGCACCGACTTTTACCCGAAGGTGATCTCCGGCCTCACGCTGCTGCCGCTGGGGCCGGAAGAACGCCTCTAGCCGCCCGCTATATCCGACCGACCCGACCGCCGATCTGCCGGGCAAGTATCGTGCTTGCCCGGCGCGCTTTATGCCGAGGATAATCCCGATGACGACCGCCCAACAAGCCTTTGCCCAGACTCCGCTCTATACCGACGAGGCCCGCTATCTGCTGATCCAGCTTCCGCCGCGCGCGATCATGGCGGCAGCCGGGGTACTGGCCGAGATCGGCACGCCTTTCAGCGCCCTGATCGCCGACAAAGACGAAGTGACGCTCGTGCTGCCCCAGCAGGATTGGGAGTTCTTCGCCGCCCGCCTGCCCGATCACCGCATCGGCGGCGAATACCGGCTGATCACCTTCGACCTGCCGCTGGGACTCGATATGATCGGCTTCATGGCGCTGATCAGCCGCGTGCTGGCCGAGGCCGGAATCCCGCTGATGGCCTTCAGTGCCTTCGCGCGCGATCACCTGCTGATCAGCGTGGATCATTTCGATGCCGCCTGGACAGCCCTGAAAAACGCCCAGGCACGCCCTGGCCCGACACCCGGTTAAATTAAGGTTGGAAAACCAGAAAGAAAGGGTATAGAATTGGGCTATGAGCTTTGATTTGTTTATTCAAAATAATGACAACCTGCTGCCGCGCGGCGACGTGCGGATCGTGCAGGTCGTCGCGCAGCCCTCACCAGAGGGACGGCGCGTCCGGGTAGGGGTTGAGATCACGCCATTCCGCGAGCAGCCGAATCTTGAGATCGCAATCTTGAGCGCGGACGGTCGCGCGGTTGCCAGCACCAGTGTGATCGCGCTCATGCACTTTAAGGTGGAGTTCAACCTGCATCTGCGCGGCGTGGATGACTCAGCCGGTGACTATATCGTGCGCGTTCAGTTGTATTACGAGGACGCCGCCGAGCCTCAGGATACACGCGAGGCCGCGCTGCACATCCCAACCGCGACAGGCGACAGCCCCCGGAACAGCGAAAGCTGATTCTTGGGCAGCCCAGGATTGTCAGTTATACTACACGCGCGTATCCCCGTAAGGATACAGCAAGAACCAGGGGCATCTCAAACCAGTGTCCAGACGAAAACTCGGCAAGTACGACGTAATTGACCGCATCGGGCGCGGCGGGATGGCCGAGGTCTACCGGGGCTATCACAAATCGCTCGATCGCTACGTCGCCATCAAGCTGCTCCACCCCTTCCTGGCGGATGACGAAGCGTTCAAAGACCGTTTCGAGAACGAGGCGCGCAATGTCGCCAAGCTCAAGCACGTGAATATCGTGCAGGTCTACGACTTCGAGTTCGACGCGGAGGGTGAAAGCTACTATATGGTGATGGAGCTGATCAACGGCCCCACCCTGAAGGATGAGCTGTTCGAGCTGTCGCAGACCAACAGCCTCTTCCCGATTGCCGAGACGATCCGCCTGATCAAGAGCGCGGCGGATGCCCTGGCCTACGCGCACCAGCGCAACATGATCCACCGCGACGTCAAGCCGGCCAACCTGATGCTGGATGAAGATCGCCGCCTGGTGCTGACCGACTTCGGCATCGCCAAGATTATCACCGGCACGCTGTTCACGATCAGCGGCGGCATGGTCGGCACCCCGGCCTATATGGCCCCGGAGCAAGGGCTGGGCGAGCCGGGCGACGAGCGCTCCGATATTTATTCACTGGGCGTGATCCTGTTCCAGATGCTCACCGGCCACCTGCCCTTCGACGCCGATACGCCGCTGGCGATCATTCTCAAGCACGTCCACGACCCGATCCCCGACCCGCGCGAGTTCGTGCCCGATCTCTCCGAAGAGCTGGCCCAGATCGTGCAGAAGGCGATGGCGAAAGATCCCAACACGCGCTATCAGACCGCTGCCGAAATGGCCTACGATCTCGATCTGTTGGACGACGCCGGGTACCGTAAGCCGCTCTATGACGGATCGGCCATGGCCTTCAACGGCTGGTCGCTGCCCGCACCGACCAATCCGGCTGCGCCCACCGCCGCGCAGCGTGAGCGCCTGCTGACCGCTGCCGCCGCGTTACAGGTCCAGACTCCGGCCGCAGAGGCGGTCGCCGAGCCGGAGATGCTGGCCGCTGTTCCGGCCCCCGGACGCCTGCGCCCCGGCTGGGTGCTCGGACTGGCGAGCGGCGTGATCATCGTGGTCGTGGTTGCACTGCTGGCGATGGGCAACGACTCGATCTGGGCCGGTGGGCTTTTCCAGAGCGACGACACCGCGACCCCACCTCCGACCGAAACTCAGGTAGCGCAGGTGCCGCTCGACGACGATCTGCCGCTGATTACGCGCACAACCCCGGCGACACAGCCGGCGATCGCGCCCCTGCCTTCGGCCACTGAGACACCCGCGCCGACGGAAACACCTGCACCGACGGAGACTCCGCTGCCCACTGAGACTCCACTGCCAACCGCAACGCCGAGTCCGACGGCGACCTATACCCCGACGCCCGATCTGACCGTCACGGCGCTGGCCGCTTTCTACGAGACGCAGGCCGCTTTCTCGCCGACGCCGAACATGACACAGACGCTGGCCGCCTGCGATTTTGAGTACATTGTCACGTTGCCGACCAACTACAACCGCCCGCCCACGATTAGTGAGAATCAGAACCCGCGCCTGGTACCCTACAATCGTGATTTCAGCTTCGAGATCATCCTGCAAAACACGGGGAGCTGTGCCTGGCCGAGCGGCGTTCGCCTGACCTATAACCCGGTCCTGACCCAGAATCCCAATTCGCAGGTCAATCTGGAGCCGCTGCGCGCGGCATGCAGTGAGGGCGAGATCCGGCCCGGCATCAACTTCGCCACGCAGGAGCGCTCGAACTTCTTCCTGAACAGCCCGGTAGACATCACCGAGGATTCCACGCCGCTCACTTTCACCGGGACCGCGCCCAACCGGCACGGCTGTTATTACGGCGTGTGGAACCTGCTCTATCCCAACAGCGACATTCCAATCGGGCGGCCCCTGGTCCTGGCGATCCGCGTCTGGGGCGGCAACTAGCACCTGTCAGGCAGGCACGCGCCGCACAAAACAGCAGCGCCCTACCCCACCGGGTAGAGCGCTGTTTTCATTTCGCGATTTGGGAACGACGGGCGCTTATCCGCTCGTCATCAGCGGCACCGCCTGGATCACCATGCGCTGCGAGAACACGCCGCGTGAGCGATCCCACTCGGTGCAGGTGATCAGCGTCAGGGTCGGGCCGTTAGTCGGCGCGGTGACGGTCCAATCACTGGGATCGACCTTGCGCACCGACTGTACCTGGAAGCGAAAGTCCTGCTCACCCTCGCTGACGATGATCTCGTCCCCCGGCACCAGGTCGCCCAGGCCCCAGAACGGGCCGGGGTTATTGGTGCCAAGCTGGACATGCGCCGCCAGGACGGTATTGCCCCAGTCCGACTCCAGCCAGGTCGTGCCTTCCAGCCAGCCGACATAGTAGCCCAGGCCGCTCACGTCCCACTGCCGGTTGGCGATCGGGACATCCACGATTGGCACCGGCAGGCTGAACTGCTCACCCAGCTTCGGGATCGAGATCGAGCGCGGGCCGCTCGGCTCACGCCGGACATACGGAGTTGCGGTCGGTGGCACCGGGAAAGCGCCCGGCGCGGACGGCGTGAACATCGCCCCGCTGTCCGCCGGCGCATCCTGCGACGCCACCGCCGCCGGAGTTCCTTCCTGGGCCGCTAGCTGCGGGTCGTCCTGCGGATCGTCCTCGTCGCCGCCCGACAGGGACAGCACCACGGCGATCACCACCGCCAGCACCGCCACTGCCACAAACAGCCCCGCGAACAGCATCCGCCGGTTGGAAACCTGCGCGCTGAACAGCAGCATCAGCGCCCCACAGAGCGCGACGCCCAGCAGCCGATCCCAGCCGTCCGAGCCATCGACCGCCCCGATACCCGTCGCGGGCAGGTTCGCCACACCAGGGCCGACGTTGACCGTCGCCGTGGTGCAGACCTGGACCCCACCATCGCGCTGTGCGCAGGCGGTGTTCGCCAGCGACGAGGGCGACATGACTGTCGCGGCCACCGTCGTATTGACGGTGATCGTGACCGTGTCGCCCGGATTCAGTATGCCGGTCGTGGCGCGCAGGTTCTGGCCTTCGACCACCACCGTCCCGCGTGACGTCACCGCCGACACAAGCTGCATATTTTCCGCGACCGTGTCGGTGATAGTGACATTCGGCATCACCGCCGTGCCGCCGTTGCGCACCGTGATCGTCCAGTCCAGGGCTGCGCCCGCCTGGGCCGCCTGAGCGTTAGCCGTCTTGGTGACAATCGGCTCGATGGCCGCCGGGTCAAGCCCTGGCGTGCCGGTCCCCAGTGTGCCGGTCGGCGTCGGGGTCGGGGTCGTCGCAAGCTGCGGACGGACCTGGACACTGGCCGTTTCACTCACGAGTATCGACAGGTTTCGGGCCACGCCATTCACTTCCACCGTGAAGGTGTAAGGCTGCGTCTGGTCCTCGGCACCCTTCACCAGCGTGCCGACCGTCGATCCATTCGGTTCGAGCGTCGTCGCGTTGAGCGCGATCTCGCCGCTGGTCTGGCTGGCCGGGCGCATCTTGCCGCTGGTCAGCATGATCCCGTTGGAGGTCGTGCCGGTCGTGATGCGGTAGGACGCTTCGAGGTCCGTCACCGCGACCGCGCCGGTGTTCTGGATCGTAACCGTGAACTGGACCGGACTCCCAACGATCGGGTTGGCGGGCGACACCGCGACAAACACCGCGATCTCCGGCTCGCCAAAGAGCAGTGTAGCGGTAGCCGAGTCGCTGACTTCGTAGTATTCCAGGTCGTCCGCCGTAGCGCCGCCCAGGGGATTGGGTGCCCAGCCGCCCGTAACGATGATGGTGTAGAGACGTGTCGCCTCCGCGACATCCGTCCCGGCCGTAACCGTTCTGGTGAGCGTGCTTGATTCACCGGACGCGAGCACCAGATTGCGTAGAGTGTTATCCCAACTCCCCAACACGACGCCGACATTCGGATCGGTCGGCTGCTGGTCCTCGCCCTCGATGGTAAAGGTGAAGTGACACGGCATAGTCGCTGGGACTGTGCTGTCGCAGCCCAGCTGCGACGCGCCGCGGTTGGTCAGCGTGAGCGTGAACAGCACGTCCTCGCCGGGCAGGATCGGATCATCCGGGTCGCCGCTGCTCGCGCGCGCGATCTCCAGCGTCACATCCAGCACCACATCGACGAATTCTGCCGAGGCCGTGACTGGATCGCTGCTGACCGGGTTGCCCGACGCCGTGCCCGTGACCTCCACGGTCGCCGTCAGGTCCATTGCGCCCGCTGCATAGTCACTGTCCCCGGCCTGCGGCATGCCGGTGATCTGGCATTCCAGGTTGGTGTGCGTCGCACCGACCGCGATGGTGGGGGGCAGGCTCGCTGTATTACAGGTCAGACTGCCCGCCGCCGTATTGATCCCACCGCTGAAGCTCACATCGTAGTCCAGCGCGGTTACTTCAGTATCCGTGCTGGTGTTCCGCAGCGTGAAGCGGACAGAGGCGGGGATATCGGTCCGCAGCAGGCCCGGATTGGCCGGTGCGCCCGCCTGGACGATCGACACGTTGCTCACTTCAAGCCCGACCGTGCTGATCGTGACCTCTTCGGCGGCGTCCGTGCCCATCGGCACATCGTCAACCTCGACGGTGACGCTGTTCGTGAGCGGACTCTGCATCTGGTCCGTGACCACAACGCTGAGCGTGAACGTCTCCGTTGCACTACCGGCGATGGTGCCATCCGGGGCCGGATCCAGCGCGTCGGTAACAGCGCCGTTGAAGGTATCGACCACCTCGACGCCGCTCACCTCAGCCGTGCTCAGGTTCACGATCTGGATCGCGTACTCAACGGTATCGCCGATTACTGCCGTGAGACTGGTCGGCGACGTCACCGCTTTGGCGACCGTCAGCAGTTGGATCGGGCTGGTCGTGATCGTGATAGACGGTTCATCCGTCCCACCGATCCGCAGATATGCTTCCGTAGCATAGCTCGGCTCCGTCCAGTCAGCCGGAATTGTGACTATCGCCGGAGCCGATATTGACTGGCGCGGCTGGAGTGTGTCGATTGGCGTGCCATCGATTGGATGGAGCAGCGGGACCTGGACATCACCCTGACCACCCGGATCGTGGAACAACTCGACGCCCGTGATCACGTCGTTGGTCAGGTTGCGAATCGTGTAGCGGTAGGTGATATCCGTGTCCGGGCGCGGCGGCGTGGTCTCGGTCTGGATCACTTCCGCCGTCAGGATCACGCGGACATTGGTGTCTTCGACAATCGCCACACTGGCGGATGCCGTCCCCACCTGCTCCACCTGGGTCGTCACGCCTGTGCCGCGCGCCGTGACCGTGTTGGTGATCAGGTCGAGCGTTTGCAGATCGGCCTGCGGGATCGTGATCGAGCCCACCAGGTGCACGGTCTGGTTGGGCACGAGCGTGGTCGGCGGCGCATCCATCAGAGTCAGGCCCAGGTCCGGCGACATCACATCATCGACCGTGAAGCTCTCCAGCGTCTCGGTCCCCAGGTTGGTGATATCGACCACGAAGTCGATTGTCACGCTGCCGCCCGACGCTACCTCGCTCCGGTAGATCACGCTGGGCGTGGCAGTCTTGGTCACCAGCAGATCGCCCGCCACCAGCGGGACCTCGGCGGTCGCCATGTCCGTCATCGTGCCATCGGTCGCAACCACGGTATAGCTCAGCGGCCCCGGCAGGTGCTCCGGCGTTACCGTCACGGTGCGATAGACCGTGATCGAGCCGTTCGGTGGGAGCGTGTAGGTGTCGGGGAACGCGCCCTCGTTGTCGCTCAGCATGACCTGCGTCAGCTCGGTGGTGCCCAGATTGCGCGCCGTGTAAGCGAACGTGACCGACTCCCCTGGCCGTGCGAACTGCCGGTTGGGGACATTGGTCACGACCAGCGTCTGGCTGCTGTCCTCAACGATCGCGACCGACGCGTTCGCCTCGGCATAGACACTCCGTTCGGTAAGCGTTGCCCAGCCATCCACCGTAATCGTGTTGACATACGGGTCGAGGTCGGTGGCCTCGAGGCGGCGCAGCACCGTCCGCGTTTCAGTCGCGCCCGGCGCGAGAACATCCGGCCAGGCCGGGGTGAAGGTGATGTTCGGGTCGCTGTCGTTAACAGTCAGCAAGTCGATCGGTTCATTACCCACGTTTTCGATCACGTAGGTGTAGGTGATCTCATCGCCCACCTGCGCCACGATTGGGTTGGCGGTCTTGGACACGCGCAGCCCTTCGGAGGCGATGTAGAGCATGTAGGTGGCGCTGTCGGAAACCATCACGCCGCCTTGCATGCCGGACGCCGTCGCGCGGTTCACCAGCGGGTTGGGATCGGTCGCCGTGATCGTGTGCGTGAAGGTGCAGTCATCGCCCGGCTGAGCGGGATAGGTTGCCCCCGACGCCAGCGGATTGATCGTGCACACCACGTGCCCCGCACCGGCGTACAGCGGGTCGATGATCTGGACGTTGGCGATAGGCGAGCTGCCCAGGTTTTGCACCTGGAGCTGGTAGGTCACCATGTCGCCCACTTCGAACGGATCGGCCTGCGCGGCGACCGTCTTGCTCAGCCGCAGATCGCTGGTCACCAGGTCGATGCTGGCCGCAGCGGTCGCGGTCACGTGCTGCACCGGGGTCAGCCCGATCGCGTCGCCGGCTACCGACACCGTGTTGGTGAGCGGATCGGGCGCGCCGGCGGGCACGGTGTAGGTGTAACGGTGCCACACCTCGTCCTCGTTTTCAGCATCGCCCAGCGCATCCAGCACGCCGGGGCGCGCCGCGTCCGGCCAGGTGATCGTGCCGAGGTCGGCATCCGCCACCAGCGAGTCGTGAATTTCCACGTTTTCCAGCGCGGCAGCCGGGCTGGCATTGAAGACACGGATGAAGTAGGTTACGACATCCTCGTTGCCGTCCGCCACGTTGATCGCCTGCGGGCACAGGACCGGGTCGGTGAAGTTGCCGGGGGTGAGATGGAAGTCGGCATCAAACGTGTCGCCCACGCAGGCGAACTTCTCCACGCCGATATCGGCCTGGAGCACGTCCACCGTCGTCTGAGCGGTGTCGCGCGCCGAGACGATGCCGCCGTAGGCCGTGACCGTCACCCGGTTGACATAGGGGTCGGGTTCCGCCGCCAGCGTATGGGGGTATTTATATTCGACTGTTTCGCCCGGATCGAGCACGCCGTCAGCCGTCAGGCCGGTAGTTGGATTGGTGCCCTGGAGCGTCACGTAGCCCGGCGCGGGCAGCGCGGCGTCGGCCACCACCACCCGGTTGAAGCTGGTCGATCCGCCGCTGATGTTGGTGATCGCAAGCGTGTATTCGATCTCGTCGCCCACCACACCCGACGGCGCGCTCGCGGTCTTGACGACCTCGACGCCCTCGTCGCGGATCTCGATGGTGGCCGAGGTGCTGTCCTGAACGTCGCGCAGCTCATCGGTTTCGAGCGGCTCAGCCTCGACGTTGCGTGCCTCGACGCTGGCGATGTTGGTGAACTGCGCGCCCACATCCGCCGGCACGGTCACTTCAATCGTGCCGGTGATCTGCTCGTCGCGCAGCAGGCCGCGCGTCGGATTGTAGGGCTGCCCCGCCAGCGGGTTGCCGCCCGGTTCGCTGCTAACCGCCGTGTACGAGAACGGGCAGCTTGCCGGCGTCGCGCACCTGTCTGCCAGGTCCAGGACGATGCCGCTCGTCACATCGGTGACGACGATCTGCTGCAAGATGCTGTCATCGTCGCCGATATTGGTCACGGTGATGTCGTACATCACGGTCGAGTTCGGAGCGGCGGCGTTCACCTGCGGTGATTTTGTGATGCGCACGCCCGGCTGCAGGATATCGACTTCTTCGGTAACGGTGGTCGAAACCTGCTCCTGCTTGTTGTTCCGCCAGACCGTCCCGGTCGCCGTCAGCGTGTTGATGTACGGGTCGAGATCGGGCTGGGTCGCCAGAATGGCAGCGGTCGGCATCGTCGCGTCATACGAGAAGAAGACCGACTCGAACGGACCCAGGTCGCGGAACGGCAGCAGGCCCGTCCGGTCAACCGGCGTCGGGTCGCTGCCGCCCTGGTCCAGAACGGTGATCGCCTGGACCGGGGTGTCGCCGATGTTGGTGATGCTCACCTCGTAGTGGACGGTATCGCCAGGGAAGGCCACGTTGGGTGTCGCGCGCTTGCGCACCAAAAGCTGGCTGGCCGTCACCGCAACCGAGTTGCGCGTCTGGTCTACCAGTTCCTCGGCGCCCAGCGTGCCGCGCACTTCCGCGATATTGACCAGCGGATCGGGGTCGCCCAACTGGACGGTGTAGTTGTAGGAATAGGTGATGAAGCCCTGCGGCCCCAGGATGTATTCGGTCGAGCCGGGTGGGCGGTTCGCCGCTGTCCAGTCCCAACCCGGATCGTCAAACGGGATCGGGACCGGCACTCCTTCGGCGAAGGCATCCGTCACTTCGTCCAGCGTGATCGTCGCGCCGGTGTCTTCCGTCAGGCGGTTGCGCACCGTGATCGTGTACTGGACTTCCTGGCCCACATAGGCCACGTTCGGCGCAGCGACCTTGCTGATGCTCAGGCGGCTGCCCAGGATATCCATCTCCAGGTCGTAAGCGTAGTCAACCTGCTCGCCGGTCGAGGACAGGCCGGTGATCCGCACCCGGTTCACTGCCGGGTCGCCATATTCGTCGCGCGTGATCGGGAAGCCGGTCTCCGGCTCCGGCGCTACCGCCACATAGCAGAATTCGACGCTCTGCTGCGCATACAGCCGCCGGGGGGTCGGCTCGTTTTCCGGCCCAATCCCCATCACTGCCGCCTCGAACTGCGTCTGCAGCTCAGACATCGGGATCGTTTCGTCGTTCAGCAGGATGTCATCGACATAGGGCCGGTCCAGAACCGGCGTGTCGGGCAGGATATCGGTATGGTTCTCGACCAGGAAGCAGAAGTCCACCAGGTCGCCATCGCCTACTTCCTGTGTGCCGGTCACGTCTTCAGGATACCGCACGCCCGTGCCATGATTCCGAACCCACTTCGTCACCGTGACCGCCGGGTCTTGCAGGTCCACCGCAGCCGTCACCGGCTTGAGCTTGAAGGGACGCGGGGTGGACGCGTCGAGATACAGAACCGCCGTGCCCGTCACCGTGTTGACCAGCGGATCGGGATCGGTCGGCTTGATCAGATACGGCACGTCTTCCACGACGAAAGACTCGCCGGGCAGCAGATTCAACGGTGGATCGGGCGGCACGATAGTACCCAGCTTGTCATCAAGCACCACGATCTCGGCCACCAAGTAGGTGCTGATGTTGGTGATCGTGTAGTCGTAGGTGATGGTGTCGCCGGTGAAGGCCTGCGTCGCACTCGGCACCTTGCGGATCTCGATCGGGTTGACCGTGATGACCTCGGCTTCCGACTGCGTGAACCACGTCTGGTTGGCATCAATCGGGTCGCGGAACTCGACGGTCACGGTATTGACCAGCTTGTCCGGGTCGGTTTCCTGCACCACATACGTCAGGTCCGTCGGCGTCGTGATCGGCATATAGCGCTCGCCCGGCTCCAGCCAGAAGGCGGGCACTGCCGGCTCCGGCCCGGTGTCATCCTTGTCCAGCAGGATCGACGTGCCCAGCAGGTTGTCCGAAATCCCCGTGATGTAGAAACGGTGGTAGGGAGCGTGATCGTCCTCAGCTATATTCTCGAGGTAGATCGAGTATTCGATCGTGTCGCCGGTGAAGGCGAAGAAGGTATTGGGGACCTTGAAGACCTGGATCGGCGAAAACAGCGGGACTTCCCACTTGGAGATACAGGTCTGCTGCTCGCCGCCCATTTCGAAGGTCGCGGTGACCTGATCGGCCATCACGTCCGGGTCGCTCTTGTAGTAGGACCCGTCGATATACTTCACGAAGGGGAGAAACTGGCGGTTCTCACCTGGCCCCAGCGTACCGCTCCAGCTCTGGCTGCCGAGTGGTTCCGTGACCATGACATTGGTCAGCGTCTGCGACGTGGTATTGCGGTAGGTGATCGTCCATCGCAGCTCCTCGCCCATCGTGTAGTCGGGATCGTCTTCGTCCTCGTTCGTGACGTTGAAGAAGACTTCGATCGGGCAGGCGATCTCGAAGGTGTGATCGTCCGAGCCAAAGACCTCAGAATTATCCGACTGGCGCGTACCGTAGGCGGTGAAAACGTTCGTCACCGGGTTCGGCGTCAGGTCCGGGTCGATCGAGGGCAGCGTAAAGAGCTGCGTCACTTCCTCGCCCGGCCCCAGGCTGGTCGGGAACGGCCCCACGCCGAGATCGTAGGGGATGCCGTAGGCTTCGAGAACGTTGTCCTCAAAATCGGTGAACGTCACCGTCTGCTGCTTGGACTGGTTCTTGATCGTGATGCTGTAGACGATCTCCTGATCGACCGGAAGCTTGCCTTCCGGTCCGGTCTTCAGCACCCGCAGGATCGGGATCACCTGGAGTTCGAGCGCCACGTTCGAGATGACCGAGGCACCGGTGGCCTGGTCAGTAGCGATCGCGCGCACCTGGAGCGGCAGCACGCCCTCGGTCACGTCGGGGATGGTATATTCGAACTCTCCCTGGTACGACTCGTTCGGATCGAGCGTGCCGTCAAAGTCCGCCGGATCCGGGTTCAGCACGGCAATCGGCACCGTATCGGAGACGTTCAGGTTGAAAAGCTGCAGGCTGGTGAGAATCTCGCCTGAGTCCGAATTGTTGGTCGCGGTGAAGCTGAAGGTTTCGACGTCGCCCGACACCACCGAACCAGGGCCGTTCACCGTCAGCAGCAGCAGCGGATTCACGACCGACAGTGTCTTGACTGTGCGCAGCGAAACGCGCTTGTCCTGGTTATCCGTGCCGGTCAGGATGACTTCGACCGCGAACGGATCGGCATCGGCATCTTCTGGCCTCACCAGGTAGTCCACAACCGGGAACTGCCCGCTGGCGTGCTCGTCGAACGAGGCGATCTCGGTCCGCGAGAGGGCGAACGGCTTGTTGCAGTAGGCATCGCCGCCTTCCTCGGTCGCGCGCGAGAGGAAGCAGTACGTCGCTTCCAGCTCGGTGAGCGTGACGGTGCCAACGTTGAGCGCCTGATACTCGAACCGGACCGGCTGGCCGATGATCAGCGCGCCTTCTGGCGTCGCGCCCAGGCCGATTGGCGTGATCTGGGCGTTCACCTGGGCGTCGGAGAGATCGAGCGTATGGCTGTTGCGGTCCGTCAGCTGCGTGCCGCTGTCGCAGACCGTCGCGTTGACCTCGAAGATCATGTGCAGCGGGTCTTTGTCCACGCCGGTGATCAGATAGGTAACCTGCGCGACTCCGTCGGTGTCGGCGGGCAGCTGCCCGCCCGTGACCCCGGCCAGCGGGATATTCGTTGCGATGCGGGTCTCGATGCCGGTCTGCGGGTCGCGGCGGTACTGGTCCACGACGACATTACACAGGTCAGCCACCGAGTCGGTGTTGCTCACCGTCACTTCGTACAGCGCCGAGCCACCGCGCAGCGCCGCCTCCGCCGCAGGCGCGATCAACTGCACGCCCAGTGACAGGCCGGGCACGGTGATATCGATCGTGGCTTGGGCCTGGCTGTAGACCAGCCGGTTATCGGCAGCCGTGCCCTGCAACCGGATGGTGCTGGTCAATGGGTCGTCGTCCGCATCGGTGACGACATACTGCCACGTCGCAAGGGTGCGGACTTCGCTTACACTCAGCGTACTGGGCACGATGGCTGGGGCCGGCAAAGGCATTCCAACCGACTGCTGCGGATAGGCCACCTGCTCAAACTTCAGATTGCGAATGATCGAATTGCCTACATTTGAGGCGATCACCTCATAGCGCAGCCGGTGCCCGACGCGCGTCACACCGGCAGGCTGGCCCGGCTCCGCGTCGAGATCGGTGACCAGGAGCTGAACTTGCAGCCCGGATTCGGCTATGTCAACTGCGGCGACCGCGCTGGCACGGACCGGTTGGCCGGCAGCCAGAGCCGTCACATCGACGCGGTTGTTCAGCGGGTCGGGGTTGTCGGGGCGCACGGTATAGGTCGTCGTGACATTGTGCTGCGGATTCGCCAGCGGCAGGCTGAGTCCGGTGCCCAACACGCCCGTCAGGCTGTCTACGATTGTCAGGCTGCCGAGATCAACGTCACCCGTGTTCTTGACTTCGATCCGGTATTCGATCACGTCGCCCGAAGCGGCAGGGCCGGGCAGCGGCACGTCGATGCCATTACGCGTGATGCGGGTCACCGTCTTGGTGACCGAAATCTGCGGGACGATCACTTCCACCTGATCGCTGTCGCGCGTCATGTCGATGATGATCGCGCTGGAGTTCTGCGCACCCTCGACGGTAGCCGTCACAAAGAAAGTTTGTGGTGGGGCCTCGGTCGGAATGACAATCGACTGCGCGCCGGTGATACGGCACTCCGCCTGCTCTTCGTAGTTCAGCGGATTAGACTCGGAGACAGGCTGGAGGGTGATAGTGTTGATCCACTGGCTGGTCTGCCCGCAGGCCGCCGCCACTTCGGGATACTCTACGGAGAACGCCCGCAAGTAGCCGATTGGGACGCCGGGCCGAGAGGCGGTGACGCGCAGCGTATAGGTGAGCTGCGTGCCGGGCACGGCCATTGTCACGTTGGGCGAGAATTCGTCGAAGGTGAACCCGCCCCCGATCAGCTCAAGATAGTCGTTGTCCAGCTCATCCGCAAACGCATCAGAGACGCTGTCTTCAGGAATAACGTTGGCATGGACCTCAGACTGTACCCAGAGATGCGAGCCGATGATGTTGGGCTGCACCGTGTAGTTGTAGTAAGTCCAGGCAAACTCACCCGGATCGATGAAGCCTGTTTCAGCTGCATCCGAGTAGTTGATATCGCCCGCGTCAGCTTCGTACATGTGCGCCACGGTGTACGACAGTGGTGGGCGCTCAATCGTGTCATCCGTGTAACCAGAGAAGTAGAACCAGGCACGCAGCGCGCCAAGCTTGTAACCCCCATCGGGGCAATCGCCCGGCTCACCGGTATCCTCGGCGGATGTGTTCTCGATGATCATCAGCCAGAGCAGCTCATCGCCCGCCTTGGTTTGCACCGAAGGGGCCACACCGTCTGCCGGCTCAGTATCACGGATGTTGGGGGGCGGGTCCGGCGAGGTCAGAGCGACCGGGGTCGCACCTTCTTCCAATAGATAGGTGTTCACCTCAAGCCGGCACTCGTTATGGGGCTCCGCACCCTGGCGTGGGGGCATTCCGCCCACATCCACATCAGGTTCGGCGCCCACAACAGCATCCGGCGGGTCGGTGGCATCCTCGTCCACACTGACAGCGGCATCGCCGGGTGCTGGTACGGCAGACAGCGTCGCCCATCCAAAGGCGCTCTGCACCTGCCCCACCAGCAGCGATGCAATGACTAACACGATCTGGAGCCAGGGAGCCAATTTCCTAGACATAGAAAACTCCTCAGTCAGATAATTACGACCGGCTCAGCCGGCTGCAGAAGAAATAAATGATGCATCGCCGGTTAAACCTATGAAGCCTATCATCAAGGTATCACAAATATGGCGCGCGTACTGATAAAAATTGTGAATTTTGTGATGCGATTGTCATAAAACATAGACAGCTCTTAAGTGTATCTACATAATCCGTGATCTTTGCTGTAGACGCAATAGGCCTGGAGTCATTCGGCCAGCCAGACAAGATTCCAGCGAGGACTCCCCGCTCCCGTGTATTTCCCTAGCTCCCCAACCCAGTTTGACATCAAACGCTTTTCACCACAAGCGGGCAAAGTGCACTCCGTCCGAACAAAATTCACAAAAATTTCATATATCGTCCCCGCTCGTGCCACGCGCCCAGCCCAGGCCGTGCATCCCGATATAAATCGTGGCTTCATTCATCACGACCTGGATAAAAGCCAGCGTCGCCCGGAAGTCATCTGGATCGGGCCGCTGGCGCACCGAGACAGCCGGGTCTGGGCGGCAGTCCCACGTACGATCGATCAACCCGTGCCAGGTTGGGTCCAGGTTGGCTTTGGCCCACTCCGCGCCCGCGCGCTTGGAGCCGGGTTTTCCCCGCACCAAGTCGTGCAGCATCCGCGAGTAGTTCAGTACCAGATAGCCTTGATAGAAACGGTTGTTGAAGCGCTCCGGATTACCCAGTATCTCCCGGCCCCAGTCATGGATCGTCTGCGCGATGTCCTGCCGCAGCACTGCGACCGGGATCGGATCGACCAGCGCCGCCGGGTCCGGCCCCGCCAGCGCGACGCCGTAATCGCGCACGACGCAGCGCACCAGGATCGTATTGCAGTGGTTGGACTGGATCAGCGCGCGGCTGCCGTGATCGAGGTACCACAGCGGCTCGCCCGCACGCGCCGCGTCGCGTAACACGTCGCGTGGGAAATACGAGCCTTCAAGATGCTGCGCCCAGGGAATATCGAGAGCGAAAATCCGCCCGTGCACGGCTTGCAGCGCCGCGACCTGCTCCGGCGTCAGATCGTGTTCACATGCCACGATGAAATCGACGTCACTGTGCCGGTCGAAATCGCCCACCGCGAACGAGCCTTGCAGGTATGCACCGGTGAAGTTCTCGCCGAGAACCGCGCGTATACTGGCGACGAGGTCCTGCAAGACGCTGTTGAGAGCGGGATAGGGGGTGGGCGGTGGCTTGTCCATGTGCCCAAGTCTAGCATGTCTCGCCAAATGCGCTAGAACAATCGTTTTAAGAATCTTACGTGGTTGTGGCCTATGGCAGGTGTGTTGCGTCTTGTTGACTATGCGAAGAATAGCGCGGTGTGCCTGCCGGATTTCCCGCCTGACGTCGTTGCCAGCCATCGCAAAAACCTGTACACTCGTGATCGTGCATCACATGGTATGTACGAGCCGCCATAATAGACTCTATCCCTCAACTCTGTTCGGGTAGCCCTGGAGAAGATCACATGATGATATGGGCCTTATTCCGCCGACTGACGCGCCCTGCCCTGGTTTTGGCCGTGCTGCTGGCAATCGCTGCCCCGGCTGCCGCGCAGGGGGGCACCTCGCACACCGTCCAGAGCGGCGAGAACCTGTTCCGCATCGCCCTGCGCTATAACACCACCGTCGAGGCGCTCTCCGCCGCCAACGGAATCACCGATCCCGGCCAGATTTACGCCGGTCAGGTCCTGATCATCCCCGGTGCAGCGACCGCCCCGGCTCCGGTGGTGGTCAATCCCGCGCCGGACGGATCTTCGCCCATTGTGCTGGAATCAGGTCCGGGCGTGTCAGCGCCTGCTGCCGACGCTGTCGCTGCCGCTCCGGTTGTGCCTGTAACGGTCAATCCGGTTCCGGTGGCAGCCGCGCCGGTTTATCACACCGTCCAGCCCGGCGAGACGTTGGCGAGCATTGGCCGCGCCTACGGCCTGGACTGGACCGCACTTGCCGCCGCCAACGGTATCACCGATCCAAACCATATCTTCTACGGCCAGCAGCTTACGATCCCCGGCGCGAGCGCTCCCGGCACCGCCGCTGCTGCGCCGCCAGTCAATCCGGCCCCGGCAGAGCCAGCTCCCGCCCCGGTTCCCGTCGGGACCGAGCGCACACACGTCGTCCAGGGGGGTGAGAGTCTGGCGAGCATCGGGCGCACCTACGGCATAAGCTGGCCGACCATCGCTCGCGCCAATGGCATCACCGACCCCAATCACATCTTCTCCGGGCAAACGCTCGTCATCCCGGCCACCGATGACGGACAGGGAACCTATCTCCAGCCAAACACCTGGGCACCTGCGGCTGCCGCGCCGACGATTACCACCGGCAAGCAGATCGTGGTGGATCTGAGCGATCAGCGCGTATATGCCTATGAGAACGGGAACATGGTGCGGAATGTGCTCGTCTCGACCGGGCTGTACAACACGCCCACCGTCCAGGGTGACTATCGCATCTATATCAAATACCCGTCACAAACCATGTCCGGCCCTGGCTACTATCTGCCCGGCGTGCCGTATGTGATGTACTTCTACCAGGGCTATTCGCTGCACGGCACCTACTGGCACAATAATTTCGGCCAGCCGATGAGTCACGGCTGCGTCAACCTGCCGACGCCTGAAGCCGAGTGGTTCTACAACTGGGCCGAGATGGGAACGCCCGTCCGCGTCGAGTGGTAGCGCTGACAGCCGCCGCAAGCTGACACACCAGACCGCTTCCCGGCGCAATCGGAAGCGGTCTTTTTATTATGGTAGTGGTTGCAAAGTACGTGGTACTACGGAAACCGAATAAAGCGGGCAGCGTTTTCGCAGCGGCAAAACGTGCTCGGTACATCGAATCGGGAAAGCGGTGCTTGCCGCCTCACTCGTAATACTCCGGCAGCTTTTTCAGCCCTTCCCACTGTTCCCCATCATGCCCGAAAATCACCAGCCCGATCTGCTCCCGTTCGACCAGATCAAGCAGTTTAACTGTACTGGCGCGGATCGCTTCGGCGTCCGGGCTGCTGCCGTCGTCCTGCTCGTCACGTGTAAAGCCCTCACCAAAAGGTACAGCGTCGATCGGCAGTAAAATCGCCCCCGTTTTGGGCAGCCGCACCAGCACCGATTGATGCCCTGGCACATGCCCGCTCGTCTCGATCAGCTCCAGCCCCGGCAGCAGTTCCGTGTCCCCGTCCACCAGCCGGATGCGCGCCATTGGCTGATCCCACTGGGGTCGAGTGGCAGCAAAACGCGGGTTACTCGCCGCATCCAGATGATGCACGCGCTGGACAACATACTGCGCCTTCGTGAATGCCGCGTGTCTTCCGGCATGGTCGAGATCATAATGCGTCGAAATGACGGTATCAATATCGTCCGGTTGTAAGCCAATGCTCGCTAACTGCTGGATAACGTCCTGCCCATTCTCGAAGTCCGCTTCTTCTTCGGGCATCATCTCCGGGAGGCCGCTGTCAATCAGGACATTTCTGCCATCATCCGTCTGCACCAGATAACACACAATCGGAACCTGGTATTCCGGCATGGACCCCACCTGCATCAGATACAGGCGCTTCACGGCATTCTGATTCATCATCTCTCCCTCGGAATTAGAACGTATATTCTATATTTTATAGCGTTTTTGTGCTATCCGCCAATTGGTCGTGGTCACAGAGCCGGCCCAGGACGGTGCTATAATATGCTGCTGCCGCATGATCGCCACGAGCAGGTGATCGTCGCTTCGATCATGCGGCAGATCTTCGTTCAGCGCCGCGTCGTTCCCGCGTCACCGGCGGCGTAAGGCGCGCTACACCGAACCCGCGTTCATCCGCCGCAGCAGCTCAAGCTGGCGCAAGTGTATCAGCTCGTGCCCGGCGAAATAGCTCGCCTGCTGCCGGATCGTGACCTGGCCGAATTCGGGATGCTGCCCGGTGCGTCCCCAGGCCATCAGCGGAATGTCCTCCAGCAGATCGAGCAGCTCGTCGCGCTCGGCCCGGTAGCGCTCGAAAATCTCCCCGGCGGTAACCGGCTGTGCCGCGTCGCCTAACAGGTCCGCTGCGCCCAGCGACACCAGCGGCGGATCATCCTGCGCCAGCATCAACCGGACACGCCCATCCAGCAGCCCCTGCGAATCGCGCAGGTGGGCCAGCACCTGCTGGATCGACCAGCCACCGTCCGGGGGTTGGCGCATCAGATCGCTCGCGGAAAGATCGGTCAGCAGACCTGCGATCTCGTCCGGCGTCTGGCGCAGGCGCTCGATGGACTCCAGCGGCTCCAGATTGTTCATCCAGTAGATCGGCTCAAACGCCAGGAAAGTGGCGGCCCAGGCGTGACAGGTCGGGCACGGGGCATCGGTCTGGCCCACCACCAGGTGTCCGCACGTCCGGCAGACATACACCGGCCCGATCTCCTCATACAGCGGCAGCCGCCCCGTGTCGAGCGCAGCCTTGCCCCGTTCCAGCGCGGCGATCAGGTCTGGACTGCACCCGAAGCCCAACAGGGCCGTCCGGGCGGTGTTCAATTCCGTGCTCAGCGATGGCAGATCGTGCGGCAGATTCAGCCGGTAGGCGGTCCGTCGTGCGGTCGAATCAGCCGCCGCGCGCAGCAGCTTGGCGATATTGTAATACCCCTCGTCTTCCAGCCGGGCCGCCAGCGCCAGCAGATAGACCAGGCGTTCCCCCCAGTGCGGCTCATGCTCGCTCATGTTTTCCTCTCCAGGCTTCATGATATAGGTTTTCCACCCAGAATATAGCGGCAAGCCCGCCCGGCGCGTAACGGTTGCGGTACGGAATCAAAAAGGGACAGGATTTCGCCCTGCCCCTGTTCCGTTGGTAGGACTGAAGCGACCGCCGTTACCCGGCGTGCGCCCCTTCCGCGATCGCACGCCCGCGCCGGAACGCCTCAACATTCTGCGCGACCATGGACTCGCCTTTGCGTCCGAACACCTTGCCGATTGCCGCTTCGAGATCGGCCCCCGGCAGCGGCACGAACGCCGACGCCGCGCCCAGCAGCACCATATTTGAGGACCGCGTGGCACGCATTTCCCTGGCGACGCCTTCTGCATCGACCAGCACCACACGCGGAAACTGCTCCAGCGCCGCGATCACCCGGTCGATCTCTGGATAGTTGTTGATATTGATCAGCGGCGTGCGCTCGGTGACGATCACGCCATCCGGCTTGAGGAACGACACATAGCGCAGCGCTTCCATCGGCTCCATCGAGAGCAGCAGATCGGCCCCGCCCACCGGGATCAGATCGGAGTAGATCGGGCGGTCCGCGATGCGCAGGTGGCTTTGTACCTCGCCGCCGCGCTGCGACATGCCGTGCACTTCCGCCTGCCGCAGGCGCAGATCGGCATCGACCGCCGCCACCGCCAGGATCGTGGCGATGCTCAGCACGCCCTGCCCGCCGACTCCGGCCAGAATCACGTCATATTTCATCGTCAGCTTCTCCTCTTGCGCCGGGCCGTCTCGACACACTCGCGGCGCGCGATCACCACCGACACCCCGTCATATTCCAACTCTTCCTGGATCACCTGCACGTTCTGCGCGTGTTGGCGCGGCAGCGGCGTGATCACCCGCACATGCTCGGCGGCCACGCCCAACCCCTGCGCGATCTGCTCAAAACGCCCGTTGCCCGGTGTCTCCTGCCCGCCGGTCATGGCTGTTGTCTCGTTATCCACGATGATCACGGTGATCGGCGCGTTGGCGTTGACCGCGTCCAGCAGCCCGGTCATACCGGAATGGCTGAAGGTCGAGTCCCCGATCACGGCCACCGCCGGGACCAGCCCTGCATCCGCTGCGCCCTTCGCCATCGTGACCGACGCGCCCATATCGACGCACGAGTTGATCGCGTTATAGGGCGGCAGCGCGCCGAGCGTATAGCAGCCGATGTCGGCGAACACGCGCCCCTTCGAGTATTGTTCGAGCGCCTCATTCAGCGCGCGGAAGGTGTCGCCGTGCGGGCAGCCGTTGCATAACTGCGGCGGGCGTCCGACCACGATCTCCGGTGCGGTGAAGGCCGGCTCGGCCACGTCCAGGCCCAGCGCCCGCGCCACCAACACGGGATTCAGCTCGCCCGCGCGCGGCAGGCAGCCGTCCAGCCGCCCGTGCACCGTCCCGGCCTCGAACGGATAGCCGCGCAGCATTTCTTCGACCAGCGGCGCACCCTCTTCCAGCACCAGGATTTCATCGCACGCCTCGACCAGCCGCGCCACCAGCCGGGTCGGCAGCGGGTATTGCCCGATCTTCAACACCGGGTGCGGGCAGCCGTCAGGATAGTGTTCCATCAGGTAGTTGTAGGCGATCCCGCACGCCAGGATGCCCCGCCGCTTGTCCGGCCCATCCTCGTAGCGGTTGAGGAACGATGCTTCTGATTCCGCTTCGAACTCGCGCTGCTTGTCGAGCAGCCGCGCGTAGTTGCGCCGCGAGATCGCGGGCAGCAGCACGAACTGCTGCGGATGCTGCGGCAGCGTCAGCGCCTTTTCCGGCAGCGCCTCGCCCCGCGTAATGTCGGCCCGCGAGTGCGCCAGGCGCGTCGTGATGCGCACCAGCACCGGGACGGCGTGCCGCTCTGACAACTTGAAGGCGTAGGCCGCCAGGTCGTAGGCTTCCTGCTGGTTGGCCGGCTCGATGGTCGGGATCAGCGCGAAGCGCCCAAAGAAGCGCGAGTCTTGCTCGTTCTGCGAAGAGTGCATCGACGGGTCATCGGCCACCGCCACCAGCAGTCCACCGTTCACCCCGGTGATCGCCGCGTTCATAAACGGGTCGGCGGCCACATTCAGTCCCACACTTTTCATACCCACCAGCGCCCGCTTGCCTGCATACGACATACCGAGCGCGGCTTCCAGCGCCGTTTTCTCGTTGGCCGACCAGCGCCGGTGCACATTCCGTTCGGCGGCTTCCGGCGCGCGCTGGATATATTCCATAATTTCGGTCGAGGGTGTGCCCGGATAGGCGTACATGCCCGACAGCCCGGCATCCAGCGCGCCCTGGGCCAATGCTTCGTTTCCCAGAGGAACAAATTTCGGCATAGAGGGGAAAGTCCTTTCAAAATTCAAATAGATATTCGGAAAGCAGAGCCAGTCGATTGGATGTCCTTGTTAGTATCCAATTGACAGCAGTACCGCATCGTTCTACACTGAAAGCATGAAAACTCTTAGCATCCGTCAGCCCTGGGCATGGCTTATCGTCCAGGGCATCAAAACCGTCGAAAATCGCTCCTGGGCTACTCCCTACCGAGGGCCGCTGTTGATCCATGCCAGCATGCGGTTCGCTCTCAACGCTGCCGAATTTGCCCAGTTGCGTAAGCAGGTGCTGAAAAAGTACGATATCTGGATATCCGATGATCTGCCGCGTGGCGGGATCGTTGGCCAGGTGCAGCTTGTGGACTGCGTACTTTCCTGCCACGATAAAAATGATGCGTTCTGGCACAATCGCGATGACTATGCTTTTGTGCTGCGCGATGCACGCCCGCTGCCGTTTCAGCCCGCGAAGGGACGCCTGCACCTGTTCGAATTTCCATTTCCAGCCGAGTGAAGCCCATCGTTAATCTATAGATTTCCCGCGCGCGGTCGTTGGTACGCTCCCAACAAATCTGGTAATTACTGCCGTCAACCGCTGATCCAAGTATACGGGCAGCGCGCCCTGCCCCGGCATGGCATTCGGCGCCTTCTGCTCTGCCGAACGATACTTCCCCTGGGGCAAGGCTGGCGATCACTCGTCGTCTGATTATTGACGCTCCCTTAACCCAACGGTAAAGTTACCAGACGGTTTCACGGAAAGAAGGTGTCATGCGCATCCTGCTACGAATTCTTCGCTATATGCGGCCCTACTGGCGCTATGCGGTGCTGATCTACGCCTGTCTGATCGGGGCCTCGCTGCTGACTCTGGTGAGTCCCTGGCTGATCGGTGCCGCGGTCGATACCGCCCTCGGCGAGCAGGAATCCTTCGCCCTGTTCCCGGACGACTGGTCCAGCCGCCAGACTCTCACCGCCGCCGCAGTCCTGATCGTGGCGCTGGCCGCTGTGCGCGGCGGGATCAACTTTGGGCAGCGCTACGGCACACAGTGGTTGGGGCGCAAGGTCGCCTACGACCTGCGTATGGACCTGTTCGCCCATCTTCAACGCCTGCCGTTCGCCTTCTATGACCGCACGCGCATCGGCCAGATCATGAGCCGCGTGATCGGCGACGTGGACGAAATCCGGTTCTTCGCCGGGATCGTCATCGGCGACGCGATCAACCTGGTCGTGCTGCTGGTCGGCATCTACGCCATCCTGTACAGCATCAGTCCGGAGCTAACCCTGATCTTTGCCGTCCCGATGCCGTTCCTGCTCGTGATCGCTTATGCCTTTGGGATTCGTATCGAGCCGCTGTTTGGGCGGATTCGCAGCGTGCGCGGCGAGATGTATGCCCGCATCCAGGAAAACCTCACCCAGATCGTTGTCGTCAAAGCCTTCGTGCGCGAGGGCTACGCCCGCGACCGCTTCGAAGAGGACAATACGCGCGTCCTCACCTCGTGGCTGAAGATGTCGCGCCTGTTTACGCTCGCCCAGCCAACCATATGGTTTATCGTCAGCTTCCTCACCTTCCTGATGCTGATCTTTGGCGGCCAGCGCGTGATCGATGGGCGGCTGTCGCTCGGCACATTGATCGCGTTCAACAGCTATGTCGCCCTGCTCGGCCTGCCCACCCACCGCCTCGCCTTCATGATCGATGTGACGGCGCGCGCCATCGCCAACGGCAAGCGCATCTTCGGCATCATGGACACCACGCCGGAGATCAAGACGCGCATGGGGGCGGTGAATCCCGGCCAGATCGAAGGCCGCATCACCTTTGACAACGTCTCGTTTGTCTACGCCGGGCGCGAGGACGAAGCGGCAGTCGATGTGCTCTACGATATCTCGTTCGAAGCCGGGCCAGACACCGTCACGGCGGTGGTCGGCACGACCGGCAGCGGCAAGACGACGCTGATCGACCTGATCCCGCGCTTCTACGACGTCTCCAGCGGCAGCATCCGCATCGACGGCTATGACATCCGCGATCTGCCGCTCAAGCTGCTGCGCGCCCAGGTCGGCTACGTGATGCAGAACACCTTCCTGTTCAACGCGACGATTCACGAGAATATCGCGTTTGGCCGCCCCGAGGCGACCCGCGAGCAGGTCTATGCCGCCGCCCAGGCTGCCCGCGCTCACAGCTTCATCCTGGAATTTCCCGACGGGTATGAAACCCTGGTCGGCGAGCGCGGCGTGACGCTCTCCGGCGGCCAGCGCCAGCGCATCGCCATCGCGCGCGCCCTGCTGGTCGATCCGCGCATCCTGATTCTGGATGACGCCACCGCCAGCGTAGACAGCCGCACCGAGTACGAGATTCGCGCCGCGCTCCAACACCTGATGCAGGGCCGCACGACGCTGATCGTCGCGCAGCGGCTCAGCACGGTGATACACGCCGATCAAATCCTGATGCTGGAGAAAGGCCGCATTGTCGAGCGCGGCACCCACGACGAGCTGATCGGCCGGGGCGGGCGCTACGCGAACCTGTGGCGGCTGCAAACCGATCAGGAGTCGCCCGCCGAAGACGTTCGCGGTATCGGGCGCGACGACAACCAGGCGCTTCCGCCGGACCAGCCGCCCATCACCGCCGGAGATCGCCGCCCCGAAACACGCGTGTCGTCCGAGATCGCCGCCTCAGATGCCCGGCGCGATGCACGTCACGAGAATGACCGATGAGCAACGACTACAAGCCCAAACTCGAACGCCCGCTGACCGAAACCCTGCTGCGCCTGCTGGAATTCGTCCGGCCCTACCGCCTGCGGATCGTCGGCATCCTGGGCCTGATGGTGATCAGCACCGCCGCCGTACTCGTCGCCCCGGTCCTGGTCCGCGAAGCGATCAATCGCGGGATGGCCGCGCGCGACCGTGACGCGCTGCTCCAGTACAGCCTGATGTATCTGGCCCTGATCGTGGTCGAGGCCGTCAGCCTGCGCTTCCAGATGTACAACATGGTCTGGATCGGCCAGCACGCGATCATGAGCATCCGGCGCGCCCTGTTCCACAAATATCTGGACCTCGACCTGACCTATTATGATCATCACCGCATCGGGGACCTGATGGCGCGCGTCACCGAGGACAGCAACTCGCTGCAAAACTTCATCACCTGGGCGGTCGTGAATACGATCAGCAGCTCGTTCGTGCTGGTCGGGATCATCGTGCTGATGCTGGTTTTCGACTGGTCGCTGGCCCTGCTGACCTTCGTCATCCTGCCGCCGATGATCGCCCTGACGGTGTGGTGGCGGCGGCAGTCAACCGTGCGCTACCGTGCCGTGCGCGAGGCGGTCGGCGTCGTTTCGGCCACGCTTCAGGAGAATCTGGCCGGGATGCGGATCGTGCAGGCGTTCGTGCGGGAACATCGTGAAAAGGCACGCTTCGGCACGGTCGCCGACAACGAGGTCCAGGCCAGCCTGCGCACCGATCGCCTCGCCTCGATCTTCATGCCGGGCATCGACCTGATCTCGCAGGTGGGCATCGCCATCGTGATCGGAGTCGGCGGGCTGCGCGTGCTGGACGGCGATATGTCCGCCGGGACACTGGCCGCCTTCCTGCTCTATCTCAATCTGTTCTTCGACCCGATCCGCGATCTGGCGATGCGCCTCGACCAGTTCCAGGAAGCCGCCGCTGCCGGGGAGCGCATCCTGAATGTGCTCGACACCCAGCCCGCCATCGCCGATCCGCCGGATGCCCCGCCCCTGCCCCGCCTCACCGGGGCGGTCGAGCTGCGCGCCGTCAACTTTCGCTACACCAGCCCGGAGCAAGTCGCGCCGGGCCGCAACGGGCATGACGAAGGCGATCCGCCCGCCGACGACGACGCAGACAGCAACGTGCTGCACGATATCGATCTGGTGGTCGAGCCGGGGCAGATGGTCGCCCTGGTCGGGCATACCGGCGCGGGCAAGAGCAGCCTCGTTCGCCTGCTGGGCCGCTTCTACGAGCCGCAGTCCGGCCAGATTCTCTTCGACGGCACCGACATCTCGACCGCTTCGCTGGCCTCACTGCGCAACCAGATCGCGTGGGTGCCGCAGGACACCGGCCTCTTCGCCACGACGATTGCCGAGAATCTGCGCTATGGCCGGCTGGACGCGACCGAAGCCGACCTGATCGCAGCCGCCCAGGCCACCGGCGCGCACGAGTTCATTGCGGAATTTCCGAAGGGCTACGAAACCGATGTGGAAGAGGGCGGATCGCGCCTGAGCACCGGCCAGCGCCAGTTGATCTCGTTCACGCGCGCGCTGCTGGCCGACCCGGCGATCATCATTCTGGACGAGGCCACCAGCAGCGTCGATACCGTCACCGAGCTGCAAATGCAGGCCGCGCTGGGCCGGCTGCTCAAGGGCCGCACCTCGTTCGTGATCGCGCACCGGCTCAGCACGATCGTGCGCGCCGATCAGGTCATCGTCATGGATCACGGGCACATCATCGAGCGCGGCACCCACGCCGAATTGCTGCGCGCGCAGGGTCCCTATTATCATCTGTACATGACACAGCTTCAGGGCAGGGCCGACGACTGAGTCGCGTTGTCGGGATTATTCTCCTCTCAACACCCGCCTACCCTGCCCGGCGGGCGAGTTCAGCCCGGTTGGAGACCAACAATGAAACATGCCTTGCCATGGTTAGTCGTGCTTGTAATCTCGTTCGGCGGCGCCGTCAGTGCCCAGAACGGCGGCTGGGAAGTTACCTCAGCCGCGCCCGTATCTCTACCCGAAGATGCGGAGTTGTTACACCATCTGTTCTACGCACCGGATGGGCTGCATGTGGTGTATGAGGCCGATGGTGAGATCGAAGACCGCGCGATCTGCCGGACCGCGATCATGACCGGCGCGGCGACGTGCGTCGATGTCTCCCGGGAGTTTCCGAGGGGCCGGCTGATCCCGGAACTCTATTTCAGTCCGCTTGGCTGGTCGCCCGACAGCACGAAAGTCGCCGTCGTCGACCAGGCGTACCGCTATTATCGCGATTCCGACCTGTGGGTTATCGACTTCGAGGCAGGCACGACAGCCAATCTGACCGATGACGACTACGACGACAACCTGATGCCAGGCAATACCCAACCCGGCGTGGCAATTGAAACCCAGCCCACCTGGTCGCCCGATGGCAGCCAGATCGCGGTCGAGAGAATGGTTATTGATGAAGATGGGGGACTCGGGTTGGCCACCCTCTCGCTCGTCGATGCCGTAACCGGCGAGGTGCGCGATCTGGGCCGCCTGCCCAGCCCGCCGGACTACGAAATGGATGCCGGTTCGGTGCTCGATCTCGCGTGGTCCCCGGATGGTACTCAGCTTGCCTTCACGCTGCGCCACATGCGGCTGGAGCCGGAATACGACGGAATCTGGCTGATGGATGTTGCTTCTGGCCAGATCAGGCAGCTTCTGACGGTTGGGCAGGCGGTCGAGTTGATGAAAAGCTATACGGGCGAGGCGGAAGCCGAGAATCTCTTCCTGGCGGCGGCCCCGCTCGTGTGGTCGCCGGATGGCTCACGCCTGCTGTTCTGGGCCGGCGATCCGACCAGCTTTGCACCGGGCATCATCGGTGCATTCGTCCTCGATCTGGAGACGGGCGAGGTCACGAGCGTTCCTCTGCCCGATATGATCGGCGACTTGCCGGATTGGCGGCAGGCTTGGCCGGTCCAGGCGGCCTGGTCACCCGACAGCGCGTACCTGCTGGTTTCCTACCGCCTGATCAGCAGCGTCGAGGGTGAGGAGCCACTGCCGTTGATCGAAAGCGAGGAAACTCTCGAAGTCAGTCTGCGGCTGGTCGAAGTGGCCACGGGTGAGAGCCGGCTCCTGGGCTATCTGCCGCTCATTCCGATGGCGGACTATCAGGCGATCTGGGCGCCCACCGGCGATGTCGTGATCGACGGCCATCACCTGGAAATGAGCCAGGGCTAAACCGATCCCGGCGGCGGGCTGTTCTGAGATGCAGCGGCGAGCCGGTTGTCAGGTAAGAGTAGGCTAATCACCGCAAATGGTTATAGACAAATCGGCTGTTTTGCATCAGAATAGCCCGCTGTGCGCCGGGCAGGCAGGATGCTGTCTGGCCTGTGGCAGCCGGCGAAGCAGGCCGGCACGACCATAATTCAGCAGGTGAGAAAGGATCCATCACCGTGAAACAACGCTCTATTGCTTTGTATGGCCTGATTGCTGTTGTGATCATGCTCGTTGGCCTCACGCCGCTGGCAGTAAGCGCCAGCCCCATCTCCGGCGATTGGGCCGTGCGTGCTCAGGGTGGCCCCACCCCCACGCCCGAAGACCCCGCCTGGCTGGCTTTCTCGGCGGCGCGCGACGCCCTCGAAGAGAAGACCAATGCCGATCTGACCTATGTCCGCAGTTGGACCTACGAAGAAGCCGAGTGGGAAGGCGGCATCGACGACTGTGTGGCCCTGCCCGAAGGTGAAGAGCCGCGCCAGGTGTTCTTCGGTTGGCGTTTCGTGATCACCACGCTGGACAACCGCCAGTACGAAGTGCGCACCAGCTTCAACCGCCAGCTCATCACCATCTGCGACAAAGTGACCACGCCCACCACCGGTTCGGGCACCCCGTCCGGCTCCAACCTGCCCGCTCCCGTAGCCGGTTCGGCGGCAGTCGGCGGTTTTGAGGTCGGCGGTCAGGTCACCGGGCTGTTCCCCAACACGCGCAACGCCCTCAACGCGGCCAAGATGCGCTGGGTCAAGATGCAGCTTCATGTCGGCCAGGACGGCACCGGCCTGATCAACGAAGCGCACGGCGCGGGTTATAAGATTCTGTTCTCGGTCATCGGCGACAAAGCCCAGGTGATGAATCCGAGCTATCACGATACCTACGCCGCCTACGTGGCCGGGCTGGCCTCGGCGGGCGCCGACGGGATCGAAATCTGGAACGAGATGAACATCGACCGCGAATGGCCCGCCGGGCAGATCAACGGTGCGAACTACGTGCCGCTGCTCGCCAAAGCCTACAACGCGATCAAGGCCGCCCGCCCCAGCACCCTGGTGATCACCGGCGCGCTGGCCCCGACCGGCTTCTTCGGCGCGGCGGGCTGCACCGATCAGGGCTGCAATGACGACGCCTATCTCCAGCAGATGGCCGCCGCCGGCGCAGGCCAGTATGCCGACTGCATCGGCGTGCACTATAACGAAGGGATCGTCAGCCCGCGCCAGAGCAGCGGCGACCCGCGCGACAACTATCCGACGCGCTACTTCAGCACCATGCTGAATCGCTCGCTGGCCCCCTTCGGCGGCAAGCAGGCGTGCTTCACCGAGCTTGGCTACCTCTCGCCTGAGGGTTATGGCACGCTGCCGGGCGGTTTCGCCTGGGCGCAGGATACGTCGATCGCTGAGCAGGCACAGTGGTTGGCTGAAGCCGCCGTCGTCGCCGCCAGCAGTGGGCGCGTCCGCCTGATGATCGTCTTCAACGTCGATTTCTCGGCCTTTGGCAGCGACCCGCAGGCCGGTTTCGCCATCATCCGCAAGGACGGCTCGTGCCCGGCGTGTAACGCGCTGGCCGGCGTTCTCCAGTAAAGCGATAGCAGTCCATCTTCTGGCTGCCGTTTCAGGACGCTCCGCTGAGCCGGAGCGTCCTTTTCCTCTCCCAAACTTTCGGAAAAAATTTATTAGAAATTAATGGCTTGGCGAGAAATTTGCGTATAATTAATTCTAACGGTTTTATAACTTTCTCGACCCTTCTAGATGAGCGTGCAACTTATGCTGGTCACTCAAGATGCCCTGCAGCTCAAACCCGGCCACCGTATCGGCGAGTATGAGATCATTGAGATCATCGGGAGCGGCGGCTTCAGCCTGGTTTACAAAGCGCACGATACCAACCTGGCGCGTGCGGTCGCTATCAAGCAGTTCCACCCGGACGTTTTCTCCGAGGCCGGGACGCGCGACTGGTTCTTCCGCGAAGCGCGCCTGGCGGCCAGCCTGACCCACCCGAACATTGTGGCGACGTATGCCCTGCGCGAGGAGCATCGCTCGCTCTTCCTGGTGATGGAATATCTGCCCGGCGGCGATCTGCATACCCTGGTCGCGGAGCAAGGGCCGCTCGACCGCGAAACGCTGCTGCGCGTGGCGCGCGATGCCTGCCATGCGCTCGATACCCTGCACGCGCGCGGCATCATCCACCGCGACATCAAGCCGGAAAACATCCTGATCGCTGAAGACGGCAGCTTCAAGCTGGCCGATTTTGGGCTGGCACATATCCGGCAGGCCCAGACCTACGCGCTCAATGCCGCCTCCGGCCCACAGCCCGGCACCCTGCTCTACATGTCGCCGGAGCAGGCCTACGGCGAAGAGATCACCGTTCAGTCGGATCTCTACTCGCTGGCCGTTGTGCTCTATGAGGCCATGACCGGTCACTACTATCTGGACCTGCCTCACGGTTTTGGCGATGAAGAGGCACTGTTGATCCAGATCGCGCAGGACGAGCCGTTGTTCCCGGCCCGGCATCATCCGAGCGTGCCCGATGCCCTCGCCGAGCCGCTGCTGCGCGCGCTCAGCAAAGACCCGGCCCGGCGCCCGAACAGCGCGCGCGCATTCTTTGCCGAGATCAAGGCGGCCCTCGCGCCCACACCCCGCCCTGCCCCGGCGCTCAAACGTCGCTTGCCAGCGGTTCAGGCCGATCAGCATCAGCTATCCGAGGCGGAACTGGCCGCCGAGCTTAAACAGATCCGTGCCCTGCGCGACGCGCAGCAGCCCGCCCAGGCCGAAGCCCGCCTGCGCGCCCTGGGACAGTCCTACGCGCGGCTGCCCGAAGTCGCCGCCGAATGGGGCGAGACGCTGCTGGCGCTGGGCGACGTGGAAGGCGGGTGCGCCTGGCTGGAACGTGCCATTGCGCAAAAACCCGACCTGCCTCTGGCCCAGCTCGCCCTGGCGCGCCACTACAGCACGCTCGGCACGCATCAGGCCCAATCCTGGACCGCCCTGATCGCCGCTATCCGGGCCGATCCCGATCTGGCGTATGCCACGCTCTATCCGCTTCTGTGCGGCCCGGTCGAGCCAGCCCGCTTCGGGCGGCTGCTCGCGCTGTTTGAGGCAGCGGCGCAGCAGCAGCCTACCGCCCCCATCCTGCACAACCTGGGACAGGTGCTCGCGCTGGCGCACGGGCGCGAAGAAGAGAGCATCGCCGCTTTCGAGCAGGCCATCGCGCTCGATCCCACCTATGGCCCGACCTATGTCGGCTATGGCAGCCTGTTGATCGAGATGGGCGAAGTTGAGGAAGCGATCCGCGTGCTGGAACCGGCGATTGACTACCGCTTCCCGCCGCAGACCGTGCAGACCGTCTACCAGCAGGTGCACGCCTATCTCGCCCTGGCAATCGCCTACGCCCAGAACGAGCAGTACGAGCACAGCGCCTTCGCCGCCAGTATCGTGCACGAGCTGAATGCCGACGAGTTGGAAGAGGACGCCGAAAGCCTGCTCGATGCCTATGCCAGCGCGGCATCCGCCTGGATGAAGGCCGGCGATCCCGTGCGCGCCTACCGCTTCCTGACCCAGATCGTGCCGCTGGCCGCCACCTGGGGCCATGTTGAGACGTTCACGCTGCTGAGCGTGGTCGAGCGCCGCGTCAGCCCGCCCGATCGGGTGCGCAGCCAGTGGGACGACGCGCTCGGCTGGCTGAAATCGAGCGTGCTGCGGCTGCATCGTCAGGCTGCGCGCCGCGCCAGCAGTCCGGCTTCGGAATAAATCACCTGCCGCAAACACAACGCCGGGCGAACCATTCTGCCCGGCGTTTTTATGATCAGAAGGCTGGCCTCTGCCCGCCGCTAATCAGCCCGGAACGAGTAGCTGATCGTCCGTGTTTCACCCGCCGGGACGGTGATCTCCCAGCGTAATTGGTTATCCTGCCCCTCTACCGGCTCGTCCGAAAACACGAAGTCCCAGGCGTAGGGCACCCGCTGATCGAGCACCAGCAGCACCAGATCGTCCTCGCTGAAGTTCATGATCTCCAGCGTCACCTGGTACAGGTAGTGATCGTCCGCCGTCTGGGGATTCTGATACTCGCGGCTTTCGGAGCGGCGCACGCGCACATCAGGCAGGCTGCCGATCGTGACACTGCCCTCGCTGCCGACCGGCGTCGTCTCGATGAAGTCGCTTCCCTGGAACAGATCGTCCTGGTAGACGCGCACGATGCCTTCGGCCAGCGGCAGATCGGTCGTGTTGCGCACCTTATAGATCACGTCCGTTTCCTGCTGCCGGGCGGCGTCCCACACTACCTCGCGGCGTGCGCTCAGCGATGCATCGGCCAGGCTGACATACAGCGTGTCGCCCGGCTCCGCCGACAGCGGCCCGGCGGCGTAGATGTGCTGCAAATCCAGCGCGCCCGCTCCCAACCCTGGCACGTCCACCGGCTCATAGCCGACCGCGTACTGGTTGGCCGTGACCATCGGCACCTGGTCGAGCTGCTGCGAGAGATCGACGCGTCCCGCCACCAGGACCACCTGTGTATCGTCCAGGCTCAGCGCGCTGTTGCAAATCTCGGCGAAGAAGGCCAGCGCGACGTTCTCCTCGTCCACGACCTGCATATCATAGGTCGGCGTCCAGCTTGCGCCAGGCAGCAGATATTCCAGCTCGATCTCGACCGAAGCCGCACTGGCAGTGACGACCGGCGTCTCCCAGGTCAGCACCGACGCCGTCCGGCCCGAATACACCGATGACGTATAGGCGCCCGCCTCAAGCGGCGTGATGCGATAGCTGCGCACGCGCGCGCCGTCCTGCCGCAGAATCAGCGTGTCGGTATAGGTACCCGGCGGCAGCAGCACGCGTATCTCCTGACCCAGCGGCAGAATCACGCGATCGCGCACGAACGCGATATCGCTCAGATACAGCGCGACTTCGTCCGGGCGGCTCTCATAGAAAATGCCGCCGCCCTGTCTCACCGGCTCCGCCGACGCCACTTGCAGCCCAAACAGGTTGGTCCCTCCGGCAAGCACCCCGCAGATCAACAGCCCCACAACCAGTTTTCGGATCACCATCTGCCTCCTCAAAACTATGCAAATCTATGCGCTGCTATCCTTCGCACCATCCGGGCCCGGCCCGGTCTCCGGCGGTGCGGGCGGCAGAATCTTGGCAGCCCCGTGCAGCATGGGCGACGATCCCAGCCACTCGCTCTCGCAGTTGATCAGATGTTGGGCCAGCCCGTGCGCGTGCAGCCGCCAGGGTTCGCGCGTGGAATCCGGGATGTACTCCCAGTGCACGATCCCGGTATTGTGCGTCCAGATTTCGACCCGGCGGTGGGGCCCCACGTTGAAGGCGTAGTCGAAGAAGGCATCGATCACGCCGCCGTGACACACCACCACAACCGTCGTCTCCTGCGGCCCCTGCCCGTGCCGTTCCAGCACATCTTCGATAAACGCCCCGACGCGCACCCGGAACAACATCCAGCTTTCGCCCTGGTCGCTGATCTGGGCATAGGGCCGCTCCGACCCCCAGAAGTCAGCATACACAACCGGCATACATTCGGCTGGAACTGCCAGCCCGTCGGCATAACAGTTGCCGAACTCGCGCAGCCGGTCGTCGGTCTGCGCCGCGACGCTCGTGGCCTGAACGATCGCCTGTGCGGTTTCCAGCGTGCGCGCCATCGTGCTCGTGTACAGCGCATCGATGCGCACGTTCTGGGCCAGCCACTCCCCCAGGCTGATCGCCTGCTGCCGGCCCAGCGGCGTCAGCCCTACGTCGATATAACCCCCGGTCCAGTCGTCCAGGTTTACAAAACTCTGGCCATGACGAATCAACAACAGATGCAACCTCATACTCCTCTCTCGAATCCTGATCGTGCCTCAGCCTGTGGCGCTGTGCAGAAACTTTAGCCAGACCTGCCGCTGGCGCGGCCCGTCGAATTCGGCCAGATAGACACCCTGCCACCGCCCCAGTTGCAGTTTGCCGCCCTCGACAAACACGAGCGTATTAGCCCCAAACAGCGACGATTTAATATGGGCCGGCGAATTCCCCTCGCCGTGACGGTGGCGGCTGTCGGGCGGCGCGATATCGTTATCCAGCGTGAGCAGCACGTCGCGCTTCACATCCGGGTCCCAGTTCTCGTTCAGCGTCAAACCGGCGGTGGTATGCGGGCAAAACAGGTAGAGGATACCGTCATCCATGCCGGTTTCCTCGACGACTGACTGTAAGCGCTGAGTAATATCGACCAGCTCGGTAGTCTGGATCGTCGTAACGGTAATTTTATGCATAATCCCTCGCAGTTATCGACGAATGGTTTGGCGTCTTCATTATACACGGCCCGCCGCCAATCGCACCGCATCAGGCGTGCTCTCGCGGGCGGCATAGGCGAGAACTGCCTTTCACCAGGCCGCAGCAGCAATATCTCTGCTGTCGCGTCTCATTACGATTTGTATAAGAGGCAGGCGCTGAACACTTCTTTAATTTGAAATAAATTGACAACTTTTAGACAATGAGGCTATAATGGTTAGCAGATAGTTGGTATTCAGTTAGAAATGAATTCCTATACTACTAATATTGTTTTACAAGCGATTGAATTACCGATGCCGCGTGTTCCCAGCCAGGGGGAAGGGTGCACGACATGTCCGGATGTGTTGCCAGCCGCGCTTATAGAACGGCTGGCAACCATTCTTATGCACAACCGAAGATTTACATTTTGCTATTAATTCCTTACAAACTCAACCACTTAGTATCGTCCATCCAGGGGGAAATATGTTCAGTCTGAATCAGTTCGCCGCTCCGCGCAAAGGCAGTGCGCTTCTGGCGCGCGAGCGCCTGCTGGGAGAGCGCCATCTCCGCCGCCAGCACCTGCCCTTCGATATCGAGCCCTTCACGCCCGTCTCACCGATCACTGAAACCTTCCCGGCTGGCAAGATCATCCACAGCGCCTATGGCAGTCTCTCCGCCGCCGAGCAGAAGGAGCGCGCGGTTCAAATAGCGCGGTTGTTCCGCTCATACACCCTGTCGGGCGTGAACTACCTGCACGACGAGCAGCTTGCCGTCGCCGTCATCGTGCCCAGCCGCAGCGCGCGTTATGCCACCGAATCCCCGCAGCAGATCTGTGTCGATGCCGATGGCAACGTGGCGGTCCTTCACTATAACCTGCTGCTGCAAGGGGCTCCCCGGCTGGTGCTGCATCGAGTGCTCTTGGTCGCCGTCACCACGCTCTCAGTACTGGGCGCAGCCGTTGCGGCTGTGTTAGGATAATGCCCCAGATTGGCTCTGCTCCGGCACCCTGAACAGGGGCCGCTGCGGGATTGAGATTTCGCGTGAAACACCGGGACCGGCACTCACTCACGAGCGTGACACAAACCATGGATCATGCTGGATCGCCTACTTATCTGTTCATCAACTACGCCAACGAAGACGCGGCTTTTGCCCTGCAGCTCTACAACGACCTGATCAATGCCGGTCAGCATGCCTGGATCGATCAGCAAGACGTTGGCTCCAATGTGCACTGGACACAGGCGATCAACCAGGCGCTGCAAGCCGCCACCCACATGATCCTGATCTGGTCGCAGCGCGCCGAGAAGGAGCGCGAGGTCGAGAGCGAGTGGGTTTACTGCCTCACCCACGACAAGCCGATCATCATCGTCCGGCGTGACCGCCACCCCCTGCACTACAACCTGCAAGACGCCCCTTCGGTTGATTTCACCGGCGATTACGGCACCGGGCTGAAAAAACTCCTCAGCCTGCTCAACAGCAGCAAGCGCGACCCGCGCGGCGCAATCGTGGCCGTCGAACAGGGCAACGCCGCGTTTCGCGCCTACGACTATACCGGGGCGATCAAAGCCTACAACCGCGCGCTCAGCCTCGATCCCAACAACGCCCTGGCCTATTACAGCCGGGGTTTGGCCTATGGTAAGCTCAATCACAGCGAGCGCGCCCTGGAAGACTTCAGCGAAGCGATCCGGCTCGACCCAACCCTGATCGACGCCCACTTTCAGCACGGCCTGCTGCTGCGCACCCAGGGCGAGCACTTTCGCGCGCTGGCCGCCTTCACCGAGGCGCTGCGCCACGACCCCGATCACGCGGCGGCGTACTACTATCGCGGCCTGACGTTCGATCTGCTCGGCGATACCGACAAGGCGCTCGAAGATTACACGGCGGCCATCGAGCGCCAGTCCGACGGCACCCCGGCCTACAGTATGCGCGGCTTCATCTACTATGCCCAGGCACAGTATGCTGAGGCGCTGAGCGACCTGGACCGGGCGATTCTGCTCAACCCGGCGGACCCCACCGTGTACCTGACACGCGGCAAAACCTACGAGGCGCTGGGCCGCGATCAGGATGCCCTCAAGGACTACAGCCAGGCGCTCAAGCTCAACGACCGGCTGCCCGAAGCGTATCGCGGGCGCGGCGTGATCTACAGCGCGTTTGGCAATTATGAGCTGGCAATGGACGATCTGAACCAGGCGATCCGCCTCGACCCGTCCGACGGTCAGGCGTGGCTGGCGCGCGGCGATCTGTTCTTCGCCCTGCACCAGTTCCAGAAAGCGCTCAACGACTACAACGAAGCGATCCGCATGCTGCCCGGCAGCGCCCTGGCCTACCACAATCGCGGCGCAACCTTCCACTGCATCAAGAAACTCCAGGAAGCGCTGGACGACTACAACCGCGCCATCCAGATTGACCCCGGCTTCAGCTTCGCCTTCTACAACCGGGGCAACGCGCATTACGAGCTGGGCCAGCTCAACGCGGCCCTGGCCGACTTCGAGCAGGCGATCAAGCTCACCCCCACTAACGCCGATGCCTTTCACAATCGCGGCATCGCCTACAGCAAGCTCGGCATGTTCGACGAAGCGATCACGGATTTTACCTACGTCCTGCACCTCGATCCCAACTACGCCGAAGCCTACTACAACCGTCACCTGGCCTATCTCCAGCGCGGCGCGCCCGGCGACGACCGCCTCGCCAAGGCCGACATGGACCACTACCGCCGCCTGACCGGCCCGGTTGCGCGCTCGCGCTGACCCAAACGACTGGCGTTGGCAAATCGCTCAATCTGAGTAGAATCGGCGCTTGCTGTCCTGCTGGCACGCCAGCTCACGCCGAGGATCGATTCTAATGAGCGAAGACAACCCCATCGCCCCCATTTTGCAGGCGTTCGTCCAGCCCTGGCACGACGCACTGGCCGATCCCCCCGCCGTGCAGGAAAAGGTCTTGCAGCAGCTTCTCGGTATCTACGCCAAAACGGAATATGGCCAGCAGCACGGGGCCGAGCGCGTCGGATCGCTGGCCGACTATCGCGCCGCCTTTCCCGTCCAGACCTACGCCGATTATCTGCCGATCCTGCGCCGCGTGATGGCGGGCGATACCCACGCCCTGCTCGAAGCCGAGCCGCTGGGCTGGGCCATGACGCGCGGCACGACCGGATCGAGCAAGTATATCCCCATGACCCCGCGCGATCTGGAACAGCGCCACAACGCCGCGCGCGCTGTGATCCAGTACGTGCTTACCAGCAAGCGTTGGGAAATTTTGCAGGGCGCGAATCTCAACCTCAGCTTTCCGAGCGTGGTCGGCAGCATGGAAGTCGAGGGCCGGACCATCGAATACGGCTACGCGACGGGGATTTATGTCAAGCACGTGGCCGCGCGCACGCCGGTTCCATCCATCCCCAAGCAGGAAGAGATCGACGCGCTCGGCGGCGACATCAGCAAATCGGACTGGGAAGCGCGCTTCCGGCTGGCGTATGAGCGCGCCCACGACAAGAACATCACCATTCTCGGCGGCGCGGCCCAGGTCATGCTCAAGTTTGGGCGCTGGCTGCGCAAAAATCACGGCGTCTACCCGAAGGACGTGTGGAAATTCGGCGTCCTGACACTCGGCAGCAGCCCCGGCATCAACTCCACCTACCGCTCGCGGCTGCTGGCGTTCTATGGGCAGCAGGCCGGGCTGATGGAGATTTACGGCGCGACCGAGGGCATGTTCGGCCAGCAGCGCGACGAGCGCCGCTACTGGGTCCCCAACTATGACCTGTACTTCTTCGAGGTCGAGACTCCGGGCGGGATCAAGCTGCTGCACGAGATGAAGCCCGGCGAAACCGGCAGTTTGGTCGTCAGCACGCCGGTCCTGCCGCGCTACAAGATTCTGGACACGATCCGCGCCTTCGAGCCGCCGCACTTCCTGTGCATCGGGCGCGACCGCAAATGGACCCGCGCCGCCTACTGGCTGCGCCGCGCGATTGAGTTCGACCTGCGCCCGCGCTAGAGCAGGTTATGCGCGCTCTGGAAGGCTGAACGAAGCGAAGCCACACCTACCCCCCATCCTAAATCCTTCCCCCAGGTGGGAAGGACTTGCTAGCTGCCGCCGTGCTCCCCTTCCCTCCGCGCCAGCGTGGGGGAAGGGGCCGGGGGATGGGGGGTGAAAACACATAACACCTCTGGCGTCGCTCAGCCAAACAGCCGATTGGCCAGCATCCCCAGCCCGATCGCGATCAGGATCAGCGGCCAGAACGACGTCAGGCCGAAGCCCATGCCCAGCCCGGCCATCAACAGCACGATGCCCAGCACCAGCCGCAGGCCGGGCCGCGCGCGGTATTCCGGGATCGCCAGCCGCACGCCGACTTCGCCCAGCAGCAGCGCTCCCGCCCCAGACAGAATCCAGGCGATGGGATTGCTCACCACGCCGCTCGTCGCGCCGCTGGTATTCAGCAGAAACACGATCCCGGCCCACAGCAGCACCCCGCCCCACGTAAACTGGCTCAGGCGGTCGGACGGCGCGATATCGCCCCAAAATTCCCCCTTTTCCGCGCCCCCGAACATCGGCTGCTTCTCCCAGCCCGGCCCCTTCTCTCGAACCTTCTCGTCGCTATCCTGCTGCTTTTCGCGCTCCTTCTCCTCACCCTCTTTTTGTTTCTCGCGCTCCTTCTCGCTCTGCGGCTCGCGTTGGGGCTGCTGGGGCGGGGGCTTCGGCTTGCGCTTGGGCTTATCGGCCCAGTCGGGTGTGGCCCAGGTGGGAACCGGCTCCGCCACCGGCTCGATCACGGACTCCGGTTCAGGTTCCGGTTCGGGCATCGCCCGCCGCGCCGGACCCGCGAGCTGCTCCGACTCCAGCGAGACAGACGGCGTGCCGATGGCCTCAGTTAGCGCGTCGTAGACCTCGCTCACCGATTGGAAGCGCTGCGATGGGTCCTTCTCCAGGCAGCGCAGAATCACGCGCTCGACCGCCGCGCTGAGCGCCGGGTTGACCTGGCGGGGCGGATCCGGCGGGACATGCAGATGCTCGTAGGCGACGCGAATCGCGCTGGTCGTGCCCTGCGCCCCTTCGGACTCGCCCCGGAACGGCAGCCGCCCGGTGTATATCTGGTAGAGCATCACGCCCAGCGCATAAATATCGGTCGTGGCCGTCACATGCCCGGCGAGAATCTGTTCGGGCGACATGAAGTGCGGCGTCCCCACGCTCATATCGACCGTGAGCGAGCTGGCGTCGCTGAGGATGCGCGCGATGCCGAAGTCCGTAATGTACAGGTGATCGCGGTCATCCAGCAGGATATTGGCCGGTTTCAGGTCGCGGTGCACGATCCCTTCCTGGTGGGCGTAATGCAGCGCCGCCGCCAGCGGGGTCAGGTATTCCAGCGACTCCAGCGGGGACAGCGGCTCGGCGCGGTCGCGCATCACATCTTGCAGGGTGCGCCCGGCGATGTAATCCGTCAGGATGAACACAATGCCCTGCGCCTCGACGATGTCGTAATAGCGCACGATGTGGGGATGCTGCAGCCGCGCCAGCACCGTCGCCTCACGCCGGAAACGTTCGAGCAGGGCCGGTTCCTGCGCGATATCGCTGCGCAGCACCTTCGCCGCCAGATACACGCGCCGGTTCAGATCGTACACGCGGAACACGCGCGCGAACGTGCCCTCGCCCACCTGCTCGTCAAACCGGTAGCGACCCGCCAGCGTGCGCCCACTCAACTGGCTGGACGTAAGCTGCGGCTCATCTTGCGGCTGAGCTGCTTCGCTTCGCCCTTCCTCGTCAGACCACTCTGGCTCTTCGTCCGGCTGGCGTTGTGGTTCGTAACCCATCGGTTGCACCTTCCCTGCGTCGTCATCCAGTCCCACCCCCATTATGACGCCAAACCGACGCACCGACCAAACCGATTCGTCCCATCCGCGCCTCTTGCGCTACACTGGAAGCGGCGGCGCGCGCACCGTGCCGCACTCTGGCGACCTGCACCAAGGACAGACCCTTCATGTCGACGCGCACACTCACCATCCTGCTGGCCGATCTCGTCGGCTCCAGCGCCCATGTCACCACCATTCCCCAGGACCAGGCGGTCGATTATCTACAGGACGCGATCCTGCCGATCCGCCAGGCGGTCGAAAATCACGAGGGGACGATCATCAAGTTCACCGGGGATGGCTATCTGGCGACCTTCGAGAGCGTATGCCAGGCGTTACGCGCTGCCGAGCAGATCCGGCACTACTTCATGCGCCAAAAACACACGCCGTCGGGGGTGTCATTGGACGGCGTGCGGATTGTGATCAATGTGGCCGATGTGACGGTGATCGATAATGACATCATCGGCGACGGGGTGGCGGTCGTCGCACGGCTGGAAAAGAACGTGCCGACCAATCAGGTCTATGTCACACGCGCCGTGTGCGAGGTGGCCGACGATGCCGAATTCCGCTTCGAGTCGGTAGGCGAGATGCGCCCGCGCGGCTGGCACCGCTCGCTGGCGGTCTACCAGCTTATGTCGATCGAAACCAGCTTCGTCGATCCCAACGTTTTCCTGCTGATCACCGACCTGCACGGGCTGATCCGGCACAGTGAGAACCTGCCCGCCGGCGAGGTTCACCACTGGCTGCTCACCTGGGGCGATCTGCACCGGCAGGCCGTCGCCGGGCTGAAGGGGCGCGTGCGGCAGTTCGTGGCCGACATGACGCTGATCACCTTCACCGACGCGGATGATGCCGTGCAGGCCCTTGCCAATTTGCAGGCGCTCGCCACCGTCCAGAACCAGCGCGGCGATCTCCCCCCGATCCAGTTCAAGGCCGCCATTGGCATGGGCGACCTGATCCTCTCACCGACGGGTGTCGTCGGGCAAGTCGTCAACCACACCTTCGATCTGCTCAATGTCACGCCGCGACAGATGGTGTGTATCGACGCCGGGACCTACGACCACCTGGATGCCTACCGCCCGCGCTTCGAGCCGGTTACGCTCACGTCTGCCGAAGGCCAGCAGTTCAAGGTGTTTCGCTTCCGCCCTTCGGTGGAGACTCCAACCGGCGAGCCATCGCAGGCATAAAATCCCAGCGCGGGCGGGGGCGTTTCAGAGTGTGCCCGCCCGCGCCGGTCTGGTCATCTCGCAAACAGGTTACGGCGCGACCTGGATCGTGATAAAACGGTTATCCTCGACTCCATCGCGGCGGATCACACGCAGGTTATAGGTCGTCGTAGCTGCCGGGCATTCCTGGCTGGAGCCGGAACCGGCCACGCCCGTGCCCTGGTAGAACACCGAGTTGATGTTCTCCACCCGCCAGCTCAGCGTGACGCACTGCCCCGGCGTGACGCTGCCCCGGTCCGCCCAGAATTCGATGATCACCGCGCCGGGCGTGGGCGTGAGCGTGAGCGTCGGCACCGGGGTGAGGGTCGGCGGCGGCGCGATAAACTGCGCGTTGACGACCGGCACCGTGTTGAGATCAATATTGATCTCCAGCAGCGAGGCAAACACCCATCCGGTCAGGCCGGTAGGCGTCGTCACCTGGACCCAACTGTTGTCGAAACGGCGGCCAATGATGTCGAGCGCCATATCGTTGGGCAGCACCCCCAGAATGTCCGCGCCCTCCCCCGGATTCGCGCGCAGGTTAAGCTGGCGGGAATCGACGGTCGCGTCGGGGACGGCAGTTGCCTGCGGCTGCTGCGGGGCGGATGTGGGAGCAGTCGTGCCCGGCGTCGCGGCACCACCCGCGCCCGGCTCCAGGCCTTCATCCACTGCCAGCGCGCCGCGCTCGTCGAAGGCATCATTCGTTAGCTGCCGGACCAGCGCCCCATCCGCCGAAATGGTGAACACGTCCCACTGCCCGTTCACGTCCGAATAGTAGACCAGGTATTCGCCGCCGGGCTGCCAGGCCGGGCTGCTCTCCGACGCCTCGTTGTTGGTAAGCTGGCGTACATCGGTCCCATCGGCGCGCATCACAAACAACTCGTAATCACCGTCCCGATCCGAGACGAACGCGATCGTCTCGCCGTCCGGCGCCCAAACCGGCTGGATATCCTGGCCCGGATCGTTGGTCAGGCGCGTGGTCTGACCGGTTTCGGGATCGAGCGTGTAGATTTCATAATCACCGGTGCGGTCCGAGGCGAACACGACCAGCCCCGGCCCGTCATCCGTCTGCGCCTCGACCGACCGGCCCAATCGTTGCTCCAGGCCCAGGCCCGCCAGCAGCAGCACAAGTACCAAAAACAGAATCCCACGTGAGGATCGCATCATGTATTCCCTCCAGAAGCGATTTCATTTCCTATTTACAATTGTAATAAATATCGTCCCTGGCGTCGTAAAGGACTATCCGGCTATGACCCTGCGCGGGCCGGGTGCTTCACCTGCGATCCTGACGACGGCGCTCAGATCACCGTCACCAGCATCAGATCGTTGACGTTCGTATTGGTCGGGCCGGTCATCAGCAGATCATCCACCTGGGCTAGATAGGGATACGCGTCGTTGGCCGCCAGCGCCGCCGCCGCCGAGAGTCCAAGCGCTTCGCCGCGCGCCAGCGTCGTCCCATCGACCAGCCCGCCCGCCGCATCGGTCGGACCGTCGGAGCCGTCCGTTGCCAGGCTGGCGATGATCACGCCGTCCAACCCCCGGATCGCCTGCACCGCCGCCAGCGCCAACTCCTGATTGCGCCCCCCCTGCCCCGGCCCCCGCACGGTGACGGTCGTCTCGCCGCCCAGGACCAGGCACGCCGGGCGCGGGATGGGCTGCCCACTGGCGTGCACTTCCTTTGCCAGCGCCGCGAGCACGTGCGCCACCTCGCGTGCTTCCCCCTCGACAAAGGTGCTCAGCAGCAGTGTATGGAAGCCGAGCGCCCCGGCCCGCTCGACTGCCGCCTGAGCCGCCCGCGCGTTGTCGGCCACGATCACATTCTGGACGCGCGCCAGCACCGGATCGCCCGCCTGCGGTGTATCCGCCACCCGCCCGGCGATTCCATCAGCCAGGTGGCGGCGGATTGACTCCGGCACCTCGTCCGCGATGCCGTAGCGCTCGATCACGGCCTGCGCGTCGGCAAACGTCGTCGGATCGGGCACGGTCGGGCCGGACGCGATCACGTCCAGCGGGCTGCCCACCACGTCCGAGAGGATCAGCGCGATCACGGTCGCCGGGTGCGCCAGCCGCGCGAGCTGCCCGCCTTTGATCTGCGAGAGATGCTTGCGCAGCGCGTTGATCGCCCCAATCGGCGCGCCGGAGCGCAGCAAAGCCTGGGTGAGCGTCTGGATATCGTGCAGCGTCACGCCCGGCACCGGCAGCGTCATCAGCGCCGAGCCGCCGCCGGAGATCAGGCTCAGCACCAGGTCATCGGCGGTTGCGCCGCGCAGTAGATCGATCATACGCTGCGTGCCCTCGATGCCCGCCGCATCCGGCACAGGATGTCCCGCCTCGTGCACGTGAATCCGCCGCGTGGGCAGCGCGTAGCCATATTTGACATTGACCCACCCCGCCGCGATCCGGTCGCCCACAACCTCCTCGACCGCCCCGGCCATCGACGCGCCCGCCTTGCCCCCGCCGATCACCAGCACGCGGCGGAAGCGCGCCAGATCGTATTCCTGCCCCGCGACGTGCAGAACATTTCCTTCGCGCCGCACCGCCCGCCGGATCGCCTGGGCCGGATCGACCGCATCCAGCGCCGCGCCCAGGATGTCGAGCACCTGCGCGCGCGGCGTGCCGGGCGCGGCGGATGGTCTGCTGAACTGTGTCATGTTCGCCCCTTTCTTGAGTTTCTGCCTCGCGGGATTGTGTATAGCGTATTCGCGCGGTGCGAACAAACCGCCGGGAATCAAAAAATGGGCATGGCACACGGCTGCACCACGCCCGATCAGTTAGCGGAATGAGGGGGGGTTATTCGTATCCGAGGGCGGGAAGCCCGACGATAACCTGCGTGCCCTGCCCCAGCCTCGAATGCAGCTCCAGCACGCCGCCATGCGCCTCGATCACGCCCCGCGCCAGCGACAGCCCGATGCCCACGCCCTGCTGCTCATGGATGCGGCGATCAACCTGATAGAACGGCTCAAATACCTTCTCGATCTCAGCCTCAGGGATTCCCATCCCTTCGTCCGTAATGGAAAGCCAGACCATGCCATCCACGACCCATTCACATACCCGCACCGGCTTACCACCCTGCGAGAACGACATCGCGTTGAGCAGCAGCTCGGCCACCGCGTGCTTGACGGCACCCTGATCGCCGCTGAAGCATGCCATCGGATCGCGCTCGTCGAGATAGATCGGCACGTCGCGCTGCCGCACGCAGTACTGCCGGGCGCGCTCACTCGCCCCGATCAGCACCTCGTGGATTGGGTTGGGATAGACCCGCTGCTCAATTGTCTCTTGCAAGACGCCGGACTGAAGCTGTACGAACAGCACCATCTGCTCGACCAGGTGCTGCAGGCGGCTGCTGCCGCTCTCCATCGCCTCGATCATGTCCTGAAACTGGGCGAGCCCCATCTGCGCCAGCTCACGCGCCAGAATATCCGTCACCATCGTGATCGAAACCAGCGGCGTGCGCAGCTCGTGCGAAACCATCAGCGCCAGGGTGCGCTTGGACTCGTCCAGCGCGTTTTGCTGGTGCCGCAGCAGTTGGCTCAGCTCGGCGTTGCGTTTGAGCTTGCTGTGGGCGATCAGCAGCAGGCGTTCCTGGTCGAGCGGCTTGACGAGATAATCGTCCACCCCCAGCAGATAGCCGTGCCGCAGATCATCGGCCTGATCGCATGCCGTCAGGAATACGAACGGAATTTGCAGCCAGTCGGTCCGCTCGCGCACCCGCTCAAACAGCTCGAAGCCGTCCAGCCGGGGCATTACAATGTCGCTGATAATCAGGTCCGGCAGCGGAGTCGCGGCCTCAAGCTGGCGCAGCGCTTCTTCGCCATCGGCGGCCAGCAGCACGCGAAAACCTTCCATGCGCAGCAGCCTTTCGACACTGCGCAGCAAGGCCGGATTATCATCTACAACTAGAATGCTGACTGCCCCATTGGCTGCATAATGGGTCGTCAGTGTGGAGATTTGCGTGTTCATGATTTCTCTGTTCCCGTCCGGAACGTCTCTACCTTACCTAATAATATACCAAGCTGGAATTTAAATAGTATTAAAATATAATCTATATTAGTCAATCATCTCAATCCATTTTCTATTCTTGCGCCAGACCGCCGTCGGCAAAACACGCTCGCCGTCGGCTAAAAATTTTAGACAAGTCGTGTATTCGTGAGTACAATGGCGCTCATCTTGAGGAAAACCTGCGATGGGGGAAGCCATGAAGCTGATTATTGCCGTCGTCCAGGATCAGGATGCCGACCGGACGGTTAAGGCGCTGAATGAGCGCGGCTATCGTGTTACCCGCGTCGCCAGCACCGGCGGCTTCTTCCGCGTGGGGAATACGACGCTGCTCAGCGGTGTGGCCGATCCCGAAGTCGGCAACGTGATCGAGCTGCTCAAAACGACCTGTGAGCGCCGCACCCGCCTGATCCCCGCCGGGCCGAATATCGTTGAATCCGCCGCGATGATGGGGGCGTTCGTCGAAGTCGAGGTCGGCGGCGCGACTGTCTTCGTGCTAGACGTGGAGCATTTTGAGCAGATATGACCACCAAACTGATCCTGGTTGTCCTGCGCAGCGGCGGCTGCGAAAAGCTCAACAACCGCCTGCTCGACGAAGGCTATCGCGTGACGGAGTTTGCCAGCACGGGCGGCTTTCTGCGGCGTGGCAACACCACCCTGTTCATCGGCGTGTCCGACGAACAGGTCGAGCACGTGCTGGCGCTGATGCGCGAGGCGTGCACCGAGATGGGCGAAGCTGCTGAAGGCGAGCACAACGCGACCGTGTTTGTGCTCGATGCACGGCAGTTCATTCATTTCTAGCCGGTTTCGCCCCTGACCAAGTGCGAAAAAACAACCCGGTGAACCTGCACCGGGTTGGCGGATCCTCTGGACTGCTGCGGCCTCACTCGCGGGGCGGGACCAGCAGCACGCTCGTATCCTCTTCCTCGATCAGCCAGCGCTCAAACCAGGCCGCCGCCAGCGCGCCATCGTAATTGTCGTTGCGGTCGTGCTCCACGAAGCGTGTCCGGTCCGGGCACAGGAAGATCTCATACAGGGGCCGCATCCGGTCAAAGAACTCGCGGGCAACCCGCGTGATAGCATGGTTGCGCGGATACGCATACAGCGCCGGGCGCGGCGTGATCAGGCGGGCGATGTCGCTCAGCTCGGCATAGCGGCGCAGGTAGGGGATGAAGTCACAGCCGTGCCCCAGCACCGCCATCGGCTCCATATTGCCACCGAAATAATTCTGGATCACCGCCGCGCGCACGCGCTCATCCAGCGCCGCCGTAAACAGCGCCAGCCCGCCCCCCAGCCCCAGCCCGGTCACGCCGATATGGGATGACCGGACATCGGGCCGTGTCTGCAAATAGTCGATGGCGCGCAGCCCGTCTTCGAGCGTCATGCCCAGCCAGGTGCGCCCCACCAGTCGCGCGACGTTGTCCAGCGCGATATGATCGACCTGCGCCAGCTCGCCCATGCCGCGCGCCTCGATGGTCAGCGTGACAAATCCCGCCTGGGCCAGCGCCAGCGCGTTCGCCTGGTGAATGCTGGCCTCCAGCCCGGCGGTCTGCCGGATCGTGCCGTGCCCCGGATACACCAGCAGCGCCGGGGCGGGCGCGTCCAGTTTGACCGGGCGCATCAGGTAGCCGGGCAGTTCCAGGCCGTCTGCGGCGGTGAGCGTGATCTTGAAGCGCTGCACGCCGCTGATCAAGCTCGGCTCGATGATCGTCATCTTGACGTCGTCGGCGCGCTCGTGATACATCCCCAGCAGTTCCCAGACCTGCGCGCGGAGCGCCTGACGCCACTGCCGCCAGTGTTCGCCGCGCTCGCCGCGATACGTTATCTCCGGCTCGGCGCTGTTGATCTGGGCCAGCAGCTTGCCCAGCGGCTCGTAATCTTGGGGCGGCGGGGCCAACCCCTCGCGCGGATCATGGCGCTCTGGCGTCAGGCTGTGCACCAGCCCGGCGACCGAGCTGGCGACCGAATGCATCATCCGCTCGACCGGCCCCGGCTTTTGCTGCGCCTCGACCAGCTGCGACACCGCGTCGCGCAGCGATACCTGCTCGCCGTAGCGTTCCGATAGTTCTTTGCGGTGGCGCGCCGTCCACACATACAGGTCGGCCTCGGTTCGGCCAGGGAACAGGTTCAGCACGCCCGATTCGCGGATCAGATCGACCGCCAGGGTATACACCAGGTCGTACCACGTCGCGGCGGCTTCCTCATAGGTGTGCGGCTCGCCGTCGATCTGCTCCAGGTTCCGGCGATAGATCTCGATCTCCAGTTCCAGCGCAGGATACATCCCCGGCTCGGTCAGGACGATATTCTGCTCCGGGTGCGAGCGGTTGAGCAGAGTGCGATCCAGAAACGCGCGGTACTCGGCCTTGACGATCAGGTCGTCCACTTCCATGCTGGGCGAGATGCCCCCGACCGGCGTTTCGTATTCCCACACATACGCCTCGATTGTCGGCGCGTCGAACTGCCGGGCCACCGATACCCGGTGATTGCCGTCCTTCACGAAGTAGACATCGCCCACTTTATACAGCTCGATTGGCGGCAGCCCTGTCTCAAACTGCAATTCCGCCACGCGCCGCCAGCGCCAGCTATCGCCCTCGACCAGCGGCAGAAAGGTGCGAGTAAAGTCGTTATAACGCCCCACACTCCCGACGATCTGATCGAGCGGCACCTGGTGCAGGCCGCGATAGGCGTTCTGGGTCAGCCGCAGCTTTTCCTGTACGGTTTCGAACGAGAGCAGCTCGCCGGGGCGTTTGGTCAGGCCGAGCGCACCGTAAAGACGCTGCAAAAATGCCTGGCGGCGCGCCTGGTTCCATCTTTCGCGGGCTTGAGCCTGCACCGCCCCACTGACTTCTTCATCCATCTCGCCGTCCTCACTACCGGATTTCCGCGAATACAGCCTAGCTCACCCTGTCAGACATTCCAGGGCAAAATAAACCAGATCATTCTCGTCTAAACTGTACGGTTTGCAATAGGGAAAATCTTGCGCCGCGTGCTGCGTCAGGCAGATGCCCGTTAGCGGCTGCTTAACGTCTGGCTTGACCGGCAGAAATCGGTATAATCCCTCTGTTGCCCGGGTCCAGCGCTGCTCGTTTTCGCTGGAGTATCACACGGATTGTTATGAGCACTATAACTGATCAATCGCCGTTTATGCAATTGCCTGTCCGCCTGGATGCACGCCCGGCCACGCTGCTCGACTGCGCCCGCAACCTGGCCGAGCACGCCGCCGATCGTACTGCGCTGACGCTGATCGCGCCCGATGAAACCCATACGATCACCTATCGCCAGTTTTTCGAGCGGGCCGCGCGCTATGCCCACGCGCTCGAACAGGCCGGCGTCCGCCGCGATGACCTGGTGGTGCTGGTCTTACAGCATGGCGAAGATGTCCTGTTCGGCTTCTGGGGCGCGATGCTGCTCGGCGCGGTCCCGTCGATCTTTCCCTTCCTGACGCCCAAGCTCGATCCCGATCACTATTACGCCAGCGTGCGCGCCCTGGTCGAGCTGTCGGAAGTGAAAGCGGTCATCACCTATGACGAGATGCTGCCCACCCTGCGCCAGCATTTGCAGGGCATCCCGACTCTGGGCGCGCTGCTCAATATCGACGATCTGGAACCGGGCGGCGATCTCCAGCGCTACCTGGATCGCGCCCCTGCCCAACCCCAGGATACCGCTTTCTTACAGCACTCGTCGGGCAGCACCGGCCTGCAAAAAGGGATCATGCTCGCGCATGGGGCCGTGCTCAACCAGGTCGCGGCCTATTCTGCCGCCATTAACCTGCAGCCGGATGATGTGATCGTGAGCTGGCTGCCGCTCTATCACGACATGGGCCTGATCGCCGGGTTCATCATGCCCGTGATCCAGGGCTTACACCTGGTTCTGATGTCGCCCTTCCACTGGGTGCGCGAGCCGGCTATCCTGCTGCACGCCATCGACACCTATCGTGGCACGCTGTGCTGGCTGCCCAACTTTGCCTATAACTTCCTCGCAGCGCGCGTGCGCCCCTCGGCCCTGGAAGGGCTGGACCTCTCCAGCCTGCGCGCCGTGATCAACTGCTCCGAGCCGGTGCGCGCCGACAGTCACGAGGTCTTCCTGGAGCGCTACCAACCCTATGGACTGCGGCCCGATGCGCTGGCGACCTGCTACGCGATGGCCGAGAACACCTTCGCTGTAACCCAGAGCGCGGTCGGAGCACTGCCGCATATCGACGTCATCGACCGCGCGCTGATCATGGAGCAGCGTATCGCCCAACCTGCCGGGCCAGACAACGGCTTCGTCACGCGCATGGTGTCATGCGGCGCGCCGATTCCCAATACCGAGCTTCGGATCGTGGATGCCGAACGGCGCGACCTGCCCGACCGGCACGTGGGCGAAGTGGCCCTGCGCAGCGACTGTATGCTCAGCGGCTACTACCACCGCCCCGACGCGACCGCCGAGGCGATTCAGGACGGCTGGTATTTCACCGGCGACCTGGGCTATCTCGCGGATGGCGAGCTGTATATCACGGGCCGCGAGAAAGACCTGATCATCGTTGGCGGCAAGAACATCTATCCCCAGGATATCGAAAACGTGCTGAACGACATCTCCGGCGTGCATCCGGGGCGCGTGGTCGCCTTCGGCGTGCTCAACGAGGCCCTGGGCACGGAAGATATCGCCGTGCTGGCCGAAACGGAAACCGACGATCCGGAGCAGCAGAGCGACATCATCCGCGAAATCCGCGCGCGGATCGCCCAGACAACCGACACGATGGCGCGCTATGTGCATCTCGTCGAGCCGATGTGGCTGCTCAAAACGTCGAGTGGCAAGATCGCGCGCTCGGCCAATCGCCAGAAGTTCCTGACCGACGTGCTCGGCCAACAATAAGGAGATCGTCCGCCCATGCCCCTCGCCCGCCGACTATTCCGGGTCGTCTTCAGCCGTGAAAACCTGTTCGCGTTGCTGCTGTGTCTGATCGTGCTGCTGGTGATCATCGTCACCGCCGACTCCGCGCCCCAGTGGATTTACCAGGGATTCTAGCCACAGTTATGCACATGCCAGGCGAGGATGTGCCCCCAGCCGTTGACCGCATGCCGTAGGGGTAGGGCAAGCCCTACCCTGCGCGAAACATCCCGGACCAGGGCCTTTAACCGCCGCACCAAATCGATCCAATCACCCGGTAGGGCGGTGACATTCATCACCTGAAAGCCCGGTGCGGATGTGATACAGTACCGGTTAATCTTGATAAGCATCACCGTAATCACAAGAAGCCAGGCGGTTTATCCATGCATGAACTCGGCGTGACCCAAAGCCTGCTCGATCTGGCCGTGCGCCACGCGCAGCAGGCCGGTGCAGCGCGCGTCACCCAACTCAACGTCGTGATCGGCCAGATGGCAAACATCGTCGATGACTCCGTGCAGTTCTATTGGGAGATCATCGCCCAAGACACGATCGCCGCCGGTGCCGTGCTGGTCTTTACCCGTGTCCCGGCCCGGCTGCGCTGCCGCGACTGCGGCCACCAGTTCGCCTTCGATCACCGCGAGTTCGTCTGTCCGGCCTGTCACGGCGAGCAGATAGATGTCGAAGGCGGCGACGAGTTTTACCTGGAAAGCATCGAAGTCGATCTGCCTGCTGATTCGATAGCTCAATCTGACGAAGAGGAACGGTCATCTCATGCCCGAAATTAAGGTTGTCGAAAATATTCTGGACGCCAACGACCAGATCGCGGCGCGCACCCGCCAGCAGTTGGACGCGCTGGGCGTGGTCGCGCTCAACATCATGGCCTCGCCCGGCGGCGGCAAGACCAGCGTCATCATGCAGACCATCAGCGCGCTGAAGGACGAGGCGCGTATCGGCGTGATGGAAGGCGATGTCGTGATGATCGACGTGGAGAAGGTCGCGGCGCTGGGCGTGCCGGTGACGCTCGTCAACACCGGCGGCAACTGCCACCTGGACGCCAACATGGTCAGCAGCGCCCTGCCCTCGCTGCCAATGGACGCGCTCGACCTGCTGATCATCGAGAACGTCGGCAACCTGATCTGCCCGGCGGCCTTCCAGCTCGGCCATCATGTCAATGTCGTGATCGCCAGCGTGCCCGAAGGCGACGACAAGCCCTATAAGTACCCGGCCATGTTCCGGGGCGCGGATGTGCTGCTGCTGAACAAGATCGACCTGATGGATTACATCGACTTCAGGCTCGACTACTTCCGGCACGGCGTCGAAGTGCTCAATCCCGGCGTCGCCTTCTTCCCGGTGTCGTGCAAAACCGGTGAAGGCTTCGACGCCTGGCTGGACTGGCTGCGCGCGCGGGTCGCCCAGCGGAGCGCGACGAACGAGGCGTGATGGTCGAAACTGCCGCCGCCCGCCGGATTCACGTGACGGGCATCGTCCAGGGGGTGGGCTTCCGCCCGTTTATCTACGGGCTGGCCGTGCGCTACGATCTCTCCGGTTGGGTGCGCAATACCTCGGCGGGCGTTGATATCGAGATCGTGGGCGCGCCGGACGCGGTCGAGGCGTTCACGCGCGCGATCACGGCTGAGGCCCCGCCGCTCGCGCGTATCGAAAGCGTCGAGGCGCAGACTATCGCGCCCAACGGCTATAGCGGCTTCCAGATCGAGCACAGCGCCGCGCAGGCCGGCGCTTACCAGCCGATCGCGCCGGACGTGGCGACCTGCGACGACTGCCTGGCCGAGGTGTTCGATCCCGCCGACCGGCGCCACCGCTACGCCTTCACCAACTGCACCAACTGCGGCCCGCGCTTTACGATCATCCAGGACATCCCCTACGACCGGCCCCAGACGACGATGGCCCCGTTCACAATGTGCCGGGACTGCCAGCGCGAGTATGATGACCCGCTCAACCGGCGCTTCCACGCCCAGCCGAACGCCTGCCCGGTCTGCGGCCCACGCCTGGAGCTGCTGCCCAGCCCCGCCCTGCCCCGGCCTGCCACCTGGGATGCGCTGCCCGACGACGAGATCGCGGCGGCACGGGTGCTGCTGCGCGCCGGGCATATCCTGGCGATCAAGGGCCTGGGCGGGTTTCATCTGGCCTGCGACGCGACCAACGCCGGGGCGGTGCAGACCTTACGCCAGCGGAAAGGCCGCGCCGCCAAACCGTTCGCCGTCATGCTGCCCGATCTCGACACCGTGCGGCGCTTCTGCGTGGTGAGCGCGGCGGCGGCCCAGGCGCTCACCGCCCGCGAGCGCCCGATCGTGCTGCTGCCGCTGCTGCCGGGCACAATCATCGCGGATTCCGTCGCGCCGGGGCTGACCGAGCTGGGCGTGATGCTGCCCTATACGCCGCTCCATCACCTGCTGCTGGAAGCCGCGCCGGACTTCCCGCCCGCGCTGGTGATGACCAGCGGCAACACCAGCGAAGAGCCGATCGCCACCGCGAACACCGACGCGCTGGAGCGGCTGGGGCTGCTGGCCGATGCCTTCCTGCTGCACAACCGCGACATTCACATTCGCTGCGACGACTCGGTCGTGCGCGCCAAGTCCGATGGCATCCTGCCGCTGCGCCGTTCGCGCGGCTATGCGCCCTACCCGGTCCCGCTCCCCTTCGACGCGCCGCCGCTGCTGGCAACCGGGGCGGAACTCAAGAATACGTTCTGCCTCGCGCGCGAGCGTTACGCCTTCATGAGCCAACACATCGGCGACCTGGCGAACTACGAGGCGCTGCGCTCGTATGAGCACAGCATCGAACACCTGGAGCGGCTGTTCCGCGTCCAGCCAGAGCTGATCGCGCACGACTCCCACCCTGACTATCTGAGCACGCGCTATGCCCTGCGCCGCGCCCAGGTCGCAGGCACGCCAACTCTGGCCGTGCAGCACCATCACGCCCACCTGGCAAGCTGCCTGACCGAGCACAGGCGTCCCGCCGAACCGGCCATCGGCATCATTTTCGACGGCACGGGCCTGGGGCCGGACGGCGCGATCTGGGGCGGCGAGATTCTGATCGGCGGCTACGGCGGCTGTGAGCGTTTCGCCCACCTGCGCTATGTCCCGCTGCCCGGCGGCGACGCGGCCACCCTGCGCCCCTATCGCGTCGCGCTGGCGCACCTGTGGGCCGCCGGGATCGCATGGGACGCCGACCTGCCGCCCGTCCAGGCTGGCTCGCATGCGGAGCAGGCCATCGTGCGCCAGCAGCTTGAGAAGCGCCTCAACGCCCCGCTCACGTCGAGCATGGGCCGCCTGTTCGATGCCGTCGCCGCGCTGGCGGGTGTGCTGCAAACTGTGACGTATGAGGCCCAGGCCGCGATCTGGCTCGAAGCGCAGACCGATCCCGACGAAGCGGGCGCGTACCCGTTCGATCTCGTCCCGCCCGGCGATTCCGGTCCGGCCCAGATCGATCCCGCCCCGGCGCTGCGTGCGCTGGTGGCCGATCTGCGTGCAGGCGTGGCCCCGGCCCGGATCGCGGCGCGTTTTCACAATGGGGTGGCCGAAATGGTGCGCGCCGTCTGCGAGCAGGCGCGGGCCGCCACCGGCCTGCATACGGTCGCGCTGAGCGGCGGAGTCTGGCAGAACGTCACGCTGCTGCACAAAACCGTGCCGCTGCTGCGCGCCGCCGGGTTCGACGTGCTCACCCACCGGATCGTTCCGCCCAATGATGGCGGGCTGGCGCTCGGCCAGGCCGTGATCGCCGCCTACAGTGTGAGTAACAGCTAATGGAGAGCTGCACAATGTGTCTTGGCATACCGGGGAAAATTATCGAAGTCTATGAGTCGAACGGCCTGCGCATGGGCAAGATCGATTTCGGCGGCGTGGTGCGCGAAGCCTGCCTCGCCTATGTGCCCGAAGCACAGCTTGGCGATTACACCATCGTGCATGTCGGCTTCGCGCTCAACGTGATCGACGAGGACGAAGCGCGCGAAACGCTGGCCCTGCTGAGCGAAACCGGCATTCTCGACGAAGAATTAGGCCCGCCCGACGCCTAACCGCGCCGCCCGGCAGCCCTGGAGGAAAACATCGCAGCCATGAAGCATCTCACCGAATACCGCGACGGCGCGCGCGTGCGCGAAGTTTTGGACGACATCCAGCGCATCACGACCCGGCCCTGGCGGCTGATGGAAGTCTGCGGCGGGCAGACGCACTCGATCATCCGCAACGGCATCGACCAGCTTTTGCCGCCCGGCGTCGAGATGATTCACGGTCCCGGCTGCCCGGTGTGCGTCACGCCCCAGGAGTTGATCGACCAGGCCATCGCGATCGCGTCGCTGCCCGATACGATCATGGTGTCGTTCGGCGATATGCTGCGCGTGCCCGGCTCGCGTAAGGACCTGTTCCAGGTGCGGGCCGAGGGCGGCGATGTGCGCGTGGTCTATTCACCGCTCGAATGTCTGAAGATCGCGCAGGACAACCCTCAGAAGGAAGTCGTGTTCTTCGGCGTCGGCTTCGAGACGACCGCGCCCGCCAACGCGACCGCCGTCTTTCAGGCCCGGCAGCTTGGCATCCCCAACTTCTCGATGCTGGTGTCCCATGTGCGCGTCCCGCCCGTGCTCGATGCGCTGCTCAGCGCGCCGGATGTGCACGTGCAGGGTTTTTTGCTGGCCGGGCATGTCTGCGCCGTAATGGGCTTTTGGGAGTATCACCCGCTGGTCGCACGCTACCGCGTGCCGATGGTCGTAACCGGGTTCGAGCCGCTGGATGTGGTGCACGGCATTCGGATGTGCATCCGCCAGCTTGAAGAGGGCCGCGCCGAAGTCGAGAATGCCTATCCGCGCGTCGTCGTCGAAGATGGCAACCGGCCCGCGCTGGCAATCATCAATGAGGTGTTCGAGGCGTGCGACCGCAACTGGCGCGGCATCGGGACCATTCCGGGCAGCGGGTGGCAACTCCGCCCCGCCTATGCCCTCTACGACGCCGCGCGGCGCTTCGCCGTCAGCCACATCCAGACGCAGGAATCGCCGCTGTGCCGCGCCGGAGATGTGCTCAAGGGCGTGCTCAAGCCCAACGAGTGCCCCGCCTTTGGCAAGGAATGCACGCCGCGTAAGCCGCTCGGCGCGCCGATGGTGTCTTCCGAGGGTGCGTGTGCCGCTTACTACAACTTCGGGCGCTTCGAGGCATCCGGCGTGCAGCAAAACTAAGGGGCGCACGAACTGTGCCCATGCGCCCCGGTACCGAACCAAGGGTTTTGAGGTGTCCGCACTCTATTTCGTTTGGTGCACGGCATCGGAAGCCGCGCCGGGATTACGATGACGCGCGGGCGTAGTTGAGCGCCTCTTTCAGCGTGTGGAACACTTCGATTTTTACGTCCCCAAACACCTCGCTATCCAGCCCTCTGGCCGCCATTTCAAACGCCGGGTTGTTTGAAACCTGCAAAATCTGGCGGACATTCGGGTGCCGGAAGAGGGGACTGTCCCCGCGATAGACGCTGCTGGCTCCACGCATAATCTCATCGAGCTCAACTTCAGCCTGGGTGACGTCAAGGATAAGAACCACAGGCTCGGAGACCGAATTAAAGAGGGAGTACACCTGCCTGCCCTCCCGTTCGGAAACGTCCGCCTCACTACTGCTGCCCGATATGGTTAGAATTATAATCGGCTCGTCGGGAAGTTTTTACGCTTTAACTTGCATGGCCCTGTTCCTCATTTCCATGATCACGCCTTAGAAACATTAAACCATTGTTGTAAGATTTATTCAAGCTTTAGTGATTAGAGGCACTTAAGGTATCTATGGCGTTAGCTGGTACAAAAAGCTGGGCCGCAGTACACTTAACCCCTCTACCACCGAGTCCGCAAAGGAGCGCCACCGATGGGCAACTTTTTGCTTCGCCTGCTGAGCACCGCCGTCGCGCTGGTCGTCGCGGCGGAAATCCTGCCCGGTATTTCCTTCAGCGATGACGGGCTGCTGACGATCATCCTCGTCGCGCTGATCTTCGGCGTCGTGAATGCGATCCTCAAGCCGATCCTGGCTGTGCTAAGCTGCCCGCTGATCATCCTGACGCTCGGCCTGTTCCTGTTCGTGCTCAACGGCGTCATGCTGCTGATCACCGACGAGCTGGCCGGTGGCCGTTTCGACGTGGACGGCCTGGGATCGGCTATCCTGGGCGGGATCATCATCTCGCTGGTGAATATGGTGCTCGAAGGGCTGCTCGGCGTGAATGAGGATAAGAATAAGCAGAAGCGCGTGGAAGTGATCGACTAGCCGCGCGGCACGCGCCCGCGGAGCCAGCCAACCAGCCGGTCGCGCACGTCGTCGCGGTTCGACTCATCGACCCGAATCAGCGGCGAGTCCGGCGGCAGCCCAATCTGTTCCCGCGCCGCATCGATCAGATCCGGGCGCACGACCACCAGCGCCACGCCAAAGCGCCGCGCGCGCAGCAGCGGGATCACCGCCGCCCACCCTTCCCCGCGCACCAGTTCCAGCGGCCCCAGTTCATCCATTAGAAACACATCCGCTGTCTGCCCCGCTTCGGCATAGCGTATTCCCGCCTCGAACGCCGCCGCTTCGAAGCTGTAGCGCCCGGTGTGGATCGCGCCCTGCTCACCGACCGTCGCCAGTGGGATCGTCGCGCCGCTGGCCGCGTCCAGAAGGTCAATCCCGGTTTTGACGCCCTGCACAAACCGCCCCGGCGACAGGAATCCGCCCACCCGCAAGCCCGCTTCTCGCGCCGCCGCCCGCAGATCGAGCAGCAGCGTTGTCTTGCCGGCCTGCCGCCAACCGGAGATCAGAATCACGCTGCCGGAGTCATCCGGCATGGGCAGCTGCCCGGAAATCGAATCGTGTGTCATCGCGCTGCACTCCCCGATCCAGTATACTGGAATTCGTCCGCTTCCTGCCCAGGAGATGAATCACCATGCTGTCCGATTCCGCCGCCTTGTCCGCTCTGGAACGCCTGCCGCGTGTCCGGCTGGCCCACCTGCCGACGCCCATTGAGCCGCTGCCCAACCTGAGCCGCGCGCTCGGCGGGCCAGAGCTGTATATCAAGCGCGATGATCAGACCGGGCTGGCGACCGGCGGCAACAAGGCGCGCAAGCTTGAATTTCTGCTGGCACAGGCACTCGCAGCGGGCGCCGATGTCGTGATCACCGCCGGATCGACCCAGTCCAACCACGCCCGCCAGACCGCCGCCGGGGCCGCGCGCTGTGGGCTGGAGTGCCATCTTGTGCTCTACGCGCCGGACGGTGTCGCGCCTCAATCGCTCAGCGGCAACCTACTGCTCGATCACCTGCTCGGCGCGACGCTTCATTGGACCGCCGAACACGCCCCCTATACCCAGACGATCCAGCGCGTCGAAGCCGAATTGCAGGCCCAGGGCCGCCGCCCGCACGTTATCCCCTACGGCGGCTCGAACCGCTACGGCCTGCTCGGCTATGTCGCGGCCATGCAGGAAGCCGCCGCCCAGACCGCCGCGATTCGCCCGTTTGACGCGTATGTCTTCGCCACCAGCTCCGGCGGGACACAGGCCGGGATGCTGCTCGGCGCGCGTGTCGCCGGTCTGCCGGACGAGACACGCCTGCTCGGTATCAGCGTCGATAAGCCGCGCGACGCTCTGCGCGACGACGTGCTGCGGCTGGTACAGGATGGAGCCGCGCTGCTCGACCTGGACGCCCCGCCCGACCCCGCCGCGATTCTGATCAATGACGACTACCTCGGCGGCGGCTATGCCGTCATCGGCGAGCCGGAGCGCGAGGCGATCCGCCTGCTGGCGCGCCATGAGGGCATCCTGGTCGATCCGGTCTACACCGGGCGGGCGCTGGCCGGGCTGATCGGCCTGATCGGGCAGGGCGCGTTCCCTGTCGGGCAGCGCGTGCTGTTCTGGCACACCGGCGGCGTCGCGGCGCTGTTCGCCTTCGCCGGCGTGCTGACCTGAGCCTGACCCGCCCCGGAAAAGGTCGAATGACTTATTTTAGAATCCCCTACGTGGCCTAGCTGATAACCCCCCACGTGCCTCATACGTCTCCTCTGCTTTCGCGCTACGCTTTAGAAGTCATGAAATTTGTAAATCGAACGCAATCGAACATGACGAGTGGCGCTACACGCAAAGTGAGAGAACATGAACAACCTGAAGCTCAACAAGGGAACCATCGCCATCGGTCTGATCCTGCTGGTCGTAGCGGCCTTTGTGCTGCCCGGCCTGCTTGGCTCCGATGACGACAACAACGATGACAACGACGATATCCTCGCGCAAGAGCGCGATCTCGGCGGCGTCGATCTGGGCGATCCGGTGACCGCGATTGACATCGATCAGGACGGCTGCCCGATCGGTCAGACTTCGGTATTTTCGCCAGGCGATTCGGTCTACGTGATCGCGCCGGGGAGTGACGTCGAGGCCGGTGCCAGCGTGTTCGTCCGGCTCTATCATGAGGGCGATCCGGTCGAGGATGCTCCGGAAATCACCGCCAACCAGGAATACAACAACACCTGCATCAACTTTGTCTTTGAGCCATCCGACTCCGGCGTCGTGCTCGAAAGCGGCAGCTATGAGGCTGAGTTCATCGTCAACGGCAACTCGGCTGAGTCGGTCCAATTCGAGGTCGAGTAAAGGAGCTTCCTATGGATAACGTCGGCACGTTGTGTCTGGCCGGAGTCTGCCTGTTCGGTGTGTTCGCCGCGTTCGCCGTGATGTCGCTCTTCTCGCGGCTGGGCGGCGGCCTGGGGCGTGGATTGGGTGGCAGCCCATTCTCGCGGCGCGGCCCGCTCTCGCCCCGCTATGATGATCCCGACATTCAAAGTCGCGGTTTTTTCGGGCGTCCGCGCTCCTCAGACCGCACCATGTTCGGGGGATCGGATCGCCCGGCAACCCGTCGCCGCGTAGACAGTGACGACATCGACAGCCGGGGTAGCTTTGGCCGCAGCAAAGACTAGCCGCCCCGCTCTCTCCAAATCCTCGCCCTGCTGGCAGCCTTGCTCGCAGGGCTTTTTTATGCCCACGCTCCCCACCCCGGCGCGAAAGTTGCCCCCCTCTCCCTTTTTCTGTAGAATCCGGCCTTAGGCTCTTGGGCCTGCTGATCTCCTGGCGGGATTTCCGTCGTGCATAGAAGGCTGGTTTATGCTCGTTCGCGCGTTCCGTGTCACTGACCGGCTGGGCAACGCGTTTCTGCGCATCGCGGCGTGGGGCGCGGTGTCACTGGCACAGCAGTTCGCCTACTTCAAACAGGGCCTCGCCGGTTTTGCTGGCGGGATCGCGGCGCTGGTCACAGGCGTGATCGGCGGAATCTGGCACCTGGGCAGCGGCACCGTCCGCCGCACGGCCAAGCAGGCTTACGATGGCCGCCAGACGACGATGGCGCAGCGTGCCGCCGCCACCGGCATGACTACCGCCGTGCGCCAGGACCCGCTTCTGATCCAGAATCGCGCCCTCAGCGCGTTCGCCGTCCTGCTGCTGCTGATCCTGATCGTCGTGGTGATCCTGGAAACAAACGGTGACGACTCCGGCCCGACGCTGCCGGTGGCCGGGCAGTGGCCCGAAAATCGCGGCACCGCCCCGCCGACCGCCCTCTTCCCGACCGTTCCGCCCACCGACACCCCGATTCCCGACCCGCTGCGCGAAGGCGGCAGCCTGGTCTATACGCTGCGGGAGAACGGCCAGGAAGACCTGTGGGCGATCAGTGTGGGAGAGACAACGCCCCTGCGCCTGACCAATGATCCCGCCGACGACCGCGACCCGGCGTGGAGTCCGGACGGGTCGCGCATCGCGTTCGCCAGCCACCGCGACGGCAACTGGGAGCTGTACATTCTGCAAGTCGATAACGGCGCGCTCACCCGCCTGACCTATACGCCCGGCTTCGAAGGCGCGCCCACCTGGAGTCCTGATGGGGCGTTTATCGCCTACGAGGGCTACAGCGACGACACGCAGGATCTCGACATCTACATCATCAGCGCCGATCCCGCGCGGGCCGCCCGCGAAGGCGCGCTGCGCGTCACCTATCGCCCCGGCCCGGATATCGAACCGGCCTGGTCGCCGCAGGGCCGCCAGATCGCCTATGTCAGTGCGCGCGACGGTCGCCAGGACATTTTCGTCCTCAATCTCGACAATCCCACCGAAGACCTGGCCGTCAACCTGACCAACACGCCCGACGCCGACGAGAACTACCCCACCTGGAGTCTCGACGGCACGCGCATCGCCTACAGCGCGGTCGTGGGCGGCGTCGAGGGCGTCTATTACAAGCCGGTCCAGCAGCCGCAGGCCGAGCCGATCCTGGTCGGGCGCGGCAAGATGCCCGCCTGGGCACCCAACGGCTCCAGCCTGGCCTATGCGCTCGACGTGGGTCGCCAGACACAGATTCTCGCCGGGACTGCCGTCACGTTCGGCGCGGCGACCGACGCGATCAACGTGCCAGGCCGCGCCTCGGACCCCGACTGGACCCGAGTCGCCCTGCCGCCGTCGTTCATCGCCAGCGGCGGCGTGCCGGCCAATCCCCAGGTATCCGAGCCGCTCTATGAGGAGATCGCGCGCGAGCAGGCCAACGGGCTGTATGGGCTGGCCCCGCTCAATAATGTCACCGCATCCCAGCCCTATCTCTCCGACCGCGTCAACGATGCGTTCGAGGCGCTGCGTATCCGCGTGCTGGAACGCGCCGGCTATGACTTCCTCGGCACGTTGGAGCACGCTTTCTGGCCGCAGGATCACCTGCCCGAACCCGGCGAGCCGCGCCAAAGCTGGCATTACGCCGGGCGCGCCTTCGCCATCGATCGAGACCTGATTTACGTCGATGCCCCGGCCCCGATTGCGGTCGTGCGTGAGGATATCGAGGTCAACACCTTCTGGCGCGTCTACGTCCGCGTGACTGGCGAGGCCCAAAATGGCGTATTAGGCGAGCCGCTGCGCCGCATCCCCTGGGATTTCCAGGCCCGACTCAGCGGTGATGTCGTCGATTACGAGCGCGGCGGGCGTCTGATGGAGAGTATTCCCCCCGGCTACTACGTCGATCTGACGCAGTTTGCCGAGGACTTCGACTGGCAGCGCGTCCCCGCCGGGCGCACCTGGAACTTCAATTTCGGCGCGATCCAGTTCTGGACGTTCCAGAAAACCGACGGCCTGAGTTGGAACGATGCCATGCTGGAATTGTACACGTCGGCGGAGACGCAGAGCTTCCTCAGCGACGCGACGCCCATCCCGCCGCCGCCACCGCTGCCGTCGCCCACGCCGACATCATCCGTCTTCCGCACGCCGACACCCATCCCGCCGGATCAGCAGTAGACGGAACTGGAGCCAGAATGGACCGCAGCCGGCACTTGCAGGGATTCTTGATTTTCGCGGCAATCGTCGCCATCGGCGGGCTGTTCGTGTGGCAGAACACCCGCCCCGCGATCGTGGTTTCGGTCCCTGCCGCAACGCCGACCCCGATCGACGCGCCGCAGGACAGCTGGCAGGCCGAGCTGGAAGCCCAGCTCGCGCGCGAGGCCAATACCCCCATCCCGACGCCAGAGCTGGATGTCACGGCCTATGTGCCGCCCACCCTGCCACCACCCGAAGCCGAGACGATCATCGAGCCGGTCGATCTTCAGAGCACGCCCTGGGACACGCCGACTCCCTGGCCGACTGCCGCCTTCGAGTCCCAGACCGCCGGAGGTCCCACCGCCTACCCCAGCCCGACCGGCGTCTTTGTCCCGCAGGAGCCAGCCGCCGTCGCGCAGTACCAGCCGCCGCCGGAACAGGTCCCGCTCAGCGCCCACGCCGACGATCATTTCTGGTTCATGCGCCCGGTCGATGCCAGCGCCAACAGCCAAAGCCTGTTCTATTACCCCTTTGGCTCCAATGGCCCGCAGGACGAATGGCGCGTGCATCACGGCGTCGATATGCCCAACCCGGTCGGCGAGCCGATTCAGGCGGGCGGATCCGGCACTGTAATCTGGGCCGGCAGCGATGCGCAGGTCTTGGAACCGAACAGCGTCGAGATTTATCCGTCATATGGCAACGTCGTGATCATCGAGCACGACTTCGGCTATCGCGGCCAGAAGGTGTGGACACTCTACGCCCATATGTCCGCTGTCCTGGTCGAGCGCGGCCAGCACGTCGAAGCGGGCGACATCATCGGCCTGATCGGCGGCACGGGCGACGTCAGCGGCCCGCACGTCCACCTGGAAGTGCGCGTCGGCCAGAATAACTATTTTGCCGTCCACAATCCGCTGCTGTGGATCGCGCCCTACGTGGGGCATGGCGTCGTCGCCGGGCGTGTGGTCTTTCCCGACGGGCGCTATGTAGACGACGCGGTTGTCACGCTCAGCCGGCGCGGGCGCGTGATCGAGACGACGACGACCTATGTCCAGCCTTACGGTGAGGGCCTGCGCACGTGGCATGTCAGCCCCGATCCGGCCTGGCGCGAGAATTTCGTACTCGGTGACGTGCCTGAAGGCGAATACCAGATCACGGCCTCGCTGGGCGATATCCGCGTCTCGCGCACGATCACGGTGCGAGCGGGCACCACCAACTTCATTGTGCTCGGCATCGAGCCGGCCGGCACCGCCGCCACGCCGCAGCCGGTCGATGACGACGACGCGAGCTAACCGCTGCCGTGAGTCGATACCCTACGACTGCTCGGCTGTTGCCTCATGCCCGCGTCCAAACCTTTGCCATTCATCCTTGCATTAGCTACACTGGATACTACATCTGCGAGGCGGATACGTGCCGCCGTCAATGAGGAGCACTCAATCGATGACTGTCAAGACTCGCTTTCGAACTTTCCCTCGCCTGGTCCTGCGCCAGGCCGGGCTGCTGGCGCTGAGCGTGATCCTTGGCGCTGTTCTGCTCTCGCTGGCCCTGCCCGTCCGCGCCCAGGATGGCGACGAGCGGCAGCTCAGCGTGGGCGATGTCGTTACTGGCACACTGGATTCCGATGATTTTGTCCAGACCTATACCTTCTTTGCTAACACCGGCGACTCCATTTCATTGAGTCTCACCACGGAAACGGAAGCGCTGGCCCCGATGGTGTTCGTCAGCGCGCCGACCGGCGTTATCGTCGCGCAGGACACCGATCTCACCAGCCCGACGACCGTTTCCATTCCCGAAATCAGCATCCCCACCAACGGGACCTATACGATCATGGTGATGCGCGGCAGCGGGGCTGAGGGCGAGGCCAGCGGCGAGTTTGAGCTGGAGCTGACCGGAGTCCGGCAGGTCAGCGAGCAGACCGTCACCATCGAGGATGGCCTGCTGTTTGATCTGGCCTGGGCCGAAGCGGTCAACCTGAATCTGGAAGTGCGCGATCCGGTCGGCGGCACGGTGCACGCCTTCAACACCAGTGCCCCCAGCGGCGGCACGCTCGACGCGGACGTGAATGGAAACTGTGACGCGGCGATCTCCGACAACCCGACCGAGACCATCGCCTGGCCGGCTGGCGATGTGCCCGCTGGCAGCTATGAGATCATCATCTATTACGTCGATGCCTGTGATGTGGGCGGCCCGCAGGTCTTTGATCTCTCGGCCAGCGCCAACGGCACACCCCAATCGCTCAGCGGCACGCTTAACCCCGGCCAGCGCTATCTCGCGCGCCTGGAGCTTGGCTCCGACGGGGCCTGGACCCTGGTTAACGGCGGCGTGAATGCCGGCCTGGATACCACCCTGTTTCGCAGCGAGATCGCCAATCCCGATCCGATCGCGGTCGGCACGACCGTGACCGGCGTGATCACCAATGACGCGCCGGGCCAGGCCTACAGCTTCGACGCCACCGCCGGCACGACCGTTCGGATCGACCTGATGGCGCAGTCGGGCAGCCTGGACACCAACCTGGTGCTGCTCGCGCCCGATAACACGCCCCTGGTCAACAACGACGACGCCAGCGAAGACACCACCAATTCGGCCATTGAGCGCAATCTGGCCGTCGATGGCACCTATATCATCCTCGCAACCCGCTATGGTCTGACCATCGGCGGGACCGAAGGCGAGTATACGCTCGAACTGTCAACGGTCGAGGTTGCCGGCACGCCCGCGCCCGACGCGACAGGGACCGGTACCGGTGTGACGACGCCGCTGCCAGAAGGCACCGAGGACGGTGCCGCCCTGCCGCAAGGCTCGATCGAAGTGCTGCTGCAATGGAACACCAACGCCGACTTGCAGCTTCAGGTGCGTGACCCCAGCGGCGTGACGGTCTACGACGACCGCCCCACCATCCAGAGTGGCGGCACCCTGGACGAAGACGGCAATCGTGAGTGCATTGATACGACCACGACGCCGGTTTCCTACATCTACTGGCCGCCGAACCGGCTGGTGCCCGGCACGTATGAAGTTGAGATCTGGTTCCAGCAGAACTGCGACGACACCGCGCCGGTCAACTTCTCGCTGACGGTTGATGTCCAGGGCGAGACGGTCATCAACACCTCGCAGTCGCCCACCCTCAACTCGCGCTATATGATCACGTTCGACGTGGGGAACGATGGCACGGCGACCGCCGGGCCGGGCGGCTTCTTCGATATGGCAAACGCCAACACGCTCAACTACCAGAGCCGGCTCGACACGGCTATCCCGATCACCTACGGCGGGACCGTTTCGGGCAGCATCACCGACCGCCAGGAGTTCGAGATTTACTCGTTCGAAGGCGAGCAGGGTGATATCGTGACCATCACCCTCAACGCGACCGGCGGCACGCTCGACACCGCCGTCTACCTGATCTCGCCCGACGGGATTCAGGTCGATTACGGTGACGACGTGATCCCCGGCGAGAACACCAACTCGGTGATCGATGAAGCAACGCTGGCGACCGATGGCACCTACTACATCATCGCCACCCACTACGGGCTGAACGTTGGCGGCACCGAAGGCACCTATAACCTGACGCTCATTCAGGAATAAGCCCGCCCGTTTCAAGCACTCGAACACTGCCCGCGGCTGCGACACCGGCTGCGGGCAGTTGCATCCCCGACACGCGGGGCGCAGGCGTAACGCACGCGAGCAAAACTTGACAAACTTAGAACGTATGTGCTACACTTCGAACACTCATACGAACCGTCTGATGGGGCATCAAGATACCTAATTGGAGTACTGGAAATGGCACAGGACGCCCGCCTGAAAGCTCTCGAAAACACGCTCGCCGAACTCACCAAGCGCTTCGGCGATGGCGCGATCGTTCGTCTTGGAGACGCCGCGCATCTCAACGTCGAAGTTATCTCGACCGGCTCGCTGGCGATTGACCTGGCGCTGGGGGTCGGCGGCATCCCGCGTGGCCGCGTGATCGAAATCTACGGCCCGGAAAGCTCCGGTAAAACCACGCTGTGCCTGAGCGTCGTCGCTTCGGCGCAGGCTATGGGCGGCGTCTGCGCCTTTGTCGATATGGAACACGCGCTCGACCCGGTCTACGCGCAGCGTCTCGGCGTGGACATCGGCAACCTCTACATTTCCCAGCCCGATACGGGCGAGCAGGCCTTGGAGATCGCCGACGCGCTGGTCCGCAGCGGCGCGATGGATGTGGTCGTGGTAGACAGCGTTGCGGCGCTGGTGCCACGCGCCGAGCTTGAGGGCGAGATGGGCGACGCCCATGTCGGCTTGCAGGCCCGGCTGATGAGCCAGGCGCTCCGCAAGCTTTCCGGCGCGATCAAGCAGTCTAACACCGCCGTGATCTTCACCAACCAGCTCCGTGAAAAAGTCGGCATCATGTTCGGCAACCCGGAGACGACCTCTGGCGGGCGCGCCCTGCGCTTCTACGCCAGCATCCGCATCGACATCCGCCGCATCCAGGCCATCAAGCAAAAAGAAGAGATCATCGGCAACCGCACGCGCGTAAAGATCACCAAGAACAAGGTTGCCCCGCCCTTCCGGCAGGCCGAAGTGGACCTGATGTACGACGAAGGCTTCAGCATGGTCAGTGACGTGCTCGACCTCGGCGTGGAGTGCGGCATTGTCGAGAAGCGCGGCGCGTTCTTCCGCTATAACGATGGGCTGATCGGTCAGGGCCGCGAGAACGCCAAGCAGTATCTCCGCGATAATCCCGAACTGCTGCGCGAGTTGGAAATGCTGATCCGCCAGTCCTATGACATCCTGCCGCTGCACGGTTTCTCAGGCTCCGAAGACGCCGCGGAAGAAACCGCCGAAGCAGTGGAATTCGCTGAAGAAGAAGCCTAGCCATCACCGCCCGGATTTCATTCCAACCTCACCTCAAAGCTGCGCCCCGCTCCCCCCGGCGGGGCGTATGCTTTTCCCGTCCCACGCGGCGGCCTGGGCCTGAGGGCCGCGCCTACGGTAAAATTGATATAACTCTGACAAATTTCTCTCGAATAATCCCTCAGCCGTGTGGTACAATCGTACGAGTCGCCGGCGCGCAAGCGTTCTGTTGAGATCGGGCCGGGGCACAGTGTAATGGTAGCCGTGATACGAAGGATAGAGCGTAATGGCCGACATCCATGACCAGTTACAGGGCGCAGGCAAGCCGGTTTCCCTGCGTGAGGAAATCCCCGCTGAGCCGTCCGTGATGACTCCTCCCAATAATTCAAGCTCAACGCTTACGCTGGTCATGACTGCCGCGATCTTTCTGCTGGCCGGGCTGCTGATCGCAACCCTGGTCAGCGGCTCCGGCGATGGGGTCGATCAGGATGAGCTGCGCGCGGTGGTCAATGAGGCGGTCGGCACGCAGGTCGCCGGAATACAGCCGATTGCCGCCGGGGATGGCGCGGGCGGTCCGAGCCAGGCCGACTTGCAGGTGATGGTCGATCAGGCCGTCAGCACCCAGGTCGCCGCGCTGATCCCGACCAACACGCCTATCCCGCCCACCCCGACGCGTATTCCGGCAGGCGTTGCCGACGATGACGACGCCTTCCTGGGACCAGCCGACGCGCCGGTCGTGATTGTCGAGTTCTCCGACTTCCAGTGCAGCTTCTGCGGGCGCTTCTATGAAGAGACGCTGCCCCAAATCCGTGAGAAATATCCGGACCAGGTGAAGTTTGTATACCGGGACTTCCCGATCTTTGGAGACGCCTCAGCAATGGCCGCGATGGCCGCCGAGTGTGCTCAGGATCAGGATATGTTCTGGGAGATGCACAACCGCCTGTTCGACACTCACGGCGCGACGGAGCCGGTCACGCTCGATCAGGAGACGCTGGTCGGTTTTGCCGGCGAACTGGGCCTGGATACGGGCGAGTTCGAGCAGTGCCTGTCCAGCGAGCGCTACCTGGATGAAGTCCTCATAGACTTCCAGGCCGCGCGCGAATACGGCTTCCAGGGTACGCCCGGCTTCGTGATCAACGGTGTCGTCTATACGATGGGCGCCCAGCCGTTCGCGGTCTTTGACGGCATTATCCAGGGCGAGCTGGCGATGCAGCAGAGCGGCGGCTAGCGAATGGGTGCCAAAACGCAGCAAACGGTTGCCAAACGTCACGAACGGTAAGAAAACAGCATGAATTCGTGCGAAATCGCACAACATCCATAAACACACCGTTGACCCTGGTGAAGGCTGGCGGTATAATCCGCTCCCGACAAACCAAGCACAAACCCGGTGTTGTATAGCCGAAGGTACAAGGAGCACGTCCCATGACTACCGAACATGCAGCGCCTACCAGCATAAACGACCTGGCTCCCAAGATGCAGGTCAGGGGCACGGTCAAGAAAATTGAGCTTTACGGCGCGCTGGTGGACATCGGCGTTGGTCGGCTTGGCCTGCTCCACATCTCCCAACTGCAAGAAGGACACGTCAAGAATGTGACCGACGTGCTCCACGAAGGCGACGAAATCGACGTCTGGATTCAGGACGTCGATCGCAAGCAGGGCCGCATCAGCCTGACGATGCTGAAGCCCGCGGACGTCACATGGTCCGATATCGCCCCCAATAGTGTCCACACGGGCACCGTCGTGCGCCTCGAAAAGTTCGGCGCATTTGTGGATATTGGTGCGGAGCGTCCGGGCCTGGTTCATGTTTCCGAGCTGGCTAAAGGCTATGTGGGCGATCCTTCCGAGGTCGTGCACGTGGGCGATGAGATTCAGGTCAAGGTGATCGGCGTCAACCGCCGCAAGAAACAGATCGACCTCAGCGTACGCGCGCTGGAAGAAACCGCCACCGCCCAGATCGTAGAAGACGAAGAAACCGAAGAAATGCCTACTGCGATGGAACTGGCCCTGCGTCAGGCCATGGAAAACTCCGGCATGAGCATGCCAGAGCGTTCCAACAAGCGCCGCACCAAGAAGGGCAAGCGCCAGCAGGATCGTGAAGATATCTTCGCGCGCACGCTCCAGCAGCACTCGAACGACTGAGCACGCCGGCTTTTCTTCTTTAAACGAACAACGGGCAGACTCTAGGGCGGGTCTGCCCGTTATTTTTTACCTCAATCCGGCACTCAGGCCCGCAGGGGTTGGATCATCCGGTACCAGCGGTATACGCCGATGATCAGCAGGGCTGTGATCAGGATCGCTGAGATCACGCACCACTGGCACCACAGTTCCAAAACCGTCGCCTCGATCAGCGTCAGATACAGCGAGAACAGCACGCCGAACAGGGTGAAACCGATGACCAGCGCCCGCCCATAAACGGCAAAAAATGGCACCTGATCTTCGAGAATAAGCACCGCCAGAATCGCAATGTAACCGAGCAGTCCCATCACCGCGACCGGAATACCCAACGTCTCCGCGTAGGCGCTCTCCTGCACGGCGGCACAGTCGATGCTGCCCGCATCCAGACAGACCGTCTCGCCGCCCGTCAGTTCCGCCCACGACATATAGCCCGCGACCAGGATTCCCACGATACTCAGCCCGATCGCGGCAATCCGCAGCCAATCTGTGCTGGCCGCTTTTTCGGGCGCAGCCGCGACTGCATTAGCTCGCCTGGTTGTGGTTTTACTCACCGGGACCCGTCCTCCATTGTGTGCATTCCCTGTACAATTCGTACAATTCTGAAAAGAATAGCTTAAAATATACCCTAAATACAGCGAATTGCACGCCATTGAGCATGTCCGACACCTTGCATTGACCGTTAGAATTCCGTTACTAATCATTGCAGCGTGTAGGGCCCCTGGTTATACTTGAGAGATACCAAGATCGGAAAGGTCTCCAGCGTGCAAACCCAGACCGTTGACCTCACCAAAATCTTCCGTGCCTTACCCGATCTCCCTCGCCACGATCAGATATTGATCGAGCGCGCATTTGAGCGCGCCCGCACCGCACACGAGGGCCAGTATCGTAAGTCCGGACAACCCTACATCATCCACTGCGTCGCCGTCGCCCAGATTCTTGCCGAAATGGGTATGGACCCGGTTACCATTGCCGCCGGCCTGATGCATGACGTGGTCGAAGATACCGGGGTCACACTCGAAGACCTGGAACGGGAATTCGACCCCAAAATCGCCGAGCTGATCGACGGCGTCACCAAGCTGAAGCAGCTCCCGACCGGCGTCGAGGGGATGCACGGCGGCAAGCCGCGTGATCGCGAAGCCGAGTATCTGCGCAAGACCTTCCTGGCGATGGGGTCCGACTTCCGTGTGATCCTGATCAAGCTGGCCGACCGCCTGCACAACATGCGGACCCTCAGCTATATGCCGCCGCACAAGCAGACCGAGAAAGCCCGCGAGACGCTCGACATCTTCGCGCCCATCGCCAACCGGCTCGGCATCTGGCAGGTCAAGTGGGAGCTTGAAGACCTGGCGTTCCGCTATCTGGAGCCGGATAAGTACCGCGAGATCGCCGACCAGATCGACGAGCGGCGCTCGGACCGCGAAGCCTACATGAAGCGCATCACGGGCTATATCCGCGAGCAGTTCGCGCGCGAGGGTCTGGAAGCCGAGATCAAGGGCCGCCCCAAGCACATCTACAGCATCTATCGCAAGATGGATCGGAAACACCTGCCCTTCAGCCAGATTTACGACATCCGCGCCATTCGCATCATCGTGCACACGGTCCCCGAATGCTACCAGGCTTTGGGGATCATTCATAATATCTTCCACGCGATCCCCGGCGAATTCGACGATTACATCTCGTCGCCCAAAGAGAACTCGTACCGCAGCCTGCATACCGCCGTGCTCGATAAGGACGGTAAAACCCTCGAAGTGCAGATCCGCACCCGAGAGATGGACGAGGAAGCCGAGTACGGCATCGCCGCCCACTGGCGCTATAAGGAAGGGCGCGGCATGTCGGGCCAGGAGAGCGCCTTCGAGCGGCGGCTGGAGCGTCTGCGCCGCATGATGGACGAGGTCCAGGACGGCGAAGAGCAGGACGCCAACGTTTTTGTCGAGGGCATGATCGAGCAGATCACCCCCGACCGGATTTACGCCTTCACCCCCAAAGGGGACATCATCGACCTGCCCGAAGGCGCGACGCCTATTGACTTCGCCTACCATATCCATACCGAAGTCGGGCACCGCTGCCGGGGCGCGAAGGTCAACGGGCGGCTGGTCGGCCTCGATTACCAGATCAAAAACGGCGACCGGATTGAAATCCTGACGGCCAATCGCGGCGGGCCAAGCCTGGACTGGCTCAACGCCGATCTCGGCTACACCACGACTCAGCGCGCCCGCAGCAAGGTCCGGCAGTGGTTCAAGCGCCGTGACCGCGAGAAGAGCATCGGCGACGGCAAGGAAATCCTGGAGCGCGAGCTGCGCAAGCTGGGGATGGCCTCGTCCTCGCGTGAGACAATCGCGGCTCAGCTTGGCTACAACAGCGCCGAAGATTTGATGGCCGCGATCGGCTACGGCGATCTGACCGGCGCACAGATCGGTTTCCGCCTGCTGGAAGCCGAGCGGCGCGAGGCGGAAGCTGCCGGCCCAGAGCGCCTGGAAGCTAATGTCGTACGCAGCGAGCCGGTCAAGGCCGAGGGGATGCGCATCGATGAAACCGGCGGGCTGCTGGTCACGCTGGGCCGCTGCTGCAATCCCAGCTATGGTGAGGATATCGTCGGCTTCATCACGCGCGGCAAGGGTGTAACCGTGCACCGCGCCGACTGCAAGAACATCCTCAACACGACCGAGCCGGAGCGCATCATCAATGTGACCTGGCCGCCGTCTAGCGAGCAGTCCTACCCCGTGCCGGTTTTGATCGTGGCCTATGACCGTGAGGGCCTGATGCGCGACATCGGCGCGGTGATCGCCGATGAAAATATCAGCATGTCGAACGTCAATATCAGCACGCGCCAGAACATTGCGACCTTTGAGCTGACGATGGAGATCAGCGATCTGAAGCAGCTGGCGCGCATTCTGGCGAAGATCGAGCGCCTGCCCAACGTCGTCGAAGCGTTCCGCCGCACGGCGGTCTAGCGCCCCTGGCCCGATGCCTCGCCCCAGAGAGGGACGGCCCAATTGTGACTGCTCGCCCGCGCCGCGCTGCCCTGGTTGCTATCGCCCTGATTCTGACAGCCCTTGCCTGCGCAACGTTTCGCGTACCCGGTGAGCCGGCCCCTACGCCGCTGCCCAGCCCCACGCCAACCTCTACCCTGCCGAGCAGCGCCACGCCGCCCCCGCGTGCCACCGTCACCCCAACCCCAACCGGGGACGCGACTCAGACCGGCACCGAGATCGCAACAGATGATGCAGCCGGGGTGGACGCGATCACACCGTTTGCCACGCTCACCGGCTCGCCCACTTCTCCCACCCAAACCCGGCGTTCGACATCCTGAAACTCCGGCGCTCACTCTTCTTGCATAGCCCCTGCAACCGACATCTTATTTGGCATCCCAAGTAATATGTCTTTATACTCAAACAATATTATAATTCGCGTTCAACACACCAAAGGGTTGTGGTCTTTTCCTCATGTGTGTATAATGCTATCAATAAAGCCAATCAGTCTGCCTGTATAACATTATTGATTGAGGCGGATTAATCTCCTAAACCAGGCCTGTCTGAACAGGATGGAGGATTGTAGCATGCAGTTGCCCGACGCGTATGTCTATGCGCACGATCAGCTAGATAGTTTGTCACCTGACGTTACTCTCGTCATCCTCCATCCGGACTTCTACGGCCAGCATCGCCTGCTTGCCCCGGTTCTGACTGAACCAGATGCCCATATCTTCTTCCTGGCGGTGCCCCGGTCCGGAATCTCGCTGCAAGAGTTACTGGCCCAATTGCAGGTCACCTTTCAAGCTCAGTTGAAGAGCACACCGTCCGCATTTCCCGCCGAGCCAGAAGCCGCTGCCAAAGCAGTCGCCAAACTATTGCAGGGCCAGGGTAAAACCCGGCTGATTATCGATGCCTTCGACCAGACACTGCAAGACGAGGTCAGCCCGTTCATCAGGGCGCTGGCGCTCCAGCTATCGGGCGACACCCGTGTGATTCTGGGCGGGCGCGAGCTGCCGATGCAGCTTCTCACCAGCGAGGCGCTTCAGGACAAAATCGCGCTGGTGCCGATCAATCCCGACAAGATGATTCTGGATTACGTCTCCGCCGCCAGCAAAACGGTGCTCGAAGTCCGCGCGTTAGGGCCAGGTCGCGTCTTGATCAATGGGCGGCTGATCGAACATTGGGATGGCGTCCTGCCGCGCACGCTCTTTTTCTACTTCGTCGATCGCGGCATGACCACGCGCGACGAAATCTTCCAGACCTTCTGGCCCACCCTCTCCACGCGCGAGGCGACCAACGTCTTTCATGTCACCAAGCGCAAGATCAGCGAGATTCTGGGCACCGACCTGACCGTTTACTGGTCCGGTTTCTATCGCATCTCGCCCGATCTGGAGCTGCATTACGACGTGCTCAAGTTCGTCGAGGCGGTCCAGAACGCGGCGGTCGCCGAGGACGACGACGCCATTCGCCTGCTTCAGAACGCGATCGAGCTGTATCACGGTCCATTCCTGAGCACGATGGAGCAGGATTGGGTGCAGGAGCGGCGTGAGGAATTGGCGATGACCTACGCCGAGGCGCTGGCCGGGCTGGCCCGCATCTACAAGACGCGCGACGACAAGCTGAATGCACTGGGCTACTATCTGCGCGCCGCCGCCACCAGCCCGCAGCGTGAGGACCTGGCGCGCTCGATCATGGAGCTGTATCGTGATCTGGGCCGGCCCCGCACGGCGCTTGAGGCTTACCAGCGTCTCGAAGCCGAACTGAAGAACTCACTCAACGTCTCGCCGGCCCCGCAGACGACCGAGCTGGCGCAGGAGATTCAGGCGTCACTGTAGCGCTGCCAATCGTGAGCGCCCCGCAGCAGCCCGATCAAGCCGGCGGGGCGCTCTGATCCAATTTCAGGCTTTCTTCTTCTTCCGGCTGCTCTTTTTGCGCCCGGACCCATCCACTTTTTCAAACGACAGGTCTAATTGGTGCTCCAGGGCGTTAACAATCGTGCGCAGCACCGCCACCCGCGCGAACCACTTATCGTTGGCCGGGATCACGCTCCAGGGCGCGGCGGTCGTGCTGGTCTTCAGCAGCATATCCTCGACCGCCTCGGAATAAGCGTCCCACTTGCCCCGGTTGCGCCAGTCCTCGTCGGTCAGCTTCCAGGCTTTGTAGGGCGTGTCGCGCCGCCCCTCGAAGCGTGCAAGCTGTTCTTCCGGGCTGATATGCAGCCAGAACTTGACCAGGATCGTGCCGAAATCCACGAGTTGGCGCTCGAACTGGTTGATCTCGCGGTAGGCGCGCTGCCATTCGTCGGCGGTGCAAAAGCCTTCGATCCGCTCGACCATCACCCGCCCGTACCAGCTCCGGTCGAAGATCGCAATCTGTCCGGCTTCGGGCAGCCGCCGCCAGAAGCGCCACAGGTAGTGATGCTCGGCATCGTCGCCGCGCGGGGCCGCGATCGCGTGCACCACGTAGCCGCGCGGGTCCAGCCGCTCGGTCAACCGCCGGATCGCCCCACCCTTGCCGGCAGCGTCCCACCCCTCGAAGAGGATGATCACGGGCCGCTGCTGCTGGTAGACCTGAAAGCCGAGCACGCCCAGCCGCACCTGCAAGAGCGTAAGCTGCGTGCGGTACTCGTCCGCGTCCAGTTTTTGTGTGAGATCGACTGTTTCCAGCATCGCTAGCTCTCCTCGACCAACACGCTTTCCTCTTGCAGCGCTTCCGCTTCACTAATCGCCGGCGGCAGCACGTCCAGCTCGCCCAGCCGCGCCTCCAGGCTGGCGATCAGCGTGCGGTACACTTTGTCGAGCATGAACCAGCGGCTCGTCGCCTCGACAATCGTCCAGGGGCCAAAGCTGGTATCGGTCCGTTCCAGCATGTGCTCGTAAACCTGGAGCCAGCGGTCATAGTTGCGATTTCGCTCCCGGTCTTCGGGTGCCAGCCGCCAGCTTTCGAGCGGGTCGGCCTCGATCTTCTTAAAACGCCGCGCCTGCTCTTTGGCCGAGATATGCAAAAAGAATTTGACAATGATCGTGCCGTCCAGCGCGATCAGGCGTTCAAAATCGACAATATCATTGTAGGCGCGCAGCACGTCGGCTTCGGGCAGGCCGTGCTCCACCGGCTCGAAGATCACGCGCCCATACCAGCTTTGATCGAAAATAGCGATGTGCCCGTAGTTGGGCAGCTTGTTCCAGAAGCGCCACAACCAGGGCCGCTTCTGCTCGTGGGTGCGCGCCGCGCGGATCGGCCAGACGGTGAAGCCGCGCGGGTCCAGCCGCGAGGTCAGCATCCGCACACACGTCCCCTTGCCCGCCGCATCCCAGCCAGCAAACACGATGACGGTCGGCACGCGCGCATCGTACGCGGCCCACTGCAGGTCGTAGAGCCGCTGCTGATAGTGTGACCGCCGCGCCTTCCAGGTGGCCTTGTCGAGCTTCTGATTCAGGTTGACGACCTCTAACAATGCCGTCTCCTTTCATAAAATATTAGTCACAAGCCGTGCCCTCAGTATACGGCAAAAGTCAGGCGCGATGGAACCACCCGGCGCGCAGCGAATCCGCTATAATCGACAGAGCCTCGCGGCGCAGTGACCCCTGGAGCGCATATGCCATCAATCTGCATCCTGACCACCGTGCACAATCCCTTCGACTCGCGCATCTTCCACAAAGAAGCGCGATCGCTGGCGCGCGCCGGATACCGGGTAACGCTGCTCGGCCAGGGCGCGCCGGACGAAGTGATCGACGGGGTGCAGCTCAGGCCCCTGCCCCCGCGTCCCCCCGCCGAAAAAGCGTGGCGGCGCTGGTTCCGCCTGCCGGGTGTATGGCGGCAGGCCCGCCGCGAAAACGCCGATGTCTACCTGCTGCACGACCCGGAGCTAACCCTGGTCGGGCTGCTGCTCAAAGTAGGCGGGCGGCGCGTGGTCTATGACGTGCACGAGCACGTGCCCTACCAGATTCGGGACAAAGCCTGGATTCCGCGTGGGCTGCGTCCCCTGATCGCCGGGGTCTACGACCGCTACGAGCGCGCCATCGTGGGCCGCTTCGACGCGATCATCGCCGCCTTCGAGCAGATCGCGGGCCGCTTCCCGCGCCAGCAGCCAATCATCGTCCGCAACGTGCCGCAGGTGGAGCGCTGGCGGCCCGCCGCGCCGGGCATTCGCGGGCCGGATGGCAGGCTGATCGCGGTGTATGCCGGGGTCGCCCAGGCCGATCGCTGCATTCTGGAGTTGGTGCAGGCGGTCGAGCAGCTTGATCCGGCTCTGAACGTCGAATTGTGGATTGTCGGGGCGTTTGCCTCAGCCGCGTATGAAGCGCAGGTGCGCGCTGCCGCCGGGGATCGGGTGCGGCTGTGGGGCTACGTGCCGCACGAACAGATTCCGGGCCTGCTGGCGAAATCTCACATCGGGCTGATGAGCCTGCGACCGCAGCTTAACAGCGCCGTGAACTGGCCGATCAAGTTGTTCGAATATATGGCCGCCGGGCTGCCGATGCTCATGACCGCTAACCCGTTCTGGATGGAGCTGGCGGGCGGGCAGGCGGTGCCGGTGAACATCGAAGACCCCGCCGACATCGCGCGCGGCCTGACCCTGCTGGCCCAGGACGATCCGCGCCGCGCCGAGATGGGAGCACAGGCGCGCCAGGTCGTGGAAGCCCGTTACAACTGGGCCGACCAGGAACAGACCCTGTTGGCCCTGTTCGCGCGTTTGATTGGCCCACCCCGGCCCTAGGGACCGGCCAGAAAGGACGCCCGCCAATGTCCGTTACCGTGTTCAACGCCAAAGGCTCACATGCTGCCGAACTGGCCGATCTGCCCAAACTGCTCAAGCGCGAAGCTGACATGATCTGGGTCGATCTGGAGATCACCAGCGATGATGCCGAACGGGTGCTGCGCGAGGTCTTCAGCTTCCACCCCCTTTCGATTGAGGACACCCTCAACCGGCTTCAGCGGGCCAAAGTCGAGGAATACTCGAGTTACGTCTTTCTGATCCTGAACCCGGTCGGGTGGCAGCACCACAAGCTGATCTTTCGTGAGGTGGATATTTTCCTGGGGGCAAACTATCTGGTTACGCTCCATGACGCCGGGGAACCAGCCATCACCGAAACGCAGGAGCGCCTGGAGCGGACCAACGGCCATCTCGACATGTCGCCCAGTTACCTGCTCTACCTGCTGCTGGACGCGGTTGTAGACGGCTATTTCCCGGTGCTGGACGAGATCGAGCGCGAGATCGAGGCGCTCGGCAACCTGATCCTCTCCAATCCGCAGCGCAAACACCTCAGCCGCCTGTTCGAGCTGAAGCGCTCGCTGGCGAAGCTGTGGCGCGTAGTCTGGCCCCAGCGCGAAATCCCCAACCGGCTCTTTCACCGCGATCTCGACCTGATCGACATGGCTGCGATCGAGCCGTATCTGCGCGACGTGTCCGATCACCTGATGTGGATCGCGGATATGGTTACGACCTTCCGCGATACGCTGACCGGCGTCATGGACCTGTATATGTCCGCCGTCTCAAACCGGCTGAATACTGTCGTCAACCGGCTGACCGTGATCACGGTTGCCATCGGCATGCTGACCGTGATCAGCGGCTTTTACGGCATGAACTTCGCGCAAACGTGGCCGCCCTTCGACAGCCCCTATGGCGTGCCGTTTGTGCTCGGCCTGATGGCGCTGGGAGTCGGCGGGCTGCTCTTCCTCTTCAAGCGCCAGGACTGGTTCTAGCGCACACTGCGCGCCACCTAATCGACCATATCCCAGTTAATGATGGTATCCGGCTGGATATCGACCGTCGCCGTGCGCCCGACCAGGCGCGGCACTTCCGAGGGCGGGATGCCGGTGCCGGGCCGCTTCATGATCAGCATCTCCGGCGTGATGCGCGTCCCCATCGGGATAAACTGCGCCGAGACGATGCTGCGCCGGGCATAGCTGCGCGCTGCATCTTCCTTCAACTGCACGCCGAAATGTGGATCGCCCAGCGCTTTCTCAATGATGCGGAAGTTGCGCACCATCGTCGCCAACTGCGTCGGATCGACCGACAGATAGTGATCGTCGCCCGGCAGCGAGCGGTCAAGCGTGAAGTGTTTTTCGATCACGTGCGCTCCCAACGCCACCGCCGCCGCCGGCACGATCACGCAGTCGTCGGGGATGGTGTGATCGGAGAAGCCGATCGGCACGTCGGGGAACGCCGCCTGAAGCGTCAGGATGCGCCGCAGATGGGCGTCCTCGTCGGCAGTCGGGTAGCTCAGCACGCAGTAGAGCAGCGACAGCTCGCGGCAGCCGTGCCGCCGCAGAAAGTCTACCGAGGCATGGACCTCCGGCAGCGTCGAGGCCCCGGTCGAGAGGAGCACCGGCTTGTCGGTCTCGGCCACCGCCATCAGCAGCGGATAGTTGGTCAGGTCGGCGGACGCCACCTTGAAGGCCGGCATCCCCAATTCGTTCAGAAACCGGACCGCGTCCAGATCGAACGGCGTCGAGAGCCAGGTGATTCCCACGCTCCGCGCGTGCTCATACAGCGCGCGATACTCGGCCTCGCCAAAGGCGTCCGAGCGCTTGAAGATGGCGTACTGCGTGCCGCTCGCCTCAGGATCGTCCCAATAGCGCGGCGCGGTGCGCGTCACCAGCTTCTCGGCCTTGTACGTCTGGAACTTGATCGCATCGGCTCCGGCACGCCGGGCCTCATCGATCATGCGGTGGGCCGCTTCCAGGCTGCCCTTGTGATTCACGCCCGCCTCGGCGATCACATAGGTCGGCTGGCCCGGCCCAATCACTTTTCCGTCAATATGAACCTGATTGATCACCGTTCCCGCTCGCTTTCAAATATTCGATACTGGTCCATTATCAGCCGGATCACGCGCGCCGTGCCCCCGCGAATATCGGCGGCCAGCATGCGCTGGTTCATCTGCTGGCGCTGTCCGGCATCCGCGATCACGCGCGCCAGCGTCTCACGCAGCAGATCATCCGGCACATCCGCGCCCAGCCCCAGGTTGACAAAACCATTTTCCGCCAGCGCGAAGAGGTGCCGCTGCTCGCGTGCGTTCTGGCACATCACGATACAGGGCGTCCCGATCGCGGCCACTTCGTACACCGTCCGCCCCGCCGACGTGATCACCAGGTCGGCGGCGTGGATGCGGCGACTCATGTCGCGCACCTGTTCGCGCACCTCGAAGCGCGGCCCCAGCGTCTCGACCAGCGCCCGCAGCGCCGCGCGCGGCTCGTAGGCCAACCCCAGGACGATCTGTACCTCGAACGTGCCGGGCAGCGCCGCCAGCGCCAGCACCGTTTTTTCGGTCAGGTTGGCCGGATCTGCCCCGCCGAACGTCACCAGCACGCGCCGCACGTCCGGCATCACGACCTTGAGCGGCGCGCTGTAAAACTCGTCGCGCAGATCGACGTACTGCGGCCCCCACACCATATGCCGCTCCGGGAAGCGCGGGTTGTAGAGCGCGTTGATCACCAGGTGCGCGGCGTGGTTGCCCGGCCCCAGGTCTTCGAAGTTGACCACGAACAGCCCCAGGTCGCGCAGCGCGCGAATGTATTCGGCCTCTGTATCCAGGATATCATTGATCACGATGTCCGCGTGCACCGCCGCGACGGCCTGGACCGGGTCGCCCGAAAAGGTTTGCAGCGGGTAGTGTGCCGCGCGCACCAGTTCCACGCCCAGCGGGTGATCGTCGCGCATCAGGAACAGCAGCTCGTGGTCGAGCAGGTGCCCCGCCAGCGTCAGCGCGCGGTAGACGTGCCCCAACCCGATCGCGCGGCTGCCGTCCACCCGAAACACGATCCTGCGCCGGTTGAGCGCCTTCTCCGCGACCCACCAGTCGGCCACCGAGTCGATATCCAGGCCTTCAATCGGGTCCAGCTCCAGCAGGCGCACATCCCGCCCGATCCGCCCCGCCGGGGTCACGATGTCGCGGCGGCTGGCGAACACGCCCCCGGTTTCGCGCAGCCGCTGCGGGAGCTGCTGGCGGTTGACGCGCTGCTCATACAGCGGGAGCGCCCGGCCATCCGCGCCAGTCGTCCAGGCCAGGTGTGTCTCATTGACGACCGACAGCACCGTCTCCGCGCCGGATTCGACCAGCAGCCGCACGGCACGATCGATCGTCTCCGGCTTCAGCAGCGGCGAGGTCGGCTGGATCGTCAGCACCACGTCCGGGCGGTAACCGTCCGCTTCCACCTGCTCCACAGCATGATAGATCACCGGGTCGAGCGTCACATGATCGGCGGCCAGCTCCGGCGGGCGCTGGATCACGTCCGCGCCATAGCGCAGCGCGACCGCGCGAATCTCTTCGTCGTCGGTCGAAACCACCACCCGCCCGACCGTTTCGGCCTTTTGCAGCGCGAGCAGCACATACGCCAGCAGCGGCTGGCCCGCCATCAGCCGCACATTTTTACGCGGGATGCCCTTCGAGCCGCCCCGCGCCGGAACCACCGCCAGCACCTTTGTCATAACCGCATCCCTGAATGTGCCGGGTCAGGCTGTCCCCACCGACCACAGGATCGTGATGAACGACAACAGCATCAGCGCGATCCCCAGCCGCGTGCTGCGGACGCGCCAGTCGAGCGGCTGATTATCCTCGTGTTCGAAGCCCAGCATCCGGTCGCCGCGCACGGCCATCGCCCACATCAGGTCGGGATTGGTGTAGGCCAGCGAGCCAATAATCAGCCCGATCAAACACACGATCTGAAAAATCCATTCTTGCGGTCGCATTGCGGCGACAATCACAGCCACCAGAAAAGCCACAATACCATTGCGATACTTAACCACTTTGTACTCCCATAAGTTGTTTCGCTACTGCCGCTAATCGTTCTGATGCTTTGCCATCATTTCCCGCCAGGTGCCGGGCCACAAATGCACGCTGCGCCGCCAGCAGCGCCGCGCGCGTTGGCCCGTCATGCAGCAGCCGCCGGAGCGCTTCCCCGACCTGCTCCGGCTGCCCCGGTAACAGCGCGATCCCGTGCGCCACATACTCGCCCACGTCCGGATTACCCGACCATTCGAGCGCCAGCGCGGGACGCTCCGCCAGCGCCGCCTCGTAGACCACCGTCGAAGAGATCGTCGCCAGCACGTCGCACGCCAGCAGCCACTCGTAAAGCTGCCCGCGCACGACCGGCACCCCGTATCCTTCCAGCGCCGGATCGTCTTCGAGCGGGTGCGCCTTGATCACGACCTGCGCGCCCACCTGCTCCGCCGCCGCCAGCAGCGCCCGCAGCGCCGTGCGCTTGATGCCTGGCGTGATCAGGCGCCGGGCTGGCTGCGACGCGAACAGTACGACAGGCCGCGCCGGATCGAGCCTGGCTCCGCGCAGCAGCGCATCACGATCCGGCTGGAGTTCGAGAATATCATCATAGCGCACCGGCCCGGTCACGACAATTCGCGCCGGGTCCGCGCCCCGCGCGATCAGCGTCTCGCGGCTGGCTTCGCCAAAGGCGGCGAACGTGCCCACCACGTCGATCCCGGTCCGGTAGGGATACGCGCCGATGATCCCGTGCTGCACATTCAGCGTCGGGATGCCGCCGCGCTCTCCGACCGCCGCTGCGCACTTGCCAAACGCGAACAGGTCTTCGAGCGTGATCCACAGCGCCGGGCGCTGCGCATGCGCCAGTCCTTCGAGCGCCTCGATCATATTCGCGTAACGCTGCATGTCGTCATAGCGCAGCGTCCCCAACAGTCCCGGCGGCAGCCACGCGATCTGCGCCAGCCCAAACCGCGCCGGATCGGTCCGCGCCCGCGTGCCGAGCACGTGCCGCGCGATCCGCGCTCCGGCCCCCGGCGGCATACAGGCGTCCCAGGCATAGCTCGCGGCGGGGCGCAGCGGCAGATCGGCGGGCCAGTCCCACGTGCCGAGCCGGGCGATATGCACCGGATGATCGGCGGCCAGCCGGCCCAGCGTCCGCGCCATGATCCGCGCACGGTGCGGCGCATCCAGGAACGCGATCACGGGCCGGTCGTGGCTCGTGGGTGGATTCTGCCCTCGCCATGCGCGCCAGCGGTCGCGGGCGAAGCGTCCCACCGGGCTAAGCCGCTGCCGCGCCGCCTGCCGCGCTTCCTGCCGGTAATCCGCCTGCGCGCTTGCCCCCGGCAGGGCCGCCCGCACCGCCCGCCCAACCGCCGGATCGGAATCCAGCAGCCGCGCGGACATCTCCGGCAGCGCGCTCGCCACCTGCGCGATCCGGTAGAGGCGCGCCGCGTCTTCCAGCGCGAAAAACACGTTCTTGATCGCCATCGGGCGCAGGTCATATTCCCGGTAGCGCAGCAGCGCGCGCCACGCGGGATCGTCATCCAGACGCGCCACGATATCGCGCGCCGTGTCGAAGGCCAGCGCCAGTGCTTCGGCTTGCAGCACGCCGAGATCGGGCAGCGGGACCACACGCGCCCGCAGGTCGGCGGGCAGATCGTCGTGAGCATCGTCGCGCAGCGGCACGAGCTGATCGCCGGCTTCGAGGGTATGCCGCACCAACTGCCGCGCGTCCGAGAACAGCACCAGCCGCCCGCTCATGACACCGCCCCGCGCAGCCGCCCCGCCAGAGTCCGCACACCGCGCCGCACCACCTGCCGCTCATGCGCGTTGAGCGTGCGCGTGATCAGCAGCGCCAGCGGGAACAGCACCAGCAGGCCGAGCTTCAGCGCCACATCCAGCGCCAGCGGCTCCAGCCGGATCGCCACGCCCGGCACGGCGACCAGCGCCGCGAGCGCCGTCACCCGCCCGATGCGCCCCCACTCGAACGGCAGCGGCCCGGTCTGCGCCGCATAATACGCCGTCAGCGCCAGCCGCACCGCATAGCCGAACACCGTCCCATATGCCGCCCCGATCAGGCCCACCTGCGGGATCACCACCAGGTTGAAGCCGATATTCGCGGCTCCAGCAGCCAGCGTCGTCAGCGGCACTATCCCGGTGCGCTTGTGCAGCAGCAGCACGTCCAGAAAGCGCAGCGATACCCCATTGAGAAAATAGCCGAGCGCCACCAGCGGCACGATCACCCACGCGCCGTGATACGCCTCAGCCGTCATCAGCAGCACGGCGGGACGCGCCAGCAGTGCCGCGCCCAGCGCCAGCGCCGCCGTGACGATCACGAAGTAGGTCACGAAGGCCGGGACATGCTCGCGGCGGTTTTCGGTGTGCGTGCGGAAGTACCACGGCGTCCAGGCGTTGTTGATGCCCGCGATCAGCACGCTGACCACCAGCCCAAACTGGTACCCCGCCGCATACAGGCCCACGTCGTCAATCGAGACAAAATTGCCGAGGATGATCCGGTCGGAAAAGTTGAGCGCCCAGGTCGAGATCAGGTGCGGCACCAGCGGCAGGCTGTAGGCCAGCGCGGGAGCCAGCATCTCCCGGTGCAGCGCCGGGCGCACGTTCCGCCCCACGATCCACAGCGTCGGGCCGAGCATCAGCAGCGCCGCGATCAGCCGCCCCCACAGCGCCCCGACCGCGCCCTGCCCCAATCCCACGACCAGGATCAGCGTCGCGCCCGTCACCAGCAGAAAACCCGCCAGGCTGTAGGCCGCATAGCGCACCGCCTGCCCGCGCGTGTAATACAGCGGCAAGACCCATCCCAGCCCCAGGTTGTTCAACAGCACGATCACCAGCACCAGCACGATATAGGGCGAGAACGCGACCTCGTCCAGCCCCAGCCGCGGCCACACGACCGGCCCGATCACCAGCAGCAGCGCGGTCAGCGCCAGCCCATACCCGGCCAAAAACGTCGCCAGCGTGCCCAGGAAGGCCCGCACCTGTGCTTCGCCGCGCTGGTCGAAGTACAGCCGCCCGATCGCCCCGCGCAGCCCCAGCCCATAGATCACTTCCAGCACCGCCGCCGCCGCCAGCGCGATCGAGAGCACGCCGTAATCGGCCCGCGACAGGTAGACGGTATACAGCGGCAGCAGCAGGAAGTTGATCGCCTGCTTCAGCATGTCGCTGAGCGCATACGTGCCCGACCGGCTGAGCAGCGCGGTCAGATCGCGCCGCACGCCCGGCGGGGGGGAGCTATCGCCTGAAGTCGTCAAGCCGTGGGCCTCGTGGCAGTCTGTGCAGGCAAAGACCCGATTGTGCCGCGTTCGCCCGCCGCCTGCAAGCAAAACAGGCGGCGAGTTTGCTACTCACCGCCTGCCGGATGTGCGTTGTAAGAGGGTACGCGGAAATTACCGCGCTTCGCCGCTGCCGCCGTTACCGTTGGACCCTTCGAGCGGTTCCAGCCGGTCTTCGAGCCGGACGACGCGCACCACCGACTCCTTGGCCCGCAGCGAGATCACATAATCACCCTTGGCGGCGCGCTTGACCTGTGGCGCGAGGCCGACGCGCATGTACTTCGCCTTGCCCTTGTCCGTCACCAGCACGATATTGTCGTCCAGCCGCCCGACCGTCGCCACGGCCAGCCCGCCCGCGTCCGTCGGCAGCTTGATCGTGATCACGCCCTGGCCGCCGCGCCCCTGGGTTGGATATTCCTTGACCGGGGACGACTTGGCAACGCCCGTCTCGGTGCAGACCCACACCGCCGCGCTCTCGTCCACGATGCCTGCCCCGACCACGCGGTCGCGCTGACCGAGCAGTTTGATCGCGCGCATCCCGCCCGCACCCATCCCGGTCGGGCGCACCTCGCGCACCTTGAAGCGGATCGCCTGCCCCTGGTACGTCACCAGGATTACCTCGCTCTCGTCGCCCACATAGCCGACCCAGATCAACTGGTCGTCCGCTTCGACATCCATCACCTTGAGGACGTTGGCCGAGAGGCCCGGCAGGTCCTGCATCCGCAGCCGCTTGACCTCGCCCTGGGCGGTGATCATCACCAGGTAGCCGGTATCGATCCCCGGCGAAACGCTCAGCACCGAAGCGATTATGTCCTCGTTCGTCAGCGGGCTGAGCGTCGGATAGGGCACGCCCTGCTCCAGATTCTCCGAGCGCGGCAGCAGCTTGGCCGGAACCGTCGCCGCGTGCCCGGTTTCGGTGAAAAGATAAAGCGTGTGCGTGGTGTTGCTCGCCAGCATCGCCGCCGGCGCGTCCTTCACTTCGGTGGTCACACGCGGGGCACTGTCCTCATAGGTGCGGCTCAGCAGGCCGCTGCTGGTGAGCGTAACCCAGGTATCTTCCTGCGGCCCCAAAAAGTCGCTGGCCTGGACGCTGCTCGTCGGCCCGCTGATGATCACCGTCCGGCGCGGATCGGCGTAACGGTCGCGGATCGCCTTCAGCTCGCGCGCCACCTCGACCCGCATCATTTGCGGGCTTTTCAGCAGCGCTTCGAGCATCTTGATCAGTTCGCGCTTCTCTTTGTATTCGTCTTCCAGCTTGCGCCGTTCCAGCGCGGCCAGCCGCCGGAGCTGCATTTGCAGGATGGCGTCGGCCTGCTCGTCGGAGAGCTTGAACCGCTTGCGCAGGTTGGCATGGGCCGTATCGACCGTGCGCGAGCGGCGGATAATGTCGATTGCTTCGTCCAGGTTGTCGAGCGCGATCAGCAGCCCTTCCAGAATATGCGCCCGCTCACGCGCCCGCTTGAGATCAAACTCGCTGCGCCGTCGCACGACTTCGAGCCGGTGCTCCAGATAGACCTTGAGCGCCTGCTTGAGGCCGAGCATCCGCGGCTCGCCATCGACCAACGCCAGGGTGATGATGCTGAACGTGCTTTCGAGCGGCGTGTACTTGAAAAGGTCGGCCAGCACCTCGACCGCGTCTGCCGCGCGCGTGACGTCGATCACAACGCGCAGCCCGGTCCGGTCGCTTTCGTCGCGCAGATCGGCAATCCCCTCGATCCGCCCGGCGCGCGCCAGGTCCGCAATGCGCTCGATCAGGGTCGTCTTGTTCGTCTGGAACGGAATCTCGCTGATGATGATGCGGCTGCGCCCGCGCCCCAGGTCTTCGATGTGCGCCTTGGCGCGAATCTTGACCTTGCCGCGCCCGGTCGCGTAGGCGGCGCGCAGTTGGTCTTCGCCGGAGCCGTTATCGACGGTATAGACCACGCCGCCGGTCGGGAAATCTGGCCCCTTGACGAACTGCATCAGGTCCGGCACGCCGATATCGTCCAGCGCCTCCCAATTCTGGAGCATATACACCAGTGCGTCGCACACCTCGCCCAGGTTGTGCGGCGGGATGCTGGTCGACATGCCGACTGCGATCCCCGACGCGCCGTTGACCAGCAGGTTGGGGAACGCCGACGGGAGCACGTCCGGCTCCAGCAGCGTGCCGTCAAAGTTCTCGCTGAATTCGACGGTGTCGCGGTCGATGTCGGCCAGCAGATCGATGCCCAGGTCGGCCATCCGCGCCTCGGTATAGCGCATGGCCGCCGCCGAGTCGCCGTCGATGCTGCCAAAGTTGCCCTGCCCATCGACCAGCAGATAGCGCATCGAGAAGTCCTGCGCCATGCGGACCATCGCCTCGTAGACCGCCATATCGCCGTGCGGGTGATACTTGCCGAGCACCTCGCCCACGATACGCGCACTCTTCTTGTAGGCTGAGCCGGCCCGCACCCCCATATCGTACATCGCGTACAGGATGCGGCGATGCACGGGTTTCAGGCCGTCGCGGGCGTCGGGCAGCGCGCGCGCCACGATCACGCTCATCGCGTAGTCCAGGTACGAGTCCTGAAGCTCTTCGTTAATATCTCGCGGTCTGACCAAGCCGACTTCCATTGTCGTTTCGCCTTTATTCGTCGTGTGTAGCGCTTACATTGTTCTCGCTGAAGCCCAGCGGAGCGTAGTGTAGAGGATAGATGAACAGTCTGTCAATCTTAGCCTGCCGGGCCTGCCGCAAAACAGGCCGTGCAGCCGAAGAATAAGAACATCCGTTCAAGTGGCCATTATAAACCATTTTTCGCTTCTTCGCTAGCTTTTCACGCGGGATTTCCGTCTGGGGCCCGCCTGCGTGCCGCCCATAGGGCGCACTTTCAAATCGACTATAAGGCTGCGGTGCTGCTATTGCCGAAAAAGTCGCCCCCTGTCCCATACAAAGCTAGGCCATCTGGGCCATGTACGCCCCTAATTTTTATGATAATTTTTTTTGAAACGCCTATGGTTGGGTATTTGCATGGCGAAAATTGGTAGTATAATTGTGGCAACGTTTCGATGGCCCTGACTTCAGGCTACTTGTAAACGCCCATTTGAAAATCTTCGTCGTGTAAGTCGACCCTACCAGGCTCGGCTTATTTTTATGACGACTCTCCCCGCTAAAACGGGGAGCTTCCCAGAGCACGCGCGCCGCAGCCGGCCACGTTACGCTCTGGCGGCCCCGTCCGGGCCGGGTAAACCCCTAACTTCAGGATATTGCGGGCGGCATTCACGTCGCGGTCCAGCGTGAGGCCGCAGTTGGGACAAACATGTACGCGCACGCTCAAATCCTTCCTGACCACCATGCCACACTCGGAGCACGCCTGCGAGGTATAGGCGGGGTTCACAGTCACGACTTGCGTACCAGCTTCTTCCGCTTTGTACGCCAGCAGTTGTTGGAACTCGGCCAGCCCCGCGTCATGCGCGCTGAGGGCGAGGTGGTGGTTGGTGGTCAGGAAGGCGAGCGTGAGGTCTTCGAGGGCAATCAGCGAGTAGGTCTCGGCCAGTTGGCGCGTGAGTTTGTGCCAGAAATCGCGGCGTTGGTTCGTCACACGCTCATGCAGGCGGGCGACCTGCGCGGCGGCTTTGCGGCGGCGGGCGCTGCCCTTCTGTCTGCGAGCCAGGCGGCGCTGGGCAACGCGCAATTGGGCGAGGCTGTGCCGCAGCCAGCGCGGGTTCTCGACGGTCGAGCCGTCGCTGAGCGCCAGCAGGTGCACCAGTCCCATGTCGATCCCGACTACCGGACCAGTGTGCAGAGGGACAACTGGGTCGGGCAGTGCCAGCATCAGGCAGACGTACCAGCGATGCGCCCGGCGTTTGATAACCACATGCCTGATCTCGGCCTCGTCAGGAACAGGGCGGTGGTACTTGACCTTGATCTCGCCCACGTTCTGGATGTAGAACAGGGTGCGGTTACGGGGGTCAAATCGCAGCTTGCAGCCGTCGCCGTGCCGGTATTCCAGGCTATGGAAGCGGTCACGCCCTTTGAAGCGCGGAAAGCCCGGCGTCTCACCCGCCCTCAGGCGGCTGAAGAAGGCGCGGAAGGCTTTGTCCAGGCGACGGAGCAGCTGCTGGACACTGGTCGCATTGAGTTGGCCGAGCGTCTCAGGATTGGCGTGGCGCAGGTCACGGAAGTACGCCCACTGCTGCGGGTAGCTCACGCCCTGGCCTGTCTCGCGGTAGACCGTGATGCGCTGTTCCAGCGCAGCGTTGTAGAGCGTGCGCCCCTGCCACAGCAGGAAATCCAGCGCCCGTGCTTGCGCCTCGGTCGGATACAGCCGGTAGCGGTAGGTCCGGATCATTCCCTGTCTCAAACATGACTGAGCCTGGATAGCTCCAGGCTGTCAGTATACTATAACGTTCGTCGGTATGACTAACTGACTGTCGCAAGTTCTATGGGAGAGTAGCATGGCCGATCTGCACATCCAAACTGAAGAACCTCCGCAAAGCGACTCCGCCGAACCTCCTGGCCCAGGTACTCACCCTGCGGCTGTGGCGGAAGATTCGGATCCCGCCAAGCTCAGCCCACGCCAACCGCATACTTCGCTCTCGTCGCCGCGCCCGGCCTTCTGGGCAGGTGTCCCCGACGAGAAGTGGAATGATTGGCGCTGGCAGCTCGCCAACCGGCTCAATACGCTGGACGAGCTGGCGCAGATCATCAATCTGACGCCCGAAGAGATCGAAGGACTCACCGCTGAGGACAAGTTCCGCGTCGATATCACGCCCTACTTCGCGAGCCTGATCGACCCGGACGATCCGCAGTGCCCCATTCGTCGGCAGGTCATCCCGCTGGGACGCGAGCTGCAGGCGTTTGAAGGCATGATGGAAGACAGCCTGGCCGAAGCTAAGCACAGCCCGGTACCGGGACTGGTGCACCGCTATCCCGATCGCGTGCTGATGCTGATCACGACCCAGTGCGCGAGCTACTGCCGCTACTGCACCCGCAGCCGCATCGTCGGCGATCCGGGCGCGAACTTCAGCCGGGCGGAATTCGATCTTCAGTTAGAATATCTCCGTCGTACACCCCAGGTGCGCGACGTGCTGCTCAGCGGCGGCGATCCGCTGACCCTGGCGCCCAAGGTGCTGGAGTATATCCTCTCCAGCCTGCGCGCTATCGAGCATATCGAGATCATCCGCATCGGGAGCCGCGTGCCGGTCTTTCTGCCGCAGCGCATCACCGACGAGTTCACCGATATGCTCCGCAAGTATCATCCTTTGTGGATGAACATTCATGTCAACCACCCGAAGGAGATCACGCCGGAGTTAAGCCAGGCGCTCGACAGGCTGGCCTACGCCGGTATCCCGCTCGGCAACCAGAGCGTGCTGCTGGCCGGGATCAACGACAGTGTGAATATCCAGCGCGAGCTGGTGCACAAGCTGGTGCGTAACCGCGTGCGGCCCTACTACCTCTACCAGTGCGATCTGGTCAAGGGGGCCGGGCACTTCCGCACGACGGTCGCCAAAGGCATCGAGATCATCGAGGGCCTGCGCGGCCACACCAGCGGCTATGCCATCCCGACCTACGTGGTCGATGCGCCGGGCGGCGGCGGCAAGATTCCGGTCATGCCGCAGTATCTGATCAGCCAGGCCCCCGGCAAAATTGTCCTGCGCAACTACGAGGGCTATATCACGACCTACGACGAGCCGCTGGACTACGATCCGCACGCCATCGATCATCTCGACCGCCAGGCCGTGCGGCGCTCCGAAGCCGGCCAGATCGGCGTGGCCGGCCTGCTCGAAGGCCGTATCAACTCGATCAAGCCCGAAGGCTTCGACGAGATTCACCGCCGCGACGGCATCCAGCACCGGCTGAATGCCAACGAGGACAAGTGGAAGCGCTTTCACATCAGTGAAGCGCAGCGCCGCGCGCCGAAGTCCAGCGGGCAGAATGGCAGCGGCAGCAAGTCGAACGGTCATAACGAGAACGGGCGCAAAGTCAATGCCCGGAATGGCCGCAGCCAGCCTTCCGGGAATGGCCACAAGCCGCCGTCCCAACCTGAATAGCGCTCGCGCCCGGAGACGAGACAACGATGCGAATCGCAGTTCTTGCGAACCTGAAAATCAACGCGCCCCGCTGGGAAGGCATGTCCGAAGACCAGTGGGACGACCTCGACAGCCCGAAGACCATCGACAGCATTGTGGCCGCCCTGCAAAGTGGCGGCCACGAAGCGCAGTTCTTCGAGGCCAATATCCTGCCGCCGCACAACCTGATCGAACGGCTGGAAGCGTACCAGCCGGATTTGTGCTTCAATATCGCCGAAGGCCACTTCGGTAATGGGCGCGAGGCGCAGATTCCGGCGGTGCTGGAGATGCTGCGCCTGCCCTACACCGGCAGCCAGGTCCTGACGCTGGCCCTGGCGCTCGACAAACCCCTGACCAAGCGCGTGCTGCTCTATCACGGGCTGCCCACGCCGGAGTTTCAGGTGTTCGAGAGCGCCGACGATCCGATTGATGCGGACCTGCTCGGTCCGAACGGCGAGCTGTGCTTCCCGCTGTTCGTCAAGCCCAGCCGCGAAGGTACCAGCATGGGTGTCAGCACCGAAAGCGTGGTGCGGACCGTCGCCGAGCTGCGCGATCAGGTCGGCAGGCAGATTCAGCTCTACAACCAGCCGATCCTGGTCGAGCACTATATCGAGGGGCGCGAGGTAACGGTCGGCATGGTCGGCAATATGCCCCCCACTGCCGCACGCCGGCTCAGCGAACACTCGGTTGTGCAGCCCGTTCCCGACAGCCTGGCGATGCTCGCCCCGCTGGAAGTCGATCTGGATGCCTACCAGTATGCCGAAGGCATCTACACCAACCAGTTGAAAACGGAGCTCACCGCCGAGACGTTCCAGTATCTCTGCCCGGCCCCGCTCTCGCCCGAACTGGAACAGGAGTTGTACATGTTGGCGGCGGCGGTGTTCCGCGTCACCGACTGCAAGGATGTCGCGCGCGTGGACTTCCGGCTCGACCGGCACAACCACGATAAGCCCTACATCCTGGAGATCAACCCCCTGCCCGGCCTGACGCCGCGCTTCAGCGACCTGTGCATCCAGGCGACCGGCATCGGCTGGACCTATGAGCGGTTGATCAACGCCATCGTTGCTGCCGCCGCGACCCGCCAGGAACTGGTATCTGACAGCTGAGTTCTCTGATTACCCCATCCGCAGGGGCGATCCGATGGGGGTCGCCCCGTCTTTTCTTATTTATTCCTCAACACGAAAAATAATCTTTCTTAAACATTAGGCCTATAAACCGTTTCAAAAGAATGGTATAGTCAGATTTTGTTTCTGTGTACCAGATCGAATCGCTCCGTCGCAGACTTGCGGCGTTATTTGTGCGCGCTTCCCGCCACTGGGCCACCAAACCTGCAGCAGGTTTCCCTGGCCAAAAGGATGAAAAAGCGTCACTATGGCATCGACACAGACCGAAAACAAGTTCTCGCTCAAGCGATTTATCCTGGGCAAACCGCTCCAGACCCAGGCATTGGCCGAGGAGCGCCTGAGTAAGCCGATCGCGCTGGCCGTCTTTGCGTCCGACGCGCTCTCCTCGACCGCCTACGCGACCGAGGAAATCCTGATCGTGCTGGCGCTGGCCGGCCTCGGCGCTTCGACACTGGGCATCTCGATCCCGGTTGCCGTTGCGATTGCGCTCCTGCTGATCATTGTGACGATCTCCTATCGCCAGACGATCTATGCCTATCCCAACGGCGGCGGGGCCTATATCGTCGCCCGCGACAACCTGGGTGAGCTTCCTGCGCAGATCGCCGGGGCGGCCCTGCTCACCGACTATATCCTGACGGTGGCCGTGAGTATTTCGTCCGGTGTCGCGCAGATCACGTCCGGCTTCCCAGAGCTGCGGCCCTACCGGATCGAGATCGCGATCGGTGTCATCTTCATCATCACCATCATCAACCTGCGCGGTGTGACCGAGAGCGGGCGGATTTTCGCCATCCCGACCTATTTCTTCCTCGGCACCATGATCCTGACCCTGGGCACCGGCCTGATTCGCGCCCTGCTCGGCGATCTGCCCACCGTGACCGACGTTGAGCCGGTCCATGAGGGGGCGCAGGCCCTCACCCTGTTCCTGGTCCTGCGTGCCTTCTCCAGCGGTAGCGCTGCCCTGACCGGCATCGAAGCGATCTCGAACGGGATCACGGCCTTCAAAGAGCCGCGCAGCCGCAACGCAGCGACCACTCTGCTGTGGATGAGCGGCATCCTGGTCGTGCTTTTCCTGGGCGTTACCCTGATGGCGCACCAGATCGCCGCCCTTCCCAGCGAAAACGAGACGGTTATCTCGCAGATCGGGCGCACGGTCTTTGGCGAGAACAGCCCGTTCTACCTGCTCGTGCTGGCCGGCACGGCCCTGATCCTGCTGATGGCCGCCAACACTAGCTACGCCGGGTTCCCACGCCTGGCCGCGCTGGCCGCCAGCGATGGCTTTCTGCCGCGCCAGCTCACTTATCGCGGCGGGCGGCTGGTCTTTTCGTGGGGCATCGTCGGGCTGGCCCTGCTGGCGTCGATCCTGGTGGCGGTAGCCGACGCCCGCACCACGTTTCTGATCCCGCTCTACGCCATCGGCGTGTTCCTCAGCTTTACCATCTCGCAGATCGGCATGGTCGTGCATCTGCGCGGCGTCGGGCGGCTGAAGCCGGGTGAAGTGGTCCAGGGCCGCGAAGCGCCGATCACATATGATCCGAACTGGCGGCTGAAGCTGGCGATCAGCGCTTTTGGCGCGCTGTGCACCGGCGTGGTAATGATGGTCTTTGCGGTGACCAAGTTCACCAGCGGCGCGTGGTTCGTAATCGTGCTGATCCCGCTGCTGGTCTACATCTTCTTCCGCATCCACCGCCACTACCGGCGCGTCGCGGCGGCGCTCAGCCTGACCGGGGTCCCGGTCGATGTCAGCCCGCGCCCGGTGCAAACCCTGATCCTGGTGGACGACGTGCACGCCGAAACGGTGCGGATGGTCAACTTCGCCAAGTCGCTCGGCCACCCCTGGCGCGCGGTGCATGTCGGCCTCAACCCCGACAAGGTCGAAGTGGTGCGCCAGAAATGGCAGCAGCGCATTGGCGAGGGCGAGCTGGTAATCGTCCCCTCACCCTACCGGCTGCTGGCCGATCCCATGCGCAGGTATATCGAGCAGCTTCAGGAAGAGGAGCCGGGCGGTTTCGTCCATGTCATCATGGGCCACCTGGCGATGGATACCTACTGGGAGCAGGCGCTGCACCAGAACACCGCCGTGCTGTTCAATCTTGCGCTCAGCCGCATGGACAATGTCATCGTGACCAGCGTGCCCTACCAGATTCACACCAAGCTGAAGGAAATCAAGGCCGGCGAGCGCCAGCGGGGAATGGGCCGGCGCAAGGGACACCGCTAATCTGGCTTTCCGGGCAGGCCCGCGCGAATATGCATGGCGGGCCTGCCGTCTCTATTCGGGGATACTGATCAAACTCTCATCGTTATCCCCTCCGGTTTGTGCTAGATTCTCGCCTATGAAGCAACGCAACCTGACAGCCCTGTTCCTGATCGCCCTGGCGGCGATTTTTGTGCTGGCGGCCTGCGGTGAGCAGACGCCCGTGCCGGTGTATGTCACGCCGACCCAGGAAGCCGTGACCATCGCCGCCGCGCCGACGGCGACTCCGCTGCCGACCGCTACGCCCAGCCCGTCGCCATCGCTCACGCCAACCACCCCGCCGACCGTGACGCCTTCGGCAGCGGCCACCCAGCCGCCGACCATCCCACCCGGTGTGACCTATGGCCCGCTGGTCGGCCCCGATCACACCCTGATCCCGACCGAGACACGCGTCCCGCCGACCCTGCCGCCGACATCCGTCCCGACTGCCGGGCCAAGTCCGACGCCCCTGCCCGGCCTGAACGGCGACCTGATGGGCGTCCAGATTCACCCGCACATCGACAGCCACGAGTACGATCTCGTGCTGGGGCGCGTGCGCGAGCTGGGCATCGGCTGGCTGAAGCTCCAGTTCAATTGGGGCGTGCTCGAAACCGCGCCCGGCCACTATACGCCCGAATTCTACATGCTGCGCCAGTACATCCAGCGCGCCCACACCGACGGCCTGCGCGTGATGATCAGCGTCGCCAAAGCGCCCGGCTGGGCACGCGACCGGGGGCCGGATGGTTCCCTGCGCGAGGCCGGGCCGCCGCGTGACCCGGAACTGCTGGCGAGCTTTATCCGGGGCACGCTGGAGCAGGTCGGCGTGGATGTTTTCGGCCAGCCCTATATCAGCGCGGTCGAGGTCTGGAACGAGCCGAATCTGGAGCGCGAGTGGTACGGCCACCCGATGACCGGCGCGGAGTATATGCGCTACTTCCGCCCGGCCTTCGACGCGATCTACAGCTTCTCGCCGGAGATCGTCGTGATCACCGCCGCGCCCGCCCCCACCGGCGACTCGCAGTGGTCCGCCGACGACCGCGTATGGCTCCAGCAGCTATACGACGCCGGGCTGGCCAGCTATGGGCAGAATGTCGCGGTCGGCATCCATCCCTACGGCTGGGCCAACCCGCCCGAAACCCGCTGCTGTGACGGCGGCACGCGCGGCTGGGACGACAGGCCGCAGTTCTTCTTCCTGGACACCATCGAAGACTACCGCGCGATCATGGTCGCCAACGGCCACGCCAACGCGCAGTTGTGGACGACCGAGTTCGGCTGGGCCACCTTCGACGGGCTGCAAACCACCGGTGGCGGCCCGCCCCCTGATCCCGCCGGGGATGACTACCTCGGCCATATCGACCAGTGGCAGCAGGCCGATTACACCCTGCGCGCCTTCCAGCTCGGCCAGGATCGCCCCTACCTGGGGCCGATGATCCTGTGGAATCTCAACTTCAGCACGCTAATCGGCGCGATCGACCAGGGCGATCCCAAAGCCGCCTATGGCATGGTCAACCACCAGTGGCAGCCGCGTCCGGTCTATCTCTATCTGAAGAACGCGCCCAAGAGCTGATCACCGTGAATCAAAAAATGGGCGAAAGCCGGATATGATGGCCTTCGCCCGTTTGTAGCTGTGCTCAGGACTGAAGTTTATTCCTCGAAGTCGTCGAATGCTTCCTCGTCGTCGGCTACCGCCTCGAGCGAGTCCATCTCGTCTTCCTCGTCGAGTTCTTCTTCCTCGTCCTCTTCCTCATCGAGCAGATCGTCATCGTCGAGGTCTTCCTCGATCTCGACATCTTCCTCGACTTCGTCATCGACCACGTCGCCAAGCTCGATCTCGTCTTCGTCCTCAAGCTCTTCCAGCTCGACCTCGTCGATCTCTTCCTCGTCTTCCTCATCCTCTTCCTCGTCGGCTTTGAGGAGAATCTGAGCTTCGAGGTGCTCGTTATTGATCGCCGTGTCGCGGTCCTGGTAGGTGTGGAAGCCGGTGCCCGCCGGGATCAGCTTGCCGATGATCACGTTTTCCTTCAGGCCGTACAGCCGGTCCACCTTACCCTCGATTGCCGCGCCCGCCAGCACCTTGATCGTGTGCTGGAAGCTCGACGCCGAGAGGAAGCTGTCGGTGGTCAGGGCGGCCTTGGTGACGCCCAGCAGCACCGGGACCGCTGCCGCCGGCTCGCGCCCTTCGGCAACCAGGCGCTCGTTCATGTCCAGGAAGACCAGCTTGTCGATCAGCTCGCCCGGCAGCAGATCACTGTCGCCGCTGCGCGTGATCTGAACCTTGCTCATCATCTTGCGGATGACAACCTCGAAGTGCTTGTCCGCGATATTCACGCCCTGGTTGCGATACACGTTCTGAACTTCCGTCAGCAGGTAGTGCTGCGCGGCGTCCTGCCCCAGGATGCGCAGAATACGGTGCGGATTCTTCGAGCCTTCGGTCAACTGCTGGCCCGCCGTCACCTGCGCGCTATCGAACGCTTCTTCCAGCAGGCGCGCGTTCTGCGGGATTTCATACTCGCGCTCGTCGATCACTTCGGCGCGGATGTACACCCGGTTTTCCTCGATGAACACCTCACCCGCCAGCCCGGCTTCGATCACTTGCTCGCCGTTCGGGTCCTGCGCCAGCGACGCGCCCTCGCGGACCTGGTCGCCGTCGGCGACCAGCAGCTCCCAGTCGGACGGGATGTCGTGGTGCTCGTTCTGAACTTCGCTGTGGATCACCTTGGCGATGCGGACGCCCTCGCGGCGCAGCAAACGCAGCGTCCCGCCGATGTCCACTACGACCGCCTCACCTTTCGGCTTCTTGCGGGCCTCGAACAGCTCTTCCACGCGCGGCAGACCGCTCGTGATGTCGCCGCCGCCCAGGGCCACACCGCCGGTGTGGAAAGTCCGCAGGGTGAGCTGCGTGCCCGGCTCGCCGATGGACTGCGCCGCCACGATGCCGACCGCCGTACCGATCTCGACCAGCTCGCCGCGCCCCAGGTCACGCCCGTAGCACAGCGCGCAGATGCCGTGAATCAGCGAGCAGGTCATCGGGCTGCGCACATACACATACTCGACCACCGCTTTTTCGAGCGCTTCAGCCACGTCCTCGTCGATCATCTCGTTGCGGTGCACGATAACCTCACCCGTCTCCGGATGATATACATCGCGCGAGGCCACGCGACCGATCACGCGCTCGTAGATATCCTGCCCGGCCACGTCGGCTTCGGGCAGCACCGCGCCGCGCGCGTCCTGGTTGGCCGGATGCGCGGGATTCGGAATCTTGATCCCGGACTTGGTGCCGCAGTCGTGACGGTTGATGATCACGTCCTGCGCCACATCGACCAGGCGGCGCGTCATATACCCGGCGTCCGCCGTGCGCAGCGCCGTGTCGGCCAGACCCTTGCGCGCGCCGTGCGTCGAGATGAAGTATTCGAGCGCGGTCAGGCCCATGCGGAAGTGGCTCTGGATCGGCAGGTCGATGATGCGCCCCGACGGGTCAGCCATCAGGCCGCGCATCCCCGCGAGCTGCGTGATCGGGCCAAAACCGCCCTTGGTCGAGCCGGAGAGCGCCATGACCGCGATCGGCCCGAACGGGTCGAGCGCATCGCCGATGACCTTTTGCAGGTCCTGCTTGGCACTGTTCCAGCTATCGATCGTGATCTGGTAACGCTCTTCCTCGGTCAACAGGCCGCGCCGGAAGTCGCGCTGCGCGTCGTCCACCTTCTGCGACGCCTCTTGCAAGATGCCCTCGCGCTCCTCAGGAACGGTCAGGTCCGAAACGGCGATCGTCGTGCCGGAAACAGTCGCATAGTGGAAGCCCAGGTTCTTGATGGCGTCCACTACATCGGTCGTCATGTCCGGCCCATAGCGTTGATAGACCCGCGCCACCAGCTTTTGGAGGCTCTTCTTCGAAACCGTCTCCTGGACGAAACGCATATCGTCCGGCAGGATGCGGTTGAAGATCGCGCGCCCAACTGTCGTGATCTCAGGCTCTGGCTGCGGCGCGTGCGTCGGGTCGTCATAGTAGCTGCCGAGCAGGATCGGCGTATGCAGATCGACGAGGCCCAGGCCGTAGAGATACTCGACCTCGTCCATATCGACCACCATCCGCCGCTCGCTGAGGTTGGGCAGCGTCAGCGGCACATCGGCATAGCGCCGCAGGAACTCGTTCATCTCGTAGGCGTTGTGCACCGCCACATCGAAGCGCCCATCCAGCAGGCCATCGACCAACTGCTCGAACGGGCGATACAGCCGCCCGTCTTCCAGGCGCACCGGCTTGAGAACGGTCAGCGTATTGTTGACGTCCAGCTCGCGGTGCTCCACCTGGCGCAGGCCGGCAGAGTTCTCGACGACGGCGATGTTAAAGCCACCCTGACGCAGCGCGTCCCAGGTGCGGAATTCTTCAGCGCGCTCTTGCAGCGCGATGATCTCCGCCGTTGGGTCCATCGTCAGGTAGTAGTTGCCGAGCACCATATCCTTCGACGGAGCGACCACCGGCGAGCCATCGGCGGGCTTGAGCAGGTTGCGGGTGCTGAGCATCAGCTCGCGCGCTTCCTGAACCGCCTTCTCGCTCAGCGGAACGTGAACCGCCATCTGGTCGCCGTCGAAGTCAGCGTTGAACGCGGCACATACCAGCGGGTGAATCTGGATCGCCTTGCCCTCGACCAGCAGCGGCTCGAACGCCTGAATACCCAGGCGGTGCAGCGTCGGCGCGCGGTTGAGCAACACCGGGCGCTCCTGGATCACCTCTTCCAGCACTTCCCACACCTCAGGCCGCTCGCGCTCAATGATGCGCTTGGCGCCCTTGACGTTGCTGGCGTAGTTGTACTGGACCAGCCGGCTGATCACGAATGGGCGGTACAGCTCCAGCGCCATGATCTTCGGCAGGCCGCACTGGTGCAGCTTGAGCTTGGGGCCGATCACGATCACCGAGCGACCGGAGTAGTCCACGCGCTTACCCAGCAGGTTGCGACGGAAACGGCCCTTCTTACCCTTGAGCATATCGCTCAGTGATTTCAGCTCGCGGCGGCCCCGGCGGCTGAGCGCCTTGCCGCGCTGGCTGTTGTCGATCAGGCTGTCAACCGCTTCCTGAAGCATGCGCTTCTCGTTGCGCACGATCACATCCGGCGCGCCGAGTTCCAGCAGGCGCTTGAGGCGGTTGTTGCGGTTGATCACACGACGGTAGAGGTCGTTGAGGTCCGACGTGGCAAACCGGCCACCGTCGAGCTGCACCATCGGGCGCAGGTCGGGCGGGATCACCGGCAGCACGGTCAGGATCATCCACTCCGGGCGGTTGTTGCTCTTCAGCAGGCTCTCGACCACCCGCAGGCGCTTGGTCGCCTTTTTGCGGCGCTGCTTGCTGCGTGTGCTGCGGACTTCGTGCCACAGCTCGTTGGCAAGCTGCTCCAGGTTCATGTGCTTGAGAATTTCGAGAAACGCCTCAGCGCCCATATCGGCCTTGAAGACCTGGCCATACTTCTGCTTCAACTCGCGGTAGCGCGGCTCGCCCAGGAATTGCAGCGTTTGCAGCGAGAGCAGCTCTTCGCGCGCTTCGGCGGCGGCGGTGTGCAGGCGCGAGAGGCGGCGATCAAGCTGCGACTGAATATCCTGAATCTCGTCCGCTGCCGAGCTGGTGCGCTCGTCCATTTCCTGATCGAGCCGGGCAAGCTCGGCCTGGCGGCGCGCTTCGGTTTCGTCTTCGATCTCGTTCAGGCGATCCTTGGCCGCTTCCTGAACCGCTTCGAGCAGTTCATACTCGACCTTGTCGCCCTTCTCCGCGATCAGCACGCCCGCCGACTCGAAGAACAGGTCCGACTGCAAGCGTGCATTCATCTGGGCGTCGATGCGGTCCTGGAGCGTCTGCGCCTCAGACATGACACTCTCGGAGAGGCGCTCGCGCTCGGCATTGTGCTTGCTGTTGATCCGGTCTCTCTCGGCGTGCAGATCGGTCAGATCGCCTTCACGCTCGGAGCGGATGCTGGCCTGCTGATCTTCCAGGTCGGAGCGAATCACGTCCGACTGGTGCGTCAGCTCTTCTTCGATGCGCTTCAGCGCCTTCTGGCGCGCTTCTTCGTCCACGTGCGTGATCACGTACTGCGCGAAATACAGCACGCGATCCAGGTTGCGGCGGCTGACGTCGAGCAGGATACCGAGATAGCTCGGCACGCGGCGCGTGTACCACACGTGCGCGACCGGGGCCGCCAGCTCGATATGGCCCAGGCGCTCGCGCCGCACCGACGAGCGAGTCACCTCGACGCCGCACTTATCGCACACCAGCCCGCGATAGCGCACGTTCTTGTATTTGCCGCAGTAGCACTGATAGTCCTTCGTGGGACCAAAGATGGCTTCACAGAACAGGCCATCCTTCTCAGGGCGAAGACGGCGGTAGTTAATCGTCTCCGGTTTGGTCACCTCCCCATACGACCACGAACGAATCTGTTCGGGGGATGCCAAACTAATACGCAGTGCGCTAAAGTCTTTCGCCTCCAAGGCGTGCCCTCCTCTGCGCTCGGGTACTTACTTACTATCCAACTGGAGTCGGTCCAAATGCTAGACAACGGAACAACAGAAAGTGGAGCGTTGATCGCTGATCACAACGGCGTCAATCAGACTGGGGTGCCCCGGCTAAAAGCAAAAACAGCGCATGAAACAATTGTTTCAGCGCTCTGACGTTTCCTCATTGCATCGCCAGAGGAAAGATTCCGTTTGCACCACCGCACGCCTGACTACCCGGATTTGGCTATCTGCAACCGCGATTTTGCCAAGTAGTAATTATAGCAAACCCCGATACAAAGTCAAGCATTTGCTTACATTGGTGATTGTAACATGGCCCCAGGCCCGTCGCCAAAGGCTTAATCCCAGGGGCGGACCGGGACCGGTTCCAGCAGCGCGACCGCTGTAATCTGCGTGGGCGTGCCGACAACTCCCTGCCAGACGGCGCGCGCGACTTCCAGCCGGGTCGGGAACCCGCCGGAGATCTCCAGTTCCTGCTCACCTGCCGACAGCCGGTCGGCCACCAGATCAAGCGTGTCGCCGTTTTTGCCAAACGCGACCAGGCTGTACTCACCTTCCCCGGCAGCTTCGAAGCTCGTCACCACGCCAGAAACCGGCCCATAGTTCAGCACGACTTCCAGCCCGCCATCGTTGCAGGCCGCCGGATCATCGGGCAGGCCGGTGCTCAGGTAGCGCTCGTTACCCTCAACCATGATCCACAGCACCGCTTCGGCACAGCCCTCGCCATCCGGCGGCACCGCCCCCAGCCGGAAGCCCCAGGGTTCATAGGCTGCATCCGGCAGCGGCATCGATTCGTCCACGTTCGCGCCGTCCGGCAGCTCCTCGAACGTGATCTCGAACGGCGCGCGGTCGATCACGACCGGGTGATGGGCGATGTTATTGAACTCGTCCGTCTCAGCCACCACGTTATCGATATCGATCCGCAGCAGCGCCGTGAACGGCCCCCACCAACTGTAGACGTGCGGAATCCAGATCGTCGCCGAGTCGCCGGGGCTGATCGGCGCGACCTCGCCGCGAAAGCTCGGCTCCGCGTCCAGCACATTCCCGCGCAGATCGTAGCCGAAGCCGCCTACCGGCTCGCTGCCATCGTTCCGCACCGTCACCTGAAAGAACGTCTTGCGCCCCAGAATCGGTCGCCGGGGTTCGAGCCGGATGCTTTCGATCACCAGATCGCCCTCGGGCGATGGCGGCGGATCATCCTCAGAAGCGCGCCAGATCAAAAATCCGAGCAGCGCCAGGGCGAGCAGCACCACCCCGCCGATCCCGGCCAGCAGCGCCGTGCGCCGGACGGGTCGTTCTGTCTCTGCTTCGCCCCGCCCAAAATCGAACAGCATCCCGTCCGCCGCGCGCATATACAGCACCGGCGTCGCCCATTCGATCCCGCCGGTGGCATGGCCGATGGCGCGCCGCGCCTCAGATACCGCCGCATCGACCGGCAGCCCTTCCGCGACCGCCCGGTAAAATTCCTCAGAGAACGCGCCGGCGGCCTGCTCGCTGATGACGTACTGCATCGCCACGACCGCCGGAATCCCACGTGCGACGCTGCTGCTGGCGATCCCGGCGAAGGGATCGTCGCGCACTTCTGCCCCGCTCTGGCACGAGTTGAGCACCACCAGCCGGATCGCGTTTTCCTCGCTCAGCTCGCGTGCCAGGTCTTCGCCGCGCACCGGAAAGCTGCTGTTTTCGCCGAAGGGGTCTTCCAGCGCCAGCATCCCCTGCCCGGTCAACGGGTCGAACATGCTGTGCCCGATATAGTGGAAGACGTGATACTCGCCGGTGCGCAGCCGCCGCTGGAGCGTGCGCAGCGACGCATCATCGAGCAGCTCCAGTTCCAGCATCCCGCGCGCGCGCAAATTCTCGGTCGCCGCCAGCAGGTTATTCCACTCGGTCTGCACATCGACCGGCTCCAGGTCCGATGGGCTGGACACCATCACCAGCACGCGCAGCGGGGGGCTAAAGGCCGGGCGCGGGCGGATAACCAGGCTGCGGGGATAGCGTACCAGCGGGGTCGCGCGCGAGAGCGCCAGGAAGTCTACGCCGGGATCGCGCAGAAACTCCCAGGGGATAGTCGCCAGCCGTCCGGCGTTTTCCAGCGAGAGTTTGATTCGCAGCCCGCTGGCCGCGCGCGCCCGATCCCGGCTGGAGAAATAGACGGTGTAGACCGGGCCGCCGAACACCGCGCGAAACAATGCCTCACCAAAGCGGCGCGCCTGCTGGCTCCGCTCGCCGGTGGAGACACGCTGCCGCCCGCTCAGCACCGCCAGGATGCGTTCCAACTCATCCTCGGCAAACGGCAAGGTGAACTCGTGCGACACCCGCGCCTGTCCTTCACCAAGCGGCATCTCCAAAACCGTCGAGCGGTAGCGCCCCTCGCCCAGATCGTCGATGCTGATCGCAAAGTCCAGGTATGTTCGCTCTGTGCTCATGGAAATGCCCTTAGCATGGAGGTTCAAATCATTCCCTAACCATTTTACGGGCAGTTATCAAAAAGTAACAATAGCTCACAGACTATACGCTATTCCCAGGCAGCGGGCAAAGCGAGAGGGTAGCAAACTGGCATGGCTCTGATCGCCCGCCGCCACTACCCTCTGCGTGTTTTCTCGACCGCTTGCAGGCGCTCACCGCTGCGGTATGGTTTAAGTTGCCTCGCCGACCTTCGACGATAGATAGGCCTCCATGAAGTCATCGAGATCGCCATCCAGCACGGCCTGGGTATTGCCCATCTCATGGCCGGTGCGCGCATCCTTGACCATCTGGTACGGGTGCAGCACGTAGGACCGGATCGCGTTGCCAAACGCGGCGCTCACATGCTCGCCCTTCAGCTCCGCGAACTCCTCTTCCT
>JAAYCM010000087.1 GCA_012729765.1 Chloroflexota bacterium | reverse complement strand
TGGGCGGAGTATGGAGAGTGGCCGACCTGCCAAGTTTGCAGCCGCCGCCGCCAGCGCAGCCCACGACAGCAGAGCAGGGGGGCGAGCAGCCAACCGACCCTATCAGCTTTGCATAGAACAGCTGTTCGTGCCGAGTGCCCGACCTGCAATCTTCCCTCACAGCACCCCGAACACCCGTTCTGAAAATCGTAAATTTGCACGAGATACGATACTAGGTGAAGAACAGGGGGGCTTGCCCCGTCTTTTGCTAATGAGCGGGTAACACACTTCAGGGTGGAGTGAGTGGGCAATGGCTAAACGCAAACCGATTCCGAAGGAAGTGCAGGACGAGTTGTTGTTCCAAAGCGGGCGGCGGTGCTGCCTGTGTTATGGCCTTAAACACGATCTGAGCGTCAAACCGTATGGGCAGATCGCGCACCTCAACCGCAATCCCGACGACAACACGCTTGATAACCTGGTCTATCTGTGTGTCGATCATTACAGCCAGGTAGACGGGCGCGAGGGCCAAAGCCCGGTCTATACGCTGGGCGAGATCAAGCGCTACCGGCGCGGGCTGTACGCCGAGATCGAGGCGGTGCGGCGGCGGGGAGCATGGCCGACCGGCGTCGAGGTTCCATATCTGTCGATCGTGCACCCGCTGGAGCCGGTGCCAGGGCTGGCCGGGCGCGGGATTCAGTTGGTGGATGCCGATCAGCAGCTCTACCTGTCGCTGTATTTCCGCACGAGTCTGTATCATGGGATGGGACTGCCGCAGAACGCGGGCAAGTGGCTGTACATCGAAGCACACATGCGCCCGGCGCTGATGCTGCGTGTGCCGGTGCGGGCGTGGAACGATCATGAGGCGGATGGGCTGGTGCATTTTCTGCGCGCGGGTGGGGCCGGGCAGGATTTGCACGGCGAGCGGCTGAATAACGATGACCTCTCGACCGGCGATTATCTCTACCTGTGGCAGGAAGATGGCGAGTTCCGCCTGATTCTCTCGGTGTTCGCGCCGTCGCAGGCCGGGATCGCGCTCCAGGCCCGGCTGACAGCGGAAGCCGCCGGCGCGCTGGCCGACTACCTGGAAGAGGTCGGCTTTGTGGAGCACGCCCAGCCGATCGGGTAGCCATCCGGCTTCTTTTCTTGAAAAGCGGGCCATCTGCCAGTAGGATTGTCGCATGCCGTGTATAAGCACACGGCCATGAATAATCTTACAGGCGGATCATGGCTACCAACTGGAAGCGAACACTCTATATCATGGTCTTTGCCCAGGCGATGTCTACCCTGGGCTTTTCCACTATTTTCCCCTTTTTACCGCTCTATGTTGAGGACCTCGGCTCTAGCACGGGTATGGGAGTCGAGCTGCTGTCGGGACTGGTGTTCTCCGGCCAGGCGATAACGATGATGATCGCCGCGCCGATCTGGGGGGCGCTGGCCGACCGACACGGGCGCAAGCTGATGGTCGAGCGCGCGACATTTGGCGGGGCGGTGATTATCGCGCTGATGGCGTTCGTGCGGTCGGGCGAAGAGCTGGTGATCCTGCGCGCGATCCAGGGGATGCTGACCGGGATCGCGTCGGCGGGGAATGCGCTGGTGGCGGCGAGCGTGCCGCGCGAGCGGACCGGCTACGCGATGGGCCTGATGCAGGTCGGCATGTGGAGCGGCATCTCAATTGGGCCGCTGGTGGGCGGGGTCGCGGCGGATGCCTTCGGTTTCCGGGCCTCGTTCCTGGTGACGGGCGTGCTGCTGCTCGCCGCCGGGATTCTGGTGTGGCGCGGTGTGGACGAGCACTTCGAGCCGCGCGTGATCACCGGTGAGAAGCGCGGCAGCATCCTGGCCGACTGGCGGTACGTGCTCTCGATGCCGGGTGTGCTGCCGACCTACAGCACGCGCTTCATGGCGTGGCTGGGCCGCACGATGCCGACGCCGTTTATGCCGCTGTTTCTGCAATCGCTGCTGCCAGAGGGCGCCCAGGTCGCCACGCTGACCGGCGTGATCGTGGCGGTGTCGTCGGTGGCGGGGACGATCAGCGCGGTCTATATGGGGCGGCTGGGGGACCGGATCGGGCACAAGCGCGTGCTGCTGGCGTCGGCCAGCGCCGGGGCGCTGTTTTACTTCCCGCAGACCTTCGTCACCGAGACGTGGCAGCTTCTCGTGCTGCAAGCCCTGACCGGCTTCGCGGCGGGCGGGATCATGCCGGTGATCAGCGCGCTGCTGGCCCGCTATACCCTGCCGGGCGAGGAGGGTGCGGTCTATGGGCTGGAGAACTCGATTGTCTCGGCCTCGCGGGCGATCGCGCCCATGATCGGCTCGCCGCTGGTGCTGTGGTTCGGGCTGCGGAGCGTGTTCACCGCGACCGGCGTGCTGTTCGCCATCGCAACTCTGTTCGCGCTGCACTGGCTGCCCGACCTGGAATCGGCCCACACGCGGGCCGCGCGCGAAGAGCGTCAGGCGGCTGCGGCAGGGAAGTAGCCCCCCCAGCCCCTTCCCCGCACGCTGTCGCGGAGGGAAGGGGAGAACAGCAGCAGGCGGGCCGCCCTGAAAGACAATTTGTGCAGGAGCGCGGCCAGGGGTTATGATGAGCGCTTCTTTTTCCGGTTCGCAAACCTGCTGCATTCCGTCAATCTCGACTGCCAACCGCACAAGGTCCGGTTCTCAAATCCTATGTTTGGAATGACACGCCGCCAATCTGTTATCGTGCTGGCCCTGATGCTAGGCTTGTTTCTGGCCGCGCTGGAAGGCACGGTCGTCAGCACGGCGATGCCGACCATCGTCGCGCGGCTGGGCGGGCTGGAAATATATAGCTGGGCGTTCTCGATGTATATGCTCGGCTCGACGGCTACCATCCCGATCTATGGGCGGCTGTCGGACCTGTATGGCCGCAAGCGGGTATATTTCGTCGGCGTGGCATTCTTCCTGCTGGGATCGCTGCTGTGCGCGCAGGCGCAGAGCATGACGCAGCTTGTGCTGTTTCGCGGCGTGCAGGGCGTGGGCGCGGGGGCGGTGCTGCCGGTCACGTTTACGATTGTGGGCGATATCTTCACGCTCAAGCAGCGCGCGCGGATGCAGGGATTCTTCTCCAGCGTGTGGGGCATTTCGAGCGTGGCCGGGCCGCTGATCGGCGGCTTTCTGGTCGATAACGTGGCGTGGCAGTGGGTGTTCTACCTCAATCTGCCGTTCGGGCTGCTGGCCGCGCTGCTGGTCGCCGTGGCGCTGGTCGAGCCGGTCGAGGAGCCGGGGCAGGGGCACGTCGATTATGTGGGGGCGGCGCTGCTGGCCGGGGGCGTGCTGAGCCTGCTGTATGCGCTGCTGCAAGGCGGGCAGGCGTACAGTTGGAGCGACGGGCGGATCGTGGGGCTGCTGGTGGCGGCGGCGGTATGCTTCGCGGCATTCCTGTGGCGCGAGCAGCACGTCGCGGAGCCGCTGGTGCCGCTGGGGATGTTCCGCGACCGGCTGTTTGCGACGGCCAGCGCGTTCAACTTCCTGGGCGGATTCGTGGTGCTCGGCACGGTGGCGTATATTCCGCTGTTTGTGCAGGGCGTGCTGGGGACGAGCGCGACGCAGGCCGGGGTGACGCTGACGCCGATGAGCCTGACCTGGGGCGCGGGCAGCATCCTCAGCGGGCACCTGGTGCTGCACTTCGGGCCGCGCCGGATGACGCTGGCCGGGAGCCTGTGCATCGTGCTCGGCGCGCTGCTGCTTACCCGGCTGACGGCGTCCCGCCAGCAGATCGTGGCTGTGATCGCGGTGTCGATCATGGGCCTGGGGATGGGGCTGGCGCTGACGAGCTACCTGATCTCGGTCCAGAACCGGGTCAATCGCGCGCTGCTGGGTGTGGCGACGTCGAGCCTGCAATTCGCCGGGCAGATCGGAAACACGCTTGGGGTGAGCCTGCTGGGCGCGGCGATGGCGATCCGGCTGACGGATGGGCTGGCGGCGCTGCCGGGCGGGGCGGATGTCGATCCGGCGGCGGTGCTCGACCGGGCGGGCGAGGCCGCGCTGCCGCCGGCGGTCGAAGCGGCGCTGCACGATCTGCTGGCGAGCGCGCTGCACCCGGCGTTTCTGATCGCGTTCATCGGGGCGCTGGTGGGGCTGGCGGTGGCGATCCTGACCCCGCGCGGGACTATCGAGCAGCTTGGCGCGCCGCAGCCGGACGCCGAAATCGAGGCGCACGCCGCGCAGCCGAACCCTGCATCGCCCGGCCCTTTCTCGCGCGCGAGTGAGGCGAAGGGGAGAGAGTAAGCATCTGCCTTGTTATCCCCCCAGCTCCCGGCCCCTTCTCCCTGGTAAGCGGGGCGGAAAAGTCGAACACCTGTGCCGGATGGGGTATAATCTGCGCGCCCCTATCCGTCCTTTTAACCCCGCGAGGCGTCGATTATGTCCGATCTGTTTGACTATGCCCGCGCGCAGCGCCAGAGCCACAACGCGCCGCTGGCCGTGCGGATGCGTCCGCGCACGCTGGACGAGTTCATCGGCCAGGAACACATCATCGGGCCGGGGCGGCTGCTGCGCCGCGCGATTGAGGCGGACCAGCTCAGCTCGATCATCCTGTGGGGGCCGCCCGGCACCGGCAAGACGACACTCGCCAACATCATCGCCCAGCACACCCAGCGCCATTTCAGCCGCCTGAACGCCGTCACGTCCGGCGTCAAGGAGCTGCGCGAGCTGATCGCGGAAGCGCAGGAGCGGCTGGGGATGTATGGGCAGGGCACGGTGCTGTTCATCGACGAGATTCACCGCTGGAACAAGGCCCAGCAGGACGGGCTGCTGCCGTTTGTCGAAGATGGGACGGTGGTGCTGATCGGCTCGACCACTGAGAACCCGTTCTTCTCGCTGGTGAATCCACTGCTGAGCCGGAGCCGGGTGTTTCAACTGCTGCCGCTGACCGAAGCACACGTGATCGCGGTGTTGCAGCAGGCGCTGGACGATCACGAGCGCGGGCTGGGCAAGCGCCAAATTGTGCTGACGGACGAGGCGGCGGCGCACCTGGCGAACGTGGCGGGCGGGGATGCGCGCAGCGCGCTGAACGCGCTCGAACTGGCGGCACAGACCACGCCCCCGGCTGAGGACGGCACGATTCTGATCGATCTGAACGTGGCGCAGGAGAGCATCCAGCGGCGGGCGGTACGCTACGACAAGGGCGACGACGAGCACTACGACACGATCAGCGCGTTCATCAAAAGCGTGCGCGGCTCCGATCCCGATGCGGCGCTGTATTGGATGGCGAAGATGCTGCACGCCGGTGAGGACCCGCGTTTTCTGCTGCGGCGGATGTTCATCCTGGCGAGCGAGGATATCGGGCTGGCCGATCCCAACGCGCTGGTGATCGTCTCGGCGGCGGCGAGCGCGTTCGAGTGGGTCGGGATGCCGGAAGGACACTATTTCCTCTCGCACGCGTGCCTGTACCTGGCGACGGCTCCCAAGAGCAACAGCGCGGGCGCGATCTGGAAGGCGCTCGATCACATCGACAAGCAGGGGCCGGGCCCCGTGCCGCCCTACCTGCGCGACAAGTCGCCCAATCTCTATGGGGCGGCGCTGGCGAACTATCAGCAGGCGATGCAGGCGGCGGTGGGCGAGATGGGCGAGTACAAGTACCCGCACGATTATCCGGGCGGGTGGGTCGAGCAGCAGTATTTGCCGCTGGGGATGGAGCCGCCGGGCTGGTACCAGCCGAAGGAGATCGGCTACGAGAAGACGGTGCGGGAACGGTTCGCCAAGCTGGGGAAGATCGGCAAGAAGTAGAAGGCTGGCGGACCGAATGAGGCCCGCCCAGTGTTATTTATCGGGAGCACGATGCTTCGCAGCTGGTGTGAGCTCAAGTGGTGAAAAGAGAGAGGTATTTCAATCGCGGTTCGCGTAATTTTAGCTCTTGGATTGGCAATACTAACTGCGATAGTACGTTGGTGGCCATTGGAGTTGGTACATCTACCGATGCCGTTCCTGTGGCGTATGCCATGGCAACCTGAGTGTAGGCCCTTGCGGTTCGAGTAGCTTCGGCGTCATGATCATTAAGGACGTATGGAATCACCTGTCCGCCCAAAAAGAAGCAGCCTGCACAAGCCAGAGCCAGCGCAAACATCAGAATAAAATGACAATCGAATTCCAGACGACGCTTCTTTTCAGATTGCGACACTGGTGCAGCATCGGGGAGAGATAGTATCGCATCCATCAACCGATCCATATCCTGATCGAAGTCTGGATCAGTACGTACCGTAAAGGCAAGCAGCGTAGCTAACTTCTTTAGATCATTGGGTAGTTTTCGAGGCAGAGATGCGCCGCCAACCAAAACGGGAATCACAATGGCGTCACTACAGAGGGCTACTCTCATCTCATGACGTGCAATATCCGTCTCAGATGGTCGCCCATTCAATAATTTCTTCCATTTTGGACCAATAATGACCAGGACTACATCACACGATACAAGACTCTCCTGAATGTTGTGCTCTAGATCTCCAGGTCCTAAGGAATTTATATCCCTAAAAACTCCCCAATCTTTCAGTCCTCGAACCGGATCTACCAAGCGCTCGTAAATCCTATCAACAAGATCCGGACTATCCGCGTGGCGATAGTTTATAAAAATCTTTCCCATTCTACTTTTCGCAGTCGCTATAGTTTGTGATACTTACCCCAGTATAGGTTGGTTTGCGGTAACAGTAAATAGAGCTAAAAACCAAAACTAAAAGGGCACTAAGGCCCTTTTTATAATCGAACGTAGTTGGAAATAGGAAGGCTTACGTCGTTTCTAATGACGCCTTGAGCTGCGCGAGGTCGTGCTCCAGGTGGGTCTGGATGTCGCGCTGGATGTTCCCGGCCCCGGTCGTGTCGGGCGGGCGATGGGGGGTGAGTTCCTGGGCGTAGATGATGCGCGTCTTTGAGCCTTCGTCGTCGAAGAAATAGCGCGCGAGGACCGACAGCGGCTCGCCGGACAGGCTGCGGTAGGCGAACATTTTGCTCGGATCGTAACGCGTGACCTCAACCCGCACCGGCACCGCCTGCGCGCCGTCGTGCACGTTCAGGGTAAAGGTCGAGCCAACGGCGGGCGGCGTCTTAGAGAGGATATTGGTCGGCTCCACGATGGAGTTGAACTGCGAGAACTGGCGCGGATCGGTGACATGGGCGAAAACATCGCTGGCGGGCCGCGCAATGGTCAGACGCACCTGGTTGCTAATCATATCCTCACCCCTCTTGGGCGGCGTCCAGCTTTTCCAATAGCTCCAGCAATTTGACGGTGGTACTCCAACTGCGGATGGTCATGGATTTGTAGGTTGGGGACGAGGCGATTGTACTGAGGCGGCTTTTGGTGCGCTGAGCGCTGAGCCGCTGCGAGTAGATCACCCCCTCGCCAGTCCAGACGTTGTCCACGCCCTCGCGGGGATTGAAGGCGGGCATCGCCTGGGCCGCATCAATCCCGATCAGGAAGATGGCATCGCTGTGATATTTCTCCGGCTGCTCTCCGAAGCCTTCCGGCTTGTTGTCGATGACGGCCTGGAGCTGGGGGCGCGTGAGCACCAAAACCTGGATGAGATCGCTGTCAAGCCTGAAGCGCTCCGGCAGCGCGGCCTCGATCTGCGCTTTGACCTCGTCCGGGTGTTGGTCGGATTTCAGAATCACGTTACCGCTGGCGATATACGTTGAAACGCTGGAAAACCCCAATTCTTCCAGGCATTTTCGCAGGTCCGCCATCGGTATTTTGTTTTTGCCGCCGACATTGATGCCGCGCAAAAGTATCACGTAGGTATTCATTATTCTCTCATTATAACAAGGCTGGCTGTGACTGTCCCAACGCCCTGACCATCCGGTACGGTGTCATGACACGCCTCAGGGCGCGGGCGTGAACTCCAGCGCGAGCACGAAGGTCAGATCGCTGAGCGGGATCGTGACGGTCTGTGGCCCGGCAGCGTAGGCGGCGACCTGATAGGGCGGGAAGAAGAAGATCAGCGCGTCTTCGGCCAGCACCCAGCTGGCATAATTCTCCGGCACGGGCGCGGTGCCCATTTCCAGCCAGCTTGCATCGGTCATATCGCCCAACTGCGTTTGCAGATCGGCCAGCACGATCGGCGCGACGGTCGCCAGCGGATCGACGCCGGGCTGGAACAGGTCGCCCAGCGCCAACTCGCGCCCGGCAGCCAGATCGAAGGTCAGGGTGCGGAAGGTGGTGTTGCCGTGTGCGCCGCCGGTGTAATCGTAGATGGTGAATTTGAGGCTCAGCACGTCCTCAGAAAAGTTGAATGTCTCGTAGTCGATGCTCAGCGCGAGCGG
>JAAYCM010000086.1 GCA_012729765.1 Chloroflexota bacterium | reverse complement strand
ATCGCCGCCCCGGTTCGCCGTACCGGTCGCAAGTTGGCACGCCACTGGAGCTTATTTCGGGAAGGCTGGACCTGGTATCTCAAGTCCAGCCCTCCTCTCCGAATTTAGTGTCGCCCCCTCAGCCCACGCTGTCGCGGAGGGAAAGGGAGCAGAATTTGAAGTCCTTCCCTCCTTGTGGGGGAAGGATTTAGGATGGGGGGCGATCTGCGGCTGTAGTACTGAGCCTGTTCCATTCCACACTCCCAAGAGTGCCTTCCGTCGCTGGCGCGAGCGGCGATTTCACTGTATGGTACAGGGAGTATTTTCATCAGCGACGTGCGGACAAGGACAAGGCGATGCGAACTGTCTACCGGCTGAGCGTGATGCGGCGGGGTTGGCCTCTGGTGGGGCTGCTGTTGATCCTGATTCTGGCGGCCTGCGGTGGGGGCGGCGGCGCGGCGGTACCGGCTGGCACTCTGGACGAGCGGCTTGACCGCTATGAAGAGTCACTGCGCGCCGAGGCCACCTGGCTGTGGGACAACATGGTCTATGCCAGCACCCACCTGCGCCCGGACTCCGAGCACTGCGCCGATCCGGGCATTGCGCACACGCCGGTGGTCATGGATGAGACGGCGCGCACCGACGACAGCGTCGCGGCCCTGCTGACCGACCGGCTGGACTATGCCGCCGAACTGGTCGAGCAGGCCCGCGCCCAGTGGGAGAAGCACTGCGCCGGGGAAGTCAACGCCGCCGCTGCTGTCAGCTTCCTCGACTCGCGTCTGCGGCCCGCCTTCGAGAGCCTCAACCTGGTCCGGTCGTCCATGTCCGAGCGAGCGACATCCACCGCCCTCAACCAGTAGCGCGGGCGGCAGCATGGCCGGGCGTGCGCGTGCCCGGCACAGGGACGGAGAAACCGTCCTTGAGGGGGAGCCAACCTGGAGTCCAGTATGCGCCGCATCGCTGGGGCCGTCGTTCTGGCCCTGACCCTGCTGCTGGCGAACTGTGTGCCTGTCGCCACGCTGAATGGGCAGATCACGGCCTATGAAAAGACGCTGCGTTCCGAGGCCGACTGGCTGTGGAACAACATGAATTACGCCCGCACGCACTACATCCCCGCCGCCGAGTGGTGCACCGAGTACGACTTCGGTCACCAGCCGGTCGAGCTGACGGAGAGCGGGCGCAGCAAAGACCCTGACGGCGCCTACCTGGTCGATCAGCTCAACTATGCCGCCGCGATGATCAACGAAGCGCACGCCGAATGGAAAACGTACTGCCAGGGTCGGGGCGGGAATCCGACGCCCGGCATGGAAACCCGGCTGCGCATGGCCTACGACAGCCTGAACATGATTCGCGTCGCGCTGGCCGAGGCCGCCCCGCCGCCAGGGAGCACGTGATCCCGCCGCTAATGCCGCCGTGCGCGGCTTTCGGTTGGGACGCTACCAGGTCACGCGCAGCAGATCACGCGGGAAGGTCGTCAGGCTTTCGGCCCCATCGGGCGTGATCACGACATTGTCCTCGATGCGCACGCCGAACTCGCCCGGCAGATAGATTCCCGGCTCGATGGTGAACACATTGCCGACTTCCAGCGCGCGCGTGTTGCCCGCGACAATGTTCGGCCCCTCGTGCGCTTCCAGCCCCAGCCCGTGCCCGGTGCGGTGCGTGAAGTAGTCGCCCCAGCCGGCGTCCACGATCACCTGCCGCGTGACGCGATCCACTTCCTGCGCCGGGACGCCCGGCCCCGCCGCCGACCGCCCGGCAGCGTTGGCCGCCCGCACGACCTCGTAGATTTCGACAAAGCGCGCCGGCGGCTCGCCCACGCTCACCGTGCGGGTGATGTCGGACGCATAGCCGCGTACCGTCGTCCCGAAGTCGAGCAGCAGCGCCTCGCCTTCATCCACCGGGCGATCACCCGGCTCGCCGTGTGGCAGCGCGCTGTTCGGCCCGCTGAGCACGATCGGCTCGAAGGGGTGTTTGCCGCCGCCGCGCCGAAGCTGCTCGACCACCAGCATCGCCGTGATCGCACGCTCGGTCATGCCGGGCCGCACGCTGTCCAGGCAGGCCCGCAGCGCCTCTTCGCTGATGCGAATCGCCTCGCGCAGCGCAGCCAGATCGTGCTCGTCTTTGCGCAGGCGCAGCGCCGCCAACTGCCCGCCCGCCATGACGATCTGCACACCGGGGATATGCCGCCGGAGCAGCTCGGATTCCAGCACGCGCATCCGCAACTCTTCCACCCCCAGCCGCCTGCCGCTCAGCCGCAGTTCAGCCGCCGCCGCTTCGAACGCGCCCTGATACCCCTCCGAGTCTGACCAGGGAAACAGCCGGAACGGGATGCCGCTTTCGCGCAGGCGATCCACTTCCAGCGCCGGGACGACCGCCACCGGGTCGCGGCCAGGGATGAAGAACGCCACCAGCGGGCGCTCCATCAGGTGAAAGTCGATCCCGGTGACATACTGCAAATTCGCGCCGGGGATCAAGGCCAGCGCGTCCAGGTTGGCCCCGGTGATAATCGTGTGAATCGTTTGCAGGCGAGACTGAATCATAGGGCGAATGCTCCGTGATAGGCAGAAACCGCGCTTCGTGACGCTGCAAGCCTAAAGCGCGCGGGCGCAGATGTCAAGAAATCCCCGGCATCCGGTTCGCCGGGCGTCGGTGCTATAATCAACAGCGAGCTTTCATCCTCACGAAGCAGCCGGTGGAGAGAACCTGATGCGGCGACTGTTGGCATTTGTAGGTGGCGTTTTGAGCGGCGGCGCGCTTGGCACCGGGCTGGTGCTGTTCTTTACTCCGGCGTCCGGCGACACGCTGCGAGAGCGGCTGCGGACGCGCCTTTTCCGCGCGGCCCAGGCGGGTGAGCGGGCCGGGCAGCTCAAGCGCCAGGAGCTTGAGATGGAACTGGTGAGCATGACCACGCCCTACCAGACCGGCTCGCCGGTGGAACGCTACCGCCAGCGCATGGGACACTAGCGGCTGTCAGGCCCTTACCAGGCGACCGCGCCGCGTAGGGGCACAGCTTGCCCTGTCCGGCGGGCGATGCAAGCCTCGCCCCCGAGTGAAGAAATACCAGAAATACCTAGGCCAGCACCTCTGGCTGTCCCTCAGACATGCCTAACCTGCGCCAGGGGCGCATCGCGTGCTTCTGGCGGCGCCTTCAACCGGGCAAGCCCTCGCAGCGATAAAGTAGTATAGTTGGGTGGCATCTGAGCAGCGATAAACTGGACCGCTGCCCGAGGGACAGACAGGAGAAATTTCTGAATGGGGCGAAAAGTCCTGAAGCTCGTGGGCCTTGTGATACTCACCCTGGTGTGGGTGGTGGTCATCCTGGCGCTTGCCACTCAATTCTGGGACCCCTGGAAGCTGGGCCTCAAAGATGCTGACTACGACATGGTTAATGCTCTGAACTGCCTGAATGAAGCCTGCGATCTGTGGGCGCTGCCGGGCAATGCGGTTATTCCGGTCGGGAACACCCGGATCACGACGGATGCACAGGGGCACCGCGTCGTTCCGGGAAGTCACCCCACGGGCATCCCCCTGATTTTCCTTGGCGATTCGAATGTCATGGGCTATCTGGTCAATGACGATGAAACCTTCGCCCATTTCTTTGCCCAGGATAATCCGCAGTTTGCCGTTGAGAACTGGGGTGTGTGGGGCTATGGGATCAATCACTATGCGCAAATTATTGCGACGCAGCCCCCCACCGCCCCTATCGTCGTGTTCTTGACTGATAACGATGTGCGCGTCAATTTTGCGCCGGTTGAGTCGATCCGCCAGGACGATAACACCCCGCCCGGCATCGGGCTTAACCTCATCCGCTATGCCGAGGTGCTGTGGTGGACGATCAAACCAGAGGGTACGCCGCTGGAAGAGCTGTCCGAAGCCGAAGAACGCGAGGCGGCTCAGTGGTTCGCTGAACAGGCGAAGCTGATCCAGGACCGGGTTTTATTCATTGGCTTCAGCGGCGACCTTCCTGCCGAAATTCTGGCGGAACAAGGCGCCGACGTGTGCACGATCGAGATGTATCCTCGCAGCACCTATATCGGGCCTTTTGACGGCCACCCAAATCCAGAAGGCCACGCCTGGATCGCAGCGGAGATCACAGCCAACTGCCTGCCGCAAATCGAAGCCTTGACTGACCGCATCCCGTAGCCGGGGGAGATGCCTGCGCCGCCGCGATCCCCGCTCAGGGTGTGAGCCGTTCGACCGACAGATCGTAGTGCGCCAGTTCCAGCGTGAAGGGCGCCATCGCCCCCACCACGATCGTCGTGCGCCCGGCTTCCGGCACCGCGAATACCGTCTGGCCCCGGTGCAGCGTATCGAGCGGCAGGCGCATCACACGCGCCGGGCCGGCGTCCCCGTGCTCGACCACCGCAACCGTCCAGTTCTGGGTGAGCAGCGCCGGGACGCGCAGAAAGCCTTCCGGGTTCCAGACCGAATCGTCGCGCTCGGCGTCGTCCAGATAGCCCAGTTCCACAATCTGGATGTCGTCCAGCGCCAGCCCGCCCAGGCTGCGCGAGGCGTCGGTCAGATATTCGAAGCGCACCAGGACCTGCTCGTTCACATACGCGCTCAGATCGACGCGCTCCTCGACCCAGCCCCGCGACTGCCCGCTGTAGTAGATGCCGGGCGCGCTCATCCCCAGGCTGGCCGAGCGATCGCCGCCAACCAGCTCCCAATCCCTGCCCCCATTGGACGAAACCAACACCTGGAACCAGTCGTATTCCAGCTCGATATCCCACCACGCGCTGAAGACAAGCGTCGCCGTCTCCAGGCCGGCCAGATCGAACGCGCCGGTCAGCCGTGCGGCGCTGTTGCTGTAGTTGTTGGACCACCACATCCAGTGCTCAGAAACCGGCTCGATCCCGTTCACCGTGACCGTATCGCTGCCATCGAACGCCAGGCGATACAACCCCGGACGGCGCACGCGGTAGTAATCCGCACCATACTGATTGACCGTCGCCGGGTGGGGGCTGCCGGACACGTTGATCGGCAGGGCGGCAGCCCGCAGCGGCAGGTCGAGCGTCTGATAGAAATAGCGTCCGCCGCCCACGTAGGGATCGTCGAGCAGGTTGGCGATGATCCAGTCGGCAAAGACCTGATCGATGCTGCGGTCCTGCCCGGTGGCGCGCAGCGAGCTTTGTACGGCAGCCAGCCCGTCATGATCGTTGTGGGCCAGATGGCGGATATAGCCCAGGCCGAACTGCTCGTACAGATAGACCATGAACAGGTAGCCCGCGCCGTAGTAGGCACCCAGATTGAACGGGTTGAGCGTCCAGCCGTGCAGCGGCAGATCGGGCGCTTCGAGGAAGTTATCGAGGTTGCGGCCCGCGATGAAGTCTGGCCCGAAGCCGTTGAAATGCTCGGCCAACTGCGAGAGGCCCTCGTTCAGCCAGCGCGCCTCGTTGCCGTCCACATGATACTGGATCAGGTGTTGGTGCTCGTGGGCCAGCGTGGTCAGATATTCGACCGAGTTGAGGGGCGCGAGATCGAGCGCGATGTAGATCAGCTCGCGCTGGTTGCTGCCGGGACACACCGAGGACGGGCATTGATCGCGCGGGTTGAACGCCCCCACGATCCCGACGTCGATCACCGGCTGGTTGAGGATATGCAGCCGGTCGTCACCGTCGATGCCGGGCCGCCACTCATAGCCGTAGATGCTGCGGTTGAGCGGGTAGATCTGCTCCTCGAAGAAATCCGCCGCGGCGCGCAGTTCGTCCTCGTCATAGGGGATGCCGGGCGTAAACCAGAAGTAGGCGTGCTCCGAGCGATGGGCCAGCACAAAAGGCTGCGAGCGCCCCAGCCGGAAGCCCAGCGGGGCGAAGCGCTCCTCTTCGCCCACCTCGTATTCGTGCGTGGCAAACGGGCCGAACGTCTCAGCCACACTCTGCCACCCGGCGTCGATCAGCCAGTCGGCCTGTGAGCGAAAACGCGGGACGAGCGGGGCGTCATCCCACCAGGGTTCGAACCGCTCGTCATCCTGTGCGGCTGTCCGTCCCAGCGGTGCCGCCAGCACCCCCATCAGGAGACAGACCACCAATCCAACAACCACCGGGCCGCGATACCGATAAAACCCCATGACGACCTTCCACTACAACTCATCCTGCGGGCACGGCGGCAAGATTTTAGCTTTCAGCCCTATCGCTTCCTAAATTCGTAGCACAACAGGGGCAGCGCTGCCCACTGCCCCTGTTTTTGAAAGCTGAAGCAAGCTGCACCTGCCCCCCTAAATCCCTCCCCCACAAGGAGGGCGGGACTTGAAGAGTACGGCTGGCCTCCCCTTCCCTCCGTGAAACGTGGGGGAAGGGGCCGGGGGATGGGGGGCAAAAATGCATAAGAGCCTCTAGTTGACCGGCGTCAGCGTGTAGCTGTAGGCTGCCGGCTCGGTCGTGACCGGGGCCAGCCCGGAGACGACGATCACCGCGTCGCCGTTCTCGCCGCCAACCGTGATCTCCCACTCGCCCTGCGGCGCGTCGTCCGGCCCCAACAGGCGCATGACCGGGGCCATCACCGAGCCGGGCTGGACCAACTGCACCAGGAAGGTCTGCGGCAGCACGTTATCCATGCGCAGCCAGCCCTCGCTCGTCCAGTCGCCCACACCGCCTTCGACATCATCCGACCAGCCGATCTCCGGGATGCTGATATCGTCCACGATAAAGCCTGGCTGCGTCACGGCGTCGTCGGTGATGTACTCGAAGCTCACCAGAATCTCCTGCCCGGCGGAGGGCGTCAGATCGACCGTCTCCTGCACCCAGTCGCCGCTCTGGCCGGTATAGGCAGGGCCGTAGGCGTTGCTGTGCGGGTCCTCGGTCGTGGTATGCGTCGTTTCGAGCGGGGTCCAGGTCGCGCCGTCGTCGGTCGAAACCATCACATAGCCGTAGTCCCAGCCATCCTCGATGTAGTACCACGTCCAGAAGTTGAGCGTGGCGCTGTCTACACCCGTCAGATCGACCGCGCGCGTGAGGCGGGTGTCGCTCTCGTCGGAGCGGTTGCCCCACCAGAAGTAATCGCCGCTGTGCGCCTGGGTCGGCACGACCGAGACGATTTCCGCCCCTTCGAACGTGAAGCGCACGCGCTGCGGCGTGTCGCCACCGGGGATCAGCAGGTAGTTGGGGCCCCACTGCGGGGCAGCCATCAAGGTCGAGATGCCGGCGGCGGTCAGTTCCGCCGTGATGCTGGCCTGCGGCAGCCCTTCCATCTCGGCGAAGGTGTAGCCATAGCGCCCATCGCCCAGCGCCGGGTCCTGGAGCAGATTCGCCACCAGCCAGTCGCCGAACAGATCGACCAGTCCGACCGGCTCGCCGCTGCTGGGATCGGCGGCTTCAATCGCGGCCAGCGTATCCTCGACGCTTTGCAGCCCATTGGCCGGATCGCTCACCAGGGTGATCGTCGCCTCTTCGCCATAGCGCTCGTAGAAATAGGCCGTGAACATGAACGCGCCGCCGTAGTGAATACCGCGATTGTCGTCTTCCGGCCAGGCATTGAGCTGGATATTAGGCGTGCGCAGGAAGTCGTGCGCAAAGCCGCTGGAGCCGTAGCCGGTGAGCATCGCAGCCAACTCCGACAACCCCTCGTTCATCCAGGTGTCCTCGTTCTGATCGACGTTCCACTGCACCATGTGCTGGAACTCGTGGGCCAGCACGCTCTCGTAATAGGGCGTGCCGATGGCCCAGCCCATCGTATCGAGGTTGACGAAGAACATCTCGTGCTCGTTCGACGTGGCGACTGCCTCGGTCGGATACTGGCTGCTGCTGCCGTAGTAAGCTGCGACCCACGAGCCAAGCTGCGACGCGTGCAGGATATACAGGTGCGGGTCGGCGTCGATGCCGGGGAACCACTCCATCCCAAAGACCTCGTGCACGCGGGGCCGGATCATGTTCTCGAAGGTGTCCGCCGAGCGCTGGATATCATCCAGATCGACCGAGTATCCCTGCTCTACGAACATATAGATGTGCGGAGTCTTATAGACCAGCTCGGCCTCGACCTGGAACTCGTAATCGCTGTCTACGTTATCGGCCCAGAAGGTCAGCGTGTCCCCGATTTCATACTCCGGCGGCGCGGTGGTGGGCGGCTCCGGGATATTCGTCACGCCCAGCAGCCGGCGGGCCAGGTCGATCCGGTCACGCGGGGGGATGACCGTGTTCTCGATCATCGCCAGGGTATCATCGTCCTCACCTGGCCCGGCGTTGGCCGGCAGCACCGGCAGGATCGCGGCAAACAGCCAGGCAGCGGCGATCAGAATCGCCCACGCCCGGCGCGAGAGGAAGTGGTGTGTCATCGCTCGATCTTTATCCCTTTGATTGTCACAATATGTCCCACGATTATAGCGACTTTCAACCCGCCCGCCGTACTGCTGGGCCACTCTAAGCCAGCCTTAATCCGGGCGTTTGCCCATCGCCCGCCTGCCGGGGCATAATGGCACGCTGTTGCCAGCCAGAAACCCCACCGAAAGGATCGCGGGAACAATGCCAAGCGTGCTGAAGTGTATGGATTGCGGCCAGACCTATCCCCTCGACCGCCCGATCATCACCTGCCCGGCCTGCGGCGGCCTGCTCGATGTCGCGCACGATCTCGACGCGCTGCGCGGGACCGTCTCGCGCGCGCTGTTCGAGGGGCGGCTCGCCAGTTGGGACCGGCTGGACCGTTCCGGCGTGTGGCGCTACCGCGAGCTGCTCTACCCCGATCTGCCGCGTGACCTGGCCGTGACGCGCGGTGAAGGCAATACCACGCTCTATACCGCCCAGCCGCGCCTGGCCGATTACGCCGGAGTCCGGCAGCTTCAGCTCAAGCACGAGGGCGAGAATCCGACCGGCAGCTTCAAGGATCGCGGTATGACGACCGGCGTCACCCAGGCGCGCATCGTCGGGGCCAGCAGCGTGATCTGCGCCTCGACCGGCAACACCTCGGCTTCGATGGCCTCCTACGCCGCGATCTGCGACATGCAGGCGCTGGTGTGCTTCCCGGTGGGCTATGTCGCGCTGGGCAAGGTCGCGCAGAGCGTGGCCTACGGCGCGCTGAATATCCAGGTCGAGGGCGACTTCGACGAGACGCTGGCACTCGTCCAGGAAGCGGCCTCAGAGCTACCCGTCTACCTGCTCAACTCGCTCAACCCCTTCCGGCTCGAAGGCCAGAAGACGATCATGATCGAGATGCTGCACCAGCGCGGCTGGCACGTGCCCGACTGGATCGTCGTGCCGGGCGGCAACCTGGGCAATTCGTCGGCCTTCGGCAAGGCGCTGCACGAGCTGCACGCGCTCGGTCTGATCGACCGCCTGCCCCGGCTGGCGATCATCCAGGCTGAGGGGGCCAACCCACTCTACCGCAGCTATGCCGAAAACTGGCAGACGCGCCACACCGTCCGCGCCGAGACGATCGCCACCGCGATCCGCATCGGCAGCCCGGCCAATTTCGCCAAGGCGCGCCGCGCGCTGGAATGGACCGGCGGCGTTGTGACCGAGGTCAGCGACCAGGCCATTATGGACGCCAAGGCGCGCATCGACGCGGCGGGCATCGGCTGCGAACCGGCCTCAGCCGCGACGGTGGCCGGCATCCGGCGGCTGGTGGACGAGGGCGTGATCGCGCCCGATGCGGACGTGGTCGCCGTGCTGACCGGGCACCTGCTCAAAGACCCCGACGCCGTGCTGAAATATCACAGCGAGAGCCTGCCCGCGCTCGCGCCGCGCTACGCCAACCGGATGCACACCATCCCGCCCGCGCTCGACGCGCTCGCGGCCCTCTTGACAGACCCGCTATAATTGTCAGGAACAGTGAGGCTTATTGGAAGCAGGCCATAGCGCCCGTGCGGGGACCGCATGCCGGACTTTTGGAGAGAATGGAATGCCGCACCTCATCGACGACGCCGAGGCGCTCCTGCGCGAGCGCGGCTTTAAGATCACCCCCCAGCGCACGCTGCTGTTACAGGTGCTCGCCGGCCAGCCGATCTATCTGGACGCCGACGAAATCTATGAGCTGGCGCACGCCCAGGACGCGAGCATCAGCCTGGCGACGGTCTACCGCACGCTGGGGCTGTACGCCGAACTGGGGCTGGTCGATCACCGCTATGTCGAGCCGGAGCACCGGCGCGAGGTCTTTCGCCTCTCCGAAGGCCCGGAGCAGCATTACCTGACGTGTGTACGCTGTGGCACGCGCGTGCTGATCCGCACCGATCTGCTCAACCAGATGGCGAACGAACTGGTCCGGCGTAAGGGTGTCAGCGTCAGCAGCGCGTGCGCCTGCTTCACCGGCTACTGCGCGGCCTGCACCGAAGCGCTGCGCCGCGAGGGCAAGCTGCCCGGCTGATCCGCTCAGCCCTGATGTGTTTCGAATTTGCGCGCGTTGGCGAGCGCCACTGCCGCCTGATCCGCCAGCGAGGTCAGAACGTTGAGGTGGTGCTTGCTGTAGCGCATCATGGGCCGCTGGCTGTCCACATAGAGCAGGCCCAGCACGCGCGTTTTATAGCGCAGGGGCGCGGCCATCACGGTTCGCAGCTCCAGGTCCATGATGCTCTGCCGCTTGCTAAAGACGGCGTCCTTCTGCGCGTCGGTCAGGATGATCGGCTGATCCCCCGCGATCGCTTCATCCACCACACCGCGCGAGACGACGAACTCCTCTTCGCTGAGATACGCCCCGGCATACGAGCGCCCCATCTTGAAGCGCAGTTTGCCCTGCTCGTCGAACATCATCAGGAAGGCGCGATCGGCTTCCATGAACGACAGCGCGCTGTCCAGAATCAGCCCGATCAGCGCGTGGATGTCGTGCTCGCCGTGCATCGTCTTGACAACTTGCAGCAAAAGCTGGAGCGCGCGCAGCTCGAACACTTCGCCCTGCTCGTGCGTGTACTGGAGCTGTTCGCGCACCTCGGCCAGCGTCCCATCGAGCGTGTCCAGATGCTTCTTGCGTGAATCGTCCATGCTGCGGTTGCTCCTCTCGCTAACCATTAGCCTCATCGCGCAGGCTTTGGCGCACCTGCTCGCGCAGATGATCGAGCATATGTCGCTGGCCTGTTGCTTCATCGTGATAATACCAGTGGGTCCAGCCGTTGCAGGATGGCGCGTTTTTCAGCCGCGCGCCCAACTGGTGAATCGACCCAATCAAATGATCGACCTGCACTTGCCCATTCGCCAAAACAATCCCGGTGTGCGGCGGCTGATCGAGGTAGATCGGCTGCCCCGGCTGCAAATAGCCGCGCTCGATCAGTGCCCGAAACGGAACGCGAACCGGGCGCGACGGCACGAACGCCGCCAGCAGGGGATCGTCCGGCTCAAGCGGCTGGACAGCCTCGACGCGCTGCCGGGCCGCCTCGACATAGCGCGCCTCGCGCTCGATCCCGATCCAGCGGCGGCGCAGCAGCCGGGCGACAGCCGCCGTCGTGCCGGAGCCCAGAAACGGGTCGAGCACGACATCGCCGGGCTGGCTACTCGCCAGGATGATCCGGCGCAGCAGTTCTTCCGGCTTCTGGGTCGAATGCAGCCGCTGGCCGTTGGCGTCGCGCAGGCGCTCCGGTCCCGTGCAGACCGGGATTTCCCACACACAGCCCAACTGTTTACTGGCGTTGTAGCGCTTCATCGGGTGATGGTTGAACGTATAGCGCCCCTGCTTGCCGCGCTTGGCCCAGATCACGAATTCGACATCATTCTTCAGGCGCGTGCCGCGAAAATTGGGCATGGCATTCGGCTTAAACCACGTGACGGTATTCAGAATCCAGAAGCCGAGGTCCTGCATCATCGCGCCCACGCGGAAGATGTTATGGTACGTGCCCGAAATCCAGATCGTGGCCGTGTCCTTCATCACGGCGCGAACCGCCGCGAGCCAGGCGCGTGTAAAGGCATCGTAGGCGTGCAGCCCGTCGAACTGGTCCCAGGTGTCGTCCACCGCATCGACTTTCGTCAGGTTGGGCCGCCACAGCTCGCGCTCCAACTGTAAGTTATACGGCGGATCGGCAAACACCAGATCGACGCTGCCCGGCGGGAGTGTGGGCAGAATCTCCAGACAGTCGCCGTGCCAGATGCGATCAAGCTCGCTCATGTCGCCCGTCCGCCATGTGGTGCACAGCGCGTCATCCCCCCTGGCGGGCCAGCAGCACGAACGCCCGCATCCCGGTTACGATTGAGACGGCGGGCAGCCAGATCAGCGCGAAGCCGGTCAGCACGCCGATCAGCACGTCGCTCTGGGTCGAGCTGTCGCCGCTGCCCGGCAGGCTGTAACCCGCCCACCCCGCCAGCAGCAACGGCACGAGCGGCACCAGCCACCCGGCGATATTCGGGCGGCGCGGCGGCGTGACCGGCTCCAGCAGCGAGCCTTCCGGGCGCAGCAGCCGCGTGATATACAGCACTCCGCCCATAAACGAGATCAGCGCGGCCACGATCACGATCCCCGGCGGACTGATATGTCCCTGCTGCGCGCCGACGATCAGCGCCGCCAGCAGCACGCCACCCGCCAGCACCCACTCGACCGTGTTCAGCCGCCACGCCGCGCCGTGATCAACGGCGCCGGGCAGCAGCGCCAGCGCGATCAGGCCGCCCGCCGCCAGCCCGATCCCCAGCACGGCCAGCGCCGTCCCGATCGCCACCTCAGGGATCGACACGTCCGAGACGACCGGGAACCAGCGCACCCACACGCCCCATGCCAGCCCGACTCCCAGCGCGATCACGAACGCCCTCAGGCCGGTCGGGCGACCGCTCGCCAGCAGCAGGAATGCGGCCAGCGCCCCGACGAACGCCAACGGCTGCGCCCCCAGCGGGCGCACAAGCAGGCTCAGGGGCAGATCGCTGGTGGTGATATGGCTGATCAGCGTGGCGTCGAGCAGGCCGTAGATGCCTGCCAGCAGCAGAACGCTGAATATGTCGCGCACGTTCAGCCGCGCGACCAGGTCGAGGGTGATGGCGGCCAGCGCGGGATAGATCAGCGCCAGCGCCAGCCAGTCCAGCGGATCGTAGGCGGTGGGCGTCTGCCAGACAATGATCTCCGAAAAGACCAGCAGCAGCGCGGCAAACACCAGCCGTGCACCCCACCCCACAAGCCGCCCGCGAATTGGTTGCGACATGCCTTGCTCCAGTCTGGAACGGGTCGAAATCTGGCGGACAGGACGCGCGCCGGCGTCCTCATTCCAAATAATAGCGGCGGGCCGGTTTTCACGCCATGCTCCCGCCGGAATCGGTGCTTGAAATGCGCCCCCGACCGCGTAGAATCACGCTATCTGATTCCTGCTCACCCCACCCCGGAGAAGACCGCCTGTGGCACCCGAATCCGCACCGTATCCGATCATTCGCCCCATGACCGAAGCCGATGTGCCGCGCCTGGTCGAGATCCGGCCCGGCTTTGTCAGCCCGACCGTGCTCGATGTCGAGAAGATGGGCAGCGGGATCGAGGCTGGCTGGCGGCTGGTCGAGCGCCCCCTGCCCCAGCCCTACGACAAGGGCAGCCGCTACGACTTCGACGAGCTTGAGCAGGGCCAGATTCTCAAGCGCCTGCGCCGGGGCGATGGGCTGCACCTGGTGGCGGAACACGGCGGGCGGCTGGTCGGCATCCTCGACGCTGTGCCCGAAGAGTGGAACAACACGGCCTGGGTGTGGAATATCATGCTCGATGTGGACGCACGCGGCCAGGGGTTGGGCCGGGCGCTGTTCCGCCGGGCGGTCGAGTGGGCGCGGCGGCTGGGCTATCGCGCGCTGGTGTTCGAGACGCAGACCAACAACGTGCCCGCCTGCAAATTCTATGCGCGCATGGGCTGCGAGCTGGGCGGCATCCGCGATTCGTACTACACCAACCACGACATCGAGCGGCGCGAGGTCGCGATCTTCTGGGTCTATAAGCTGGTCTGAGCGCCAGGTCATGCAGGCGGCTGTCCGCGCCTGCGCTGGATCGCCTCGGCCACCACGCCGATCGCGCCCACGCCTTCCATTTGCTCCAATATCGGGACCAGCGCCGCCAGCGAGGTCACGACCTCGGCGGCGGGCTGCGTGCGCAGCCGGTTCACGGCCTGCCGCCACAGCGTGTAAGACTGCGCCGGGGTCAAAAGGCGCGCCGCTTCAGCCGCGATCTGCCCCAGCAGCCGGGCGCGCTGGCCGGGATCGGCTACCGTGAAGCACGCATCCAGCGCCAGACTCAGCGCGTCCTGCTGGCGATTCTGCACCTCGATCTGACTGTTGAGATAGGGCGCGAGATGCGAGAACGCGCTGGCCCGGTCGTAGTCGTCCGTCACGGCCAACGCGGCCTTGAGCGCCTCTTCCAGCAGAATATAGCGCAGCGTCGGGGTGACATACGGCACGACTTCCAGTAGCGCGTTCGCCCGCCGGGCCGGATCGGGCACGGCCCGCGCCGACTCGACCGCCGCCGCGCGCAGGCGCTCCGGGTGGCTGCGCAGCAGCGCCGTGAGCACGTGCATCCGCTCGTAGGGCGAGGCGATCTGCATCACCGCGTCGATCACCGGCTGGACCAGTTCGTCGGGCAGCACCGGGCAGATCGCCGCCAGGATCGTCGCCTGCTCGGCGGCATCCGCCCCCGCCGCGACATCGAGCACATCCTGGGCCACGCGCAGGCGCGGTTCTTCGGGCAGATAGGGCATCAGCGCGCTGAGCACCGGCACGCGCTCGCGCAGATCGGTGATGGTGTAGGCGTCGGCCAGCGCGTCGGCCAGCCGGTCCACCGGCAAGTGCGGCGTCAGAAAGACCAGCGCCCGCCCGCGCTCACCCTCGTCGGGAATAGAGCGCGCCGCCGTCAGGGCTTCGGTCAGTGCCCGCCGCTGGAGATCGTCTGGCAGGTGTGGGGCCAGATCGACCAGCGCCGCGACGCGATCATAGCGGCGCTCGATCGCCAGGGCCGCCGCCAGCGCGTCGGCGAGCGCTCTGGCCCGCGCCGAAGCCGAGAGGTAGGACGCCACCGCCGAGAGCGCCCGCGCACGCGGCTCATAGGCCTGTATCTCCAGCGCCAGCGTGAAGGCCGCTACACTGAGCTGATCGGGCAGGTGGGGGGCCAGCCGGATCAAGGCATGCGAGCGGGCCTCGTCGTCCACGATCTTCTTGATGACGATCAGCGACTCTTCCAGCAGTTCCTGTGAGAGGAACGGCGCGAGCGCGGTGAAGGCCATCGCCCAGGCATCCTCACGCGTAATCGAGAACACGACCTGAAGCGCCTGCAGCAGCCGCTCCGGGTAATGGGACAGCCAGCCGATGGCCTCAAGCCGGGGCGCGAGCGCGACCAGCTCGTCGGCACGCGCGTCATCCCCGCTGATCTGCCCGATCGCGTCCAGGGCCGCTGTCAGGGCGGGCTGTCGGAACGCTTCGGAGAGGTGCGGCAGCATCCGGCGCAGCAGGTGGGCGCGCGCGTCGGGCGCTTCGACTTCCAGCGCCAGATCGAGCAGGCGCGAATGGAACTGTGGCGGCAGGTGGCGCGGCAGATCGCTCAGGGCGAGGGCACGCGCCAGCTCGTTGGGGATGCAGCACGACGCCGTTTCAAACGCCAGCGATACCGCTTCGTGCTGAAGCTGCGGCGAAAACTTCTCGATGGTTTCGCTCAGAGCGCGCACCTGCGAGGCCGGATCGCTGATCGAGCGGATGCCATCCAGCAAGCGCTGCTGCAAAGGGGCCAGTATCTCGTCCAGGTTGGGCGTTTCGAGGCGCGGCGTCATCGTCAGCAGCACATCGACGCTCAGCGCCGGATCGGGCAGATCGCCGGGTTCGCGCAGCAGTTCTTCGACCGGCGTGAGCGAGTCGCGGACCAGCCCCAGGCGGCTCGCACGCGGAGCCAGGCGGCTGATCGCCTGCAAGCGCACGTCCGGCTCGTCAAGCTGCGCGGCGAAGGCCCACAGCCGGCGCACCATGTCAACATCGAGATGATCGGCCAGCCCGGCCAGGGCCAGCATCCGCGCATTGGCTGGTGGCTGCGCCAGCCCACCCTGCATCTGGCTTAATTCCAGCAGGTGCCGGACCTGACGGCTCAGCGCTTCCGGCCCATCGACCAGCGCCGCATCGAGCAGGCGGCTCAGGTCTTCCTCGGCGGCCAGCACGGGGCGCGACTCGTGGGTGGCACGCTGCTCGGCGGCCTGTTCCAGCGCCAGGCGCAGCTCCGCCGACCGGCGCAGCTCGCCCCCGACCAGCCCAAACAGTGCACGGGCTGCACGCGTCAGGCTGGGGCGCTGCTCCGGGGGCAGCGCCATCGACGCGGCCCAATCCTCGGCCACTGCCGCGTAATCGGGCGCTTCGCCGGGCAGGAACAGCTTGAGCAGCTCGCTGACCACGTGCGGGTGGGTGAGCACCTGCCCGCCGATCAGATCCGCCGGGAGATCGCTGCCTTCCTGCGGGGTGTACGACTCCAGCGCCACCTGGAGCGCGGCCCAGTACGCCCGCCGGATCGTCTCACCGTGAAAGAATTGGGCAAAGGTCCCGCTGGGGAAAAGCGCGCCCAGGGCATCTACGAAGGCGTCGGCGGCAACAGCGAGCTGTTGGGGATTGCGGGTATCAGATGCGGTCATAGCGGCTGCCTGCGTTGGAAAATCTTAATATAGATAGTATACCGGTATACGCCGGGACTGACGATGCGACTAGAGTCCTAAGCTGTGCGGCGTGATATACCTGCCAGGCAAGATTCGCCAGCGGCAGATGACCAGGCGGCGTAGGGGTAGGGCTTGCCTCGCCCCTACGAAGACATCCCAGCCGGTGCCTCTAACGCTCCCTTAGAAACGCTCGATACGTTCTAAATACGAAAAGCCCCGGCATTAAACTCTCAGCCGGGGCAGTTTATCACAGACTGGCGAGCTACTGGGTCACGATGGGCACGCTGCCGATATCACCCTGGAGCGGGCGGTACCAGGTCGCAAACGTCCAGCCTTCCAGATCGCCGTAGCGCACCTTGTACCAGCGGGCATCCGGGCTGCGGCCCAAAACTTGCAGCCGCGTCCCCCAGGGCGCGAGGCTGATCTGTGGGAACTGTACGCCCGGCCCGCTGCGCAGGCGCACGTTGCCATAGGCCTGGATGATCACGCCCTCGGTCGGCGTGGTGGGGTTGACCGGCAGCGTCCCGTCCAGATAGGGCAGCTCGTCGAACGTCCCCTGCACCAACTGAATCCAGGGCGCGTAGGCCCAACCGATCAGGCCGTTATAGTCCACCTTGTACCAGCTGTGGCCGCGATCCTTGCCCAGCACGGGAACAACGGTCCCCCAGGGCATGATCCCGATTCGCGCCGAGCGCGTGGTCGGGCCGGAGCGCAGACGCAGATTGCCGAGCACCTGCCCGCGCACGTTGGTCGCCGGCGGCGGGTTGGTCGGCTGCGCCCCTGGCGGTGTCCCGCCTGTGATCGGCACCCGGTTGATGTCGCCGTTGAGGGTCAGGAATTGGGACGAGACCCAGCCGGTCTGCCCGGCAACGGTGATCTGCGTCCAGGCATTATCGCCCGTGCGGCCCACGACCGGATAGATCTCGCCGCGCCGAATCTGCGTGATCACGGGCGCGGTCGTGTCGGGCGCGTTGCGCACGTTGAGCGCCCCAACATTCACCGTGCCGGTCACGCCGGTAGGCACCGGCGACTGGCCGGGAATCGGCGTGCCGGGTACGCCCGGCGTCCCAACCCCGCCATCCGGATTGACCACCGGGTTCTGGGCGTGCGGCGGAGTCCAGGTCAGGAACACATAGGCGTTGACCGTGAACTCGCGGTATTCGAAGCGGAAATCGTGCGGGCCGGGCAGCAGGGTGATATCGGCGGTAAAGGTCTGGTCCTGGTGCCCGCCCCACTGGTCAAAGACCAGCGTTTGATCGATATAGAAGCGGAAGGAATCATCGGCTTTGGCGTAGAACTTGTACACGCCCTGCGGGATGTCGTTCGGCACGGTCAGCGTGCGCGTAAAGCGCGCCGAGAAGTTATCGACCGGGACGCTCCCGCCGGGGCTGCCGGTGCCCCAGTTCAGGTTCAGGCCGCTTGGGCCGTAGTTGGTGATGAATACCGGCGCACCCGCCAGATCGGTATTCGAGAAGAACTGCGCGGTCCAGGGAATGCCCGAAACGATGGGGGTGGTTCCCGGCTGCCCCGGCCCGGACGACAGCGCCCAGGTCGCGACGATGGTCGCGTCGCCCACCGCGTCGAACATCTCGACCATAATCGTGTGCGTGCCGTCACTGGGGAACGTATAGTCGGCCTGCAAGGTCCGCAAGCCCTGGCCGGCCTGCCACGCGTTGATCAGCAGCAGCCCGTCCACATACAGCCGCGCGCCGTCGTCTACCTGAATGGTGAAGCGATAATTGCCTGTCGTAAAGAAAGCCGAGGTCGTGAAGCGCGCCGAGAAATTATCGGTCGGCGCACCGGTCGCCATACCGTTGATTACCGGCGGCCCCGCCCCCCAGGCATAGCTGACATTGGGCGAAACACCCGTAAAGACAGGCGCGCCGGCGAGATCACGATTGCCAAAGACGACCACCGACCATGAGGTTGCCTGCGCACTGCTTGTCGGTGCGGCGATGAGTACGCTGCCCAACACCACGACGGCGAGTGCGATGACAACCAGCCCACGCACGCTTTTCTTCATCCACATATGCCCTCTTTTCCACTCAGCACAGGCCCGCCCCTGGACCCTCAATCTGGCCCCCCAATGTCAAGCCAGGGAGAAGGCATCCCAACCGTTATGATGTATCTTAACACGAAACGGCTATTCGTGCTGCGTGGATAGGACAGGAGTACGTCCCGTCCTGCGCCAAGGATGAAGAAGCGGGCGTTGTGAGGCTGCCGCGCGCGATTTCCGGACAGCGTCTATCCAGGATACAGCGCACGCCGCAGAGAAAAGGCAAGGCCCGGCACTGCCGCCGGGCGGGCAGGAGAGGGTCGAGTGCAGGAGAGGAAAGCTGCCGCCCCAGCGATCCTCAGCACCGCTAGGACGTCAGGAACTTGCCGATCATGTTGATCAGATCGGTAGTGCTGATCGGCTTGGGCAGATAATCGTCGCAGCCCGCCGCCAGGAAGCGCTCGCGGTCGCCGCGCATGGCGTTAGCCGTCAGCGCCACGATCGGGATGGACGCCGTTTCTGGGTACGCTTTGATCCGGCGTGTCGCCTCAACCCCATCGATGCCCGGCAGGCTGATATCCATCAGGATCAGGTCGGGCACCTCACGGTTTGCGATCTCCACGCCGGTTAGCCCATCATCGGCTTCTAACACCTCGAAACCGCGCGCGCTGAGGATTTTGCGCACCAGCCGCTTGTTCTGGAAGTTGTCTTCCACGTACAGGATGCGTTTTGCCGACATAATTTTCTCCCGCTTCAAGGCGCCAGAGCTGGTGCCCTGGCCGCTACTTCCCCTCGACTAGATAGGATACGACTTGATGTGGAAAAGCGCGCGTATCGATCGGCTTGGCGATAAAGCCATCGCACCCAAAGCCGAGCGCCAGGCGGCGCGCCACACCATCATCCCGCGCCGTCACCGCCACGATCGGCACCCCGCGTCCGGTCAGGCGTGTGCGCAGCGAGGCCGCCGCGACTTTCCCATCCAGATCGGGCAGATCCATATCGAGCAGCACGATCTCCACTTCTGGCTGTTCGGCCAGGCGCAGCCCATCCAGCGCTGTACCGGCGTGCAGCACAGTATGCCCTGCCGCCCTGAGAACCTTGGCTGCCAGCCGGGCAAACCGGGGATCGTCCTCGATCGTAAGAATGACTGCCATCAACTGCCGCCTGCTGCTTTCCGAGCGCTATTCTTCGCTCAATGTTTCATCGACATAATCAATCAGGGCCTGCCGATCCAGATTGGCCTTCTCGAAGAGGGAGAGCATCTTACCGAGCAGCTTCTCCCGCTCACGTGCCGTGACATCCTTCGCCGTGAGAATCACCACCGGGATATCGCGTGTGTGCTCGTCGCGCTTCAGCCGCTCCAGCAGGTCCTCGCCCGCGATGTCCGGCAGCAGCAGATCGAGCACGACCAGATCGGGTTTGTGCGCCTGCACCATGCGCCAGCCGTCCTCGCCGGTGTAGGCTTCGTGGACCTGGTAGCGCCCGGTCGCTTCGAGCAGGCGGCGGATCAGGCGGGCGTCGCGGCGCTCGTCATCGATCACCACGATCTCACGCACCGGCTGCTGGGCCGGGGCTGATTCCGCGATGGCCTGCTTGGACGCCGTCGCCACCGTCCCGGCGGAGGCTTCGGTCAGCGGATCGGAGCTGTCGGGCAGATCGCCACCCAGGGTGCGGACGACATGCTCGACCAGCTCGCGCGTGTTGAAGCCGCCCTTCTGCCACAGGGATTCGGCCCGGCCTTCGAGGCGGGCGCGGTCGGCGGCGGTCAGCGTCTTGGCCGAGACAACCACCACGGGGATATGCCCGACTTCAGGATCGGCCTTGAACGACTCCAGCACGGTGAAGCCGTCCATATCGGGCATGGTCAGGTCCAACACGACCAGATCGGGCTTACGCTGCCGCACCAGGTCCAGCCCGTCGAGCGGGTTGTTGACCTCGAACACGCGGTAATTCTTGTGCGCTTGCAGCAGGCGCCGGATCAGGCGGCTGTCCTGCGGGTTGTCGTCGATTACGACAATCGTCGTGACCTGCTCGTCCAGCCGTTCGAGCGCCGCGCCCAGGCCGTCCTCAAGCTGGGTATGGCTGGCGCTAGTACCCCCCTCGCCAAACTGGAGATCGAGGACATACTGGTCTTCCAGGATGTGCTTCTCCGCCGGGAAGGTGTGGCCGGAGCAGTTGACGATCACACGCTCGTCGGGCTTGATCACGCCCTCGGCTATGAGCTTATCCATGCCCGCGAAGGCGACCGATGCCGCCGGCTCCATGCTGTAGCCCTCGACGCGCGCCAGACGCCGCATCGCGCGGAACGCCTCGCCATCCGACACCGAGATTATCGTCCCACCGGTTTCCTGGCAGGCCGCCCGCAGAAAGCCATACGAGCGCCCTGGACTGCCGGTCGCCAGCACGGCGATACGGGTGTGCGGCACGACCGGATCGGCAGTCTCCAGTTGGAAGCGCCACGCCGCCGCCATCGGCGCGCAGCCTTCCGACTGCACGATCGCCAGTTTGGGCAGCCGGTCGATCAGGCCCATCTTCAGCAGTTCCTGAAAGCCCTTCCACACGCCCAGCGGCCCAACGCCGCCGCTCACCGCCTGGACATACCAATCCGGCGCGCGCCAGCGGCCCTTACCATCCGGGTCCAGCCGGCCCAACTGCTCCGCGATCTCGAAGGCCACCGTCTTGAACGCCTCGCGGCCAGGGATCGACTCGGCCCCGGCGTCGTAATACAGGCTGCGCCGCGCCGCGAAATCCTGCGCGACCTTTTTCGCCTGGTCATAGGTCCCGGTGATCTTGACGACTTCCGCGCCATAGAGCGCCAGCTCGCGCAGTTTTTCCGAGGGCACGGTGCTGGTCAGGAAGATCCACAGCCGGATGCCCGCCCGCGCGCAGAAGGCCGCGTAGGCCGCCGCCTTGTTGCCGGTCGAGGCCATCACGATCTCGCGGATACCCTTCTGGCGCAGGTACGAGATCGTCAGGGATCCCTGGCGATCCTTGAAGCTGCCGGTTGGAGACTGGCGCTCGTCCTTGATGAACAGGTGCTCGTGCCCCAGCTCGCGGCCCAGCCCTTCCGTGCGCGTGAGCGGCGTCCAGCCCTCGCCCATCGAGACGATGCTGGTGCTGTCCAGCAGGGGCAGCAGCTCCTCATAGCGCCAGATCGTCGTGGCGCGCTCGGCGAGGCCCGCTTTCCACAGGGCTGCCGCCTGCTCGTAATCATACTGCGCGTCCATCCATACCGAGCCGCACGCCGCACAGTGCGTCGGCAGCGGATCGACCGGCATCGAGTGGCCGCAGTCCAGACAGACAATTGACTTCAACAGTGAAGGCATGCGCTCACAATCCCTCTCAGTAACTCTGCTCGCAGCCGTTTAGATTTGACACCATTCTCTATTCTACCTCAATACAACCCAAGGCGTAACGTGCCGGATGTTCATAAGGGGCGGGAGCGGCGGGCAGATCCGCCACCCCCGCCGGGTGCGCAGTTATCGGGTTGCCGTTCCGACCCTGTGGCTCGCTATTCGGCAGCCGCCACCGGGATCGTGAAGCTGAAATTGGAGCCAACGCCCGGCTCGCTCTCGACCCAGATATCGCCGCCGTGCATCTGCACCAGTTGGCGCGTGATCGCCAGGCCGAGGCCCGTCCCACCGACGCGGCGCGTGTGCGACTGGTCTACCTGGCGGAAGCGCTCGAAGACCAGCGGCAGGTTTTGGGCGCTGATGCCGATGCCGGTGTCGATGACCGACACCATGATCATATCCGCCTCGCAGCGCTGGGCGCGCACCGTGATCGAGCCTTCCTGCGTGAACTTGATCGCGTTGGTCGCCAGGTTGCTGACCACCTGCCGCAGCCGTAGCTGATCGACCTGCACGTCCGGGATATCTTCCGGCACGTCGATGATCAGCTCGACCGGCTTGCCCATCAGCAGCACCTTGAAGTTGGTGAGCACCTCTTCGATGAACGGCCTCAGTTCCAGCCGGTCGGTGATCAGGTCCATCTGGCCGGCTTCGATCTTCGCCAGGTCCAGGATATCGTTGATCAGGTTCAGCAGGTGCTTGCCGCTGCTGTGAATGGCGCCGACATCTTCTTCCATGTCGTCGGTCAGATCGCCGTCGATCCCGTCGAGCAGGACTTCGGCATAACCGATGATCGAGTTGAGCGGGGTCCGCAGCTCGTGGCTCATGCTCGCCAGGAACTCGCTCTTCAGCCGGTCCACTTCACGCAGCTGGTCGGCCACCCGCACCTGCTCGCCGTAGAGGTAAGCATTCTGCAAGGCGACGCCCGCCTGCACCGCGACGTTCTGGACCAGCCGGATTTCATCCGGGGTGAAGTCGCGCGGGCCGCGATTCTCGTCCAGGAACAGCGCGCCGATGACCTGATCCGCGATCAGGATCGGAACCAGCAGCGAGGCGGTGAAGCCCAGTGAAGCCGCAAACTCGTAGCCGTCGCGCGTGGTATTGGCGATGTCTGGCTCGATTTCGGGCTGGCGGGTTGCGATCACACGCGCCGCCGATCCGCTCTGCTGCACCGGCACGAGCAGGCCCACCATCTTTTCCGCCGTCTCGCCGACGCCCGCCAACATCTGGAGCACCTGCTCCTCTTCGTCATAACGGTAGATCGACACTTCGGGCATGTCGAGCAGTTCGGCCACACCCTGGACCGTGATCGCTGCGATCCGGTCGGCATCGAGTGTACCGGAGAGGTTCTGCGCCAGGTCGTAAAGCTGGGCACGGCGCTCGGCCTCAAGCTGAACCTCACCGAACAGGCGCGCATTCTGCACCGACACCGCGACCTGCGTTGCCAGCGTGCCTTTCACGCGGATATCGCGCTCGGTGAAGCGCCCGACCTGGCTTGACTGCACGTCCATCACGCCGATCAGTTGGTCGCCTGCAATCATCGGCAGCGCCAGCTCCGAGGCCGTGTCCGGCAGCATCGGGTTAGGCAGGAAGTTCGGCGTGCTGGACACATCATTGATCATTACGGCTTCGCGGGTGCGAGCCGCGCGCGCCACGACACTCAGCTCGGTGTTGAGCGCGATACGGTGCTGCGCCGCAACCATCGCCTGCCCGATGAACCCCGCGCCGGCGGCCAGGTTCAGCATCTCACCGCTCTCGTCCAACAGGTAGATATGCGCGTGATAGAGATCGAAGCGCTCTTTCGTCAGGTCCGCGACGCTCATGAGCAGCAGATCCATGTCGAGGGCGGTCGCCGCTTCGGCGCTCACCTCGGCCACCGTTTGCAGTTCCGCGGCGCTCTGTGTCGCCTCGGCGAACAGCCGGGCGTTCTCGACCGCGACGGCGATCTGCGAGGCCAGCACCGACTGGACCCGCAGGTCTTCGCCGCTGAAGCGGTTGGCCTGCGCGGACTGCACGTCCAGCACGCCGACCACTT
>JAAYCM010000002.1 GCA_012729765.1 Chloroflexota bacterium | reverse complement strand
AGGATGATCGTGAACAGCAGCCGCCGCCCCACAAAGTCGAAGTGCGCGAACGCGAACCCGGCCAGCGTGACCGTCACAAGCTGGACGAACACCGTCAGGATGACGAATTGCAGCGTGTTTGAATAGTAGCTGGTGGTGAGCGCGCCGAAGGTGTTTAGCAGCACCAGCGCCGCGCCGAGCGCCACGATCACCAGCAGAATCACCGTTGAGCGCGGGCGCCAGTCCCAGCGGCGCGCGGCAAACGCGATCAGCGCGGCGATCGCGACGAGCGCGGTAACCGTCAGCGCGGCGAACGCGCCCTGCCCCATACCCACGCGGCCGGCGAACTCGTCCGCGCTGTAGGCGTTCCAGCGCGGAAAGAACGGCGCGAGAGCGGTCGCGCGCTCGTAGCTTTCGAGCGTCAGGCGGCTGCTAAACCACACATCGCCCCGCCCCAGGCTGTCCCCCGGTGGCCGCAGCGAGACGATCGCCGCCCACACGATCGGGATCGCCCACAGCACGCCGAGCACGACGGTGATCGCGGTGACGAGCCAGCCGGTCCACGCCTGGCGGTTGGCGGCCACCCGCTCCCGCGTCGTGGCCGGAAACGAGAGAGTCCGGTTAGTCGCCATCGTCGCCGCGCTCCGAGAGGAAGAAGTTAGCCAGCGTCAGGCCGAGCAGAATCGCGATCATGACCACGGTCAGCGCGTTCGCCAGCCCGTAGTTTTGCAGCAGGAAACGCTGCTGGTAAATCTCGTAGAGCAGCAGGTCCGCCTCGCCCGTGACCAGCTCGTCGGTCATCACCAGCGCGTGATCGATCGTCTGGAACGCGCCGATCACCGCGATCACGCTGACGAACAGCGTCGTGCGCCTGAGCAGGGGCAGCGTAATGCGAAACATCTTGACCCACCAGCTCGCCCCGTCCAGCGACGCCGCTTCGTAGACGTCTTCGGGCAGGTTTTGCAGCCCGGCGAGGTAGAAGATCATGAAGTAGCCCGCGTTTTTCCAGATGGCGACGATCACCAGCGCCCACAGCGCCAGGCGGGGGTTGATAATCCAGTTCTCCGGGCCGCTGTAGCCGAAGAAGCGCAGCGCGGAGTTCAGCAGCCCGTATTCCGGCGTGAAGAAGAACAGCCAGATCGTCGCCGCGCTGACCATCGGCAGCATCGTCGGATAGAAGAACGCCACGCGCGCCCAGCCGATGCCGCGTATTTTGCGGTTGACCAGCGTGGCGAAGACGAACGCCAGCAACATACTGATCGGAACCGTCGCCACCACGTAGATCAGCGTGTTCCCCATCACCTGCCGGAACTGCTGGCCGATCTCGCTGTCGGCGTCGAACATCGCGCGGAAGTACGCCAGCCCGACCTCGTGCGGCCCGCGAATGCTGCGCGGCTCCGCGACGATGCCCGGAAGCTGCAGGTTCGTCTCCATCGTGCGGTTCGGGCGGTTCGGGTGGAAATAGACCTGGCTGTCCCGCAGGACCTTGAAGGTCGGCAGGATGGTGAACAGAAAAACAAAGTACAGCGTCGGCAGCAGAAGCAGATAGGGCAGCGGTTTGAGCCGGGGACGCAGCCGCGCCCAGGTACTCTGCGCGTCGT
>JAAYCM010000085.1 GCA_012729765.1 Chloroflexota bacterium | reverse complement strand
TTTGGCGACGAGCGCAGCCTCGATCTGTGGGACCTGGGCAGCAGCAACGGCACTTTCCTGAACGGCCAGCGCCTGAGCGCCCACCGCCCCTACCGGCTGCACGACGGTGACGAACTGCGCCTGGGTCAGATGGTGATCCGGCTGTTCTTCCAGGTGGCCGAGGGCGCGCAGGTCACGCCGCCACTCGCGCCGGCCGTCACGGTGCCGCTCACGCCCGAAGACCTCAAACCGGCAGGCGAAACGCCCAAGCTCACCACCGAAGCGACGAAACCCGCGGGCGAGCCCAAACCGGGGACGCCTGGCGTGGCGATGCCCCAGCCCGAGACTGCACCCCTCGAAGAGGCGCCTGAACCCGCCGCTGAAGCGGCTAAGCCACCTGAGCCTGCCCCAGAGGCCAAACCCAAACCTGCCGTCGAAGCGCCCAAACCGCCGGCGCCTGCACCGGAAGCGGCACTCAAACCCGCCGTCGAAGCGGCCAAACCGCCGGAGCCCGCACGGGAAGCAGCACCCAAACCTGCCGCCGAAGCAGCTAAACCACCGGAGGCGGCCCCCAAACCTGCCGCCGAAGCGCCCAAACCAGCCGAACCTGCACCGGAAGCACCCGGACCCGCCGCCGAAGCGCCCAAACCGGCCGGGCCAGCGCCAGACGCGGCCAAGCCTGCCCCCGAGGAACCGAAGCTGCTGGAGGACAAAGCCGCGCCCGAGGCGCCCAAACTGGCGCCCGGTGTGGAACCGGCGGGCGAGCTTCCCCCTCCGGCAGACGCCAGCGCCCGGCCCGGCGAGCCGCGTAAAGGGGTCACCAAGCCGCTGCCGCCCGAGCCAAGCGCGCCGCCAGCGGAGAAACCTGCCGAGCCCGCGCCCAAACCGGAGCAGACAATGGAGTCGAACGAAAAACACGACTGAGCGAGTCAGTCGTGTTGGTTGACAACTGCGGCAGTGAAGCGGGTCACCTTCCCAGGATTTTGATTACATCGTTGCGCGCGCGGGCCGCTGCGTAGAGCACCTGCCCCATCTTCACCTCGTTCGCCACCAGCACCGCCAGCGCCGCGCGTCCGGCAGGGTACACGATCATCACACCATCGTCGCCCTCGATCAGCACGCGCTTGAGGTCACCTTGCGCCAGCCGCCGCAGCGTGCGCTCGGCCAGGCCGATCAACGTGGCCGACATGGCGGCGACCTGCGGGCTGCTGGTCGGGTTCTCGGCGAAGGTGTCGTCGTTGCCCGGCGGATAGGCAGACACCAGCAGGCCATCGTAATTCACAATCACCGCAGCGATGATGCCCGGCACCGCCGTATGCAGAGTCCGCAGGGTGCGCTCCAGCGTTTCACTACGATACTCTCTAACCATTCGTCACTCCCGCAGCGCAATCGTAACTCCCAGTATAGACCATGCGCGCGCTCTGTCCAAGCGAGCGCCTAGCCCGGGCGCACTTCACATTTGGGGCGAGCTTTGAACCACAGAGCGCACGGAGATCACAGAGGGGATATTTCTGAGAGGACTCTCAAAACAATCCTCTCTCTGTGCCCCCTGTGGCCTCTGTGGTAGGCTCTTTGCCCCGAATCTGGAACGCACTCCCTAGCCCTGCAGCATGGGAATGTGAATCCCGTGGCGTTTGGCGGCGGCAATCGCCTCAGGATAGCCCGCGTCGGCATGGCGCGCCACGCCCATGCCCGGGTCGGTGGTCAGGACTCGCTCCAGGCGGCGGGCGGCCTCCGGCGTGCCATCCGCGACAATCACCTGCCCGGCGTGCTGACTGTAGCCAATGCCCACGCCGCCGCCATGGTGGAAGCTCACCCACGTCGCGCCGCCCACCGCATTGATCAGCGCGTTCAGAATCGCCCAGTCCGACACGGCATCGGTCCCGTCGCGCATCCCCTCTGTCTCGCGGTTGGGCGACGCCACCGAGCCGGAGTCCAGGTGATCGCGGCCAATCACGATCGGAGCGCTGACTTCACCGGACGCCACTAACTCGTTGAAGGCCAGCCCGGCCCGCGCCCGCTCGCCGTAGCCAAGCCAACATATCCGCGCCGGGAGGCCCTGAAACTCGACATCGCGCTGCGCCATCTTGATCCAGCGCGCCAGGTGCTCGTCTTCGGGGAACAGGTCGAGGATGGCCTGGTCCGTCCGGTAGATATCCTGCGGATCGCCGGAGAGCGCCACCCAGCGGAAGGGGCCTTTCCCTTCGCAGAACAGCGGGCGGATGTAGGCGGGCACGAACCCCGGGTAAACGAACGCGTCCGTCACGCCTGCGTCGAAGGCCCGCTGGCGCAGGTTGTTGCCGTAGTCGAACACGATCGCCCCTCTGGCCTGGAAGTCGAGCATGGCCTGGCAGTGGGCGGCCATCGACTGCATGGCCCGGCGCTGGTAATCGCCGGGATCATCCTGGCGCAGCCTGACCGCCGCCTCGAAGGTCATGCCGTGCGGCAGATACGATAGCGGATCGTGCGCGGGCGTCTGGTCGGTCACCACATCGGGCACGATGTCCATGCGGACCAACCGCGGGTAGATGTCCGCCGCGTTGCCGATCAGACCCACCGAGAGCGGCCTGCCTTGCTCTTTGGCCTCCATCACCTGGGCCAGCGCTTCTTCGAGATCGGTCACCACCTGATCGACATAGCGCATGCGCAGCCGGCGCTCGGCCATGTGCGGGTCGATCTCGATGATCAGCGCCACGCCCTCGTTCATGGTGACGGCGAGCGGCTGGGCGCCGCCCATCTCCCCCAGGCCGGCGGTCAACACCAGCCTGCCCTTCAGGCTGGGCCATCCTTGCTGGCGCGCCAGCGAGCCGAGCGTCTCGTACGTGCCCTGCAGAATGCCCTGGGTACCGATGTAGATCCACGAACCAGCGGTCATCTGCCCGTACATCATCAGGCCCTGCCGCTCCAGCTCATCGAAATGCTCCTGCGTGGCCCAGTGCGGCACCAAGTTGGAATTGGCAATCAGCACGCGCGGCGCGTCGGGGTGCGATTTGAAGACGGCGACCGGTTTGCCGGACTGCACGAGCAGCGTCTCGTCGTTTTCGAGCACGCGCAGCGTCCGCACAATCGCGTCGAAAGCTTCCCAGCTACGGGCCGCCCGCCCCCGCCCCCCATAGATGATCAGGTTATCCGGATCTTTCGCCACGTCCGGATCGAGGTTGTTCATCAGCATGCGCAGCGCGGCTTCCTGAAGCCAGCCCTTGCAACTGATCTCGGTGCCCCGTGGAGCACGAATCACGCGTGACATGCGTCTCTCTCCAAATGTCTCTACAGCCCGTAACACTTTACGCGGGGTTATTCTAGCATCACCGTCGCGAAAAGGGCAGCCGGGCGGCTCCACCGGCCAGGCGAGGTAGCCGTTCGCGGGCGAAGCTGGCATAATCTGGAATGGTGAACACCGCGGCCAACCTTCGACGCACCACCACAGACCCCATCGATTGATCAGCACATCGGTAAGGAGATAGCGATGCAATACACTCACCTGGGACGGACGGGGCTGCAAGTGAGCCGGTTGTGCCTGGGAACGATGAACTTTGGCCCCCGGACGAGCGAGCAAGACAGTTTTGCCATTATGGACAAAGCCCTTGACCTGGGCATCAACTTCTTTGACTCGGCCAACGT
>JAAYCM010000084.1 GCA_012729765.1 Chloroflexota bacterium | reverse complement strand
TCGACTGCTGCGATCTCCGCCTCGTAGATGAATTCCGGTCCGTCTGGCTCGTCGCCGGACTCGTCCGGCGGCTCCGGCTCGCCGTCTGCCCATGCTGCGGGCCAGTCGTCCTCGTCGTCTGCGTCCGCGCTGGCTTCGGGGAGCAGCGGCGCGCCATTGGGCGGCGTATCGTCCTCGTCGGCTTCCGGCTCCAGGGCGGTCGTCGGCCACGTGCTGCGGTCGCCGTTGTGGAGCGCGCCACCGTTCTCCGGCTCCGGCTCCGGCGCGGCGTCGAGCGGCTGGTCGCAGCGCGGACAGATCGTATCGTTGGTCATGACATACGCGCCGCAGTGCGGGCACACCTGTACTTGGTCCAAGGCGCTGATCCTTATTGATGCAGGTTTGGTACGCTTATTTTAACGCATCCCGGCCTAATATCCCGCCCGGCAGCCGATCATTGTCCCATGCCCGGCCTGCGCCTGCCTGCCGCTCCCCGCGCCGGAACGCGGGCACCGGGCCGAAGGTGGCCTCGAACGTTAAGATGGTCTATACTGATAAGGAAAGGGGTAGGGGATATCTTTACGGAGCGTTAAGGATTGGTAGCAGTGACGGTTGATGCGGTCAAGGTGCTGGTGGTGGACGATGGGCGCGAAAACTGCGAGTTCGTGGTCCAGTACGTCCTCAAACCGGCGGGCTATCTGCCGCTGGTGGCGTTCGACGGCCTGCAAGGTCTGGAATTGGTCCACCAGCATCAGCCCGACGTGATCCTGCTCGATTTGCAGATGCCGCGCATGAACGGGCTGGAATTCCTCGACGCGCTCCAGCGCGAGGGCCTGGACATCCCCGTGATCCTGATGACCTTCTTCGGCTCGGAAGAGATCGCGATTGAGGTCTACCGTAAAGGCGTGCGCGACTACGTCAAGAAGCCGTACACGGTCGATGAGATGCTGAACGCGCTCGACCGCTGCCTGGGCGAGGTCCGGCTGCGGCGCGAGAAGGACGCGCTCACCCGCCGCCTGCTGCGCGCCAATGCCAATCTCAGCCGCCGTATCCGCGAGCTGAACGCGCTCTACCAGATCGGGCGCAGCGTCACCGCGCTGGTGAGCATGGATGAGCTGATGCTGCGCATCGTGGACGCCGCGACGCAGGTGATCGGCGCGGAAGAGGGCACGTTGTTCCTGGCCGAGGGCGATCAACTGCTGTGCCGCGCCACCAAGGGCAGCGCCGATCTGCAGGCCCGGCTGGTGTGCAGCGCCAGCGCCGACCCGGTCGCGTGGCGCGTGGCGCGCAGTGGCGAGCCGCTGCTGGCCGCGCCGGACGAGCGAACCCCGGTGCGCGAGGCGCAGCCCGACCTGCCGGTGGCGGTGGCTGCCGTCCCGCTGAAGATCGGCAGCCGGGTGGTCGGCGTGCTGAGCGTGCAGAACACCCAGGCCGGGACGCGCCCCTTCGGTCAGCAGGATGGCGCGATGCTCGCCGCACTGGGCGATTATGCCGCGATTGCCATCGAAAACGCGCGCATCTATACGGCGCTGGAAGAAGCGACCGGGCGCGAAAAGCAGTTGGTGCGCGGCGTGTTCGAGCGCTATGCCGCCGCCGGTGTGGTGGACCGGATGCTCCAGAATCCCAACGCGCTCCAGCATGGCGGCACGCGCCAGGTGATCAGCGCGCTGGTGGCCGACGTGCGCGGCTTCGGCGCCTACAGCCAGGACGCGGCCCCCGAAGCGGCGGTGCAGCGGCTCAATGCGTATTTCGGCGCGGCGGTCGAGGTGATCTTCAGCCGCGAGGGCACGCTCGATAAGTTCCTGGGCGATGCGGTCGTGGCGTTTTTCAACGCGCCCGAAGCCCAGCCCGATCACGCCTATCGCGCCGCCGAAGCAGCCCTGGCCCTGCAGCAGCGCGTCGCGCAGCAGTTCGCAGACGAGAACGGCCCCGGGCTGGCGTTTGGGATCGGCGTGCACATGGGCGAGGCGCTGGTTGGATATTTTGGCACGGCGGCCACGCGGACCTATACCGCCATCGGTGAGGCGACCGCCGTCGCGGATCAGATCCAGGCCCATGCCGCGCCGGGCGAGGTGCTGATCAGCGGTGAGCTGTACGCCGCGCTGCAAGGCCGTGCCGAAGTCGAGGCGCTGGGCACGCTGGAAGTCAAGGGGCGTGCCGAGCCGGTTCAGGTTTTGCGCCTGCTCGCCCTCAGTTGAGATCGGTCCCCGCGTAGAAACGCAGGTAGGTTCCGGCGTGCGCGCTCCAATAATCCCAGTCGTGGCCGCCGGGCCACAGGTGCGCCTCGTGCGGGATGCGCCGGTCGATCAGGAACTGCACGACACGCTCATAACTCCACAGCACCAGCGGGTCGCTGCTGCCGACATCGACGAACAGCCGCATCTCGTCCGGCCAGCCATCAACGCGGATCAACGTAACCGGGTCGCGTTCCTCATAGAGTGACAGGTCCGCGCCGAACAGCCATTCCGGGAAGAACGGCGCTTCGTTGCGGCCCGGCACGGCGGCGCTGTGCGCCCCGATCGCGCTGAACTGGTCGGCGTGGCGCAGGCCGAGATAGAGCGCGCCATAGCCGCCCATGCTCAGTCCGCCGATGAAGCGGTTCTCGCGCCCGTCCGCCACCGGATAACGCGCCGCGACCTGGCCGATCAGTTCGTCCACGATATAGCGTTCATAGTCACCGTCCGGCCCCGGCACATAGAAACTGTCGTCACCGTCCGGCATCAGGATGATCAGCGGCGCGATGGCGTCCAGCGCGATCAGCCGGTCGGCGGTGAGGTGAAGCTGTCCCCGGTTGGTCCAGTCGGTGTGATCGCCGTGCAGGCCGTGCAGCATCACCAGCAGCGGCAGGGCCTCGGCGTCGCACCAGCCCGGCGGCAGGTAGAGCCGGTATTCCTTGCTCTGGCCCAGCGCTGCGCTCTCGATTGACTCGGTGATGACCGTGCCGCGATCGGTGTGGCAGGCCGGGGAATCTTCTTGCGCGCCTGCCGAGGCGAACCATCCGGCCAGCAGCGCGAGCAGCAGCAGTCCCGTTCGTACAACGCACATCCTGGTACCTCGTTTCGCACGATGGCAATCCGCCCTATTATCCCGCAAAATGTGCCGGGCGGCAGGCAGTCAGGCCGCGATTGCCTTAAAATTTACATAACCGCAGGTTAGGCGAGCAGGGGGTATTGCAGCATGACCTTGACACTCTCCAGCACCGATTTCGCGCCGGGCGAGATGATCCCGGTCCGGTTCACCTGTGAGGGCGCGGACCAGTCGCCCGCTCTGACCTGGGGCGGCATGCCCGACGGCACGGCCAGCTTCGCGCTGATCATGGATGATCCCGACGCGCCGCGCGGCCCGTTCACCCACTGGCTGCTCTATAACCTGTCGAGCCATGTGCGCGGCCTGCCGCAGGGCGTCGAGAAGGTGGACGCGCTGAGCGACAGCGCGCGCCAGGGCATGAACGATTTCAACCGCGTAGGCTACGGCGGCCCCTGTCCCCCGGTAGGGCACGGCCCGCACCGCTACTATTTCACGCTCTACGCGCTCGATACGATGCTCGACCTGCCGCCGCGCGCGAGCAAGTCCGACCTGCTCCAGGCGATGGACGGGCACATCCTGGGGCAGGCGCAGATCATGGGGCGCTTCGAGCGCAAACAGCAGCGCGGCTGATCAGTCGTCGTCAGATGGGCGGCGCAGCATGCCGCGATACATGCCCGGCGTCGAATCCGGGATCGGCGTGGCCCCGGCGAAACGGGTGTAGAAATCCTGCGGCCCGGCGCTGCCGATCACGGCGTAGGCGTAGCCCTGGGCGAACATATCGTGCAGGCACAGCAGCAGCAGCGCGACCCCGACCCCACGCCCGCGCGCCGCTTCATCGACTCCGGTCGGGCCAAAAACGCCCC
>JAAYCM010000083.1 GCA_012729765.1 Chloroflexota bacterium | reverse complement strand
ACAACAGGTCCCCGCGCACGATGCCGCTGAGCGCCATTACCGCCAGGCTGATGAAGCTCAGAAAGCTGAGGATGAAGCCGGTTCCGCCGAAGATGTACATCGGGCGGGTGTTGTACTTGGTCAGGAAGGTGACGGTCATCAAGTCGAGCACGACCTTGATCGTGCGCCACAGGCCGTATTTCGACTTGCCGTGAATGCGCGGGCGGTGGTTGACCACGCGCTCGACGATGCGCGCCCCGGCAGCATTCGCCAGCACGGGGATGAAGCGATGCATCTCGCCGTAGAGCCGCACATGATCGAGCACTTCGCGGCGGTAGGTCTTCAGCGTGCAGCCGTAGTCGTGCAGCTCAACGCCGGTCACGACCGAGATCAGGCGGTTGGCGATGCGCGAAGGCAGCTTGCGCGAGAGGGCGCGGTCCTGGCGGTTCTTGCGCCACCCGCTGACGAGATCGTAGCCTTCGGTTTCCATCTGCTGGAGCATGAGCGGGATATCGTGCGGGTCGTTTTGCAGGTCGGCGTCCATCAGCGCGATGATCGCGCCGTTGGCATGATCGATGCCGGCCTGGATCGCGGCGGTCTGGCCGAAATTGCGGCGCAGCAGCACGGCGCGCACCGTGTCGGGGTGGGCGTCGGCCAGCGCGCGGATCGCATCGGTGCTGCCGTCGCGGCTGCCGTCGTCCACATAGATGATCTCATAGCGCAGGTCCATTCCGGCGAGCACGGCGGCCAGCTCGTCGTGCACCGGCAGTACATTATCTTTCTCGTTATAGACGGGCAGCACGACCGATAGATCGAACGGGTAGCGGTGGTTGGTGAGGGAAGCGCCCACAGACGGCTCTCCTGCTAGAAGGCTCGGAACCAGTTACATATTGAGGCCGGAAAGCCCCGGTCAGGCATGGACCGCGTTCAGCGGCTCGGTGTGGATCGTCACCCGCTGGAACTGCGGAAGCTGGTTGCGGATGGCGGTTTCGACATGTTCGGCGATGGCGTGCGCTTCTTCGACGCTGGTCGAGGCCGGAAGCTGGCAGCGCATGGTCAGGGCATAGCCGCCGAACGCCAGCCGGATCGTGGCCGAGCTCCAGCGCGCGTCGGGATACAACTCGTTGGCGACGGTCAGCGCCAGGTCGCGCAGCTCCAGGGCGGCCTGGGTCTGGGTGAGCGGCGCGCCGCGCTCGTTGGCCGGCTCGATATGCGTGAGCACCTGGCGCACCTTGGGCAGGGTGGCGATCAACCGCCGCTCCAGGTCGCTCACCTGGCGATGGGCCTCGCCCAGCGTCAGCCCTGGCTGCACCTCGACATGCATCTCCAGCCCGATCCCGTCCCCAACCGGCACCGGGATGACCTCGTGCACGCTCAGGCCGAGGCTGTCGGCGGCGGCGCGGGCTTCGAGCGTGTAGTCGGTCACGCTGGGGCGCTGCGGCTGGAAGTGCACCTGGACTTCCTCGACTTCAGGATAGCTCTCGTGCACGCGCTCGCGGATCGCCTCGGCGATGGCATAGGCGTGATCGGTCGTGACGGCGGGCGGGATGCGCGCATCGACATCGACATATACCGCGTCAGCAGGGCCGCGACTGCGCACGCGCACGGTTTCTTCCAGGCCGGGGACTTCGACCAGCAGGGCCTTGACCGCCTGCGGATCGAGCACCTGGTGATCGGCCAGGACGTTGCTGGTCTGGCCGATGATCTTCAGCCCGACGCGCCCGATTACCAGCACAATGAGCAGCGCGATCACGATATCGATCCAGGCAAAACCGAGGGCGGTGAGCGCCAGGCTGACCAGGACCGAGAGCGAGACAAAGAAGTCGCTGGCGGTGTGCGAGGCGTCGGCCAGCAGCAGCTCCGACTGCAGGGCGCGCCCCTGGCGGCGCTCGTAGGCCGTGACGATCAGATTGATCAGCATCGTGCCGAGCATGATCCCGAAGCTGATCGCGCTCACGTCCGGCGAGCCGCCGTTGAGGATGCGATCGAGCATGGTTTGCAGGATTTCCCAGGCGGCCACCAGCAGCAGCCCGCCGATGCCCAGCGTCGCCAGCGTCTCGAAGCGGCGGTGGCCGTAGGGGTGCTCGGCGTCCGGCGGCTGCGCGGCGAGACGCATCCCCACCAGCCCCATAACGTTGGACGAGGCATCCATCGAGGAATGGAAGCCATCCGCGATCATCGCCACCGCGCCGGTGATCAGGCCGGTGACGAGTTTCGCCAGGGCGACCACGATATTGAGCAGCATAACCACCCACAACACGCGGCGAACCTGGTGCGTGCGTTCAGAAAGAGGATGTTCCTGGGTTGAAACTGCCACCGTAAACTACCTGCCAGTCTGCTGAGAATACGCTATCGCGCAATGAGTGCTATCCGTCGAGCCGCTGCCGCATCTGAACGAGCAAGTCCGCGATGGCGGCGGGCTGCGTGAGCATTTCGAAATGGTGCGCACTGCGGCGCACGACCGGCCACTGCCGCGCTGCGGCCTGATCGGCATAGAAGCCGTAAGTGTCCGAAAGCTGGATATAGGCGCACGGCTTCGCATCCCACCCGGCGGGCACCTCGATCCGTTCGGTAAAGAAGCTCAGCACGCGTGGGCGCATATCCGCCAGGAGCCGTTGGCGCAAATCGCCATCCGGGATGATGTCCCGCAGTTGGGCGTCTTCCCAGTTGGGGAAGTGCCCGCCTGCCGTCAAAAAACGCTCGAACTCGCGGCCATAATCGCGATCTTCGGCGTGCATCATCTCCAGGCGCGTGGCCGGCTCGAAGAGCAGGGCCGCGTCCACGAAGATATACGCTTGTGCGTCCAGCCGTTCACCGATGGCCGGGAGCAGTGCACCCGCGCCGCTGTGCCCGACCAGGATCGCACCCGCGTCGGGCAGATCGACGCTGGCGACCTGCTGCGCCCACAACGGAACGTCGCCGTCCAGGCGGTCGATCAACTCTGGTGTCAGGGCTTCGTAGCCCTGCGCGCGCAGGCTGTCCGCTACAGGCTGCCAGGTCAGCGGCCCCAGCAGCGGGCTGTGAATCAGAATGAACGGTCGTTGCTGCATCCCGTCGGTTTTCTGAATGCCGAGACGTCGGGCAATGGCTGCCTGCGGCCCCGTTATCTATCTATACGTCGTTTGGGGCCGGGCGTGTCGCGGTCCATTATACCGAAAATCCGGTGGGGTGGCCCGTGAACCGGCTAGGACTTCGCCATCTGCGCGGCCAGCTCGTCCAGCCCGTGCGCCAGTTCGCGGCCCTGAGTGGTTTCGGGCAGCCACTCGACCGGGCGCCCCTGAGCCGTCTCGACCAACGCCTGCCACAACGCCTGGTGTTTGACCGGCTCGCCGGCGACAGTCAGCCAATTGCGTTTTTGCCAGCCGGACACCCAGGCGGTCATACCCCGGTGTAGATAGTCGCCGGGGCAGTAGACTCGCACGGCGACATCGGGCGGGGTCTGGCGCAGCGCTTCGAGCGCGGCCAGCAGTTCCAGCCGGTTAGCGGTCGTACCGGCTTCGCACCCGGTGAGGACGCGGGGCCGGGTAGCGGGGTCTGTGGAACTGAGGCGGATCGCCCAGCCGCCCTTGTTGGCCGATGACGGGGCGGACACGCGCAGCGCGATCTCGACGTCGGCCCGAAAGCCGGAGTCGGGCACGCCGAGCTGTTCACATGCGGCAGCGGCGAGCTGATCGACACGCTCGTTGTGTGCGTTCCCGGCGTGGCCCTTCACCCACTTCCAGTCGATCTCGTGGCGCTCGATCTCGGCGGCGAGCGCCTGCCACAGGTCTTGATTCTTGACGGCTTTGTCTTTGCCGCGCTGCCAGCCGCGCTTGATCCAGCCGGGCATCCATTCCGTGATCCCGCGCCGCAAATATTCCGAATCGGTGTAAAGCGTGACGCGGCAGGGCCGGTTGAGGGCGCGCAGTGCCTCGATGGCGGCGGTTAGCTCCATGCGGTTGTTGGTCGTGTCCGGGGCCGCGCCGCTCAGCTCTTTGGTCGGGCCGCTTTCCGCGATCAGCAGCACGCCCCAGCCGCCGGGACCGGGGTTGGGCTTGCAACCGCCGTCGGTATAGATTGTGACATGGGGTAGGGCCATTGCTGCTCCTGTTGGGCAAGTGATATGTTGCCCGTGTTAAGTGGCGTAAGATCGATTCTGTACACTGCGCTGCACATGCTATAATACTGAAGCGTTTTCGGCAAGGGACACAACCGGGTAGCTTCATGAAATTTAAATTTCACCTGTTCGTACAGAAGCACCAGAACCAGACTTATACCGCCACGCCGCTGCCGTTCTACGATCTGACCTCATACGGCCCGAACCTGGACGACCTCAAGACGGAGCTGGCCGAGGCGGTGGCGGAGCGCGTCGAAAACACGTCGCCGCACATGCTCCAACATCTGGAGTTCAACCCCAAGCTGACGATGCGCAAGGTCCAGGTGGAGATCCGGCCTATCGATCGCAAGAAGCGCAAGAAGCGCCGCGAGCAGGTGCGGATCGGATTTAGCCTGCTGGTGCTGCCCGAAGACGAGGGGCAGCTTGTGGTGACGGTCCCGAAGCTGGGCAACCCGCCGCTGACGTTTTATGCCTACAACTGGGAAGAGCTGGAACAGACCGCGATCACCGAGATCACGGCCTGGCTGGAAGACAGCACGCTCGAAGACCTGCATCTCGTGCGCCATGCCCGCACCGAGCAGCTCGACACACTGGAAGTCGAGGTCGAGGTCAAGAAGCCCAAGGATCGCAAGGACGATTTCTCGTCGGTTTTCGACCGCTTCTCGGATCACGAGGGCCGGCAGTTCTGGGCGCTGCGCGAGATCGGCGTCAACCTTATGGCGCAGGCGTCAGAAGGGCGTTTTCGCCGCGCCTATCACCGTGAGGACGAAGTCAGCCTGATTCTGCAGGCGGTTGCCAGCGCACGGCACAACAGCGTGCTGGTCACCGGCCCTGCCGAAGTGGGCAAGACCGCGATCATCCATGAGATCGTGCGCCGCATCCACAGCCAGGACTGCGACGAGGCGCTGCATGGCCGCCAGGTGTGGATGCTCTCGCCGGACCGGATCATTGCCGGGGCGCAGTTCGTCGGCACGTGGGAAGAGCGCATCAACAATATCGTGGACGAGTGCCGCAAGGAACGGCATATCCTCTACATTCCCGACCTGCCGGGCATGCTGGAAGTGGGGCGATGGTCGAAAAGCGACTCCAACGTGGCGCTGGCGCTCAAGCCGCATATCGCCAACGGCGAGGTGATCATCATCGGCGAGGCCGCGCCCGACCGGCTGATCATGGCCGAGAGCCTGGGGCAGAGCTTCATCAATATCTTCCGCCGGGTCGATGTGCCGCCGCTGGCCGAGGACGAGACGCTCTCGCTGCTGGGGCATGTCGCGCGCGACCTGGAACGCGATTTCAACGTGCGCATCCTGCCCGACGCGCTCCAGAGCAGCGTGCAGCTCAGCCGCCGCTTCTGGCCCTACCGCGCCTTTCCGGGCAAAGCGATCCGCCTGCTGGAAGAGGCGACGACCGACATCGCCCAACAGCGAACGCACTCCGCGCCCAACTCAGAAGGGGGCACGCTGCTGCGCCGCATCCGCTCGACACGGGTGGGCCGCCAGGATGTGATCGCCGCCTTTGCGCGGACGAGCGGTATGCCGGAGTTCATCGTCAACGACGAAGCACGCATGGCGATTCAGGAAGTCGAGAACTATTTCTTCGAGCGCATCCTGGGCCAGGAAGAGGCGGTCGAGGCGATGGTCGATCTGGTCGCCACGATCAAGGCCGGGCTGAACGATCCCAACAAGCCGCTCGGCACGTTCCTGTTCATCGGCCCGACCGGCGTCGGCAAGACGCAGATGGCGAAAACGCTGGCCGCCTACCTGTTCGGCGACGAGTCGCGCTTGATTCGCTTCGACATGAGCGAGTACAGCGATTATGACGGCGTGGCGCGGCTGATCGGCGCATTCAACCAGGAAGGCGAGCTGACCCGCCAGGTGCGCGAGCAGCCGTTCAGTGTCGTGCTGCTGGACGAGTTCGAGAAGGCATCGCCGCGCATCTACGATATTTTCCTGCAAGTGCTGGGCGAGGGCCGCCTGACCGACGCCGCCGGTAAGACGACTTTCTTCCACAACACGATCCTGGTGCTGACGAGCAATCTGGGCGGGGGCCAGAAGGCGTTCCGCGCGCCCGGTTTTGCGATCGGCGACGAAATTGATCCGGCGGTCGTCAATGCCACCCTGCGCGATCACTACCTCGATCAGATCGAGCAGTATTTCCGGCCCGAATTCATCAACCGGCTGGATAAGATCGTCGTCTTTCGCCAGCTTACGCCGCAGGCCGTGCGCAATATTGCCAAGCGCGAGCTGAACGAGGTCCTGCTGCGCGACGGCATCACGCGGCGCGGCATCCTGGTCGAGATCGACGAGGCCGTGATCGATCTGGTGTTGGAGCGCGGCTACAGCCCGGAGTATGGCGCGCGTCCGCTCAAGCGCGAGATCGAGCGGCGAGTGGTCGCCCCGATGGCGCGCACGCTGGCCCAACACGCCACCCAGACGCAAAACCTGCTGCGCGTGGGCGTAGAAGGCGACGCGCTGGTCCTGAAGAGCGTCCCGATTGACGACGCCGCCGTAAAGAGCACGGTCAACCTGGCCGGCGGGCTGGACAGCAGCATCACGCAGCAGCAGCGGCTGGACCTGCCGCAGTTGGTCGAGGGGTTCGCCGCGCTGCGCCGCCGCCTGCAAGACTGGGCCGAATCGGACACGGTCAAGGAGATGGTGCGCGAGAAGGACAGCCTGAGCGCGTCCACCTATTCGTCTGATTTCTGGGACAAGCGCGACGATGCGCGTGACAGTATGCGGCGCTTCTACTTCCTGGATCGCCTGACGCGCCGCCTGCGCCAGCTTCAGGAACGGGTTGAGTATCTCGAAGACTTTGCGATGCTGGTCAACCGCGAGCGCGATCTGCGCTACCAGACCGAGTTGGCGCACGACTATGAGGAACTGTATAACAACGTCAGTTTCCTGGATATCGAGCTGCTGACGGCCCGGCTGCCGCACCGCAACCAGGCAATCATGCTGATCCGCCCGATGGGCACCCCGCCCGCTGCGTCGGAGAAAGCGTCCGATGCGTGGATGCGGCGGCTGTCGGAGATGTATCTGTGGTGGGCCGAGCGCAAGGGCTACGACCGCGAGATCTATGCCCTGCCGGCGGCTTCCGCGGACGCCGCGGCGGCCCGACGCGACTTTGTGCACCTGACCGCCGGCAGCTTCGAGGACGTGATGAAGCGCTATGCCCGCTACGAGCGCACCCAGGAGATCGCGCTGTGGTTCGAGGGCAGCAACGTCTTTGGCTTCCTGAAAGGCGAGCGCGGGCTGCACCGGCTGTTGGGCAAAGACTCGTCGGGAGACGATCTGGTGCGCGTGCAGGTGTTTGCCCTGCCGGACGGGACCGATGTGCGGGGATGGCTGGCCGATTACCAGCGCATCAAGACCGATATCAGCGAGGGACGCCGCCCCCAGCCTTCGGCGGAGAAGCACACTGTGATCCGCGTCTACAGCCTGGACCGGAACGAGAAGTTTGTCCGCGACCAGCGCACCGGCGTGCGCCTGACCAGTATCAAAGATGTGATGCAGCGCGGGCAGATCGACCCGTTCATTCTGGCCTATCTGAAGTCGGAAGAAGCGAATATCGGCTGGGAAGACCGCTTCCCGCCGACCTTCCCCTTTGACCGCCGCTAGGAGTGGTAATGGCACGTCCAGAACAAAGTGTGTACGAACAGATCGGGCCGGAAGGCTTCGAGCGATTGGTCGCGGCCTTCTACCGGCGCGTGGCGACCGATCCGAACCTGCGCCCGATGTATCCCGAAGAGGACCTGGTTCCGGCTGAACGCCGTCTGCGCCTGTTCCTGATCCAGTTTTTCGGTGGGCCGACGACCTATTCTGAGGAGCGGGGGCACCCCCGCTTGCGCATGCGGCATTCCCCGTTTAGGATCGATGGTGCCGCGCGCAACGTGTGGGTGACGCATATGCTCGCCGCGCTGGACGAAGCCGACATCCCCGAACCGGCGCGCACGACCATGCAAACGTACTTCGAGCGCACGGCAACTGGCCTGATCAACACCCTTTTTCCCGACTAGGGCAGGGGGAGCGGAGAAGATAGGATGTCCGGAATCAAGAGTCGTGCACAGGAGACGCGGGTCGAGGCGTGGGCCGCGCGTCTGGACAGGCTCTCGCGCCTGGTGCGGATCGTGCTCAGCCTGCTGATCACGCTGGAGCTGGTCGTGCTGCTGTCGATTGTGATCGACCGCGCGCTGCTCGACCGGGTTTATGAAGGCGAGGTGGGCGCGATGACGCCCGCGCTGATCGCCGCCGGGCTGGGGATCGTGCTCTACGCGATCGGATGGTGGGCGCTGGTGGGCTTCGAGACAGATGACCAGCCCTGGCGCGCCGGGACACCCGCGGTCGTCTACGTTACGCTGGGCGTTATCGGGCTGTTCCTGATGTTCATGCTGGCGGTGCTGGGCCTGCTGCTAGGCTACATTCTGTGACACGCTGAAGGACGGGAGATGGCGATGAACCGATGGTGGTTGATTCTGATTCTGGCGCTGGCGGCGGTGGCACTGGCGGGATGTGGTGGGGATGACGACGAGCCGGAAGCGCTCCCGACACTGGCGCAGACCGGCGCGCCGAACGGCCCTGCGACTTTCCCCCCGACCTGGACGCCGTTCCAGCGCGCCAGTGTGACGCCCCCACCGACACGCAGCGACTCCAATCCGACCGGCGGCAGCTCTAACCTGCCGAACTTCACGCCCGGCGCGACCTGGACGCCGCTGCCGGACGTATGCTATGAGCTGGAAGTGCTTGCCAGCGACGAGAATATCCCGGTCAACACCCCGGCGATGATCAACTGGACGCCGGTGACGGGCTATACCTCATACGAGTTCCTGCTGGTGCATCCCAGCGGTGGGACTCTGATCCAGGAGCCGGTGAACGCCACGACCTATACCGTGCCGGCGGAGTTCTTCGCGCAGCCGGGCGTCTATGGCTGGGAAGTCTCCCCGATGGATGCTCTCGGCTATTTGCAGTGCTTCTCGATCAGCGGCGAGATCATCGTGACGGAACAGTAGCGCGAAAGTTCTCCGGGGATTTGAGATGACAGCGAGCGGCTTCCCAACATGAGGCCGCCCGTTTTTTGATCGCAGCGTTACCCGTTCGCCGGGTCGATGGGGCCAAGCGTGGGCATGATGTACTTCTCGAACGCTTCAGCCGTCCAGGGCAGGGCGGGGCGGAAGAAATGGCGATAGATCGCCCAGGCATACTCGCGGATTTCATACTGGGCGTCGGGGGCCATGCGCAGCCGCAGGAAGTGCATCAGGTTGTGCGCGTCCACCTTGGCCACCCAGGTATAGTAGACCGCGAAGCCGGGCAGGAAGACGCGCGCCAGCTCACGCGCCACCCCCGCGTCGAGCGCTTCCTGGTAGAGCGCGAAGCCCTGCTGGTAGTGCGCCAGCAGCTTCTCGGTCAGGGCGTCGGCGTCCGGCCCGGAAAGCTCGCCCGCGCTGGCCTGCTTGTTGTCCTGCGCCTGCTGCCGCCACACGGCAGGCACATAGAAATCATTTTCCAGGAATGGCGTATAGCGGCCCGACTGCGCGTTCATATTCCAGGTGCGGTGCCGGACCCACTGCCACCACGTCACCAGGGGCGCGCGCACCCGGAAGCGGAACTCGACCTGCTCGAAGGGCGTGGTGTGGCGGTGGCGCAGCAGGTAGAAGAGCAGCTTCTTGTCGCGCTCTGGGCCTTTGCTCTCGCCCAGGAACGAGACGCGCGCCGCGTTGACGATGGCGAGATCGTCGCCCATCATATCCTGAAGCTCGATCCAGCCTTTATCCAGCACATCCACGCGGCGGCCCAGCAGGGCCTCGCGCGGCGTTGGGGTATCGCTCATGATATATGCCTGCCTTGTGGTGCTAGGTGAAGTATTCCAGCGCCAGCCGCACCCGTTCTTCAAGCTCTTCCGGTGCGTCACGCGGGATGGACTGGATCGCGGCCTGGGCCTCAACGATGCTGTAGCCGAGCGCAGTCAGAGTCGCCAGCACGTCGCCATCGAGATCGGACGCTGCCGCCAGCCCTTCGAAGGTGTCGAGCACAAGCTTATCCTTCAGCTCGAACACGATCTTGTGGGCGACCTTCTTGCCGATGCCCGGCACGCGCGTGAGGATTTCCGGCTCTTCGCGGCCTACCGCGCTGCGGAGTTGATCGGAGCTGAGCGTGCTCAGGATGGCGATCGCCAGGCGTGGGCCAACCCCGCTGACGGTGAGCAGCGTCTCAAACAGGGTGCGCTCGTCCTGATCGTTGAAGCCGTAGAGGGTGAGCGCGTCCTCGCGCACGGCGAGATGGGTGTAGAGCGTGAGCGCGTGGCCGGGGCCGTCGAGCGTTTCAAGCACGGTGCGCGGCACGAATACCCGCAGGCCCACGCCGCCGACCATCACCACGACCCAGTTCGGCCCGACCGAAGCGGCCCGTCCGGAAACAACATCGATCACGGCGCGCTCCTGTCTCAGCTCTGCGACAGCCGTTCGAAGCGGCTGGCGTTGATGTCGGTGATCGCCACACCCAGGCCATCGGCGGCATCATCGGGGCGGGGGATCTCGTCCAGATCGAGCAGCTGGCGGATCATCTCCTGCACCTGGATTTTGTCGGCATTGCCATAGCCGGCGATGGCCTGTTTGATTTCGGCGGGCTTGTACTCGCGCATCGGGATACCGGCCTGTGCCAGCGCCAGCAGGATTACGCCGCGACCCTGGGCGACCGTGATCGCGGTGGTGACGTTTTTGCCGAAGAACAGCGTTTCAACGGCCACCGAATCGGGCTGGTATTGGACGATCAGCGCCGTGATCTCCTCGTAGATCTGCATCAGCCGGTCCTGCATCGGGCGGCGGGCTGGAGTCGTGATCACGCCGTAGGCGACCGCCTCAAGTCTGCCGTCGGGATGCTCGCGCACCAATCCATAGCCGGTGGTGGCGGTGCCGGGGTCAATTCCGAGTACAAGCATAACGATCTTTCCCTGAAACTAGCTGTGTGTGGGCTGCGTTCAGCCTTCGACCTGCCGGATCGCGTCGAACGCAGAGGCGTTCCCGTAGATCACGGCCATAATGCCGGGCAGATAGCGGTCCATCATGACGATATTGGTGTAGACGGCATTCTTGATCAGCGCGTCGGATAGTTGATCTCCTTCGGTGTCGAGACTGGTCTTGTAGCGGATCTCGCCGTCGGAGTAGTCCATCTCGAAGTTGCCGATCACCAGGCCGAAGTTGGCGCGGGTCAGGAACTCCGCAATGGCGGCACGTTTGTTTTCGGGCGTGTTGGTTTCGAGAACGGAGTAAAAGACAAACTGATACTGCTCCTCGCGGGCTTTGGCGAAGCAACGCCACTTGCCGTTTTTGCCAGAAACGCCCATGCTTAGGATTGGCTCGTTCTGAAGCTGGGTGAAGTTCCAGTCATCCGAGCGGAAAAACCGTACCATCGTGTCAAAAATGGCTCCCATGCCTGCTCTCTCCTCATAGAAACAGCGCTGTTTTGGCGCCAATTCGCGCAAGTTGGCGTGCGGCGCCGCCAGATACTCAGTATAAGCCTGAAGCAATATTCGAACAAGTTGCCCTGAGTGGGGGTGCAATAAAATCGGGGGCACCCGGTATGAGCGACTGCACCCCGCTTGGTCGTGCGTTTATGAGGATAAACTGGCGGCCAGGATCGCGCTGCTTAGCTCGCTTCGAGTGCGGCGACGACCTCGCTGCTGAGCTGGAGATTCGATGCGACGGACTGCACATCGTCCAGGTCTTCGAGCTTTTCGATCAGGCTCATGATTTGCAGCGACTGATCGGTCGGCAGCTCAAGCTCGTTCTTGGCCATCCAGGTCAGTTCGCTCTCGACGATCTTATACCCGGCCTCGATCAGTTCGCGGGCAACCTTCGCCAGCGCTTCACGCGGGGTATAGATGTCGAAGGTGTCGTCATCCTGCTGGACATCATCGGCCCCGGCGTCGGCGGCGATCAGGAACAGATCGTCGTAGTTGACGCCCTGTGCGTTCACGGCGATATAGCCTTTTTGCTCGAACTGCCAGAGCACGGCTCCGGCGCTCGCCAGGCTGCCGCCGTTGCGGTTGAACACATATTTAATGTCGGCCAGCGTGCGGTTTTTGTTGTCGGTTACGGTGTCGATCACGATCGCCACGCCGTGCGGGCCATAGCCCTCATAAGTGACTTCTTCCATCGCGGCGACATCATCGCCGATGCCGGCCCCGCGATTGATCGCGCGCTCGATGTTCTCCTTCGGCATGTTCGAGCCTTTGGCCTTGTCGATGGCGATGCGCAGAGCGGCGTTCATCTCCGGGTCGGGACCGCTCTCGCGCGCGGCCATCATAATCTCACGAGCGAGCCGCGTGAAAATCTTGCCACGCTTGGCGTCCTCGGCCCCTTTCTTGCGCTTAATGGTTGACCACTTACTATGTCCAGACATACCTTTTTATCTCTCCCCGGTCGTCCTGTGAAGGATCGATGGTACCATTTGCTGAAACGATAGGACGATACGTAGACCTGCGTTTTGCCTGCCTGCAAACCAGCTTTTTAGCGCAGAGTATTATACATGACACGCGGGCGGGCAAGCAACAAAGAGCGCTGCGCGGCGGCTAGCCGACTTCGGGCATCGGCGTCTCGCGCTCGATGTCGAGCCGCTCTTCCAGCCCCAGTTCGATCTGTGCCAGCCAGGGCGCCAGCTCGGCCTCGATCTGGCTCCGAACGAGGGTCATCTGCTCGCGCATCTCGTCGGCGGTGCTGTCGCCATTGGCATAGCGCTGAAAGGCGTCGAGCAGGTCTTGCAGCGCGGCGATGATATGCATGTGCAGGTCAGTCACGCAGTTCGGGACCGGGTGGACGGCGATCGCGTTGCGCAGATCGATCAGGCGGTTGGTAAGGGTGGGGATTTCAGCGGGCGGGCGGTCCAGGGCAAGCTCGCTTTCGGTCATGAAGGTATCGAGCAGCGTACTGGTCACTTCGTACCAGTTTTCAAGCTCGCTGGTGGCGCAGGTGGCGAGCAGCGTGGCCTGGGGCAGCACCGGAAACGTCACAGCGATGGTGCGCGGCGGCGGATTATCGGATGTGCCGCCACAGGCCGAAAGGGCGAAGGCAGCGATCAGCAGCAGGCTCAACAGGCGGGTAGAGTAATTCACAGGTGTCTCTCCGGTGCGGATGATCGGGACAGGTGCCGAGCAGGACACGCGCACAGCGTATCTACAGGTAGCTTAGGGCCGAAAATGCTGCCACGCAAGCAGTTCAGACAGTTGATTAACAATTGTGCGGGGCGGAAAGGGATAGTGCCGGGGCGTATGCCGTCCAGGCGATACGCCCCTCGAATTTGCAGTGGACGGGCGCGATCAGTTGAGATTGGCGGGGTCCACCCACTGGCGATCAACGCACGAATTGTAGTCGGTCCCCAGCACGATCTTGAAGTCCATCGTCCGGTTGGGGTCCGGCTTCAGGATGATATTCTCTGGCCGGATGTTGAGCAGCGATACCAGCTCGCCCAGGCTGCTGCCCTTGGTGCTGCCGGTGTAATCGTAGATCATAGTCTGCGGTACGGCCTCGCCTTCGGGCGCGCCCATCGGGACCGGCGCGAAGCCTTCCCAGACCAGGCGATCGGTGGCGACCATGTCCCAGCCGTCATTGGCGGTGCCGTTAAAGATTTCGATGCGGGCGTCTTCCAGGCGCAGGCGGTTTTGGGTGGGCGGCGCGAGAAACTCGAAGATCAGCCGCTGCATGCCGCCGTCCGGGTGGGGAAGCTGGACATTGGTCACACCGTCCGGCGACCACGCGACCGTCTCAACATTCTTGCGGAAGAAATGATTCTCGATGTCGTTTGGCTCGATGCTCAGCGCCAGCGGGATCAGCGGCAGAATCTCCGGCAGGGGCATGTTCGTCTCCACAACCGAGGTCAGCTCGTCGTAGAGATTGGGCAGTTGGGTGATGACGCCGCTGTCGCGGGCCTGGGCCCACATCGCACGTAGAATCTGCTGCTGGCGGCGGCCCCGGTCGAAGTCGATAGTGTTCTTGCGGCTGCGCGCATACCACAACGCTTCCTCGCCGTCCATGTGGAACACGCCCACCGGCAGCGTTTGCAGCTCGTAGGTTTCGTTGCCGGCGACGCCATCGTCGCAGTTCTCGACACAGACCTGGTCCTGAATCGGGCAGTCTACCGCGACGGTCACACCGCCCAGCTCGTCGATGATGCGCTCGAAGCCGGTGAAATCGACCATCGCGTAGTAGTGCGTCTCAAGCCCGAAATTGTAGAGCAGCGTCTGGCGCATAAAACCCCACGCGCCATCGGTCCAGCCAAGCGTATCACCGTAGCCCCAGGCCAGGTTGAGGCGCTGCATCCCCCAGTTGGGGATATATACGAACAGGTCACGCGGCAGCGAGATCATGCTGACCGTGTTCGTGTCGCGGTTGATCGAGACGACGATCATCGTGTCGGTGTGGAACATCTGGCCCGGCTCAACCTCACCATCGTGACCGAGCAGCAGCACATTGAGAATCTCGTAAGGCTGGCCGCTTTCGTCAGTCGAGCGGAAGCGCGGCATGGGGGTTGGGATGGCGGTTGGCTGCGGCTGGCGCGGCTCGTAATCCGGCGGGTAGTAGAGCGACGGTGTAGGCAAAAACGGCGGCTCGGTCGGCGTCGGCGTGAAGGTTTCCGTCGGGACCGGCGTCTCACTTGGTATAAGAGTCTCGGTGGGCGGCGTCGTCGCGGTGGCCGGATCGGTCGGAGACGCGAGGACGCGCGGCGTGTTGGTCGGCGGAATGGTCGCGCGCGGCGTATTGGTGGGCGGGGCGGTCGCTTGCAGGGCTGCCGATGCATCGCCTGCCTGGCGCGCACCAAGCAGGACGGCTCCGGCCAGCAGCAGCAGAACGGTCGCGGGCAGGATCAGGCGCAGACGTTCGGTCATCATGACAGCTCCCACAAGATCAGCAGCGAGGGGCACGAAGCGCGCGTAAACGGCTCGCGCCGGGCAAGGGGCAAGTGTAACGCACGACGACGCATTGGCAAGTGGGCGTCAGCCAGGCGTGGGGTAAAAGCTATTTGGAGGCGGTTGTGCACCCCCATCCCCCGACCCCTTCCCCCACGTTTTCACGGAGGGAAGGGGCGAACGACCGTGCTTTTCAAGTCCCGCCCACCTTGTGGGGGAGGGATTTAGGGCGGGGGGTAGAATACAACTACGGCGCGATCTGGACGCGTACCAGGCAGTGCGGCGGGAAGTTACCGGCGTTATCGACCAGGGTCAGCCGGAGCCAGTAGAAGCCGGGCGCGAAGGCCCCGGTCTGGACCGTGCCAAGCTGCCCACTCTGGACCGGCTGCTCAAAGGTGTTGATCGTGGCGAAGTCGCCATCGCTCGTGCCGCTGCCGGAAATTTGCAGCCGGTAGTACCAGAAGCTCTCGGCGGTGGCCGCGCCGTAGATCGCCACCGGGCCGCGCAGCACCGTATCGGGCGCGGGGTTGGTGATCGTGATATTCGGGTTATCGCAGCCGATCCGGTTGGGGCCGGGCGGCGGTGGGGTGAGCGCCACGGCGAACGGCGGCTGGCCGGGCAGCGGTGTGACCATCGGCAGGGGGGTGACGTTGCTGCCGGGCGGGACGTAGAGAATCTGACCGGCGGTGATGTTGTTCGGATCGGTCAGGCAGTTGGCGGCGGCAAGCTCGGCCTGGCTCATGCCGAAACGCTGCGCCAACCGGAACAGGTTGTCGCCGGACTGGATGCTGTACGGAATCCAGTTGGACGGGATGATACAGCCGCTTGGCGCGGGCGTGGCGGTGCGATTGCCGCCAAACGGGGTGATGCTCGGCGTGAGCGACGGGTAAGGCGTGAAGGTCAGCGTCGGCGTGCGTGTGGGTGAGAGTGACGGTGTAAAGGTTGGGGTCTGGGTCGGTGTGTCCGACGGCGTCAACGTAGCCGTTGGCGTGGGTGTGTGGGTCGGCGTATCGGTCGCGGTCGGTTCCGGCGTCCGGGTCGGTGTAGCGGTGTCGGTGGGTGACGCCGTAACGGTCGGCGTCTCAGTCGGCTCCGGCGTATCGGTCGGCTCCGGCGTGTCGGTCGGCTCTGGCGTGTCGGTCGGACGCTCCGTTGCGGTCGGCGCGGCAGTCGTCGGCAGCGGTGACGGTGTATCCTGCACCGAGGCCACGATCTGGCCGCCGTCTTCTGTAGCGTCGGCGGCGGACTCGGTCGCGACCCGCTCCGGCTCTTCGGTCGGTGTGTCGGACGGCTCCGGCGGCTCAGTCGTGATGACCGACGCGACAGTATCCGTCTCGGTCGGCTCCGGCGGCTCAGCCGTGATGACCGGCGCGACAGTATCCGCCTCGGTCGGCTCCGGCGGCTCGACCGTCACTATCGGCGCGGTGATTTCCGTCGCGGTGGGTTCGGACGGTGGGGTGTCGATTGCGTCCTCGGTCACGCTTTCCGTCGGCAGGTCAGATGCGGACTCCGTCACCACGCCCACTGCGACGGCGGTTTGGGTCCGCTCGTCACTCGAAGGCTCGTCGGTGCTGCTGCTCAACGTGAGAATGATGGCAAAGGTGAGTGCGAGCGCCAGCGTGCCGATCACGGCCAGCGCGACGATCAATTCGCTTCCTCGGTCACGGCGGCGCTGCATGGCTTAGGCCTCCTGCAAGAACGCGGGCTGTGACGCCAGCGGGATATAAAACTGGAAAGTCGTACCCTGGCCCGGCTGGCTTTCCATCCAGATGCCGCCGCGATGCGCCTCGACCAGCGTCTTGGCGATAGACAGGCCCACGCCGGTATCGCCCAGGCCCTCGATCAGCGGGTTGTCGGCCCGATAGCGCCGCGCGAAGACGCGCCGCTGCTCGTCCGGCGGGACACCGCCGCCCTGGTCGGTGACGGCGACATAAACCGCTTCGATTGGCCCGGCAGCGGCGGCAGTATCGCGGCTGAAGGGCGGGGTGAAGTGCGGCTCGTGCTGGACGGTGATCGTAACTTCGCTGTCGGGCGGCGAAGCCAGGTAGGCGTTGGAGAGAAGCTGCGTGATCGCCTGGTGCATGGCGTCCCGGTCGGCGCGCAGGGGCGGAAGCTGCTCGGCCAGATTCATGTGCAGCGTGATGCCCTTCTCGCGGAACTGCGGTCCGGCAGTCGTAATCGCGTCCTCAACCACTTCGAGCAGATCGACCCGGACGGGCTGGAGCCGGACATGCTCAGTGTCGAGCGCCGTCACGCTGACCAAATCCTGGATCAGGTTGTCGAGGCGGCTGATATTGGCCTGGACGCGCTGCAAGAACTGGCGCTGCAGTGCGCCGAGAATCCCGACCGACTCGTTCAGCAACAGGTCGGTGTAGCCGATGATCGAGCTCATCGGCGTACGCAGCTCCTGGGCCACCGAGAGGATCACGTCGGCGTTTTCGGGAGCGATCGGGCGGGTGGCCTGCGTTGAGGCGGCAGCGACCCGGCTGGTGGCCTGGCGCTCCAATTCGGCCATCTGCGCCTGCGTCTGGAGCAGTTGTGCTTCCAACTGCTGGCGCTCTTCGGTCAGGTCGTCGATCATCACCTTGAGCGCGCCGAAACCGTCTGCGCCAAGCTGTTCGAGCAGCTCGCGGTTGCCTTCGACGCGCGCCATGAGCTGATCGCGCTCGGTTTGCAGGGCGGTCTTTTCGGCCAGCAGACGGTCGCGCTGGGCTTCGAGCGCGCCGCGCTCCTGGCTGATCCGTTTCCGCTCGGTTACCAGGTCGTTCAGCTCCGAGGCGGCCTCTTCAAGCTCGGCTTGCAGGCCCGTGACCTCGGCCAGCAGGCGCGTGCGCTGATCGAGCCACGCCTCGCGCGCCTTGAGCAGGTCATCTCGCTCGGCGCGGATCGAGTCGCGCTGCTTCATCAACGCCTCGCGGTCGGTTGCCAACCGGCGCAGGTCGGCTTCCAGCGCGCCGATCTTGGCCTCGCGCTCGGCTTCGCGCTGGATCTGCTCGGTGAGGCGGGTACGCTCCGAGAGCAGCAGATCGCGCTCCTGGGCGATCTTCTCGGCGCGCGTCTTGTAGTAGGTGCGCTCCTCGGTAAGCTGGCCCAAAATCTGCGCGACGGCCAGCGGGCCGCCTTCGATGCCCAGGGCCTGAAGCTGGGTCTGCACGTCCTCAAGCTGGACCTGAAGCTGATCGCGTTCGACGGCAAGACGCGCCTTGTCCTCGCTCAATTCCGTGACCATCTCGCGCAGGGCGACCGGGACGGTGATCGTCTCGCGGCCCGCGCGCACCTCGTCAAGCTGGCGCTCCAGCTTGGCTTTTTGCACCTGCAGTTCGTCGCGCTCGCGCTTGAGGGTATCGATCATCGTGCCGAAGATGTCCTCGTCCCCCTCGGCAGTGGCGGTCGCGAGCGCGGCCTGGGCTTCGTGCAAAGCCTGGACCAGCGCCTCGCGCTCGCTGGCAAGCTGTTTGCGCTCCTGCGAGAGCGATTCGATCCGCTGGGTAATGCTCAGCGCCTCGTCGCCGCCCTCGACCAGTTGGGCCAGACGGCTGCGCTCGAAGTCCAGCTCGACCTGGAGATCGCGCACCAGGTGGCTGAGTTCCCCGATCTGCTGCTGGGCCAGACGCAGACTCTCCTGCATCTCCTGGCGGGCGGCGATGGCGGCCTGGGGATCGACCTCGGTCGAAGCGCCTTCGACCATCGCCTGAATCGCGCGATCTTCCGCCTCGAAGCGGGTGCGCTGGGCGGCCTGGCTCAGCAGCAGCAGGCGCGCGGCAATCGGCCCCAGCCCTTCGAGCAGGCTGGTCTGCGATTCGTCCAGCTCGCGGCCAGTGTAGGGCATCGCCACGATCAGTGCGCCGACGACCTGACCCGACCGGGTGAGCGGCTGCATATAGGCCGGCCCGACCTGGCTGATATCCAGGCGGGTGTAGAGGTCTACCAGCTCGTCCAGGTTGCGGTCGGGGAAGAGAGGCCGCTGCGATTTGCGCTCCAGGGCGTTGACCAGCGTCGGCTGCTCGTCCAGATTGAGCGCCAGCCCCGGCACCTGCCGCCCCTGAACGTGATCGTAGGCGGCGGTGATGTCGGCCCAGTTGGCGTCCTCGTGCGCGATCAGCACGGCGACATCGGCCTTGAGCACCTGCGCGACCGCGACGGCGATCTGGCGCGGGATGCTCTCCGGGTCCTCTTTTTCCAGCATGAGGCCCATCGCCTTGAGCAGGGCCATCGATTCCGAAGCAGTCACGTATGAGGCGCCGGCGGGGCGGGCCGGGGCCGGTTCGGGGATGCGCTGCGAGGGCAGGGGCCGCGAGACAGCCTCGGCGTATTCCGATACCTCGTCGATGGCTGCTTCCAGCCGGTCGAGCACCAGCCGGTAGACGACGGTTGCGATCATCGGCAGCGACGCCAGAAAACTGAGCCGGATCGCGCCCGATGCGCCGCCGTCCAATTCCTGGCGTGTCATCAGGATCAGGGTATAGGTGTAGCCGGCCAGCAGCACGACGAAAAACAGCAGCTTGAGCGGAATGTCGGCGGTATCGCGATAGCGAATCAGCAGCAGCCCAATTGCGGAAATCAGCACCAGGCCGGTGACGAAGGTCCAGACAAAGCCGAGGATATGCTCGTTGAAATCTTCGCCGGCGGCGAGGGGCTGCCACGTCGCGGCGGTGTAGATATAGGCACCGATCGCCAGCAGGCAGAGCAGCGCCGTCGCGCGCCAGCTGCGGCGAACCGGCTGCTCACTGTCGGCGGCCAGCAGGGCGGCGCTGGCGAGAATGATCACCACCAGGTTTACGGCGCGTTCCAGCGGTGGCAGGATGGCGTCGGCGGTGGTATCGGTAGCCAGGGTATAGAGCGCGCCGCCCATCAGCGCGATCCAGGCCAGCACGATCCCGGCCAGCAGGACGGTATAGCGCCCGGCGGCGACCTCGGCGGCGCCCCGCAAACGCTGACCCAGGGCCATCAGCAGGGCGGCCTGGCTGATCGCGATCACTGCCAGGAAGTACAGCAGCTCGCCGGTCGGGTCAACAAACAGGTTCAGAAATTCCGGGGCAGAGTCCATACCATCCTCGCAAAGCCCGTAGCAGTTCGTTAAGTACCGTAGTATAGCATAGCCGCGTTAGGATTGCGTTGCCCGAAAGTTGGGGGGATGTTGAGCCGGGATAGGAAAATAGTTTGTATCGCGCAAGGGCGCCCCATTTGGCATTTGGGACGGTGCGCGGTAGACTCCCGCCCGTTCGACAGATAACCGATTGTGAGGGGGCCATCCCGCCGTTGACCGGGCGATGCTGGCCTCTTGTAGTTTCTGGGAGCCGAGGTGGAGCCAATCAATGGACTGGGACCGGCGGGCCGCCGCCGCTGGCATAAGCGGGTGGCCTGGCTGATGCAGCGCTTCCCCTGGAGCGGCCTGCTCGTGCAGCGCGGCTACCGGCTGCGCCAGCCGCGGGTGACGATCGGCGCGGTGGGCGTGCTGCTCGATGGCGCGGGTGAGCAGGTGTTTTTGGTGGAGCACGTGCTGCACGCCGAGTATCCCTGGGGGCTGCCGGGCGGCTGGATTGGGCGGGGTGAGAATCCGGCGCAGGCGGTCGAGCGCGAGTTTCGGGAAGAAACCGGCTTACACGTCCGGGCGCTGCGCCCGCTGCTGATCGAGTGTACGCCGCAGCTGCGCGCCCACCTGGATACTGTCTTCCTGTGTGTGCTGGACGGCGAGCCGCAGACGGCCCGGCTGAGCCACGAGCTGCTGAGCTGCCGTTGGACGCCGCTCGACGCGCTGCCGCCGCTGGTCCCCTTTCACCGCAAAGCGATCCGGGCTGCGCAGCGCGATCTGGCTCGCTGCGGCGCGGTCGAAGAGGCTGCAGAACAAGTTCAAGGTGGAGGGTTGTAACGCATGGTTGAATATGGACGGCTGGGCGAACGCCAGCGCCGGTTGCAAGTGCCCTGGCTGGAGCTTTTTTCGGCGCTGCTGCTGTTTGTCGCGTTTTTGTGGGGCCTGTTCGAGCTGGTCAATTACAGCAACACCAAAGACTCGCTGCAAACGGATCTGACCATCGCCGGTATTCCGGTCGGTGGGATGGCTGAAAACGAGGCGCAAACCCGCCTGGAATCGATCTACATGGGCCAGCCGGTCCAGCTCTATTACGAGGGCAGCACGATCATGCTCGACCCGCAGGTGGTCGGCTTCCGCATCAACAGCGATGCGATGCTGGCCGAGGCGCGCGCCCAGAACAGCCGCGAGAAGAATTTCTGGGCCGGGTTCTGGAACTACCTGTGGCGGCGGCCCGTCGCGGCGGTGAGTGTGCCGCTCGACGCGGAATATTCCGAGAGCGATCTGCGGCTCTATCTCGAAGACCTGGCCGCGCGCTATGATGCGGCGCCGGGCGGGGCGGGGCTGGATATGGCGACGCTCACGTTTCGCTCTGGCATAGCGGGCCGGCAGCTCGATCTCGACGGGGCGATGGAACTGATCGTTCCGGCGCTGTTCGATCCGCTGCCGGAAAACCGGCGCGTGCTGCTGCCCACCGAGGAAGTGAGCGCCGGTCAGCAGGATGAAAGCGCCCTGCAGCAGGCGATTCTGGACCTGATGCAGCAGCGCGGCTTCGACTACAACGGCGAACTGACCAAAGCGGCGGTCTATGTCCTGAACCTGGACACCGGCGAAGAGGTCACGCTCCAGGCGGACATGGCGTACAGCGGCGTGAGCACGATCAAGATTCCGATTATGATCAACCTGTTCCGCTCCAAGCTGACGATGGATATCGACAGCGCCTATCTGCTCACACAGTCGATCCTGTGCAGCAACAACTCGTCCTCGAACCTGCTGATGCAGATCACCGGTGTCGGGAACGATGTCAACTCGATGCTGGGGGATGGGCTGCGGCAGGTATCGTGCACGGCGCAGGAATTGGGCGCGGAGCATACCTACATCAGCGCGCCGCTGGACGTGGGCGACCAGGGGCCGCGCGGCGAGTGGCCGGTCTGCCGCCCGGAGACTCCCGCCCCGGCCAGTATCGCGGACGATCCCTGGTCGCAGACCACGCCCGCAGATATGGGCCTGCTGCTGACGCACATCTACGACTGTGCCAACTACGGCAGCGGCCTGCTGACGGTCTATCCCTACGACTTCACGCAGACCGAGTGCACGCAGATGATCGAGGTGATGAGCGGCAACCGGATCGACCGGCTGATGGAGCTGGGCATTCCGCTGGGGACGCGCATCGCACATAAGAACGGCTGGGGTCCGCAGACGAGCGGCGACGCCGGGATCGTTTATTCGCCCGGCGCGACGTACATTTTCGTGATGTACACCTGGGAAGCCGACACGGATAACAACGGCGTGCCGACGCTGGCAAGCTGGGAGCTGATCGAAGAAGCCAGCCGCCTGGTGTACAACTACTTCAACCCCGCCGCGCCGATGTTCGAGCGCCGCGACCCGATCCTGCCGACGACCGCGATCGACTGCGTGACGGTCGATCCGACCCATCCCGAATACGTGGACCTGAACAACATCAACGCCAACCGCATCGACGAGAACGGAAACCCGGTGTCGGGCGCGTGCTATGGCGGGCACGGGCACTGCCGCCCCTTCGACAACTGGGGGGCCGGTCAGACGGCAGAACAATAGCCGGCGGCAGCGCTGGAAACATCACGGGGGCAGGGCGCGCGCTCTGCCCTTTTTTGTTGCGGGGAAATCAGGCCGGTGAGGGGCTGCCGTCGGCCAGGTGCTTGACCACGATCATCGTCACATCATCGAACTGTGCTTCGCCCGCCGCGAACAGGTCCACCGCTTTCAGCACGCCCCGGGCAATATCCTGTGCCGGCTGGTCGCGCAGCCCGACCAGCGCGGCGCGCAGGCCATCGGTCCCGAACTCGGTCTTGCCGGGGCTGAGCGCTTCCGTCACGCCATCAGTATAGGCGATCAGCGCGTCGCCTGGCTGCAAGGTGACGCTCGCTTCCTGGAGCTTGATCTGCGGCAGGACGCCGAGCGCGATCCCGCGCGAGTTAAGCTGTTCGGGCGTGCCATCGGCGCGGATGAGCAGGGCCGGATTATGCCCGGCGCTGCTGAAGTTCACCTCGCCGGTGCGCGCGTTCCACAGGCCGTACCACACTGTCACGAACAGATCGGAGCGGGTGTCGCGCAGTAGCAGCTCGTTGACGCGCAGCAGCGCCTGGGCGGCGGTGCGCTCGGTCGAGCTGACGGCGCGCAGCAGGGTGCGGCACAGGGCCATATACAGCGCCGCCGGGACACCCTTGTCGGCCACATCCGCCACGACGATCGCCCAGAGATGATCCTGAATCGGGAAGAAATCGTAAAAGTCGCCGCCGACCTGGCGCGCCGCCCGGTAGAAGGCGGCCACATCCCAGCCCGGCTCGGTCGGGAAGGTATCGGGCAGGAAGCTGGTCTGGATGCCGCGCGCGACTTCCAGCTCGCGCTCGATGCGCTCGGCGGCGGTCGCTTCGGCCTGCAGGCGGGCGTTTTCCAGCGCGAGCGCGGTCTGGTGGGCGATGCCGCTCAGGATATTGAGGCGGCGCTGGTCGATCTTGCCGCCGAGCGCGGGATGATCCACCAGCATCGCGCCGACGAGGTGCCCGCGCGCGATCAGCGGCAGGCCCAGCAGCGCGGGGCTTTCGAACAACCGCTGCAAGGTGGATGGCAGTGGGCAGTCGGTCCCCACGCCCGCCGATACCGGATCCGGCGTGTCGGTCAGCAGCGCCAGGAAGCGGCCATCGTCGGGGGTGAGGATGGTGCTGGAGAACTCGTCGCGGCATTCCGGCGAGAGGCCCCACGACGGCCCGCCCCAGAAGCAGATCTCGTCGGCATCCCACTTCATCACGCCGCAGCGCTCGACACCGACCAGCAGCGGCGTCAGGCGCACGACCGTTTCCAGACTTTGATCGGGATCGATCTGAGTGTTGACCGCTTCGGCCACCTGGAGCAGGGCGGTCGTGACCCAGGCTTCTTCCTGCTGCGCGACAAACAGTTGGGCGCTTTCGATGGCCAGCGCGGCCTGGTTGGCGATGCCGTTGACCAGCTCGATCTTGCGGACGGTCATCGGCTCGCTGTCGTTGCGCTGGCCGATCAACAGCAGGCCCATCACCTCGCCCTTGGCGAAGAGCGGCAGCATCACGCCGTGCCCGACATCCAGCTCAATCGGCAGGTTGGCGGGCCGGGGCGTGGTGCCGTCGAGCGGGATCGGCTGCGCGTCCTGCTTGAGCCGCGCCAGGATCGGCCAGGTCAGCGGCGTGACGGTGAAGCCGATCAGCGCGTCGCGCACGTCCGGCTCGGTGCCCGCCACTTCGACCACGCGGAACGTTTCCTCGTCGTCGGCCAGCATGACCGAGCTCCACTCGACGCCCACCAGCAGCGGCGTGATCTGGGCAACGGTGCGCAGAATCTCGTCCAGGCTGGTCGCGCGCGCGGTCGCCTCGGCCACCTGGAGCAGTGCGGTTGAAATCCAGGCTTCCTCGCGCTGGGCCATATAGAGCTGCGCGTTGGTGATCGCAACCCCGGCCTGGTTGGCGAAGGTGTTGATGATTTCCTTGTCTTCGGGCGTGAAGCGATCCGGCCCGACGCGCTCCAGCAGCAGATAGCCGATCGGCTCTCCGGCGACGCTGAGCGGGACGAGGATGTGATCGTGCGTCGTTTCGACCGCGCCATTCCCGGCGTGGGTGCCGTGCAGCAGCAGCACCAGCCGCTCCTCGCTGGCCTCAGCCGCCGGAATGGCTTCATTCCACACATCGGCTTCCGAGGCGAGGATATCGCCGCGCGCTGCCGAAACCTGATAGGTGCTGTCCTCGCGGTCGAGCAGCAGGATCAGGCCGACGGTGTAATCGACCACACGCTCCAGCCCGACCAGGATGCCATCCAGCACGCTGCTGAGATCGAGCGACGAGCCGAGGACGGTGCTCAACTCGCGCAGCGTCTCGGAGAGCATGCGGCGGCGCGACTCGTTGGCGAACAGGCTGGCGTTGCGCAGCGCGATTGCGACCGTATCGGCGAGCGCCTGGATCAAGGCGACATCGTCCTCGGTAAAGGCGTCGCGCTCGGTGCTCTGGATGTCGAACACGCCGAGCACGTGCGACCCCATGCGGATCGGGACGGCCATCTCGCTCTCGGTGTCTTCGATGCCGGGGCCGACGACGTACCACTCGTTCTCGTGCACGTTGCCGGTGCGCTGCGGCTGGCCCTCGCGCGCGACCATCGGGATCAGCCCCGGCCCGCCGATGTCATAGGCCAGCTTTTCGAGCGCCCAGCGCCCGCTGTGCACGCCGCTCCCGCTGCGGAACACGAGGAAATCCCCGACGCGCAGGAAGAGGTGCACGCGGTCGTAGCCGAGGTGGTCGGTGACGAGATCGACCACTTCGTCGAGCAGATCGTCGATGTCGAGAATCGACACCAGGGCGCGCGCGACTTCGGTCATGGCGTTGATGCGCTCGGTCTGGCGGCGCTCGGCGTCGTAGGTCTGTGCTTCCTGGATGGCGAGGGCAAGCTGCCCGGCCAGCGTCTCCAGCATGAACACGTCATCGCCGCCGAAGGCGTCGAGGCGGTTGCTCTGCACGTCGAGCACACCCAGGACGCGATTCTGCGCGCTGAGCGGGACACAGATCTCGGAGCGGGTGGCTTCGAGCGCGTGAGTCGGCCTATAGCGCCGGTCCTGCTCGACATTGGGCGCGAGCGCGGTCTGGACCTCGGCGGCGCACCAGCCGACCAGCCCATCATGCAGGCGCAGCTCCAGATCGTCGGGGCTGAGCGTGCTGTGGCTGCTGGCCTTCAGGTTGATCTGGCCCGTTCTTTCGTCCAGGATGAAGATATTGACCGCGTAGTAGCCAAACGCATCGTGGATCAGGGTCACGATCTGGCGGAAGAGATCGGGCAGGGGCTGGATGGCGGTTACCTGGCGCGAGACATCGTTGATCAGTTGAAGCTGGCGCGCCTGCTCCTGGGTGGCTTCGAGGGTCTGCGCGTTGCGGATCGCGCCGGATGCCTGGTTGGCGAGCAGCGTCAGCAGGTGCATGTCCTCATCGGAGAAGGCGTTGGGCTGCTCGCTCTGGACGCCGATCACGCCCAGCACGTCCCCGGCGGAGACGAGCGGCGCGAAGATCGCGGCGCGGGCGGGCTTGTTCGTGTAGTGACTGGGGCGCGCGGGCAGCGAGTCCCACTCGGCCTGGAAATCACCGATCAGCAGGCCGGTCCCGGTGCGGCGCACCCAGCCGATCACGCCGTCGTCGGCCACGCCCTGAAAGCGCGTCGGGGCCAGGCGCTCGGCGTCTTTGAGCCACACCTTGAGGATATAGTCGGATCCTTCGAACAGGCCGATCTGGAAGTTGCGCGTATCAACGATGCGCGTGGCCTGCTGGTAGACGACCTCGCACAGCGCATCGACCTTGAGCTGCACACTCAGAATCGCGCTGCCGACCCCGGCGAGGATGTCCAGCTCCGGGCTGAGGCGCTCGTCGGCGGCCTGGCTCAGCCCACGCCGGCGCCCGCGCCAGTAACCGGCGATCAGCCCGACACTGACTCCGCCGACCGCCAGGGTGGCTCCCACCACCATCACAACAATCAGCGTGCCGTCCAAAATGGTAGACTTCCCTCGTGGATCAAGCGCAGCGGACGCGAGGCGCGGGGCGCGCCGGACTAGGACCGGCTGGGATTGGCGGCCAGGGCAGCATCCAGGTCCGGGTAAATCTGAAACAGCATGTCGAAGCCCACCATCTCCAGAATCTCGACAATGCGGGGTTGAAGCCCGCTGAGCACCACGTCGCCCTCACCGTCGTGGGCGCGCCGCCAGGCCGAAACCAGCACCTTGAGGCCGCTGCTGGCGATGTACTCGACCTGCGACATATCCACATAGAGCCAGACGTTCCCTTGTTGAAGCTGCGTGGAGAGCGTTTTTTCCAGCATGGGGCTGGTGTTGCTGTCGAGCCGCCCCGATGGCGAGATGACGGCGGATCTGTTTTCGAGATGGCGCACGGGGAAGGTGTCCTCGGCAGCCGCCGCCGGGACGGGAACCGCTTCCGTCTCCGGGATGCCTTTGATCAGCCGGAGATAGTTGTGGCCCCCAACGCGCTCGTATTCAACCTCGTCCATCAGCTTGCGAATGAAGTAGATGCCCCAGCCGCCCGGTTTGCGGCTGTCGAGCGGCTCGGTGGGGTCGGGGGCCTGGTGCTGGAGCGGGTTGAAGGCCGGGCTGTCGTCGATGATGGTGATCGTGAAGCGCCGCTCCTGGTGTTCGGTGGTGACCTCGATCCGGCTGTCGCGGCCCGCGTACTGGTAGCCGTGCTCGATGATATTGGTCAGGGCCTCGTCAACCGCCATCTGGCAGTGATAGACGGCGCGCTCGTCGAGGTTGGCGGCCTCGGCGGCCTCGACGACAAAGTCGCAGGCATCGCGCACTTCTTCCAACTGGGCCGAGATGGCGAGGCGGCTTACTTCACCCATAGGTTCCTCAGGTCGGTGATCCGGGCAAGAGTGATGGAAGGGACGTTTAGAAACTGCCGACGGCCTCAACCTGTGTCGGATAGATCTCGAAAATGGTATCCAGCCCGGCCAGTTCCAGCACTTCTTTGACGCGCTCGGACGGGTTGGCGATGCGCAGATCGCCGCCGCCGCGCTTGACGCGCTTGAGGACGCGCACCATCTCGCGCAACCCGGCGCTGCTCATATAATCGACGCCGCTCAGATCGAGCACCATGCTCGTCCGGCCCTCGTCCGCCGCACGATCCAGCGCCGCGCCCAGCTCCGAAGCATTGGTGCTGTCCACGCGCCCGATCACCTCGAACAACTGCACGCGTTTCATCTCTGAGACGTTGATTTCCATCACCATTTGATCGGCTCCTTTTGTGTAGTGGTGGGCATTATACCACCGATTCGGTGATCGGGTAGCGCGATAGGTACTGTCCATTTTAGCAAAAAATGGGCGGCCTGCGGCAGATTTTCCTCACCGGCGCGTTTTTCGGGATCAGGACGAGTGCTATACTGAGGCGGTGCGCGGCGGTTTGGTATGAAAGCAGGGTGAGCATGGGCAGACAGGCGATGATCGGACTCTGGGTGGCGGCGGTGCTGGCGGGGGGACTCTTCGCGGCGCAAACGGCCTGGGCGGAGAGGAACGTTCTGACGCCGCGCCTGCTGCTGAACGCGGCGGCAGCCAGCATCGGCGCGCTGCTGGTGTGGTGGATCGGGCGGCGGGGCGAGTCTGCGCGCCGCGCACCGGCCCCTGAGCCGCAGAACAACCCCCATCCTAAATCCTTCCCCCAAAATGAGGGAAGGACTTCACAGCCCGCCCTCCTGCCCTCCGTGAAACGTGGGGGAAGGGGCCAGGGGATGGGGGGGCGCAGTATGCCGGGTGCGGCTGTCACACCGGAGCCGATCGCCCTGATCCTGATCGCGCTGGCGGCACTGAGCCTGTGGGCGGTGGCGTGGTGGGTGATGGACCTCTCGAATTACGTGCTGGAAGACCTCGCCGGGCCGATCGCGCGCCCGCAGCCGATCATCCTGCTGGCCGATAAGCTGTTCGGCCTCGACACACAGGCCGCCGCGTATGAAGTGCAGATCTTGTTCTCGGTGGCGGTGCTGCCGCTGGTGCAGGGCGGGCTGCTGTGGGGCTTGATCCAACCGGGCGCGGCGCAGTGGATCGGGCGGCGGCGCGCGGCATGGCTGGCGGGCACGGCGGCGGGCGTGTTGTGGACGCTGACCGCCGTGCAGAACATCGCCCCGGCGCTGCCCTGGGGGCTGGCGTCGCTGGGCGGCTGGCTGCTGATCGGGTGGCTGGCGGCGTGGGCGGTGTATCTGACCGGCTCGGCCTGGGCGGGGATTACCGCGCACGGCGTGTTCGCCTATGCCAGCTTCGCGTGGCGCGATGACCTGTTCCGGCAGTTCGCCGGGCGGGATTATTTCGATGTGGCGTGGCTGACCGTACTGGTGCTGGGCGTGTTCGTAGCGATCATCCTGATGCAGGTGGTGCGCTTTCGCAGCCCGCGCCCCGACGAGCCGCCGCGCGCCGGGGGGAACGCGTTCGCACGGCTGGGCGTGCCGCTGGCGCTGCTGATCGGGCTGGGCGCCGTGCTGGCCGTGCTCGACATCGACGCGCGCCAGACTGAGCAGAACGTCCGCGAAGCGGCAACGGGTGCGGCACAAGGCGAGGGGCAGTAATCGCCCGCGCTGTTGGAAGTTATATTTTGCAGCATTTTGTTTCCAGAGGGGGAGATCGTATGAAAGCTAGAAGCCTGTTCCTGATAGTGGTGGCAGGGCTGATGCTGCTGGCGGGCTATTCGCCGCCTGCCGCAGCCCAGCCGCCTATCCCGCCGCTGCCTGCCGACTTGCTGTTTTCAACAAGCCTTGAGCAAGTGGCAGTTTATCCAGGCACCGTGATCGCGCGGGTTGATGCTGAGACGCTGGAGGTTACACCGTTTTACATCGATACTGAGGCATTCGCGGTTGTGCCCCTCAGTTGGTCACCCCAGGGCGATCTGCTGGCTATGTATCGCGTTCTGTATCCAACGGATGACTCAAACACCCTATTACCTCGCGAGCTATGCATCCTGGATCGTGGGGGGGTGCTGTTCCAGTGCATGGACGATGCTTTGCCCAACTATGGCGTGGAAGACCCTCCCTATTGGGGAAGCTCTGCCTACTTTCCGATCACCTGGGGACCCGATGGGCAGACTATCTACTTCGAGACCGAATATACCGGCACGGAGAGCTCTACTGGTTATGGGCGGCGTTTGGTCGAAGCCGATGTGCTCACCGGGGAGACTTTGAGCGTCGTTTACGACTATCCGGATCTCTACGCGCTCTCGATTTCCCCCGATCTCGCCCATGTTGGCGTGGGGTTTGAAGAAACATGGTACGGGATCGAGTATCGGGCCTATGTCGAGGACCTGACAACAGGGACGCAGCTCGATCTTCCAGACTTAATGCCCGATGCAGTGAGGCTGGACTATGTTCATGCATTTTCCCCCCAGGGCAGTTACTATACGGTGGGAACAGGTTATCGCACGGCCGACTACGCCTCGGAACTGGAGCAGTTGTATGAAGCCGGCGGCCTGATCGATATTCTGGACCTGGAGGGCAACATCCTGCACGTGGTCGGTGAACCGGAAGGGCCGGAGCCATTGTTCTGGCATCTGCTATCTCCCACCTGGCAGGCGGACGAGCAGGCGATCGTGTTCTATGCCTTCGGTTCGGAGTACAGCTATCTCATGCGCTACTCGCTGCCCGATCAGCAGTTGACCACGCTGTATGAGCTGGGGGAGGCCGGGCACGAACCCTACGTTTATGCACCCTTCGTCACCTCACCGGGTAACACACACATCGCCCTGACCGTCTCGTCTGAAGCGTACGGCACACGCAAGCTGGCGGTCCTCTATCCCGATGGCGAGATCTACCGCATTCCGATGCCGTACAACTTCGGCCTTTATCCGCTGTGGGTGCCGCCGCTGGACTGACGCACGCTTGCCGCTACAGCCGCCGGAACAGGCCGACCAGCAGCCCCATCAGGCCGAGCGCGGCCAGCGCCAGGATCGGCACGATGGGGGCCAGCCCGCCGGGACTGGTGCTCGCGTCGGCGGCAGCCTTCGGGATCACGATCGGCGTGTTGGTGTAGGGCGGCGAGGTAAAGGTTGGGCGCGGCGCGTCGGGATCAAGCGCCTCGGTGCCCTCCTCGCCGGGGGCCGGGGTAAAGACGCCGGTCGGCGTGAGCTGCACCTGCGCGGTCAGGGTGGCGATCGCGCCGGGGGTGGCGCTGACGAACTGGGCCGTTTCCTGGGCCGAGACGAAGGCCGGATCGACGGCTGGGATCTCTTCCTCAGTCAGCTCCGGGATAAGCGCTTCATCACCGGTGAGCCGCACGACATCACGATAAACCCAGGCCGAGCCGGTCGGCGACTCTGGGAATTCGATCAGATACCAGTTAAAGCTCTTGCCGATGACCGGATAGGTCGTGCCGGGGAAGATCAGCCCCAGGCGCACGGCGTTGATGTCCGCTGCAGCGCGCACGTTGGTTTCGTTCGAGATCGCCTCGACGACCGGGCGGCCCTGCGAGGTTGGCGTGCGGGTCGGGGTGTCGGTCGGCGGCCCGGCGGTGGCGGTCGGGGTCGGGAACTGAAGCTGCACGGCGGTCGGCGTGGTCTGGGCGGCGCGGGCCGCTTCCGGCTCGGAATCGCCCAGGCTGGCCCACGCGATCGAGCCGCTGGCGAGCAGCAGCAGGCCGGTCAGGATCAGCGCCAGCAGGCGGCGTCGGGACGTGCGTTTCAACAGACTATCTCTCACCAGATTATCCTGTTCAGGGTGTATTCGCGCGATTGGTCGGCCTGGCGATAGCCGTCGTCGCCGTCGCGCGCCATATAGCCCTGGTATTCCTGCCCAGGGTAACCATAGACGGTCCACTCGCCCAACATCAGCGGCGGGACGCTGACGCCCGGCGCGCACTCGTCGCACTGGACCGGCACCCACTCGCCGTTGTAGCGGCGGCCAAAGTGCAGGTGCGTCCCGTTGCTGTAGCCGCCCTCGCACGACGGATGCCCCAACTGATCGCCGCGCTCGACCTCGCGGCCCACCGCGATCCGCTCGTGATCGTCGATATGCAGGTAGACCAGCGTCCAGCCGGTGTACTCGTTGCCGTCGCCGTCCAGATCGAGCACGACATAGCCGTCGCCGCTGCGCGCGATGATGCCCGAAGCCGCCGCCGTGACCCAATAGGGCGAGATGTAGCACGATCCCTGCACGGCGACCAGTTCATCGGGCGGGCGGGGCGGGGCGAAATCGATTGAGGCCCAGGCCGAGCCGCTGTTGTAGGCGCCGTGCGGCCCGCCGGTGTAGAGCCATTCCTCGCGGGGGCCGAAGGGCAGTGTCAGCTCCGGCTGCTTCAGATCGGGCGGAATCAGCGGCTCATAGGCATAGGCGAACGGGTCGCCGAACAGCTTCAGGTAGGTTTCGAAGAAGCCGTCGGGATGCACATCGCGCTGCCACTGCTCGGTGGGCGTGGTGACGCTGAGCATATACTGCACGCCGACCGTGCCCGCGTTGAGGCCCGGATCGTAAAAGAGGCGCGTCCCATCGCTCAGCGCCAGGCTGATCCGCCCGCGATACTTCCAGCCATAGTAGCCGTAGTTGAGCGCGTCGGCGGCGTCGAGAAGCTGGCGCATCAGGCCGGCGCGGTTCTCGCGCTGAATGCCGAGCGGATACTGAACCTGCTGTTCGCCGGGGTAGGGATCCGTGATCCAGCCGCCGCGATATTCGAGCAGGGCCAGCAGCAGGCGCGGGTTGACGCTGTAGTTGCGCGCCACGAAATCCACGATCTGCACGCCGCTCCACACCTCGCCGCTCACATCCTCGGAATAGGCGCGCAGGAAGCCCTCCTGGAACTTCACGAAGCCGGTCACGTTGAAATAGCTGGCGGGCGGGCTGTAGATCAGCTCGCTGTCGGGGATCAGCTTGAAGTCCGGACCATAGGCGATCCCGCCGCCGGGCACGTTGAGCGTCTGCCCGACTTCGAGTGTGTTTGGGTCGATAAGCTGCGCGTTGAGCGTCTGAATTTCCTCAATCGTCACGCCGTAGAGTGTGGCGATGCTGCCGAGTGTGTCGCCGGGCTGAACCACGTACTGATCGCCCGTCTGCGGACTCTCGCGGGTGGGATTGGGCGTGGGCTGGATCGGCGTCGGCGTCGCGCCGGTGGGCGTCGCGGTCGGCAGGACAACCAGGTTGCCCTCGCTGTCGAATTCCGGCGTGGCGGAAACGTAGATGATCTCCGCTTCGCCGCCGTCGCCAGACGCGGAACAGGCCAGCGCCGCCAATGCGAGCAGCAGCAGCACCAGCGCGAGTGAGAGTTGGCGGACCGTCATCGCAGCGCCTCGTACAGCCGGGGCAGCGACACATCGTAGCGGTAGTGCGTGTCGCGGTGCCCGTCGGGATATTCCTCATACACGTGCGCGATGCCGAGCGCGTCGAGCTTGCGATGCAGCAGCCGTGCCCCGACCTGAAGCTGGTACTCGTCGTACTGGCCCACGTCGATGAAGGCCAGCCGCGCCCGGCGCAGTGCGTCGATTGCGTCCGGCGTGTCGATCAGGCGGACCGGGTCGTGCTCTAGCCAGCGTGCCCAGACATCCTCGCGCAGCGCGCCGGTGTCAGGATCGACCGGCAGATCGAAGCCGTGCGGCGCGTCGGGGTTGCCGCCGAAAGCCGCCGCCCAACAGACCGTCATGATCAGGTCCCAGAAGGTGCCGCTCTTGGGCCGGATGGTCGGAATATCGCGGATGAAGGCGTCCAGCCCGCCAAAGCGCGCCAACTGCTGGTGCATCCGGCTGAGCGGCGGCAGGCAGGTGAACTCCCAATAGAGGTCGCCGCTGTGGCAGGCGAACGCGCCGAAGATTTCCGGGTGGCGGATCGCCTGGGTGATCGCGCCGAAGCCGCCGCTGCTGCGCCCCACCACGCCGCGATGTTCCGGGCCGGGCAGGGTGCGATAGCTGGCGTCGATGCGCGGCACGATCTCGTCGATCAGGTAGTCCTCATAGCGGCCCATACCCGCCGAGTTGATATACTGCGAGCCGCCGAAGCGGGTCCACAGATCGGGCATGACGACGATCGCCGGACCCATCTGGCCGCCCTCGATCAGCGCGTCGATCTGCGCCTGGATGGTGACATCCCAGGGCCGCCAGTTCACCAGCGATGGGCCGGTGCTGCCGTGACTGCTGAGCAGATAGATCGTCGGATAGCGCCGGTCGAGCATATCGTCGTGGCCGGGCGGCAGGTAGACGGTGATGGGGCGGACATGCGGATCGCCCAGCGGGTTATCGCGCAGGGCGTGGCTGTCCAGCATGAACTGTTCGATGCGGCTTTGGCTTGTGATCACGCGTCGTGGTTCCTCGTCTCGTTCGAAGCCCATTGTAGCGAAGGGGCGGGCGTGGGGCAATAGGCGGCGGCCAATGGTCGGAGAGCCGTCAGGCAAATCGCCCGGCGCGGGCGGCCAAAGTAGGAATTGCGGGCAGGTGTTGCTATAGTTAGGGAGAAAGCAAGGCCCGCGTCAGCCTTGCCCCTACTCGCTGGATCAGGAGGATGATTGCATGTCCCGTGTGAACTCTGTGCAAGAGATTTTTGAGAATATCAACGAAGGTTTTCAGCCGGACAAGGCTGAGGGCGTGAACGCCATTTTCCAGTTTAATCTCTCCGGCGACAACGGCGGGGTCTACTGGATTCGTGTGTATGACAAGCAGATGGAAGTGAATGAGGGCGAACACGAAGCGCCAACCCTGATCATTAACTCGTCGGCGGATGACTATATTGCGCTGGTGAACGGTGAGCTTAACCCGATGATGGCCTTCATGCAGGGCAAGATCAAGGTCAAGGGCGAGATGGCCCTGGCCCTCAAGCTGCAATCGATTTTTGGCCTGGGGGCGTAACCGCTCACAGCCGGCATTCGCACGCCAATATATAATAAGAGGCGCGCCGCGTGATGGGTGCGCCTCTTCTGTTATGTTATAGGGTAGGGGCGCACAACCTATGCTGCGCCCCTACTGGCAGATCGATGGCTACTGCTGGACGCGATCCAACACCTGGTAGAGCGTGCGCAGCACCAGGATCTTACGGTTGGCCGCGCCATAGGACCGCCACTCGCTCCCGCTGAAGTCGTCGGGAGTCGGCGGGCTGGTCAGCGTCAGATCGGGATTGATGGCGGTGGGGCCGGCCTCGTTGACGATGCGCCAGACATTGACCAGCGGGATATCGTACGCCTCGGCTATGCGCAGGATGACCTCGTTGTACGGCTCGACTTCTGCCGGGTCGCCGGGGATCGTGGTCAGCACGGGGATGACGTTGGCCGTGAGGATCGTTTCCACGATCTGGGTGTACTGACCGCCGAACTGGTTCACATCCGTATCCTGCAGCGCGTCGCTGCGTCCCATCACCACGACGGCAATCGTCGGACGCTGGAGCGTTAGCGCGCAGTCGAGCGGAGTCAGGCCAGCCGGGCAGACATCCGGCGGGGCATTGGCCGGATCGAGCAGATCGGCAGCGGTCCAGTCGCGCTCGGCAGCCGGGCTGCTCTCGTCGGTGAAGCTGTTGCCGCCGGTGGGCAGCGTGCCTTCTGCGTAGTAGGCGGTGATGAAGGCGAGCTGCTGGGCGTCCGACAGCGCGGAGAAGTCCGCCTGACCGTCACCCAACCCGGCGAACAGCTCGGTCGGCAGGACGTCGCCTACCACCGTCACCACGCGCGGATCCGCCGTCTGGGCCGCTGCGCCGCGTTGGTAGAGGGCGCGGATCGTATCGAGCATGTCATCTTCGAGCGCCGGGGTATAGGGCACTTCGCTCAGACCGATCGTGTCGCCTGTGGGCGGAACGTCCGGAGCCTCAGTGGGCACCGGACAGCCGTTGTTCTCGGCGGGACCCGGCTCGTTCGGGCATTGGTCCTGCGGATCGAGGATGCCGTCACCGTCAGTGTCAGGCACCGGCGTCTCGGTCGGCAGCGGACAGCCGTTATTCTCGGCGGGACCCGGTTCGTTCGGGCACTGGTCCTGCGGATCGAGGATGCCGTCGCCGTCGGTGTCAGGGATTGGCGTCTCGGTCGGCACCGGACAGCCGTTGTTCTCGGCGGGACCCGGCTCGTTCGGGCACTGGTCCTGCGGATCGAGGATGCCGTCACCGTCAGTGTCAGGGATTGGCGTCTCGGTGGGCAGCGGGCAACCGTTATTCTCGGCGGGGCCAGACTGCTCCGGACAGGCATCCTGCGGATCGAGGATACCGTCACCGTCAGTGTCGGGTACTGGCGTCTCGGTTGGCGGCGGGCAGCCGTTGAACTCGGCTACACCGGGCTGCTCCGGACAGGCATCCTGCGGATCGAGGATGCCGTCACCATCGGTGTCAGGGATTGGCGTCTCGGTTGGCAGCGGACAGCCGTTATTCTCAGCCGGGCCGGGCTGCTCCGGGCAGGCATCCTGCGGATCGGGGATACCGTCACCGTCAGTGTCAGGGATCGGCGTCTCGGTGGGCAGCGGGCAACCGTTATTCTCGGCGGGGCCGGGCTGCTCCGGGCAGGCATCCTGCGGATCGAGGATACCGTCACCGTCAGTGTCAGGGATCGGCGTCTCGGTTGGCAGCGGGCAGCCGTTATTCTCAGCCGGGCCGGGCTGCTCCGGGCAGGCATCCTGCGGATCGAGGATACCGTCGCCGTCAGTATCGGGTACTGGCGTCTCGGTGGGCGTGGCCGTCGGCGGTGGGCACCCGTTGAACTCGGCTACACCGGGCTGCTCCGGACAGGCATCCTGCGGATCGGGGATACCATCTCGATCGGTATCGGGTGCCGGCGTCTCGGTCGGAGTGGCCGATGGTTCCGGTGTTTCGGTTGGCTCTGGCGTACCGGTTGGCTCCGGACAGCCATTGTTACTGGCCGGGCCAGGTGTGCCGGGGCACTCGTCATCCGGATCGAGCACACCGTCATCGTCCGAGTCGTGATCGCACGGATCGCCCACGCTGTCGTGGAACGGATCGTCAGGGCAGACATCCTCGTCGTCGGGGATGCCGTCGTTATCGCGGTCCGGCACGGCAGTCGTGGTCGCCGTTGGCGTCTCGGTCGGCTGCGGGGTGTGGGTACCAGTTGGTTCTGGCGTCTCGGTCGGCTGCGGAGTGCGGGTACCAGTTGGTTCTGGCGTACCGGTTGGCTCCGGACAGCCATTGTTACTGGCCGGGCCAGGTGTGCCGGGGCACTCGTCGTCCGGATCGAGCACACCGTCACCGTCCGAGTCGTGATCGCACGGATCGCCTACGCTGTCGTGGAACGGATCGTCAGGGCAGACATCCTCGTCGTCGGGGATGCCATCGTTATCGCGGTCCGGCACGGCTGTCGTAGTCGCCGTTGGCGTCTCGGTTGGGGTGGCGGTTGGCTGCGGGGTACGGGTACCGGTCGCTGTCGGCAGTGGACAGCCGTTGTTCTCCGGCACGCCAGGGACGCCGGGGCACTGGTCCACCTGGTCGAGGACGCCGTCGTCGTCCGAGTCGTGATCGCACGGATCGCCTACGCTGTCGTGGAACGGGTCCTGCGGGCAGGGGTCAACTGCATCCGGCAGGCCATCGTTATCGAAGTCCGGGGCGGGGCAGCCCTCATACTGCTCCAGACCGGGCTGGTTCGGGCAGGCGTCCTCTTGATCGGGGATCAGGTCCCCATCCTCGTCGTGATCGCACGGATCGCCCACAGTGTCGTGGAACGGGTCCTGCGGGCAGGCATCGTCGCTATCCGGGATGCCGTCGCCGTCGGTGTCCGGAATCGGTGAGCCGATGATCGGCGTGATCGTTATGCCCGGCGTGTGCGTCGGAGTCGGCGGGATGGCCCCCACCGGAATACTCAGGCAGGACCCGAACGGCGTAACGAACTGGTTCTGGACCCAGCCATAGGTCCCGGCAATCGGGATCTGCCACCACTGGGCCGAAGGGTCGCGCGCGGCAACGGCGAACTGCTGGCCGCTGCTGAGCAGGGTCATGCGGGCGTAGACGGTTCCCGGCCCGCTGTAGACTGCCAGGCCGTCCGCGTTGACGCGAATCCGGCACGGCTCCAGCGTGGGGGTGTGGGTCGGTGTGCCCGGCGGCAGCGGCGTGGCCGTGATAATGATCGGCGTCGGCGTCGGCGGGATCGGCGTCAGCGTTGGCGGGATGGTCGGCGGCTGCGTGTTGGGGCGCGGTGTCGGGCTGGGCGGCGGCAGCGCGATTCCGATCCCCGCGCAGTCCCCCAGCTCGTTGACATAGTAATCGCTGACCCAACCGAACCGGCCATTGTGGAAGATCTGCCACCAGGGCTCGGGATAGATCTGCCGGCCCGTCACCTGGAGCGACTGGCCGATGGTGACGCGGTCCACCACGTCGTAGGCCAGGCCCGGACCGCTGCGCACGTTGAGCGACCCGACCGCGATCTGCACGCGGCAGGTGCGGTCCTGCAGGGTCGGCGTCAGGAAGGCGATCGGCGTGCCGCCGGGGGTCTGCGTGATATTGGCCATGCGGTCGCGCACAAGCAGATCGATCGTGGCCGATTCGCCGCGCAGGCTGCCGCGCCAGGGCACGACTTCTAGCTGCTGCGTGCCCAGCTCATTGGGACGCCAGCGCAGAAGCACCTGAAACTCTTCGTCGCCGGTTTCGAGCGCGGGCGACGCCTGCGACGCGACGACAATACCATCGGCCAGCAGCTCGACGCGCGTCACGCCGACATCGTCCTCGGCAACGGCAAAGATCAGGACATCGCTGTTGCGCAAGACCTGCGCGCCGGAGTCGGGCGCCTGGATTGTGACGCCGGGCCGGCCACCGCCGCCAACGCGGGTTGCCTCGGTGGTCGGCTCGTCATCGTCATCTCCACCCGTTAGATTGCAGGCCAGCGCCAGCAGTACCAGCAGCAAGAGTGGTAACAGGAGCGGCCAGGCAAAGCGTTTTTTAGAACTGCCGGGTGACATGCAAACCTCCTGGTGGCTTAGCAATTTTTAGAAGAACGCTAAGTGTTACAAAGCATCCCTATAACCCTATTCTAAGTCTATGCCAGCCGCCAGCGCCCCGTCAATCCAACGCGGGTAACGGTGGTCAAGCGGTGGCGGGCCAGTGGGCGCGCATCACCCGGGCGTCAGATTAGTGCGCCGGCTTAATGTCGTGAGCCGCCCTTCCGGCTAGATAGGTTATAGACCGAAGGGGAATTGTTTGCCAGCCAGGGCGGATGCTGCCACAATTGCTCTCAGGTTCATCTGATGGCTAACAGTTGAAGCGAGGAAACGTGATGAAAATCGGTGTGATCGGCAGCGGGCTGGTAGGCTCGACGACAGCATATGCCCTGGTGATGCGCGGCATAGGGCGCGAGATTGTGCTGGTGGACCTCAACAAGGAGCGCGCCCAGGCCGAAGCGGACGATATCTTGCACGCCGTGCCGTTCGCCCATCCGCTGCACGTGCGGGCCGGTGACTACGCCGATCTGACCGGCAGCGCGGTTGTGATCATCACGGCGGGGGTGAGCCAGCGTCCCGGCGAGTCGCGCCGCGAGCTGTTGGGCCGCAACGCCAAAGTGTTCCAGAGTGTGATCCCCAGTGTGCTGGAGCACGCGCCCGACGCGGTTCTGGTGGTGGCGACCAATCCGGTCGATGTGATGACCCACCTGGCGGCGCGCTATGCGGCTGAGTTTGGCGTACCGTCCAGCCGGGTGTTGGGGTCGGGCACGATGCTCGATACGGCGCGCTTCCGGGCGCTGTTGGGCCGCCACCTGGGGATCGACGCGTATCACGTGCACTGCTACGTACTGGGCGAGCACGGCGATTCCGAAGTGCTGGCGTGGTCGGAAGTGAGCATTGGCGGGATTCCACTCGAAGAGTTCTGCACCGAACAGGGGCGCGACGTGACCGACGAGGTGCGGCAGGCGATTGACGATCAGGTACGCCACGCGGCGTATCATATCATCGAGGGGAAAGGCGCAACGTATTATGGGGTGGCAAGCGCGATTGCGCGCCTGGTGAATGTCATTCTGCTCGATCAGCGCTCGCTGCTGACGGTCTGCACGCCGGTCGAAGATGTGGCCGGGGTGGGGGATGTCACGGTTTCGCTGCCGAATCTGGTCGGGGGCGAAGGCGTGATGGGCCACTGCCTGTTCCCGCTCAGCGACGACTAGTATGCCGCGCTGCGTGCCAGCGCTCAGGTTGTGCGCGAGGCGATTGACGAGCTGGATGAGGCGCTGCAAGCATAAAGCCCGGCAAGGTCAGCCGCGCTCACTGTTTCCCGGTTCGCTCCAGCCAGGCACGTACGTCCGGCTCATGGTCATCATGGAAGTGGTCGAAGAATTCGCCCGCCAGGAAGCGCTGATCGCCCACCCACACCAGGTAAAACTCTTTGCCCTGTGATAGGCCTGTCTCGATCCGGACATCTTCAGGCAGGTCTTCGAGGCTGTCGAGAAGCTGTTGGAAAACCTGACGCGCTTCATCGAGGACTTCGCGCACCGACCGCTCGCGATTAGCCTCGTAGATCCACGCGTTGATTTCATCCACATCTTGCAGGTGTGCGGGCCAGGGCGGGGGCGGCTCCGGCTCGCCATGCTGCGCAGCCTGTAAGTGGGCAACCAGCCGGCGATTCCAGCCCGTTAGATGCGCGACGATATCTTTCATGGACCAGTGAGCGGCCACATCTGGTTGTTCCATGCGTGCGGAGTCGATCTGATGAAGAAAGGCTTCCCACTGCTGATACTCGGTGTGCAGCCAGCTCAGCAGCTCAGATTTGTTCATGCCTTGCTCCTCGGTGGTGCGCGACTCCGGATTCAAATATCTCGCTCTGGCTTGCTGGCTTTGCATCCCTATTTCAGAGCAGGTGCACGAGCAGGTAGACCGGTAGCGCGCCCAGGATAAAGCCGATGATGCCGCCCGCCAGCAGGTAGGCCAGCACAATCGCCCAACTGGCGGCGCGTCCGGCGGCTGGCGAACGGAGCACTGGCCAGGTGCGGTGATCGAGATCATTGGCGAAGGTGGCGAGCCGGGGCAGGCTGAGATGGGTGACGCCCCAGAACGCGCCGGCGATGCCCGCCGCGATCGGTAACAACTCAGCCAGACCCACTATGTGACCCTTTCCGTTTGTGCTGCGTGCCGGTTATTGTACCCGGACACGCGACAGTGAGCGAGAAAAGGCTGGCTGCACGCGCACGCAAGCCCGGCGCGAGATAGGCCAGGTCGCCTACTCAACTTTCCCCCAGGTGGCACTTCGCCGCGCCGCTTATCCCTCATACGATCAGCAGGAAGAGAAGGGGTATAGATGCGGAGCGAAAAATCATGTCGCTGATGGAACTACTGATCCTGATCGTTATCGCCGCCGTTGTCGGCAGCCTGGGCCAGATGCTGGCCGGGTTCTATCTCGGCGGGTGCCTGGTTTCGATCATCGTCGGCTTTGTCGGCGCCTATATCGGCGTGTGGCTGGCGCGCGAGCTGAATCTGCCGGAGTTGTTCGTCATCACGATTGACGACGAGCGCTTCCCGATCATCTGGTCGATTGTTGGCTCGGCGATCCTGGCAGCGATTGTCGGGCTGCTGACGCGGCGGCCTGTCGAAGTTTAGGCGAGCGCGCTCAAACGCCCAGCACAGGCTTTAGCTCGGCGGCCCAGGTGCGGATCGCGTCCCAATCGCGGTGATCGCCCTCGGACCACACGCCGAGGCGAACCGAGATGGCAAACATCATGCGCTTGCGCAGCGACGGGATTTTGCTGAGGTCCAGCGCCCCGGCGAAGTAACCCTCACGAACGGGGGGAACGATGGCGCGTACCGGCTGCATCCAGTCCGCAGCTGCCTCACGCGCCTTCTCGTTTTTCATGCTCATCGTCATGCACACCATGAAGGCGGCAAACGGCTTCTGCGCGAGCGCTGTCCGGTGCTGACGCAGGAACTGGAGCGCTTCGGGCAGCCACGCGTTGTCTTGTATCGCGCTCCCGGCGATGACGGCGCGGTAGGGCGACAGGTCTTTGACCTCGGTCATGGGGCGCACCTCGACCTGTGCGCCGCCTTCGGCGAGTGCCTGGCCGATAGCCTCGGCTACCCCGACCGTCGATCCGGCCCGGCTGGCATATGTCACAAGAATTTTGTCTGGCATTAAGCATTTTCCTTCGGAAACAATCGAACAAACAAGAATTTTCGATACTTAAGTACGAGCAGCGCCTGCACACTTCAATTGGCGCGGCTGTTGTGGCACGCGTCCTCGATCGTCCGCGCGATGGTGTCGAATGAATTATCTTTGAGCAGGCAGGCCGCCGCCCCCGCCTGGATCGCTTCCTGATAGTAATTTTCGGCAGAAAGCACGATGATCTGCGCGGTCGGCAGGTGCGCCTTGATCCGGGCGACGGCGGTCATTCCATCCAGATCGGGCAGGATGAAGTCCAGGAGCACGGCGTCGGGCTGAAGCGCGACACACAACTCCAAGGCTTCGGCGGCGGTAGCCGCTTCGCCGACCACGCACAGGCTGTCATATTGTTCAAAGGCGATGCTGAGGCTGGAGCGCACGAACTCGTGATCATCGACGATCAGAACCTGGATACAATCGTCCGACATAGTCAAGGCCCTTTCCGGCTTGAGAGGGGTGGGGTGGCAACACTTTCAAGGTACTCTCCCCACCACCTTAATGATACGCTGAAACAGGCTCCCGGCTCAATAGTGATAATGAATAGGACTGCGGCTCCAGATCGGGCCGGCATCGATTTTCCTCCGGCGAGAATTCAGTTTACTATTAGCGCACCACCTGTCCGATAGAAGGGCCGTGTAGTGGCGAACAATTGACTGATAGCAGCCGTTCAACTGCCCCCCATCCCCCGGCCCCTTCCCCCACGCTGGCGCGGAGGAAGGGGAGAATGGGAGCGTTTTTCAAGTCCTTCCCACCTTGTGGGGGAAGGATTTAGGATGGGGGGCCAAGCAGGCTTCAGTCAAGACCTCACCACTACCAAGGGCCGGTAGGGTGCTATTCAGGGTGCGGGCGCGCAGTTAATCTGATCGTCCCGCCAGACTGAGAACGCTTATGCAGTTCTAATTTGACAAATCAATCCTCGTTCGATATAGTATACACATGAACGGTTTATATATGAACGAACGCGACGAAGCAAAATCGACGACCCGCGAGACAGTGGCAATTAGCCGTGATTACCGGCAGAGTGTGCTGCTGTGGCTGCATCTCGTGCGCGCTTACCAGCGGGTGGCCAGGGAAGAGGCCCAGGTTCTGGCAAGTTATGGCCTGACGGTGGCGCAGTTCGATATGCTCTCCCGTCTGGCAACCGAGCCGGGCCTGAGCCAGCAAGCTCTGGCTGAGCGCCTGCTGGTGACCAAGGGAAATGTCGCCGGAATCCTGGACCGGCTGGAAGCGGCGGGCCTGGTCGAGCGGCGGGCGAATTCCACCGACCGGCGTGTTCACCAGATTTACCTGACTCCGGTGGGCCGCGAAGCCTTCGAACGGGCGGCCCCAGCGCTTGAAGCGACAATCGGCAGCCAGCTTGCCGTGCTGACCCGTGAGGAACAGCTCACCCTGCTGCGGCTGGCCGCCAAGCTCGACCGGACACTGCGCCGCTGACGCCGAAGATGGCCAGCGTACCAGCGCCGAAAAATTTGTCGCGAAGGTTCATGTATAAACTGTATAGGTATAAACAGCGCCGTTATAGGCATACCCTAACACGAAGGTTCACACAGGAGAGATTCACATCATGGCATGGCAGATTGACAACGCTCACTCGTCGATCAATTTCACCGTTCGTCATATGATGATCGCCAACGTGCGCGGTGAATTCGAAAGCTTCTCGGGTACGATCGACCTCGACGAGCAGACTCCCGCCAACACGACGGTCGATGTCCAGATCGAGGCGGCCAGCATCAACACGCGTGAGAACCGGCGCGACGAGCACCTGCGCTCCGGCGATTTCCTGAACGCCGCCGAGTACCCGTATCTCACCTTCAAGAGCAAGCGCGTCGAGGTGCTGGACGACTCCCACGCCCGGCTGATCGGCGACCTGACCATTCGCGGCGTCACGCACGAAGTCGTGCTGGACACGGAGTACGTGGGCCAGGCTAAAAGCCCCTGGGGCACGACCAGCGCCGGGTTCAACGCTTCGACCAAAATCAGCCGCAAGGACTGGGACCTGAACTGGAACCAGGCGCTCGAAACCGGCGGCGTGCTGGTCGGTGACGAGATCAAGATCAATATCGAGCTGGAGCTGGTCAAGCAGGAAGAATCGCAGGAAGCTTCGGCTTCGGCCTAAGCCCGGCCAGGCGTCTATTCTCACAGGGGCATCCGGCAGATCGTTCGTCTGCTGCGGTGCCCTTATTTGATAATCCGCACAAAACAGCACCAGGAGCATAACGATGACCACCGGCCAGCCTTCCCCCCAATTTGGAGTCAATGTCAACCCCGCCGCCGATGACATCCAGGATTCTTTTGAGCGCACCCGGATCGCGGACGAGCACCGACTCGATCTGATCGCCGTACAGGATCACCCCTACAACCGGAATTTTCTGGAAACCTGGACGCTGCTGAGTGTGCTCGGCGCACGGACGGCGCATGTCCGGCTGGTGACCAACGTCGCCAATATCCCGCTGCGGCCCCCGGCGATGCTGGCGAAGATGGCGGCCACGCTCGACGTGCTGACCGGCGGGCGAGTCGAATTGGGACTGGGCGCGGGCGCATACTGGCAGGGGATCGCGGCCTACGGCGGGCCGCAGCGTTCGCCCGGCGAGTCGTTCAACGCCTTCAAAGACGCGCTGCACATCATTCGCGGGATGCTGGATCGGGCGGGCGGCTCGTTCACGTATGCAGGCGAGTTTTACCAGGTGCGCGGCGCGCGACCCGGCCCGGTCCCGGCGCACGACATCCCGTTGTGGATCGGCGCGCTCGGCCCGAAGATGCTGCATCTGACCGGCGAGCTGGCCGACGGGTGGCTGGTTTCGCAGTCGTATGTACCGACGGAACGCCTGCCGGAGATGAACGCCCGCATCGACGAAGGGGCGGAGTCGGCGGGGCGCTCGCCGCACGCGATCCGGCGCGGCTACAACCTGATGGGCGCGATCGATGCGTCGGGCCGGGTGCAGGTCGAGGCCGGGATCGCGGGGCCGGTCGCGCAGTGGGTAGACGAGATCGTGCGTTTCTACCGTGAATGCCAGATGGACACGTTTGTCTTCTGGCCGACCGCCGGCGACGAATTGCAGCAGGTAAACATCTTCGCGCAGGAAGTCGTGCCCGCCGTGCAAGAAGCGCTGAGGTAGGGAGCCGCTGTCCGCGCCCCCGGATCAGTTTGTATCCCTGCGCGTTTTTCCGACACAGCCGACCGCTAATAGCCGCTTAACGTCGTCTTGCTCCGTCTCACGGCGGATGCGGGACTGATCGAAAGTCGGAACCGGGGTCCACCTTCTGCCGGACGCGAATGCCCGGCCAGTGTGCAAGAATGTAACTCCAGGAGCTGCGATGGCAGTTCCATAGCCGGCTGAACGAGCCGGATGGAGGAAGCACGTATGCTGCGCAAGGTTGTTCTGTTCGGGATTAGCGTGCTGGTCATGGGGTTGGCTGTGCTGCCGGTGGGCGCTCAGGGACCCGGTGGTGATTTTCCGCCACAGGAAAACACGGAGTGGGGGGATCCGGCGGAGTTTGGCGAGGGACAGTTGCAGACCTTCGTCACGGTTGACTCCGCAGGAAAACCGGAGCTGGTCGGCGTCTATTTCACCGACGGGCTGCTGTCGGGCCTGCCGATGGAACCCAGCGATGGGCATTGGGACGTGGTCGATGCCGAGGGCAACGTCGTGATCCCCTGCTGTGGTCATGAAGTCGTCGTGGAGTTCCCTGAGTCGGTTTCCGCCACGCCTATCAAGAGTTTCGTCCTGAACTGGAATCCAATGGGGCACCCGCCCGCCGAGATCTACGACGTTCCTCACTTTGATCTGCACTTCTACACGATTACCAATGAAGAGCGCATCGCGATTCCCGTCGCCGCCGGCGATGAGATGTGCATGGTGCCGAATCCGCCCGATGTGCCCGGCGAGCACCCGGTGCTGATGTCCTGCGAAACCTTTGCCGAAGCGACGATAGCCCTGCCCGAAAATCAGATCGCGCCCGGCTACATGGACGTTGGGGAAGTTGCGCCGGGGATGGGGAACCACCTGGTGAACCCGACCGCGATGGAGTTCACGGGTGAGGCGTTCACGCACACCTGGATCTACGGCGTCTATGGCGGCAAACTGACGTTCCTGGAGCCGATGATCGCTAACAGCTTCCTGGAAGAGCGCCACGCGGAAGAATGCGCCGAGATTGCTCTGCCGGAAGAAATGGCTGAGCCGGGCTACTATCCTTCGCAGTACTACATCCGCTATTTCGAAGGCGAAGATGGTGGTGAAGGGGCTTTCGCGGTGACGCTGGAGTCGTTCGTAGAATTCTAAACTGCGCGTCCGGGGCGTGAGCCAGGCCCCAATCAGATCGATGCCGGGATACGGAGCCGAATAGGCCGCCGATCCCGGTTTTTTTGTGCCAAAGCCCGGCCATACGCTCACCCGACTTGATCTGAATCAAGTCCATTGACTCAGGTCAATGCGGCAGGGTAGGCAGCTAGCTATGCTGGTAACGGTGCCGTGCCAGAACGGCGCTTCGGACGACGAGTGAAGCACAGTAACGCCTGGAAGGGAAGCGGTGAGGATGGTAGTCACCTATGACGATGTAATCATGGCGCTGAAGCAGGTGATTGACCCGGAACTGGGGATCAATATCGTAGACCTGGGGCTGGTGTATGAGGCGCAGGTGGCGGATGGGGACGTCCTGATCACCATGACGATGACCACCCCGGCCTGCCCGCTCGGCTCGCACCTGGTAGACGAAGCAACGTTTATGGTCCAACAGTTGACGGACGCGGCCAGCGTGGATGTCCAATTGGTCTGGCAGCCAGCCTGGACACCCATGATGATGTCGCTTGAAGCAAAGCAAAGCCTGGGATGGCTGTAAGGAGACACAGACAATGACAAGCGCAGCAAAAGAAACACTCGACGTCCGCGATCTGATCCCGATGATGCGGCACCGGAGAATCTTTCAAATCTTCGACGGTCTGAAGGTGGGCGAGGCGTTTATCCTGGTCAACGACCACGACCCCAAGCCGCTCTACTACCAGTTCATGTACGAGCGCGGGGAAGAGTTTTCGTGGGACTACCTCGAAGAAGGCCCGGAAGTCTGGCGCGTGCATATCGGGCGCGTCGCTGAGAGCTAGGCTACAGGTCAGCCATGCTGAAGAGTCGCTATCTCGCGCGCCTGCCGATGCTGCTGGTGCTGCTGCTGCTGACCGGGGCGCTGTATGGGGGTCTTGCCCGAATCGGGTGGGGCCTCCCGGTGATCCAGCGGCAGCTTGCCGGGCTGCACGGCGTACTGATGATCGCGGGGGTTTTCGGCACGGTGATCTCGGTCGAGCGCGCGGTAGCGCTGCGCACCAACAGCCGCTCTCCGCTGGCCTCTGCCGGATTCCTGCCGCCGCTGTTCAGCGCCGTTGGGGCCGCGCTGCTGCTGTTGGATGGCGCGGCAGATGCCGGTAAGGTGCTGCTGATCCTGAGCGGGCTGGGGCTGCTGATCGTGTATGGGGTGGTGATCTACCGCCAGCCGACGGTATTCACGCTAGTGATGGCGGCGGGCGGCTATATGCTGCTGATGGGGAACGCACTGTGGGCGGTCGGCAACCCGGTTCACCGCATGGTGTACTGGTGGATCGGGTTCCTGGTGCTCACGATTGTCGGCGAGCGCCTGGAACTGGTGCGCGTGATGCGACCATCCCGGCTGCGCCAGCCGGCGTTTTACGCGGCGGTGACCGTGTTCATCGTGGGGATCGCGCTGACGACTTACGCCAGCCTCGATGTGGGCGTGCGGGTGATGGGTGTGGGCGAGATCGCGCTGGCGGCCTGGCTGCTGCGCTACGACATCGCGCGGTTTACCATTCGCCAGCGTGGGCTGTCGCGCTTTATCGCCGCGTGTTTGCTCATGGGATACGTCTGGCTGGGCGCGGGCGGAGTGTTGAGCGTGATCTACGGCGGCGAGGTGGCGGGCGTGTACTATGACGCCGTGTTACACACGGTGCTGCTCGGCTTCGTCTTCTCGATGATCTTCGGCCACGCGCCGATCATCATCCCGGCGGTGCTCAAGCTGCCCGTACCGTTCAACCCGAGGTTTTACGCGCATCTCGCGCTGCTGCACGGGGCGCTGGTGCTGCGTGTGTTCGGCGATCTGCTCCTCGATGCGCAGACCCGGCAGTGGGGCGGGCTGCTCAACGGGGCGGCGATTGTATTGTTCCTGCTCAACATCGCCTGGGCGGTGCGCCGCGCCCCCCGCCATGCTCCCGAAGCACGCGCCGCCGTCCGGGGGATGGCCCGGCTGGATACCGAATCCGGCGCCTGAGCACACCGCCCGGCTCAGGGTGCAGCGACGAGCTGCGGGCAGGTTGGATCATCATCGGTGATCCTGTACTGCACCCGCTCTGTGGTGGTCAGGTCGCGGAACACGCGGGTACAGGCATAGTCTACAAAATCACGGTAATCGGTGTCCCAGATACGGACCGTGCCATCATGACTTCCGGTGAGAAAGGTCTCACCACCGGGGGCAAACACCACGCTGTATACGGCGGCCCCGTGCCCTGAGACGGTGCGCAGCAGGTCGCCTGCGGTCGCGTTCCACAATCGCGCCGTGCCGTCCCGGCTGCCCGTGAGAAAGGTCTGGCCGTTGGGTGAAAAAGCCACGCTCTGGATCGTGTCCATATACCGTTCCAAAACGCCCAGCAGCTCGCCCGTGGTCGCGTTCCACAGGCGCGCGGTGCTGTCATCACTGCCGGTCAGGATCGTTTGCCCGTCAGGTGAAAAGGCAACGCTGTTCACAGCATCGGTATGCCCTTCCAGACTGTGGAGCAGCTCCCCGGTGGCGGCATCCCACAGGCGCGCGGTGGTGTCCCAACTGCCGGTGAGAATGGTCTTCCCATCGGGCGAAAAGGCAACGCTGCTCACGCCGCTTGAGTGCCCTTCCAGACTGTGGAGCAGCTCCCCGGTGGCGGCATCCCACAGGCGCGCGGTGGTGTCCCAACTGCCGGTGAGAACGGTCTTCCCATCGGGCGAAAAGGCAACACTGCTGACCGCGTTCGTGTGCCCTTCCAGGCTGTGGAGCAGCTCCCCGGTGGCGGCATCCCACAGATGCGCGGTGTTATCCCCGCTGCCGGAGAGGATAGCCAGGCCGTCAGGGGCGAACGCCACGCTAATCACGCCATTCGTATGTCCCTTGAAGGTCCGCAGCAGTTCGCCAGTGACGATGTTCCAGAGATACGCAGTGCCATCGTTGCTGCCCGTCAGGATGGTCTGACCGTCAGGGGCAAAGGTGACACTCCATACGTCCCCCGCGTGGCCTGAGAGCGTGCGCAGCATATCACTTGGCCGGGCGTTCCAGAGGCGCGCTGTACTATCCCTGCTGCCAGTGAGGACAGATAGGCCGTCAGGTGCAAATGCGGCACTGTAGATGGTGCCTGTGTGTCCCTTGAACGTGCGCAGTAGTTCCCCGGTGTCGGGATTCCACAGACGCGCCGTGTTATCGAAGCTGCTGGTGAGCACCGTCTGACTGTCGGGCGCAAACGCAACACTGGTGATCGTGTCGGTATGCCCCTCAAGCGTGTGTAACGACTCGCCCGTGACAGTACTCCACAGCCGCGCGGTGTTATCTCGACTGCCCGTGAGCACCGCCTCGCCATCGGGGGCAAATGCCACACTGATCACCGCTCCCAGATGGCCTGTTAGGTTGTGCAGTTGCTCCCCAGTGGAAGCGTTCCAGAGGTGGGCAGAGCCACTTACACTGCCCGTGAAGACGATCTGGCTGTTCGGTGCGAATGCCACACTGAATATCGCACTCGATTGCTCCTCGAATACGCTTAGCAGGTCGCCGGAAGTCGTGTTCCAGAGGCGCGCCGTACCGTCTTCACTGCCGGTGAGGACAGATAGGCCGTCAGGTGCAAACGCGACACTGGTCACGGCATCCAGATGACCCTCGAAGGTCAGCAGTCGTTCACCAGTGGTAGTGCTCCAGAGGTGGGCGGTGTTATCTTGGCTGCCCGTGAGCACCGTCTCACCATCGGGGGCAAATGCCACGCTGGTCACGGCATCCGTGTGCCCCCCGAACGTATGCAGTAATTCGCCATCAGTTGCATCCCAGAGGCGCGCGGTGGCGTCCGAGCTTCCGGTGAGAACAGTCTGCCCGTTGGGCGCGAACGCCAGACTGCTGATCGCATCCGTGTGGCCCTCGAAAGTGTGCCGTAGTTCACCGCTGTTGGCATTCCAGAGGCGCGCGGTGGTGTCCGAGCTTCCGGTGAGAACGAGCTGACCGTCAGGCGAAAACACCACGCGAGTGATGGCGTCGGTATGACCGGCCAACTCGCGCAAGGTAAAAAGGTTATCAATGGCTTTTAGCAGGACTGCATCCGCTTCCAGCGAAAAGGCCTCGTCTAAGCCGCGAATTCCAAACAGCGCGGCGACCTCTGGATTGCCGTGCAAGTCGCTCAGCATGAGATTGGCCGCATTCGCTAACCGTAACGACTCCGTCACGCCGCGTTGATACTGCGCTTCCGACTCGATTGCCCCCAGGGTTGCGGATGCCCGCACGACCTGTGTTTGTACGGCACCCACCTGGGCATTTGCCGTTTGTTCGTGCGCTTCGGCATCTGCTGCCTGTCTGCGCGCGGTCAAGGCCTGGTCCGTTGATATCAGCGCCACAATGCCTGCGACCACTCCGATCAGAGTCAGGAATGCCGCCGCCCACCGGAACTGCCGAATTCGCCGTTCGCGCTGCTGATCTTTAGCCAGTTCTTCGGCCTCGGCGGTGCGGCTCATCTCGATATAGGCGTGCTGCTCATCCGTAACACGTGGGTCATCGCCGGCTGCATCGCTGAACGTCAGCCACTGCTCATAGGCTGCCAGTTCGTCGCCACGCAGCAGCGCGCTTGGATCTCGCCCGCGATTTTCCCAATCTCGGATGCGCAGCAGGAGCCGCGTGTGCATCCGGAGGCGCTCAGGATCGGTATCGGCTGTCTTGAGCAGGGCATCGAGCGTGAGGTCCAGATCGCTGAGCGTCGCGTAATCAATCCACTGAATGCTTTTGATGAATTCCCAGTTACTGCGCGCAAGCTGCTCATAGGGACGTTTGTCAGGGTGCGTATAGTAGTCTGCAACAAAGGCGCCTTCATCAATCGGGCGGTAGAGCAAGGGGATGATGCGTTTGTGGAGTTTGCGTGCGTGGTCGATCTCGCGCTGGCAGGTAACCGATTCGATTGAATCCTGGCTGACGACAAACACGAAATTGTCGGTGCCCTCAATGCCGGAGCAAATCTCTTCCCACCATGTGGTCGAGTAGACAATCCCTTCCCAATCGACCCAGGCGTCGCGCTGGCGCGCGTTCAGCCGGTCGGATAGTTGGCGTACAAAGGCTGTGTCCTGGCGCGAATAGGAGATAAACAAGTCAGCCACGTTGGTACTCCCCCCTTATTCAGGAGACTCGCATTCTCCGCAAATTACACTATACAGCTTTCTACTATGGAAAGGAACTGGCATTGTGGGCCGGGCTTGACGGGCGCTGCTGAAGCGAGGTTAGGGGTAGAGTATGCTCCGTTCAGCATCGCTCAGATCGCACTCACGAATCAAAAACGAGGACAGTTCATCACTGTCCTCGCGGCTGTCGGGGCGCCCGGATTTGAACCGGGGGCCTCTTGTACTTTGCTCGAGGCTGACGAAATGGCTTATCACCCCTCGCCGGTTCCTGTTTTGGGGAACGGCAGTATACGCTGCGGAGGCCGAAGGGTGAGTGGCTCGCTGGGCAGCCCGAAGATCGCGGCCAGGGTGAGTTGTTCGCTGGCCTGCTGGACGTAGTCCCACGTCGTATTGTAGTACATCTCGACCGTAATCGACGGGTCGTCGTGGCCGAGCTTGAGCTGCGTGGCCTGCTCCCCCATCCGAGCTGAGGCCCATACCTGTCCCACCCGGTGACGGATGGCGTGCGCGCCAAGATTGCGCGTGATGCCGGCAGCTTTTGCCAGTCGGGCGATCACCTGGCTGATGCTTTCAGCCCGCATCCGAAAGACCGAGGCCGATGGGGTCGGGTTGGGGTGCACGTCAAGCCAGGCGCGCAGGGCGTCGGCAGTGCGCGGTCCATAGAACACCGGTCGTGTCTTGTCCCCTTTACCCGTTACCCAGGCTCCCCCCTGATCTAGTAGTAAATTCTCGATGGTAAGACTGGCAGCTTCGCCGGCCCGGCAGCCTGTGTCGCACAGGAACAAGAACACGGCCAGATGCAGCGGCTTGCCCAGCGCGGCCTTCGCTTCGGCAACGCGCAGAATTGCGCGCAGTTCGTCGGGCGTGGCGGCTTTTGAGCTGCCTGGCGGGCGCTGATAGCGGCGCACCTTGAGATTGCTGGCCGGGCTGCGCTCCAGATACTCCTCGTTTTCCAGCCATCGGAAGAATGTAACCAACGTACGCGCGTACTTTTCGACCGTGCGCGGGGCCAGCTCGCCTTCCTCTTCGGGTCGGAGCTTTCAGTACCCTCACCGGGCCGATGGGTTGAGCAACGAGCCGGCCCACCGGGACATCATACAGACCTATATCTTTCAGTACCCTCACCGGGCCGATGGGTTGAGCAACCGGCGGCTCGCTCGACATGGAAACCTTGCAGGAAGCTTTCAGTACCCTCACCGGGCCGATGGGTTGAGCAACGGTCATAGGTCGCTGCGCCGTGCTCCACGATCACACACTTTCAGTACCCTCACCGGGCCGATGGGTTGAGCAACATCCATATCCCGATACGCACGTTTCGTATCAGCGACCTTTCAGTACCCTCACCGGGCCGATGGGTTGAGCAACTGCCCGTCCAGCCAGACGGCGTGACCTTCAAAGACGTCTTTCAGTACCCTCACCGGGCCGATGGGTTGAGCAACCTGACCTCGGCCCTGACGGGCCGATCACTT
>JAAYCM010000082.1 GCA_012729765.1 Chloroflexota bacterium | reverse complement strand
TCGACCGTGATCACCCCGTCCTTGCCCACGCGGTCCATCACGTCCGCGATCAGCTCCCCGATCTCGCGGTCCTGCGCGCTGATCGCTGCCACCGACGCGATCTCTTCCTTCGTGCTGATCTCAATTGCCATCTCGCCGATCGCCTCAGCGATCCTCTCGGCGGCGACTTCGATCCCGCGCTTGAGCAGCATCGGATTGGCCCCGGCGGCCACGTTCTTCAGGCCCTCGTTGACAATCGCCTGAGCCAGCACGGTCGCGGTGGTAGTGCCGTCGCCGGCGATATCGTTGGTCTTGGTCGCGGCTTCCTTGAGCAGCTGCGCGCCCATATTCTCATACGGGTCTTCCAGCTCGATTTCCTTCGCAACCGTCACGCCGTCGTGGGTGATGGTCGGCGCGCCGAACTTCTTGTCAATCGCCACATTGCGTCCCTTGGGGCCGAGCGTGGTCGAAACGGCGTTCGCCAGCGCATCCACACCGGCCTTCAGGCGGCGGCGCGAGTCTTCGCTAAAAACCAACTGCTTAGGCATATCTATCAGTCTCCTTAACTGTCAGTGTGCGCAATCCGACATTCGATTTCAGACGCAGGGCGCGGTTATTCTTCGACAACCGCCAGAATGTCCGACTCTTTGAGGATCAGGACCTTTTGGTTCTCGATCTTGATCTCGGTGCCTGCATACTTGGCGAAGAGGACCAGGTCCCCGACCGCGACTTCCATGTCAATCCGATCGCCTTCTTCATCAGCCCGGCCCGGCCCAACAGCCAGGACGCGCCCCTGCTGAGGCTTCTCTTTGGCGGTTTCGGGCAGCACCAGCGCACCACCCGCGAACGTTTCTTCCCGCTCGATCGGCTCGACTACAACGCGATCGGCCAAAGGACGCAGTTTCAGAGCCATTCTTATCCCTCCTGAATGACATCAGCGTGGTTCAAAGTGGATAGTATGAATTGTCAAAATGGGTTAGCACTCTCGGTTGAGAGTGCTAATACCCTGTGTTATCTTAGCAAGATCGCCGGGGGCTGTCAAGCACAAATTAGCAGTCTAGCCCGACTCTGCTAAAGGCGTTTCGGTGGGCAGTGGGGGTGAAGTCGGGGCCGGTGCGCCGGTGACAGGCTGGTTGCAGACCTGGAGCGCGTTGGCAAAACGCCCCATACGCGCCTCGTCCTCACGCTCGACGGCCATCTGATAGCCCTGCTGCAAATAAGGCGCAGCCAGGTCACAGCGCTGCAAGGCGGTATGCGCCTGCCCGATTTGCAGGTAATCATCCGGGTCATTCGATCCCAGCTCGATCGCCCGCTCCAGGCTGACAATCGCCGCCGGATAGTCGTTGTAGAAGTAGAACTGCAAGCCGCCCAGGTAGGACAGGCAGGCGATATTATCGGGATCGGCATCGAGGCAGCGGCGGTAGTATTCCAGCGAACGGTCATACTCGCCGCTCTGCGTGTACGCCCCGGCCATCACGAACATCGCTGAGGTGTCGCGCGGATTCTGGTCGAGCGTTGCGCCGAGCACCTCAATTGCCTGATCCATCTCGCCCAGCGCGATATAGTTGCTCGCCAGCTCGACCGCGATATAACTGTGGTTGGGGGCCTGCTGGAGCGCGACCTGATAGGGCCGGATCGCGCTCTCGTACTCGCCCCGGTCGGAATAGATCTTGCCCTGGATGCGGAACGCGTCGGCCATGCCGGATGTGTCCAGCGCGATCGCCTGCTCGGCATAGCTCAGCGCCGTCTCGTCCTGCCCCAGATCGTGATAGACCTCGGCCAGAAAAGCGTAGGCGGGCGCGAAGTTTTCGTCAAGCGAACGCGCGTGCATGGCCGAGGCTAAGGCCCGCCCATACTCGCCCCGCCAGTCGAGGGCCATCGCCCGAATCGCCCACCCATCGGGCGCGCTCGGATTGGCGTTGATCGTCCGCTCGGCATATTCCAGCGCCTCGTCCAGCCGCGCCCGGTTGCGCCCGAAGTTGGACGTGATCGTCAGCATGTGCGCGACACGGTAGTACAGATCCGGGTCGTTGGGTCGGCTCTCGGCCAGGATTTTACACTGCGTGATTGCCTCTTCGAGATCGCCCTGCTGATATGCGCTCACGCATCCGGCCTGCGCAAGCTGCACATCTGGGGTTGCCGTGGGCGTTGGGCGCGGCGCGATCTGCGTCTGCACGTTGATCGCCAGCGTCTCGACCGGGGGCACCACCGCCGAGCGGACCGCCTGCCGGTTGTTCCAGATCGTCCAGGCGGCCAGCACGGCCAGCGGCGTCACGATCAGCAGCAGGATCATGCGCCGCGAAATCAGCCGGAGCTGCCGGCGGCGTCCAGCGCGATAGCGCTTGGGGGTGCGCAGATACATCGGCGCTCCTAGAACACTCCAATGGGTTCCGGCGGAACCGGCGTCGGCGGGATGGGCGTGGGCACGTCTTCGATGCTGTAATCGGCTTCGTCGGCCCCGACACACATCATCAGGCCCTGATTGATCGCCCCTTGAATACTTTCCGCCGGATTCATCTGGAGCGCGTCCTGCAAGATCGGCCACGCCAGGTCGCAGCGCGCCAACAGCGCGTGGGCCAGCCCGCGAATGTAATAGCACTGGATCTCGCGCTCCGGCAGCGGGATGCCCTGCTCTTCCTGCAAATTTGCGCAGCGATCGAACGACTCGATTGCACCTTCGTAATTGCGACGGGTGTAGCGCACCATGCCCAACTGCCGGTGCGCTTCGGGATAAGTCTCGTCCAGCTCGATCGCCTGCTCGCACGCTTCCTGAGCCAGGGCGTCCTCGCGCATGGTGAAGTACGTCTCACACTTGCGCGTGTACGCCTTAACGTTATCCGGCTCCATCGCCAACACCTGATCGTAGGCGGCAATAGCGGCCTCATAGTTATTCTGGGCCTTGTAGTACTGCGCCAGCTCGAAGTAGAGCGCATCCAGGCGGGGGTGAAGCTGGATCGCGCGTTCGTACTGCTGCACGGCAGCATCAAACTCGCCCACGAATGCCAGGCTCAGTGCCAGCGCGCGGCGAGCGTCGAGGCTTTCCTCGTTATAAAGCACAGCCTTATTGGCGGCTTCGAAGGCCTGGTTGGGACGCCCGGCGCGGTAGTAGGCCAGCGAGAGATAGGCCCACCCTTCGGCATACTCCGGCGCAAGCTGCACAGCGCGCAGCCCGGCCCCAATCGCTTCTTCGGCGCGGCCATTTTCGAGGAGCGCGATACACAGCAGCGCCTGGGCGCGCGGATTGTTCTCGTCGAGTTCGACCGCTTCCCGCGCAACATCGAGCGCCTCACCAGCGCGGAAGCGGTAGCTGCGCCCGGCATAGCTGCGATAGATCAGCACGCGCCCATATTCGAATTTGATGTCGATGTCCTGGGGGGCTTGCAGCACGGCCTGGTGATAGTATTCAATTGAGGCTTCCAGATCGCCTACCAGGTAGGCGCGCTCACCCAGCCGCGCCAGCGAGATCGCGTCCAGGGTGGGGGTAGCTTCGGCGCCAATGCTGGCCTGAACCCAACTCTGAACGCTGTTGAACTGCCAGATGACTCCCACGACGGCTGCCATGACAATAAACCAGATCACCAGCAGCGAGCGGCTGACTCCGTTCCGCCGCTGGCGTCCAAAATGCAGGTTGGATTTGTCACGCCGAATATACATGGTCTGTCCTCTTGACTTCCGCCTGTGATCTCACGCCGCCGCCCATGAAACGAACGACCGGCGAGCGCCCGACACCCCCCAGTCCGCGTCAAAACCTATAACTGTGTCTGCTCCGGTGATTCGGCGTCAATCCTATCATCCGGATTCGAGCGTGTCAAAGTTTAGCGGAAGCGGGCACGGCTTGCCCGGCGCCTGGCCTACGCTTGCAGCATGGTATCGAACAGGGGAATCAAGGGGGTATCGAGGCAAGAAGCCGGGCGGCAGCCGCATTGATGAACCTGCAAACTCAAATGGGCTGGCCGTCGCAGACGGTTGATAATCACCCTTATAGAAAAGTGTTGGTTCCAGAAGGGCTGCCGCCCGACTTCCTAACGACATTATAACTCTGGAAATGAAATGTGCAAAACCGGCACAGCGACCGGGAATCAGGCCGGGGGTGTCCACCCCTGCCAGCCGCGCGCCTGCCACGCCGCATACAGCGCAATCGATCCGGCGGTGGCGACGTTCAGGCTCAGCACGTGGCCGCGCATCGGCAGCGTCAGCCGCAGATCGCAGGTTTCACGCACGAGGCGGCGCAGGCCCTCGCCCTCGCTGCCCATAACCAGTGCCAGCGGTCGGTTGAGATCGACCTGCTCGAAGGTCAGTGTGCCGGGGCCGATGTCCAGCCCCACCAGCCAGATATCGCGCTCCTTGAGGCCGCGCATAACGGTCACCAGATTCGTGACGACCGACACGTTTAGATGCTCGACCGCGCCCGACGACGCGCTCACGACGGCGGGTGTCACGTCAACCCCGCGCCGCTCTTGCAGCAGCACCCCGTGCACGCCAATCGCGTCCGCCACGCGCAGCAGCGCGCCGACATTCTGCGGGTCTTTGAGCAGGTCCAGGATCAGCAGCAGCGGCTGCTCGCCCCGCTCCGCCGCCAGTGCCAGCGCCGCTTCGACATCCACATAGGAATAGGAGCCGACGCGCAGCGCGACGCCCTGGTGATTGGCGTTCCGGGCGAGATCGTCGATCACGCGGCGCGGCACCCGCCGCATATTGACGCCCTTCTCCTGCGCCACCGCGATAATGGTATCTACTGTGCCCTTCTCGTCGATGCCTTCGGCTATCAGAAGCTGCTCATACTGGCGGCGTCCGGCGCGCAGGCTTTCGAGAACAGGCCACCGTCCATACAGATACTCAGCCACATAACCCCCTTTGCGTGTCGAGAAATAAACCAGGGCGCCACTGCGGACGCCCTGCTCCCTGCTGTGCGGCTAATCCACCCGCCAAATCGTGCCGTCCGGGCGGTCTTCGAGCGTCACGCCCAGCCCGGTCAACTGCTGCCGAATCTGATCGGCCCTGGCGAAATCCTTCTGGGCGCGGGCGTCGGCCCGCAGATCGAGCAGCAGTTGGATCAGCCCGGCCTCGCGCTCGGCGCTCGTGCTCGCCATCGCGGCTTCTTCCTCAGGCACGATGCCCAGCACCGTGCCGCCCAACTCGCGGTAGGTCTGGTCGATCGCTTCCACCACGCCCCGCCCCACCGTCTCACTGCTGTTGAGCAGTGTGTTGACCTCGCGCGTAAGATCGTAGAGCGCGGCCAGCCCGCCCGGCGCGTTGAAATCATCGTCCATCGCCGCGATAAACTGCTGTTTGGCCTTGTCCACCACGTCACGGAAAGCGCCGCCCGCGTCACCTTCGGGCGCACTTTGCAACTTCGTGCGCACCAGCCGCACCGCGCCATAAATGCGATCCCAGCCCTTGCGCGCCGCGTCGAGCGCGTCCTCGCTGAAGACAATCGGGTTGCGATAGTGTCCGCTCAGGATGAACAGGCGCAGCACTTCGGGCCGATGGAGTTTGAGCGCGTCTTTGATGGTGTAGAAGTTGCCCAGGCTCTTGGACATTTTGACCGGGACGCCAAACTCGTCGGGCACGGTCAGGCTGCCGACCAGCATCCAGTAACGCGCGAAGGTCGCTTCGTTGGCCGCCTCACTCTGCGCGACCTCGCACTCGTTGTGCGGGAAGATGTTATCGACGCCCCCGCCGTGAATATCGAACGTGTCGCCCAGGTACTTGCGCGACATGGCCGAGCACTCGATGTGCCAGCCGGGATAGCCTACACCCCACGGGCTGTCCCAGCGCAGGATATGTTCCGGCTCGGCCAGCTTCCACAGCGCGAAGTCCTCAGGGTTGCGCTTGTCCTCGCGCACGCTCTCGCGTGAGCCGGCTTCCTGCTCTTCCACCCGCCGGTTGGAGAGCTTGCCATACTCCGGCCAGCTCCGCACGTCGAAATAGACGTTGCCATCGTCGGAGATATAGGCGTGGCCCTTCGCGAGCAGCGTCTCGATCATCTCGATTTGCTCCGGGATATGGCCGCTGGCGCGCGGGCTGATATCTGGGCGCACCACGCCCAGCGCGTCCATATCGGCGAAGTAGCTGCGCGCATAGGTTTCGGCGATCTGCATCGGCAGCGACTGCGTCTGGCGTGCCTTCTTGAGAATGCGATCCTCGCCTGAATCCAGGATATGGCCGACATCGGTCAGATTCTGGACGTACAAAACATCGTAGCCGCTGTAGCGCAGGTAGCGCACCACCACATCAAACGCGACATAGGTCTTGGCGTGGCCCACATGGGCATGATCGTACACCGTCGGGCCGCAGACATACATATTCACACGGCCTTCGTGCAGCGGCACGAACGGTTCTTTCTCACGATGCAAGACGTTATAAATTTGCAGCGCCATTGCCTTGATTGTCCTTTGTTTCTGTTGCCAAAGGCCGAGGGATTACCTGTTCATTGTAACGCAAAGTACCTGGAAGTACACGGTACATTAAGGGGAGATGTGGGCCGACGCCCAATTGGCGGCTGCGCCGTGCCGCAGTACAATGCCGCAAACTGCTTTCACAAGGAGATTCATATGAGCACGATCTGGCTCCGGCATGTTGACGCCGTCACCCTGGACGCCGAGGGAACCGTCCGGCGCGACACAGATATTCTGATCGAGAATGGGCGCATCACGCGCATCGGCACGGTGCCCGACGACACGCGAGCCGACGAGGTGATCGACGCCAGCGGGCACGTCGCCCTGCCCGGCTTCTTCAACGCGCACTGCCACGCGCCGATGACTTTCGAGCGCGGCTGGGCCGAGGACCTGCCCTTCCCGCGCTGGCTCAACGAAAAAATCTGGATAGCCGAGAGCGCCCTGACGCCCGACGACGTCTACTGGGGCGCGGCGCTGGCCGCCTGCGAGATGATCCGCAGCGGGACGGTCGGCTTCAACGACCACTACTTCTACATGGATCGCGTGGCCGAGGTCGCCGCGCAGAGCGGACTCAAGGCGCAGCTCACGTGGTGCGTATTCGGTATCGGCGACGATAAGGAAGTGGGACCGGGCCTCGACGGGACGCTCGACTTCATCGCGCAGTGGCAAAACGCCGCCGAGGGCCGCATCCATACCTGCCTGGGTCCCCACTCGCCCTATGTCTGCCCGCCCGACTTCCTGGAGCGGATCGCGGCGCTGGCCCAGGCGCGCGGGCTGGCGATCCATCTACACGTGGCCGAATCGCAGGAGCAGGTCGAGAACTCACGCGCCCGGCACGGCAAGACCCCGGTCGAGCATCTACGTGACCTGGGCATCTTCGAGAGCCGCACCGTCGCCGCGCACTGCCTGGCGCTCAGCGAATCAGATCGCGCGATCCTGGCCGAAAAACAGGTTTATGTGGCGCGCACGCCGATCACTTATATGAAGCTGGCGATGCCGGTGAACCATGTCTCCGATCTGCACGCCGCCGGAATCACAACCGCACTGGGATCAGACGGCCCGGCCTCGAACGCAACAATGGATATGTGGGAGATCATGCGGCAGCAGGCGTGGCTGGAGAAGTATTTGCGGCAGGACCCCGAAGCGCTGCCTGGCGATACGGTCCTGCGCATGGCAACGCAGCACGGCGCGCAGGCGATGGGGTTCGATGGCAGTGGGGTGCTGGCCGAGGGCGCCCCGGCGGACCTGATCCTGGTCGATTTCGACCGCCCGCACCTGCGCCCGCGTCACGACCTGATCGCCAATCTGGTCCACACCGGCAAAGGGGCCGATGTGACACACGTCATCGTGGACGGTAAGCTGCTGATGCGCGATCGGGTACTGCTCACGCTGGACGAGGAGCGCATCCTTTATGAGGCCGAGCAGCGCGCCTTCCGCATGGTCAACCAGAACATGAGCCGGATGCGGGAGTATCAGGGCTGAGACAGATTGAGCGGCGCGTTCCGACCGCCCTACCGGCGCAGCGAGCCTTCCGGCTGGGCGAAGTACATCCGGCCCGCGTTGGTGACGATATAGCGCGTGATCAGGACCGGAATCGTGCGGTCCATGTAGCGTTTGCCATCTTCGACCACGACCATCGTGCCATCTTCCAGATAGCCCACGCCCTGATCGGCCTCGCGCCCTTCCAGGACGACATGGATGTCGATCACCTCGCCGGGCAGGAAGATCGCCTTGAGTGCGTTCGACAGCTCGTTGATGTTGAGGACGCTCACGCCTTGCAGCTCGGCTACGCGGTTGAGGTTGAAATCGTTGGTCATCACCGGGATGTTGCGCTGGCGGGCGAGCAGCACCAGCTTCTCATCGACCTCATCCGTGCCGACCACGTCGTCGTCGATGATGCGCACCGGAGTCTGGCTGTGCTGCTGAAGCTCGCTCAGAATTTCCAGCCCGCGCTTGCCCCGGTTGCGGCGCAGCATCTCGGCTGAATCGGCCACGTGCTGCAGTTCGTTGAGCACGAAGCGCGGGATCACCAGCGCGCTTTGGATGAAGCCGGTCCGGCTGATGTCCAGAATCCGCCCGTCGATGATCACACTTGTATCGAGCAGAATCTCGCCGGAGATGCTGCCCCCGCCGGACATCATGCGCAGCGCGCTCGGATTGCCGCGCAGCAGCCCGCCGAACAGTGCGAAAACATCCGGCGCGCGGATCGAAAAGATCATCATAGTGATGTAGGTGATCACAATCGCGGCCAGCGTCGGCAAGACCTGGCCAAACGGGTCGGGCAGCAGCGAGAGCGGCCAGGCAAACATGGCCGAAACCAGCATCCCCAGCAGCAGCCCCACGATGATCGTGACCAGCGTCTCAGCCGGCATCTGCGTGATGATCCGGCGCGCGCGCTTGGCAGGATATGTCGTCAGCCAGGGGCTAATGATCAGGCCGGCCAGCGCACCCATCAATGAGAAGATCAGCCCGGTGGCTTCCGGCGGCAGGTAGAGCACATCGGAGAGATTGATCCCCAACAGCGCCCCCAGCAGCGCGAACAGCATCATGCCGATCAGGCGTAGAGCAAAATCAAGGCTCATCTGAATAATGCCTCCTCAGCCACACCAGACAGCCCGCGCCGCCGGATAATAAAAGTGGCAGCGCCTTCACAGGCTGCGTCTGTGGCGCGTCAAACAAACTCAGGCTGTGCGAGCGTTCACCTCCAGAATCTCGGCCTTGAACGAACGGGCTGCCCGGCGCTGGAGCGCTGCGGCGCACATCGGATAAGTGAGATCAATGCAGGCTGTGCGTTCAGCGTACAGCGGCAAGGGAGTTTTGAATCGTGCCATCGATAACCAGGCGCAAACTTTAACACGCTTGCAGGGGAGCGTCAATGAGTCGCCGTGTGCGGACCAGCCGGCAGCCGAGGCGAGCGGAGCAAAATAAAAGCGCCGCAGCGGGCGCTCCTGATCGATAATTTTTTCTGTAGGGCAGGTGAGATTCGAACTCACACGAGGTTCCCCTCAGCGGATTTTAAGTCCGCGGCGTCTGCCGTTCCGCCACTGCCCCTTATCAGATCGCTGTCCATGACCGGCGTGTTTAGCAGTTTAGCACGGCGACCCGGCGTGGTCAATCCGGATTTGAGGTGCGCCAGCGCGGCAGCGCCAGGATCACACGCGATTCTTCGCTGGCAGCTCCGACCGGCTCGGCCCACACCTGCCCCGCAACCGGTGCAAGCTGTGCCTGCACTGCGCTGAGCAGGCGTACCAGCGTCGTCCCATTCACGCGTTTCTGGTCGGCCAGGTGCAGCGGCTCGACCCGCTGCCCCGGATACAGATCGATCTCCGGGGTGTGATACGTGATCGCCACTTGAACCAGGGCGGCATCGTCCTGGCCGCTCACTACCGCGATCGTAATCGTGCTTTCCGCGCTCACGCCCAGCACCATCCGGTGCAGCAGGCGCAAAACCACGCTGCGGATGCCGGTATAGCAGTACACCGGCGTCGAGTCGAGCGTGCAGCGCAGCGTCAGCCGGTGCGTGATCTGCCGCCGGTCGAAGGTGTGCTGCTCGTCCACGCCCAGCAGATCGCTCAGCGGGCGCGGCAGCGGCGCTTCGACTGCCGGAAGCAGCATCTCAGCCCGGATATCTTCCAAAAGCTGCCGCATGTAGCGCGCCTGCGTCGCCATGCTGCCCAGGCCCTTGACCTGTGGATCGGTCAGCGGGCCTTCGACGCCGCGCAGCACATGCCCGCTCAGCCGGTGAAGCTGCGTCGCGGAGTCCAGCACATGCTCCGTGATCAGCCCATGCAGCGGCTCGCGCACACTTGTCGCCAGCTCTGCCACAAAACTGTCGAGCTCTGCTCCCCTGGCCGGGCGCAGGCGGGCCTTGACCCCCGCGCGGAAGGGAACGAACGGCGGCCAGTGCGCCAATGCGACGCGCCCCTCGACCACGGCTTCCCACAGCGCACGCAGCCCCTCGCGGGATGCCTGGGCCGCGTACTGCCCGGCCAGCGCCTCCCAGGTCATACCTTTCAGCGCCTCGATTGAGACGCCCAGCAGCGCTTCCGTCCCACCGAGCGCCTGTCGAATGACGCCGGCCCGGTCCAGTTGCAGAAAAACCCGATCAAATGTATTGATCCACATCGCCTATCACATTGTGAGCCACGAGAGATACAGGGCCGCTCATGGGGCACGCCAGAGCGGCAGCTTGAAGCTGAATGTCGTGCCGACGCCTTCCTCGCTGTTGAACCAGATCCGCCCGCCCATCGCCTCGATCTCGGTCTTGACCAAGTACAGGCTCAGGCCGTAACCGAACTCCGCGATGATCTGCGGCTGGCGGGCACGCTCGAAGGGGGCAAACACGCGCCCGGCTTCTTTGGCGCGAATCCCGTAGCCCTGATCGATCAGATCGATCTGGACGCTGCGCGTTTTGGGCAAAGCCGTCGCCTGAAGGATGATCGGCGTGTTCGGCTCACTGTACATGATGCTGTTGCGCAGCAGATCGCGCACGATACTGGTCAGGTGCGCCTTGGATCCCAGCACCTTGAGATCGGGCGGCACATCGACCGTAATACGGTCGCGGCAGTCCGCATCAGGATCGGACCCTTCGGTCAGCGGCGCATCGCTCAGCTCTTCCAGCAGGTCTTCGAGAAAATCGGCGAGCGCGATCGGCTTGCTGTTTTCATAGACAATATCGGCAAGCTGCCCGGTACGAATAAGCTCCAGCCGGTGCAGCAGACTCATCAGCAGCTCCAGGCGGCGCATATGCACCAGCATCAGATCGGCAAAGCCCCCCACCCGGCTGGCAAGCTGATCGGTGGTGGTGATTGGCGTGCGCTTGGCTAACACCTGTTTGATCAGCTCGGCGTGGCCCAGCGTGCTGCTGACCGAGGTGCGCGCCTCGGCCCGAAAGCGGCTCATCAGCTCGGTCAGTGATGACCAGTCGGGCTGTTCGAGTGTGATCATGGTGTAGATCGCCCCGCCCAACCCATAGATTGCCGTCGCCCAGCAGGGGGTATACACCCCTGCCAGGAAGGTATGGAAACGTACTGGCTCGGTCTGGCGCAGGGCCTTTGCGCGCAGCTCGTCGGCGCTGGGCCGGTCGTCGCGCGCCGAATCCAGCAGCACCGCCGCCGCGCGCCACCCCTCTGCACGCACAATAACCAGGTTAGCCCCCAGGATCGATCGGGCCGCGATATTGTCCAGAATCAGCCGGTCTTCGGCATCAAAGATCAATACGCCCTGGCCCAGGCCGTCCAGCACCGCTTTGAAATCCAGGCTGTCGAATAAAGTTTTCGTGCTCGACATGAGTCCTCCCCAATGATTACCCTTTATTATCTTCAGCCTGCCCGGATTGTCCAATGCCGCCGGGGCACAAAAAACGGCATCCCTGGTAAGGGATGCCGCTGCCGCGTGCCAGCCGAAAAATCTACTTCTCGCGCAGATGGGGATAAAGCAGCACCTCGCGGATTGTGCTCCGGTCGGTGAGCAGCATCACCAGCCGGTCCACACCGATCCCGCAGCCGCCGCAGGGGGGCATGCCATAGCGCATCGCACGCAGATAGTCCTCGTCGAGCGGGGTGGCTTCATCCGATTCGTCGGCGTAGAGCCGCGCCATCTCCTCGAAGCGCGCCTGCTGGTCGAGCGGATCATTCAGCTCGGTGAAGGCGTTGCCCATTTCCATCCCGCCGACGAACATCTCGAACCGCTCGACATGTGTCGGATCGCCGGGCACGGCTTTCGCAAACGGCGAGATGTCGCGCGGGTAGTCGAGGATAAACGTCGGCTGGATCAGCGTCGGTTCGACCACCGTGCCGAGCAGTGTATCGACCAGTTTTCCCCAGGTATCTTTGGGCGATGCCTCGATGTCAGCCGCGCGCATCGCCGCATAGAGCGACTCCGCGTCGGGATAATCCACGTAGTCGATCTCGCAGCGCTGCCGGATCGCGTCGCGCAGGGTGATGCGCTGCCAGGGCGGCGTGAGATCGATGGTGTGGCCTTCAAAGGTGATCGTCGTGCTGCCGGTCACGGCCTCAGCCGCATACGCGACCAGCCGCTCGGTCACATCCATCATCCCGAAATAGTCGGTATAGGCCTGGTAGAACTCAAGCTGCGTGAACTCCGGATTGTGCTTGAAGCTCACGCCCTCGTTGCGGAAGTCGCGCCCGATCTCGTAGACCGCGTCGTACATCCCGACCAGCAGCCGTTTGAGATACAGCTCGAAGCTGATACGCAAATAGAGGTCCTGGTGAAGCTGGTTGTGGTGCGTCACGAAGGGCCGCGCCGCCGCCCCGCCGTAGATCGGCTGCAGGATCGGCGTCTCGACTTCGAGGAAGCCCGCGCCATCCAGAAAACGGCGCAGCGCCGCGACGGTCTGAGCGCGATCGCGGAACACCTTGCGCACGTCGGGATTCACAGCCAGATCGGCGTAGCGCTGGCGGTAGCGCTCTTCAACATCACTGAACGCCCCAAAGCGCTCGACCTGGTTGTCTTCGGTCACCCGCTCCTTGATCACGGGCAGCGGGCTGAGCGCCTTGGCGAGCACGGCGAAATCCTGCACCAGCACACTGACTTCCCCGGCGCGGGTGCGCATCATCGTGCCGCTGGCCTGGACAAAGTCGCCCAGGTCGATCTCACCTTTCAGCAGCGTATAGGCCGCCTCGCTGACGTTATCCGCCCGCACGAAAAGCTGCACGCGCCCCGTGCCGTCTTCGATATGCGCGAACCAGACCTTGCCCTTGAGGTTCTGGCGCACGACGCGCCCGCACACCGTCACCTCGACCGGCGCGGCGGCTTCGTGGTTTTCATTCTCGACCGCTTCATAGGCGCGGATCGCCTCGACGGCGGTATGCGTCCGCTGCACCCGGTTCGGATAGGCCGCGATGCCCATCTCCTGCATCCGGTTGAGCTTGTCGAATCGTTCACGTTCCAGTTGATTGGCTGGCGTCCACATAATTCCTGATTTTCTCTCCAAACTGCCGGGTGAATGGCCGATTTTACCTCAGCCGAACCGCCCTGGTCCATCCACAAGAAAGCCCATGCTAGCAAGCGCCGGCATGGGCATGGTCAAGCAACCGATCGCCGGGCGTGGCGTGCCTAATCGATCGCCTTGATCTCGAAGATAAAATCGCCGTCAGGGGCGTTCACGGTGATACGATCCCCGACGTGGTGATTCATCAGAGCACGGCCCAATGGGCTTTTGTACGAAATCTTACCGGCTCGCGGATTGGCTTCGACGGCGCCGACCAGGTGATAGACCTCGACATTGTCGGTCCCCACTTCCTGGACCGTCACCTTATCGCCCAGCCCGATCGTATCTTTCGGGCCGGCCTCGATGATCTGCGCGTTGCTCAGGATCATCTCAAGCCGCAGGATCTCACCTTCGACAAAGGCCTGCTCGTTCTTGGCGTCTTCGTATTCAGCGTTCTCGACCAGCTCTCCACCTTCTTCCAGAGCCAGCCGCAGCCGTTCCGCTACTTCTTGACGGCGCACATTGCGCAAGTAATTCAGACGTTCCTCATACTCGCGTAAGCCTTCGCTCGTCAGGTAGTGGACTTCATCACTCATCCCCACGTCTCCCTACATTATATCGACTGTTGCACAAGATTGGGCCAGTCCCAGAGTCGTACACAAACAGCCAGATCGCCCCGTATACGGCGCTGCATCTGGCACCCTGGTCGCTCGGTTGGATTTGAAAACGGATGGAACTAAGCCCCTAAAGCCCTATTTCAAGGAACCTTTAAGTGTATACTTAACGCCAGTAAACCTGCCACGCCCGGCAACGTTAGGATACATCGAAAGAATAAAAAATAAGAGACCGCCCTGCCGGGGCGATCTGGAAAACAGTTACTTAGGGTAATTGAGTATAACATAGGTTTGCCGGGCTGTAAAGCTGTGCCCTGCAGGCGCATAGCGGGCGGAGTCGCGCAGGCAAATAGTGTCGGGCCGGGCGTTATGGTGTACACTGGCGGCGATCAAGGGGTGGTAGTGGTAGCGCATTTGACAGCCTAACAGGTATCAGGATTGGCGTTCGGATGAACGATATCATAGTCGGTGCGACGATTGGCGGCTATCAAATCGTGGCCGAGGTGGGGCGCGGTGGCATGGCCGCCGTTTATCGTGCGCACCAGCTATCCATGAATCGCGATGTCGCGATCAAGGTGCTGCCGCCGGAGCTGCTCAGCCAGTCGGCCTCGATCGAGCGCTTCAAGCAAGAGGCGAGCATTGTCGCGCGGCTGGAGCACCGGGCGATTGTGCCGGTGCATGACTATGGCGAGTACGAGGGGATACCCTATCTCGTCATGCGCTGCATGGACGGCGGATCGCTGGACGAGCTGCTGGCCGAGGGGCCGATCCCACCGGCTGAGGCGCTGGCGATTGTGGAGCAGATCGCGCCGGCGCTCGACTATGCGCACCGCGAAGGCGTGCTGCATCGCGATCTCAAGCCGAGCAACATCCTGCTCGATGCCAACGGTGATGCTTACATTACCGATTTCGGGATCGCGCGCCTGCTGGGGGACGCGCCCGCCAAGCCGCTGACGACCAGCGGTGTCGTCGGCACACCGTCCTATATGTCGCCCGAACAGGCCCAGGGCCACGATCTCGACGGGCGCAGCGACCTGTACGCGCTCGGCGTGGTATTGTTCGAGATGCTGACCGGCTCCCGGCCCTTCGACGGGGAAACGCCCTATACTATCGCCGTGAAGCACGTCACCGAGGAGCCGCCATCCGCCTGCGCGCTCAAACCCGATCTGCCGCCCGGCGTCGATGCCGTGCTGCGTAAGGTCCTGGCGAAGTCGCGCGAGCAGCGCTACCAGACCGCCGTCGCGCTGGCGTCCAGTCTGCGCGCCGCACTGGAACAGCCCGCCCCCAGCGTCAGCGATACGGCCCCGTCGCTGAATGATGCGCTGCGGGCCGGGGCTGCGCACGCCCCACACCAGCCCGATCCCGCGCCGGTATCGCCATCGCCGCCGGTGATCGATCCGCTGCGGGCCTCGTCTCGCGTGCAGATGCCGCCGGCCTACGTGTCGCCGCCGTCGCGCGTCTATACCGGATCGGGGGTCCTGGCCCCGCGCCGCACGCGATCATCGGGCCTGCCGTCCTGGCTGACCTGGGCGACGGTCGCGCTGCTGCTGGGCGGGCTGCTGCTGGCCGCGACCCTGGCCGGCGTCTACTACCTGCTCAATTCCGGCGACAGCCCAACCCCACAGCCGGAGATCGAGAACTACAACGCGACCGCCGTCTTTAAGCTGACCGCGACCAAAGAAGCCATCCTCGGAGCCGATCCGCCCGTCGAGCACATTGGCGAGTCGCCAGGCGACCTCGCGTTCACCCCTACCCCCCCACCCACCAACACGCCGCGCTCAGCCGATTCCACCGCGCTCCTGCTCAGCGCCAACACCGGCGCGGCAGCCGCACGTCCTGCCTGAACTGATCCCGGCTTACCCCGTTGGGCCGGGCGCGGGACGCTGGCGGCCTGTTCGCGCCCCTGCTAAAAATATCGTAGGAGTATGCCGATGTTGAATCCATTCAAAATGATCACCCGTCTGGCGTGGCTGGCCGTGCTGCTGTTCGGCGGCGGGACGGCGGCCCTGGTCACACTCGTGGTTGTGGCAACGGGCGGCCTGGGCAGCAGTGGGCTGATCCAGCTTCCCAACCAGCCGCCCCCGGCCCAAACCGGCGCCCCGGCCCCGCCGATCCAGGTGACGCTTAATGACGTGGTCGAGAAGCGCCCCCTGTTCGAGAACGTCCCGCTGCCCGGTGAGATCTCGACCGAGCCGGGTGTGATCGCAACCAATCTGCTGCTGGCAATCGTGCTGGCGCTGCTGTTCGGCACGATCTCGACCACGCTCGGCAACCTGATCCGCGAAGAGGAAGACACCTTCCGGGGCTGGCTTGCGGCGGTGCCCGGCGTGCGCCCGCTGCTCCGCGCGCTCGGCTGGGGGGCAGACCAGAATGTGCAGCGCGGCTGCCTGACCCTGCCGATCATCGTCGCGATCTTCGCGCTCTACGGCGTGATTTTCGCCTTTCTGGAGCGCGGCCTGGACCTTTTCTCGCCGGAAGGCGTGCAGCTCGCGCTGGTGATGGCGATGAGCGTCGGGCTGATCAGTCTGGCCGGGGATGTGGCGCAGCGCCAGGTCGCGCGCTTCTGGGGCCACACCACGCGCTTTGGCCTCTATCCCGCCAACCTGCTGATCGCGGTGGCGACGACCGCGTTCTCGCGCGTGTTTCACCTCTCGCCCGGCATCGTCTTCGGCGTGCCCGGCGGCGTGGATACCGATCTGGACGACGCGCCGCGCTTCCATGAGGTGCTGCTGGCGATCGCGACGCTGGGCGTAATGGCGTTCCTGGGAGTCGGCGGCTGGCTGGCAGCTGCCGCGATTCGCGCCGCCGGGGATCAGACCGTGTCGTTGGGCCTGGCTGACTTCGCCGGGCCGCTGGCGCAGCTTGGCCTGACAATCGGACTGGCGATCTTTCTGGTGGCGGTCGAAACCAGCTTCTTCGAGATGATCCCGCTGACCGCCACGCTCGGCAGCGATATCTTCCGCTGGAACAAGCTGCTGTGGTTTGCGGCCTTTGTGCCGGTGATGTTCGTCTTTGCTCACACGCTGCTCAACCCGGACAGCGACTACCTCGACGCCTTCCAGGAAACGAACTTTCAGGTGTTGGCAGCGATCATCGCCGGGCTGGGGCTGATCACGCTGGGGTTGTGGCTCTACTTCCGCGTGCTGCGCGGCGAGCCAACCGCCCCCCAGGCCGTCTCACCCCCCCACCCGGTCGCGCCACCGCCCACTCTCAACCAGCCGCCGCATACCGCGCCGCCCCCAGCCCAACGCCCTGCCGCGCCGCCCCGGCACCCGCCGGGCGGCTATACTCCGCCGCCAATCGTGATCAGCGATGATGCACCGCCGCCGATCATCATCCAGGACGATCCACCACCCAAACCCCCGTCCCGCGACGATCCACGCGATCCACGCGAACGACACTAGCGGCATCTCGCACAAAAACGCCGGGGACTCATCCGAATCCCCGGCGTATGTCTTGATGGCAGATGGAAGGCAGGCTTACCAGCCGCGTTTCTTGGCCGCCGCGATACGGATCGCTTCGAGCAGGCGCTCCAGCCCGGCGGAGACGCTGCCGACCGGCAGGTGGAAGCGCACGACGCGACGGTTCTTGGCCTGGAGCGCCTGCAAGTCGCCCTGGGCCTGGGCGCGCTTGAGCATCAGGAAGTCATACGGCTCGCCCGGAATCGGGATATGCTCGTAGTTATCGACCGTGATCTGGATAAACACGCCGTTGTTTGGCCCGCCCTTATGAAGCTGGCCGGTCGAGTGCAGGAAGCGCGGCCCATAGCCGAGCGTGACGGCGCGCATCGTAGCGTGACGCAACTCGTCACAGATCGCCGTCAGCAGCCGTTCGTGCTTCTCGGTCCCGGCGATATAGGCCATCAACGCCAGATAGTCGCCGGAGCGCGCCTGGGTGATGTGCGCCAGCAGCAGGTTGATCAGCTCGCCATAGTTATAGCCGCGCTGCTCCCCCATCTCGCTCAGGATGGCGACCGTCTTGGCATCAGCATACAGCTTCAGACCGCCCTCTTCCAGCACGGGCACTTCTTCCGGCAGGTCGCCGTGCTCTTCGAGATAGTCGAGCAGGCGGCGGGTGTTGTCCTTGCTCTCTTTGACGTTGGGCTGATCGAACGGGTTGATCTGGAACAGATGCCCGGCGACCGCCGTTGCGAACTCCCAGCGGAAGAACTCGCCGCCCAGCGCGCTCGCGTCCGGCAGCCGGAAGGTCATCACCGGGTACCCGTTCAGCTTGAGATCGTTCACGCGCCGATCCAGCTCCGTCTCCGGCCCGTCGAGGCGCAGATAGACGAAAAGCTGGTCGTCGTCGAAGTTGCGCGGATCGTCCGGCACGACGTTCGCCACCGGCAGAATCCCGCGCCCTTCCTTGCCCGTGCTCTCCGCGATCAACTGCTCGGCCCACAGCCCAAAGCTGCTGATCTCCGGCGTGGCGATCAGGCAGATTTTGTCGATGCCCTTCTCGGCCAGATGCCCCATCGCAACGCCCAGCCAGGCCGCCGGGTTGCTGTTGGTCGGGATATGCCGGCCACACGCCAGCGCCATCCGCCGCGCGCTCTCGATCAGATCGCTCAGTTCCAGGCCCATGATCGCGGCGGGAACCAGCCCGAAGTAGCTCAGGACGCTGTAGCGCCCGCCGATGTCTTCCGGGTTGAGGAACAGATATTGGAACTTCTTATCGCGCGCGATGTTTTCCAGCGGCGAGCCAGCATCGGTGATCGCGCAGAACCGTTCGCCCGCACGCGCGCCGTGCCGCTTCTCGACCAGACTGTAGAAGTACTTGTACAGCGAGATCGTCTCGACCGTCGTGCCCGACTTGGTGGAGACGATGAACAAGGTGTTGTCCAGATCAATCTCCTCGGCGGTCAGGCTGATCGCCTGGGGATCGGTCGTGTCGAGCACGATCAGCTCCGGGAAGCCCTCCAGTACGCCGAACGTCTGGCGCATCACCTCGGCGGCCAGGCTGCTGCCGCCCATGCCGAGCAGCACCGCATGGCTGTAGCCGCGCTCGCGCATGTCGGCTTGCAGGCTGTAGAGCGGCAGATAGAAGTCATTCTCCGCATTGACCACGTCTAGCCAGCCCAGGCGTGTGCTGATCACGTGCTGGTGGACCGTCTCCTGCTTCCAGACAGACGGGTCTTTGTCCCAGATACGCGCGATCAGGCCGGATTTATCGAACCGGGCCAGCACCTCACGAATCTCGTATTCGAAACCGGCCAGTGCCACTTCCTGGCGCGCCATCACGCCCGTGAGCAGCACCTGGCGCTTGCCCTCGACCGCTTCGAGCAGGTGGCGGTAGTCGTTGGCGAAAGCTTCGACGCCGTCACCCTGGAGCTGCTGCGCGACCTTGTCCATACGCACGCCCAGCTCGCCCAGCTTTTCCATCATCTCGCGCGCCAGATCGATCTCCTGCGTCAGAGTTTCGGCCACCTGACCATGATCGCGGAACGCCTCGACGGTCTTGGGTGGCAGCGTGTTGACGGTATGCGGGCCGATCAGCGTATCGACGTAGTAGGTATCGGGGAAGCTGGGATTCTTGGTGCTGGTGCTGGCCCACAGCGGGCGCTGGACGCGCGCGCCGGCCTCGCGCAGCCGGGCGAACCGTTCACCGCCGAATATCTCCTGGAAGTAGGCGTAGGCGAGCTTGGCGCTGGCGATCGCGGCCTTGCCGACCATCTGGCGGTTGGCCTCGGCGTTTTCCAGCACTTTGCCGCGCAGCCGCCCGACGCGAATATTGCTCTCCAGGATGTTATCGACCACCGTATCGATGCGGCTCAGGAAGAAGCTCGCCACCGACGCGATCTGCGAGATATCCTGCCCGGCTTCCAGCCGCCGCTCCAGCCCGCGAATATAGCGCTGGGCGACTTCGACATAGTTGGCGACCGAGAACAGCAGCGTCACATTGATGTTGACCCCGGCAGCGATCGCTTCTTCAATCGCGGGCAGGCCCTGCGGCGTGCCGGGAATCTTGATCATGACGTTGGGGCGATCCACCAGCGCAAACAGGCGCTTGGCCTCGCTCAGCGTCATATCGGTATCGTAGGCCAGCAGTGGCGAGACTTCCAGGCTGACATAGCCATCCTCGCCGTTGGTGCGGTCATAGACCGGGCGCAGCACATCCGCCGCCGCCTGGATATCGGCTACCGCCAGCGCCTCGTAAATCTCGGACGCTTCCAGGTCCAGCATGCCTGAGATGGCTTCGTCGTATTCTTCGGTATCTCCAATCGCCTGGGCAAAGATCGTCGGGTTCGACGTCATCCCGACGATGCCGTCCTCGACCAGCTTTTGCAGCCGGCCAGTCGTGATCAGGCTGCGCCGGATATAGTCCATCCAAATACTTTGCCCACAGCGCTGTACTTCGATCAGCGGATTTGCTGCCATCTAAAAAGTCCTCCTAAAGCATTTGTCAAAACAAGCATTGAAAGGCTCAAAGTCCAACACACCACTCAAGCATTACTGCTGCGCCTTGAGGCCGGACTGCTCGATCGCCAGGACCTTGTGATGACGGCGCACATGCCGTTCTTCGTTGGTCTGGAAGCGCGCGCCCACGAACGCATCGACGATCTCGACCGCCAGTGCCGGACCCACAACCCGGCAGCCCAGGCACAACACGTTCATATTGTCGTGCTCAACGCCCTGATGCCCGGAATAGGTGTCGTGGCACAGCGCCGCGTAGATGCCGGGAATCTTGTTGGCGGCGATGCTCGCCCCGACCCCGCTGCCACAGACGACGATGCCGCGCTCAGCCTCACCGCTGACCACCTTCTGGGCGACGGCGGCGGCAAAATCGGGATAGTCCACCGGTTGCTCACTGTCGGTCCCCACATCGACCAGCTCGTGTCCCCGCTCGCGCAGGTATTTGATCAGATATTCCTTAAGCGGGAACCCCGCGTGATCGGCCCCGATTGCAATTTTCATAACGCCCTCTTCTCCAGCGCTGGCATTTCTGTGCCATTATACCGCAATCAAATCCCAAAAAGGACAAGCCCCGCCGGGTAGCGGGGCTTTTTGTGCAAATTGGCACAACTCGATTTATCCGGGCGCGAGGGTCGCCGTTGGGCCGGCAGGCTGGCGGGTCGGCACAGGGGCCATCGTTGGAGCGCCACCGGGAGTCGCCTCGGCTGAATCAGCGCCGCCTGCCCCACCCTGATTGGCAGGTGCCGCCGGGGGAGCAGCCATATTCACGTCATCCGAAACACAGCGGAACCCGATGCTGGCGGTTGGTTGGTCGGGCGCGGCGCTGCGCCGGTGCACGGTGCGCAGGAACAGCGGGATCGTGTCCCAACTGCCGCCGCGCAAGACCTTCTGTGCGCCGCTGGGCGGTCCCTGCGGATCCGAAACCGGATTCTGGCTGGCCGCCTGCTGAGTGTAGTAGTCCGACTGGTACCAGTCCGCCACCCACTCTTCGGCGTTGCCGGCCATGTTGTAGATATCGAACGAGCTGCGGCCATTCGGATACGAATCGACCGGCTCGGTGCCTTCGGCAGCAGGTACCGACGAATTGGCATTGTCGGCGAACTCAAAGCCCCAGGGGTAAATATAATTCTGTGGGCCGCGTGCGGCGCGCTCCCATTCGGCCTCGGTCGGCAGACGGCGGTCGAGCGCCCGGCAGTAGGCATCCGCGCCCCACCACGTGACCCAGGTCACCGGGTGGTTGCTGTAGAACGCAGCATTCCGCACCGCGTAGGTCGAGCCATCAAACTCGATGTAGCTGTTCGGCTCTTCGACGGTAGTCTTCACGCAGGGCTGGCCCTGGCACTGGTTGCGATGGCTGTTCGGCCCCATCCAGTTCAGGAAGGCAACATACTGCGTGACCGAAACTTCGAAGAGGTCCATATTGAAGCTGTCCACCGTCACCTGGTGCGCTGGGGTAGAGTCCGATACCCAACTCAGGTCGTCGCACGTCTTGCCATAGAGCGCGCACTCGTCCATCGCCTGATTGGCTTCTTCAAGATTGGTGCCCATCATATAGCTGCCGCCGGTCACAAGCACCATCTCGGTCTTGATCGAGTCAAGTTCCGGTGGCAGGGACGCGCCGCTATTGAAGGTGATGGTCTGGGTTGGCTGGCCGACCGGCGGCGTACCGACAACCGGTGTATCCTGCGCCAGTGCCGACGCGCCAGCATCCTGAGCACCCACCCCCCCCTCACCCGCGCCGCCAACGGCTTCCTGCTGGGCGGCGGGCGGAGTCAGCGGGGCCTGGCCGCCATCCCCGGTCACGCCATCACTGCCCGGCAGCGGCGTGGGGAGTGGCGTGGACTGCAAAAATGCCTGCTCAGTCGACTCGCCCGCACCGCTCAGGCTGGGATCCGCTGCTTGTTCGGTCACACTGTCAGGCGGCTGTGCCGCGATTCCCTCATCACCCGCCGCGAGCGGATCGGCTTCGGTCACGCGCGGCACATCGGCCAGCGCATCCTCAGTGCCGGGCACCGCTTCTTCCTCAGTCACCGCCGGTGTTTGCGGCAGCTCGCCGGATTGCAGCGCGACCTCGGTCTGGTTCGGCTCGATCAATACGCGCGGGGTCGCGGTATCCGCCTCGAGCGGCGGGAACGTGAGCGCGCCCAGCGCATAGCCCCCGACGCATACCACCAGGGCAACCCCAAGGCCCAGGATCATCCCGATTGTCAGCCATTGCCAGCTCGAATCACGCGTGCGGCGTCGCAGGCTGTAATCTTCCTTCATGGGGCAAACTCCTTACTCCTGTGTATGAGTCCTGGGCCGTCGGCGCGGCCCTCGAACAAGACTCAATAATAACGTTCCTATCGCGCACCACCAAACGTTTTGCCTACGATTGCTCGCCGCTGTCAGGCGTCAAGCACCTCACCCGCTTCCTCTTCGGCCTGGGGCTGCGCGTCGCGCTTGCGCCGGTAGGTCGCCTGCAAGACCAGCGCGTCGGCCACGTGGAACGGGTCCGGCGCTTCGACCGCGATCGTCCCGCTGACGCCATAATCGATCAAGGCCTGCATCAGGTCGGGATAACGCAGGTCGGCCTCGTTGAGCGGCAGATGGTGCAGCTCGCCACGCGGCCCCCACGCGATGCCGGACATATGCCCGTGCAGGCGGCGCAGCCCATCGTCGCCAAGGCTGGCACGGATCGCCTCGAAGATCGATGCGAACTCGTCGTAGCTGTTCATCGTGCCGTCACACGTCCGCGCGTGGAGGTGCGCGAAGTCGATGCAGGGCAGCACGCCGGGAATATCGCGGCTGAGCTGGATCACTTCGTCCAGCGCGCCGAACATGGCCGGCTTGCCCATCGTCTCCGGGCGCAGGATGACGGTCACGCCTTCCTCGTCCAAAATGCCGCGAATCTCCAGCAACTTCTCCTTCGCTCGTTCGTAAACCTGTTCAGGGGGCTGATTGTGATACGAGCCGGGATGGAAGACGATATCGCGCGCCCCGGCCAGAAAGCCCTTGCGCGCCGCCGTCAGCAGCCGCTCGTCGCTCTTCTGCATCAGGTCGCTGGTCTGGCTGTTGAGGTTGATATAATAGGGAGCATGCACGCTGAGCGTCACGTCATGCTGGCGGGCTGCCGCCGCGATGATCGCGCACGTTTCGTCCGAGACGCGCACGCTCTGCACCCAGGCGATCTCCAGATGATCCATGCCCAGCCGCCGGATATGCTCGATTGCGGCGGGGGTGCCGGGCTGCGGCGTGGTCGTGGGGCTGCCCACCGTGCCAAAGCGGATCGGATCAGTCGTTGCCTTGCTCATGCTGTCGAAATTCCTTTCGGTGCTGCGTTATCGCTTCAGATGTGTGTAGAAAAGAGTTCCTATGACGACCGACTCGGTTCGCTCCGGCAGCCACAGTCATAAACAGCGCGATCTCCTGCTCGCTCTGCTGGCCTTCGCCGTCGCGCTGGCGCTCTGGCAGGTCCAGGGATTGTTCTACCTGACGTACCCGCTGCGCCTGTTCGTGACCATGATTCACGAGTTGGGGCACGGGCTGGCCGCGATCCTGACCGGCGGCTCGTTCCTGCATTTCGAAGTCACGCAGCGCGGCGCGGGCCTGGCCTATACCAGCGGCGGCTCGCGCTTCCTGATCATCCAGGCCGGTTACGTCGGGACGGCGCTGTTCGGCGCGATTTTACTCTATCTCACCAACCGTGTCAGGCAGCCGGGCTATGTCGCGATCGCGCTGGGGCTGATGATCGGCGCGCTGGCCCTGCTCTACTCCGATATCGGCTTGGGCGCGCTCTCCCTGCTCGAAACGGCGCTGCTGGCCGCCGCGCTGATCGCCGCGCTCTACCTGCTGTTCACGCGTGAGACGGATCAGGGGCGCGCCCTGGGGCTGGCGGTCGGCGCGGGGGGACTGCTGCTGGCGGTGCTGTTGGCCGGGATAGAGAACCTGCTCACGCTGGTGGTGGGGCTGGCGAGCGGCCTGCTGCTGATTGTGATCGGCTGGCGCGGAAGCCGTACTCTGGTGCTGGTGACGCTCAACTTTCTGGCGTTCCTGACCGGGCTGCAAGCCATCACCGACGCCTGGACGCTGTTCAAGATCGTCCGGCTGCCCGCCTCGATGATGCCCTTCAACGATGCCGCCTCGATGGCCGACGCCTACGGCGGGACCGCTGCGACCTGGGCGGTCTACTGGATTCTGCTGGATGTTATCATCTTCGGGCTGGCGCTCTACATCACCTTCATCCGCCCCGCGCGGCGGAACACAGCGCGGGAGTCGTAAGAGCATATCTGGACTTTGTTAGCGAGTGATATAGCCTCTCAGGATAGGTCATTGTGTTGTTTTTACTGAGTTTGAGTGTTTAATTCGTTTCCCTTTACAAATAAGTAAATTTCAGTTTAAATAAAGGTAAGTGACTTCTTCTGTGATCACCAAATCATGGACGCATCCTCTTTGGTGACTCGTCTTTCTTGGTTCTACTTCCATTAGTTTCACCCCCAGACCGATAGAACTAAATGGAAACAGCCATTGATAGTCTCCCCTGTATGATTAGGTTCTCGCATTAGCAGCCGCATTTCGGAAGTTGATACTCCATCATCGCTGCTAATTATTTCGCCATTCATCTTAGTATGGGCAACTGCTTTAGGGTTCGTGTTAACGACTAAAGGAGATATGAAATGTCGCAAATCTTGTTAGGTACCGTGCGAATTGAAGGCACAGATGACGAATGGTGGCCGGAAAGCGACGAACATGTATCCCGAGAGCGTAGCGTGAACGCAATTCTAATGCCGGATCAACCATCAATTACGATTGACATTCCCGATGTTAGATGGGGAGGAGAATGCCGTGTCGAGATCGAAATGGAAGCCGTTATTGCTACCGGCGGCGCAATCAAGGTAACTGGAAATGCAAAACTCTTTGAGGGTGTAACCACAAGCACTGGGGATTTGGAGGACACAGAGACAATCGATTTAACTGTTCCACCTCTAACTCCCCAACATTTGGGCGCTACTTCAAAGACAGTCCAACTCCGAAACACAGAAATGGGCGGCGGAGATCACGCTGAAATCTATCTCAGATTTCAAAACATCACGATCAATTAAGGACTTGCCACGGCGGTTTAAGAAGGCAAAAGGAACCATCAGGGCTAGACGATCAAGATCTTCTGCTGGTCTCGTTTCTGTGTAAAATGAGCTCATCCTTCCCTTTACCCCCTCTCCTATTATTCAAGATAGGAGAGGGTTTATAATTTCTAATTACTTCAGTCAGTTGAGTCATTTGCAGACTCTACATGATGTACCCCCAAGAACTGATTCAATAGATGAGCTAGACTCACCAAAGCCAAAGGATACTGTGACAAACAGCTTTTACCGTTTCGCCTCGCCCGAAAACCAATCCGTGAGCGCACACGTCTATCTTACCGGATCTCAAGAGAGACCAATTCTAGTGGAGATCAAGATGTGAGGACTCCTACTTGGCAACCAGCAAAAGTTGCCCCTAGTCCGCCTCAGGCGGGAACAGGTCGCCCTCGTCCTCGTCGCCGGACTCATCCGAATCGCGCGGGGGGCCGAAAAGCGCGTAGATGATCACGCCGGACGACGCGATCAGGAAGCCGCCGACAAACGTCGCCGCCTGCCAGTGGCCGAGCAGCGGGCGCGTGGTGGGCGTCGAGGGGTGGCTGCCGAAGCCGAGCACGTCCGCCAGGCCGCCCGCCGCCGCGATCAGCAACCCGGTCAGCGTCAGCCGCAGGCCGATATCCTGCGCGAGCGTGTTGTGCAGCCCCGCATAAAACGACCACTTCATGAACACGTAGGCGCTCAGAAAGAGCAGGCTAAACCCGGCCAGAATCACCAGGACTTGCAGCACCCCCACCCCGCGCACCGTCTCCAGCCCGATGATGCCCGGAAACAGCCCGATCAGGGTGATCACCACGCCCAAAGCGCCCACCGTGATGCTGATCTGTGCGTATTTTTCCATAATTAAAATCAGTCTTCGGGCAGCCCGGCCCGCAGCACGCGCAAAAAATTTCCGCCCAAAATCGCCGTGATATCTTCGGGAGCATAGCCACGCTCGGCCAGCGCCGGGCCGATGCTCCACAAATCGGACACCGTCTCGAAGCCCGCCGGAGTCGCCTCTGCCCCGAAGCCGCCGTCGAAGTCGCTGCCGAGGCCGACATGCCGCGCGCTGCCCGTGATCTGGCAGACGTGATCGATCGCCCCAATCACCGTGCTCATATCGGAAGCGTCTTTGCGATCTCCTAGCTTCCAGCCGTTGACCAGGAACAGGTTGTAGGGCATGATGCCCACCGCCCCATCACGCTCCGCGATGCGGCGGATGGTGTCGTCGGACAGGTTACGGTCCTCATGATCCTTGCGGAAGCGCAGCGGGTTGGCGTGCCCGGCGAAGAGCGGCCCCTCGTAACGGTCCAGCGCCTCATGGCTGCCTTCCGGCGTCATGTGCGAGAGGTCGAGGATCATCCCGGCATCGGCCATCACGTCGAGCAGCGCGCGCCCCAGGTCGGTCAGTGGACCCGGCGCGCCGGTCCCGCCGCTGTAGCGCGTCGCGGTCCAGGCCAGGCCGAGAATCCGCAGGCCGCGTGCGTACCACTCCTCAAGCTGGGCCGGCTCCAAAACCGGATCGGCCCCTTCGAGCAGCAGAACCAGCCCCAGCCGGTGATCGCTCAGATCGGTGCCGTCGGCCCACGTCGCCAGCACCGCGTCGAGATCGGCCTGGGTGCGTATAAGCTGGATCGCCTCGTTCTCCTCGGTCAGCCGCTCGTAGTAGTCCACCTGCTGCCGCGCCAGCCGGTAGGCTTCGTCCGGCGTGCTGTACACCATGCGCTCGCCCGCCGCAAACTTCGACCACGACGGCGCGACGTAGATCGAGGCGCAGACCACCGCCACCCGCCCCAAAATGTCATCCGGCAGGCCGAGCATCGCCCGCCCATAGCGCGTCACAAACGCGGGATTCGCCCGTTCCTGGCGGCGCTTGGACCACGCGCTGCGCCGGAAATCGCGCCCGCAGTTCAGATAGTTCCAGGCGATATCCTGGTGCCCATCGACGATAATATCGGTCATCCAGCCACACTGGCGGCGCTCGCGTCGGGGCCGCCCAACTGCTCCAGCTCGCTGTAGTCCTGGACGCGCTGGCCGTCGATAAACAGGCTGGGCGTGCCGGTCAGCCCGCGCCGGTCGAACTCGGCCCGCGCCCGGTCGAGCACCGCTTCGGGCTGGCTGTCGTCCATACACTGGTTGAAGGCGGCGGTATCCAGCCCCAGGTTCTCCGCGCCGAGCTTCACGCGCCGCTCCGGGAAGGCCGATCCAACCGTGCGGCCCTGCCAGTAGAACAGTACGTCGTGCATCTCCCAGAACCGATCCTGCTCCCCGGCGCACAGCGCGCCGTGTGCCGCCGTGCCTGCGCCCCTGCCGATATGCGCGATGGGGATGAACACGAACTGCACCTGTCCGGCGGCAATCTCGTCCAGCAGCCCGGCAAACTGTTCCTCATGAAAGGTGCGGCAGTGCGGGCAGGCAAAGCTGGAAAACACCTCGACCAGCACCGGCGCGCTCGCCTCGCCCAGCCGGGGGAAGCCTTCGTCGGTCGTGCCGCGCTCCAGCCCGGCATAAGCGCGGCCCACGTCCCCAGGGATCGGCGCGTCCAGCGGCATAAACCGGTAGATCAGCGCGGCGATAGCGGCCAGCAGCGCCACGCCCAGCACGATCAGCAGCCAGATCGGGACGCGCCGCCGCACGGCTGGATGCTCAGCAGTCTCAAGATTCATCACAGGCTCCCTACGTATGCCGGGCGGGATGGCCTCACGCCTCACGCCACGCGTCGATGATCGGGATCAGGTCCGGCAGCCGCTTGATCGTCGCGTCGGGCGTTGCGTCCAGCCCTTCGGGCAGCCAGGGCTGCACCTGCTCGATCCAGATCGTCTTCATCCCGACCTGCTTGGCCCCGTACATATCGAAGTACAGGCTGTCGCCGACGAAAGCCGCCTCGCCGGGCTGGAGTCCCAGCGCCTTCAGCGAGCGCTCGAACACGTCCGGGTTCGGCTTCCAGCTTTCCTCGTCTGCCGAAAACAGCAGATGATCGAAATAGCCGGTCAGGTTATAACGCTCCAAATCCTGCAAATGGTGCGCGCCGGGCCACATCGTATTGGAAACCAGGCCCAGCTTCAGGCCGCGATCGTCGAGCGCTTGCAGCGTTTCGGCCACGCCTTCGAGCGGGATTACTTCCGCCTGAAGCTCGGCCATATAAGCCAGGGCCAGCGCCTCGCTGACTTCCGGTGAGATCTCGCTGATGCCCCACTGCTGTGCCAACAGCCGGAGCTGCAAGTCCAGCTTCAGGTCCTTGACATCGTACTGATCCAGCGACGACCACAGCGAGCGCGCGTAGTTCCAGGCCAGGTCGATCGCTTCGGTCTGCGCTGGCAGCGTGTGCTTCTGCTCCAGCAGATAGTTGTAGACGCTCAGCGCGCCGCGCCGCTCGACTTCTTCCCAGGTCTGGCCGGGCGGCGTATAGTGCACCAGCGTGCCGCCCATATCGAAGATCACGCCCTGTAAAGGCATACATCACTCCTGAATACTCGAACTGTTTGTGATAAGCTCACGACAGCACGAAGCGCGCGATCAGGTGAGCCGAATGGAGCAGGCTCTCCCGGTGGGTGCGCTCGTAGGCGTGCGACGCATCGACGCCGGGGCCGATCAGGGCCACCTGGGCCGCGCCGCCCGCGTGCCAGTAGGCTTCGCCGTCGGAGCCGTAGTGGGGATAGATATCGACCTTGTACGGAATCCCGGCCTTGTCGGCCAGGGTGCGCAACTTACGTGTCAGGTCGGTATGGTATGGCCCACCGGCGTCCTTGGCGCAGATGCCCACGCTATACTCGTCTGAGTTCTGGCCCTCACCGACTGCCGCCATATCGACCGCGACCAGCTCGTGCAGTTCGAGCGGCAGACCCGCCGCCCCACCGTGCCCGACTTCCTCATAGTTGGCGATCACCGTCGTGAGGCGCTGTGCCGGACGCAGTCCCGCCGCCTTGAGCGCGCCAAACGCACCGAAGATCGCTGCCACGCCCGCCTTGTCGTCCAGGTGCCGCGAGCGGATGAAGCCGGTATCCGTCACCTCGACGCGTGGATCGAGGAACACGAAGTCGCCCACGTCGATCCCCAGGGCGCGCGTCTCGTCGGCACTGCTCACCCGCGCATCGAGCCGGACTTCCATCGTATCGGCGTTGCGCGGCGCGTCGCGCGCGTCGCTGTGCACGTGCACGCTCGCCTTGACCGGCACAACCGTGCCCCGATAGCGCTGCCCGTCGAAGGTCTGCACCGTGACCGCCTCAAATTCGACCGCGTTCCACATATAGCCGCCCAGCATCGTGAGCTTGAGCCGACCGTTGGGCTTGACTTCCTTCACCATCAGGCCGAGCGTGTCGGTGTGGGCCGTCAGGCCGCGCGGCCTATCGACCTGCTCGCCGGGCCAGGTCAGGATCAGCGCGCCTTTCGGGTTGCGCGCGATCGCCAGGTCGTCAATTTCCAGCCCGCGAAACGCCTGCTCGACCACGTCCATCGCCTCGCGGTGATAGCCGGTCGGGCTGGGCGTCCGGAGCAGATCGACTAAAAATTGAACCATCGAATCGAGGTCAAAGGTCAGGTCGGGCATCTCGGCTCCTGATGAACGATAAGTAGAATATAGTAACTTCGGTTTCAGGTGAGAAAAATTCGCCGCCAGTATAACCCGTCTCGCGGGGTCTGACGAAACGCGCGCCGCCTACTGCACCGTAATTGTGCCCAGCCACGCGTGATCACCCTGCGGCTCGCCATCCGGCCCGCTGACAGGCAGCCGGTCGCCGGGCGCTTCCCACCAGTAGACGACCACCCACAGCGCATAGTCGCCCGGCGGCAGCATGTCCGGCAGTGCCAGGGCATAGTTGTCGCGGTGATAGGAGCCGGTCCGCCACTGCTGCGTGTGCTCGAAGTAGCTGACCGGGAAGGAGTCACGCTGGGCGACCACGCTGCCGCTCGCGTCGAGCAGCAGCACCCCGACCGTGTAATCCCGGTCCACTGAGTCGACCGCCTGCCACAGCAGCGACACTGGCAGCGACTCACCCGCCGCCAGCACACGCCCGCGCGGCAGGTCGTACCCGACCAGATGGAGACTCTCACCGAAAACAACATCGGCGCGCTGCTCCGGCCAGGCTAACGCGGTCGCGGGCGGGCCGATGGCCGTATCGAACAGCACGGCGCGCGCTACATCGGTGGCATAGATTTCGCCGAGCGAGAAGTAATGGCGCGCGAGATAGTGCTCGACGGCGCGCACCGACCAGGGGATAAACCGGCTGGTGTTCAGCACCAGCCACAGCCGCTCGTGACGCTGCGCGAGGTGGTTCAGCGTCAGTGTGTTGGAGAGATGAATCAGGTCGTCGGGGTTGGGCGATTCGACCTGGGGGGCCTGCTCCAGGCTGCCGCGTTCGCCCGGCGACTGCGGCAGCGTCCACACCGCCGGATCGCGCCGCTTGTAGTAGTTCATGAAGAATTCGGCGTAGAAGTTGTCATTGAGCACGATCACATCGCCGGGCCGGGCCTGGGCTTCAAGCTGGCGCAGTAGATCGCGCGTCGGGGCGAAATCGCCGTAATAGCGCGGGTCGAGCCGGATCGCGTACAGCCCCACGCCCAGCACCAGCGCCACCGCCGCGCTCAGCCCGGCGACCGTGCCCAGCGCCGCCGAGCGCGCTCCATCCCGGCAGCGGATCCACATCACGAGCGCGCCCACAGCCAGCACCGCCAGCGCAGCGGCCAGCACCGGCAGCAGCCAGCTTCGCCCCGCCGCATACTGCCACGCCCAATCGACCGTGTGCGGCTCGTCCAGCGCCTCGACATAGACCCACAGCGGCGACCAGCGCAGGCTCCACGCGCCTTCGTTCCAGGGCACGATCGGCGGGTCCTGCCGGGCCAGTGTGTCGTAGTAATAATCGACCGGCAGCAGGGTCGCGATTACCTGCACCGCCGCGCTGATCAGGACGATCAGCAGCGCGCCCAGCCGCAGGGCCCAGGCCGCGCCGCGCTCCAGCAGTGCCTCGATCACCGGCAGCAGCCACAGCGCCACGAACGGCGTTACCGGGACCAGATAGCGCGGCCCCCACCCCAGCCCGCCGTACCACTCCGGCCCGCGCACGATGGCGTAGCCGATCACGAACGCCGCGAGCATCACCAGCGGCACGGCGATCTGCCGCCAGCGGCGCGCCCGACCCAGGCGCGGCAGTCCCGCCAAGCCGAGCAGCAGCACCGGCGAAAAAACCCACAGGCTGCGCGCCGGGCTGAACAGGTAGCCCCGCACTCCGCGCGCCATATCCGAGAGGTTGCCGCGCGCCTGTTCCAGCCGGTCTGCGAAGGCATAGCGCCCCGACAGGCCGAACAGCGTATCCGCGTTGAGCGCCCCGATCAGAAGCACCACGACCAGCACCGCCAGCAGCACCAGCGCCAGCCCGGCCCGACGCCCGACGCGAATCTGCCCCAGGCGCGCGGGCAGCGCCTCGACGACCAGTACCGGCAGCAGCAGAAAAGTCGCTTCCTTGGTGATCAGCGCCCCGGCCAGTGCGACCGCGAACGCCGCCGCCAGCCCGATTGGACGCTGGCCCGCCGCCAACCGCTGCCGAAGCAGCCGCATCAACAGCGCGCTCAGCAGCACCAGCCACGTGAACAGCGGCTCGCGGAAAAAAGTGCGGCTGTAGGGCCACAAGATCGTACCCAGGCCCAGCGCCGCCGCCGCCAGCGCCGCCACACGCGCCCGGTAGCCGAGCGCCAGTCCATAGGCGAAAAATGTCGCGGCGATCAGCCCCGTGATCAGGATATTGAACAGGAAGACGGTATGCACCAAGCCGATACCGGGGAGCGCCTGCGCGATCAGAAACAGCGGCGCGGCCAGCACCGGCTGGAGCGGCTCGGTATCCGCGACGGGTGGGCGCACCTCGGCGGCGCGCACCGGGGGATTGGCATCGTAGAGGAAGTTGAGGCGCAGATCGCCGCGCCGGGCAAAGCTCTCGGTCGCGTCGAACAGGAACCATTCATCGCGGCTGATGGCGTAGCCGCTGTAGGTGATAAAGTAGACGGCGATCAGCAGCGCGACCAGGCCCGACCCAATCGCCACCCGCCGCCAGGTGGGGCGCTCGTTCATCTGGGTAGCCTGCCCCTGGCCGCCAGCAGCTCGCGGTAGAGCGCGGCCAGATCGCGGGCCAGCCGCCCCGCATCATACGCAGCTACCACCGCCTGCCGGATCGCATCTTGCCCCCCGGCGGGATCGTCCAGCGCCGCCAGCACCGCCCCGGCCAGCGCGTCGGGATCGTTGGCCGGGGCCAGCCGCCCGAATTCGCCCTGGCGCAGCAGGTCCGGCACGCCGCCGACCGCCGTCGAGACGACCGGCACGCCCGCCGCCAGCGCCTCGATGATCGAAACCGGCGTGCCCTCATTATCCGACGAGATCACCAGCACGTCGAGATCGCTGTAGATCGGCGCCAGATCGCGCTGCCAGCCGGTGAACGTCACGGCGTCGCGCAGTCCGAGCGCGTCCACCTGGTCCTCGACCGCCGCGCGCCCCTCACCGTCGCCCACGATCACGAAGTGGGCAGCGGGCCGGGCACGGCGCACCCGCGCGGCCATCGCCAGAAACAGGGTGTGATTCTTGATCGGCACGATGCGCCCGACGATCCCGATCAGCGGGGCATCCTCCGGCAGATTGTATTCTGCCCGGAATGCGCCTGCGTGTCGCGCAGATTGAGCCAGCCCGTCCAATTCCAGGCCCAACGGCACGACGCTGAATTTCGCCGCCGGGGCAACCCCGTAGCGCTCCGCCAGCTCGTCACGCAGTGCCGGGCTGATCGTGATCAGCCGGTCGGAGAGCCGCGCCGAGAGCCGTTCCAGCCACAGGAAAACCCGCGTCTTGGCCGGGCCGAAATAGCCGTGCAACACGTGCCCGTGAAAGGTATGGACGCGCACCGGCACGCGCGCCAGCCACGCCGCGATCCGCCCCACGAATCCGGCCTTGGCGGTGTGGGTGTGCACCACGTCGGGACGCAGCCGTCGCATCAGCCGCCACAGCTTGAACAGCGTCAGCAGGTCGCGCAGCGGCGACAGCTCGCGACCTAATTCCGGCACATACACCGGCGTAATGCCGCGCTCCTGGACGAGATAGGCCATATCACCCTCGTGCGCGCCGATCTGCCCGCAGACCAGCGTGCTCTCGAAATCGGGCGGGCGCAGCCGGTCGGTCAGCAGCACGACATGCACCGCCGGGCCGCCGATGTTCAACCGGGCAATGATGCGCATCACGCGAATCGGGCGAGGTGTGCTCATGGTGTCGCTCATGGGGCTGCCGGCTCAGCCGGATCGATAAACAGGCGGTGCCACCACTCCAGCGTGAGCAGCGTCCAGATGCGCTGGCCGTGATTGCGCTGCCCGCTGGCGTGCTCGTCCAGCAGCGCGCGCACGGCGTCGGGCCGCAGGATGCCGCGCCCGACCGTTTGCGGGTCGAGCAGCACCTCGTAAGCGTAATCCTTCAGCCCTTCGCGGAACCAGCGCCCGACCGGCACGCCGAAGCCGTGCTTGGGCCGGTGAATGATGTCGTCCGGCAGCAGTCCGGCGGCGGCTTCTTTCAGAATATACTTGGTCGTCTTGCCGCGCAGCTTGAGGTTGGACGGAATCCGCGCGGCCAGCTCGACCAGCTTGTGATCGAGGAACGGCGAGCGCGCTTCGAGCGAGGCGGCCATGCTTGCCCGGTCGGCCTTGATCAGCAGGTCGTCGGGCAGATACGTCCGCAGGTTCACGTCGAGAAGCTGCGCCGTCCAGTCGCGCGGGTCAGCCGGATCGAACAGCGCGGCAAAATGATCGGCGGCTGGCTCCGGCGGCACGCCGTTCAGCAGCGCCGCGATCTGATCGTCGCTGAAGAGGCGCACCCAGCTAAAATAGGCGGCGGCAGGCGGCATCGCGGCCCCCTGTACAAAGCGCCGCACACGCTGCGCCGCGCCCCGGTAAGAGGTCGCTTCGGGCAGCCGATCGACCGCCGACTCGATCCCGGCCCGGAGCGCACGCGGCAGCCGCCGGTAGCGCGCGGCGAGTTGGGCCGCATAGAAACGCTCGTAGCCCGCGAACAACTCGTCGCCGCCGTCGCCGGTCAGCGCGACGGTTACATGCTCGCGCGTGAGCTTGCTCACCAGATAGGTCGGGATGGCCGATGAATCGGCGAACGGCTGATCGTGATGCCACACCAGCCGCGGCAGCAGTGCGATTGCGTCCGGCTCGACGATGAACTCGTGATGCTCCGTGCCGAGATGCTCGGCCACGCGCCGGGCGTGCGCCGTCTCGTCGAACGATTCTTCGCCTGCAAAGCCGATGGCGAACGTCTTGACTGGCTCGTGCAGATGCCGCGCCATCAGCGCCACGATCAGGCTGCTGTCCAGCCCGCCGCTGAGAAACGCGCCCAGCGGCACATCGCTCAGCAGGCGCAGGCGCACCGCTTCATCGAGCGTGGCGCGCAGCTCGTCCAGATAGATTTCGACGCGGGCGGCGGGATCGGCCCCGGCGAACGGCGGCGGCGTCCAGTAGGTCTGAATATCGAGTGCGCCGTCGTGCCACACCAGCAGATGCCCCGGCGGCAGCATCCGAATCCCGGCGAAGAACGTGTGCGGGGCCGGCACATAGCCATAGGCCAGCAGCCGCGCGATTTCGTCATAGGCTGGCTGGCGCGGCACGGCGGGATGCCGCAGCAGCGCCTTGATCTCCGAGGCGAAGATCAGGTGGTGCGCGTCCTGGTAGTAGTAGAGCGGCTTCTTGCCCAGCCGGTCGCGCGCCAGGATCAGCATGCGGCGCGGCGCATCCCACAGCGCGAAGGCGAACATGCCGCGCAGGTGCTCGACCAGCCCAGCCCCGTCCCGCTCGTAGAGCGCGATCACGGCTTCGACATCCGAGTGAGTGCGGAACACCCTGCCCTGCGCTTCCAGTGTTTGACGCAGTTCCGGGTAGTTGTAGATTTCGCCGTTGTACGCCAGCGTGATCGCACCGTCGGGGCTGGACATCGGCAGCGCGGCGTCGGGCGAAAGATCGAGAACTGCCAGGCGGCAGTTTGCCAGCCCGCAGATTCCGTCCAGGGCCACGCCCTGCTGGTCCGGCCCGCGATGCACCAGCGCGGCGTTCATCGCTTCCAGCACATCGGCAGTGACCGGCGCGTCGTCCAGACTGAGCACTCCGCACAACCCACACATTACGCGCCGCTCTCCAGGCTGCGATACACGGCCAGCGTCTGCTCGACCATCTGCGCCGGGGAGAAGTGCGCTTCGAGCCGCTGCCGGCCCTGCGCCCCGCGCCGCCGTAGCTCGACAGGATCACGCAGCGCGTTCAGCAGCGCCGCCGTGATTGCCCCGGAATCGCGCGCGGGGACCAGCCAGCCGGTTTCGCTATCGATCACCACTTCCGGAATCGCGCTCACCCGTGCAGCGAGCACTGGCACACCCAGTGCCATCGCTTCGAGAAACACCAGGCCAAATCCTTCCCACAGTGAGGGCGCCAGCAGCAGATCGAGCGCCGCCATCACCGCGCGCGCATCCTCGCGCCAGCCGAGAAAATGAACCCGCCCGGCCAGCCCAAGCGCCCGCGCCTCAGCTTCGAGATCGCCGCGCAGCGGGCCGTCGCCCACGATCACATAGTGCGCCTGGGGAACCTGCGCCGCAACTGGGGCAAAACCGCGCAGCGCATAGCTCAGTCCCTTCTGCTCGATCAACCGGCAGACCGATCCGGCGATCAGCGCGCCGGGGGGCAAATCGAGCGCCGCGCACAGGGCGTCCCGCGCTCCGGGCGGCGCCTGAACGGTCGCCGGGTCCAGCCCATAGCGCACGGTGTGCACGCGGTCCGGTGCTGCGCGCTCCACCTCAATCGAGAACTGGCGGATCGCTTCGGAGATCGCGATCCCGGCGTCCGTCTGCCGCCACAGCCAGCGATTGAGCCAGCGCATCGGCAGGGCGCGTCGAAAGCGATCATCGTTATGGCGCGAGGTGATCACGTAGGGCACACCCGCCCGCCGCGCCGCCGGGATGCCGTACAGGTCGGCGTGCAGCAGGTGCGTGTGGACCACGTCGGGCCGCGCCTCGCGGAAGCTCTCCACCAGCCTGCGCCCCAGACCGGGATCGAGATCGCGCCGGATCACGATGCGCTGCGTGGGAATACCCAGCGCCGCCGCGCGATCGACATACGCCTGCACCGGGTTATCAGCCTCGACCAGAATCCAGAGCCGGGCATCCAGCCCATGCCGCCGCAGACCATCCAGCAGCACGAGCAGATGCCCCTCAGACCCGGCTGCGCCGGTCATCTTGGAGAGATGGACCACGCGGTTGATCGACATCGGGGATAGACGCTAGACCGACAGCACCGACTCATACCAGTTCAGCGTGCGCGCCAGCCCATCCTCGAACGACACGACCGGCTCGAAGTTGAGCATCCGGCGCGCCTTCTCGATTGACGCGCGCGAGTGGCGCACATCGCCAGGGCGCGGATCGACAAAGCGCGGCTGGATATCCTTGCCCATGAGTTGATTGAGGCCCTGGATCATGTCCAGCAGGTTGATGTTGCCGCCGCACGCGATATTGAACGTCTCGCCAGCCACGCCGGGCGTATGGCACGCCAGCAGCGTACCGTGAATCACGTTGTCGATATAGGTGAAGTCGCGCGATTGCAGCCCATCACCTTCAATCGTCGGCGGCTGATCGTCCAGCATCGCCACGACGAACTTGGGGATCACGGCGGCGTAGGTCGAGAGCGGGTCCTGGCGCGGGCCGAATACATTGAAATAGCGCACCGTCACGGTTTCCAGCCCGTAGACGCTGGTGAACGCCTGACAGTAGTGCTCGCTCGCCAGCTTGGCGACGGCATAGGGTGAGAGCGGGACCGGCTGGATATCCTCGGTTTTGTACTCAGCCGCGCTGTTACCATAGGCCGAAGACGATCCGGCATAGACGACGCGCTGCACACCCGCATCACGCGCCGCCAGCAGAAGATTCAGCGTGCCAGTGACGTTGTGCTCGTTATTGGCAAGCGGATCGGCCACCGAGCGCGGGACGGAGGCCAGCGCCGCGAAGTGGAAGACGTAATCGACGCCCTGCATCGCTTCGGCCAGCGCCTCACGATCGGTGATGCTGATCGCGCGCAGGTCGATCCGGTCTGCCGCCTGGGCCAGATTCTCGCGCTTGCCGGTCGAGAAATTATCGACCACGCGCACCTGATGCCCGGCGGCCACCAGCGCATCGACCATATGCGAGCCGATAAAGCCCGCCCCACCCGTGACCAGATACGTTTTCGGTTCTGTTTGCATGAAGTTCTCCGATTTGAAAGCGCGGCCTAACGGGACGCCCGCTTGCGGCGGATATACACCGATTCGAGGAAGACAAACGCCGCCAGCGCAGCTACCCCCAGCAACAGCCCGATCGTCAGCCCAGTGTCGATGCTTGCCTGCGACAGCTCAAACGCCGTGAAACCAAGTGCGATACAGACACCGTACAGAATCAGCACCGCCGCCCGGTAGCTCAGCCCCAGGCTCACCAGCCGGTGCGAGGTGTGATCCTTGCCGCCCTGCATCGGTGAGCGGTGCTCGCGCAGCCGGGTAAAGACGACCAGTGTCGTGTCGAAGATGGGCAGGCCCAGCACCACCACCGGCACCATCCATGTGACGACCTGCCGGTCCGCCGGAACCTGGAAGTCGAGCTTGATCGCCAGTACCGAGAGCAGAAAGCCGAGCACCATGCTGCCCATATCGCCCATGAAGGTCGAGGCCGGGTTGAAGTTGTAGATCAGGAAGCCGATCGAAGCCCCGGCCAGCGCCGCTGCCAGGCTGCCCACCAGGCTCAACTCCTCGCGCATAGCCATGCCGAAGAAGAAGATCGACGCGATGGCGGTGATTCCGGCAGCCAGCCCGTCCATATTATCCTGGAAGTTCATCGCGTTGGTGATGCCCACAATCCAGAACACACTAAGCACGACGTTCAGCGCGAGACTGTCGAAGATGCGCACGTGAATCCCGGCGGCGATCAGGACTGCCGCCGCGACCACCTGCGCTCCCAGCTTGACCAGCGGCTGCATGCCATTGCGGTCATCCACGAAGCCGACCAGCACCAGCCAGGTCGTTCCGGCCAGGATCGCGCCCAGCTCGACCAGGTAGAACGGCGGACTGAAAAAGGCCAGCGCCAGCACCAGCGCCGCATAGATCGCCAGCCCGCCCATCAGGGGCGTGGGTGTCTGGTGAACCTTGCGCCCGCTGGGCTGATCCAGGACATGATAGCGGAAGGCCAGCCGCCGGGAGATCGGCGTGAAGCCCACCGCCGCGGCGAAGCCCGCAAACATAATCGGGAAAAACTGTGACATTTCCATACGTGCTTCCGATCCGCTCACGCCTGCCCGATGAACACGATACATATGGCAGCACGCAGCCTGTCAGCCGGCAAGAAACGGGCGGTAAACCCACACCCCACAAAACAGAGCCCGGTAGAGCCGGGCTTCACCGCACAACCATTCTCGCGCTCAGGGCAGCGTGCCGTTGGTGAATACCGGCAGGTGTCCCAGCGCAACCACGCCGCCCATGCTCTCGGCGTCACCCTCGGTGAAGATCGCCGCTTTGATCACGACCTGTCCCTGCGCGTCACGGGTAAGCTGTTCCATCGCCTTGATCGTGCTGCCGGTGCTGATCACATCGTCGATCAGCGCCACACGCCGGCCCTGAACAAGCGCCAGGTCCTTCTCATCCAGGAACAACTGCTGAGGCCGCCCGGTGGTGATCGACAGCGTCTCGACCGACATCGCCTCGCCCATATAGGGCTTGTAGGTCTTGCGCAGCACGATATACGGCAGATTCATGTTGACTGCCAGTTGGTACGCCAGCGGGATACTCTTAGCCTCAGCCGTGATCAGCAGATCGACATCATACGCCTGGAGCTGTTCGCTCAGCGCTGCTGCCGCCGCCCGCACCAGTTCGGTATCACCCAGGATGTTCAGAATAGCGATATGGATGCCAGGTGCAATCTCAAACAACGGCAGGCTGCGCGTCAGCCCTGCCACTTCCACAGCATAAGTGTGACGTTGTGGAGACATAATTTTTAGGTCAACCTCGTGTAACCTCGGCAGCAGGGCTGCTCCACACAGAACAGCGCCAGTCGATACGGCGCTCTACTGTACTGCTTCCTGCCCGCATTGTCTAGAATAAGCTGAGCTGCCGGGGTGGTGGCTCGTCCTCTGGCTCGTCGGGCGGCGGCACCTCTGGCTGCGCGGCGGCGACCAGATCGAGCATCCGCTTGAAATCGGCTTCCATGTCCGGGCGCAGATTCGGGTTGCGCAGCACTGCTGCCGGGTGAAACAGCGGATAATATATCCGGCCATCGGCGCGGTGAGGCTGGCCGTGGATGCGCGTGATGCGCGCATTAGGCGGAAAAAACAGCCCCATGCTGAAGCGGCCCAGCGTCGCAATCACCTTCGGCTGGATGATGGCGATCTGGCGGTGGAGATAGGTCGTGGTGCAGGTGTCGATTTCGAGCGGCAGCGGATCGCGGTTGTTGGGTGGGCGGCACTTGACCACATTTGTGATGAACACCTCGGCGCGGGTCAGCCCGATCTTGCCCAACAGCTCGTCCAGATAGTGGCCCGACTGGCCCACAAACGGCAGCCCTTGCTGATCTTCGTGATAGCCCGGCCCCTCGCCCACAAACAGGATGTCGGCGTCCACGCGGCCATAGCCAGGCACGGCGTGGGTGCGGCCCGTATAGAGTGGGCACAAGGTACACTGTCGGATTTCATCGGCGATGGCTTCCAGCGCGGCGCGGCGCTGTTCCAAATCGGGCGTGCTTGCCATAGGCGCTCCCCTCGCAAAACTCCTGTTAGCCGGTCAGACTTCTGTGAAGCGGTCCGCGAAGGCCACACGCTGCCGCAAGGCTTCATAGCGCTGCCCGAACCGCGCGTGATACCCCACATCCAATGGGCGGACTTCCATCAGATAGGCGTCTTCGTTGTTGTCACGGTAGTAATTGCGGCGCACACCGCTGATCTCGTACTCGTACTTGCGATAGAGCGCCTGCGCGACCGCGTTGCTGGTGCGGACTTCCAGCACGGAATATTCACCGCCCAGCCGCAGCGACCGCCGCAGCATCCCGGCCAGCAGCACCTCGCCCAGCCCCTTGCCGCGATAGCCGGGGTGCACCGCGATCGTGCTGATGTGGGCTTCCCCCGCGATCAGCCAGCACCCGGCATAGCCCACGATCCGTCCTTCGGCTGACGGCTGGCTCCCGCGCAGCCACCTGAACATACGCTGCCAGCGGTTCGTGGGCGGCGTGCTTTCGCTCGTTGTCTCCAGCACGGACAGATACGATGTGTCGTGGTTGCTGATCTCGAACTGGTAGGTGCGGGCCGACCAGGGGCTGGGGAATGACAGCGCGTCGATTTCGAGCACCTGTGGGATATCTTCGACGCGCATATGGCGCAGCACATAAGTCGGCCTCATGGGTGCGCGACTCCCGGCTGGTGCAGGTAAATCGGCGTCACGGCGGCGGGATCGTCCGTTTCGTCGGCATCAACCCGCGCCCAGGCGATCTCGGCCAGGAATCCGGCCCGGCGCAGCGCGGTCGCACCGGGTGCGATGCGGATCGGGCGCTCGGTCGCGTCGAGCAGGGTATGCCCGGTCTGATCGATCTCGCCCGCGAACAGCGTTTCGTGCTCCACCGTGTCGATCAGGTCCGTCCAGCCGGTGATCTCAGCCGGGCCGGCGGGCCACCACGCATCGCGGCTCCAGCGGAAGCGCTGCGCACACACGCGTCCACGCCCGGCCAGGAGCACGGCCACCAGCGGCCCCTGGAATGGCGGGATGGCCGCCGCGACGATCTCCAGCGTGGGCACCGCCACCAGCCGGATACCCTGGGCCAGCGCCAGCCCTTTTGCCACGCCCAGCCCGATGCGCAGCCCGGTGAACGATCCCGGCCCCTGGGAGACGGCGATCGCGCTCAACTCCTGGGGCTGCACGCCGGCGTATTTCATCGCCCGTTGCAACGCTGGTGTCAGCTCGATCGTGTGGTTGTTGGTGGTGTGCCATGTTGCCTCATACCACACCTGTCTGCCGTCGTGCAGGGCCAGACTCATGAACTGGGTGGCCGTATCAATTGCAAGTAACAACCGCTGCTCCTTCAGACTGTGCGCCCGCCGCTGCACGCCTAGCCGCCGAGATTTTGCTGCCGCAGCGCGTTTTGCAGCGTCCGAGAACGCGCGCCGCTGGCGGTCAGACTCAACTGGCGGCTGGTTTCATCCAGAATGGTGAATGCGATCCACAGGCGCTCGTCCGGGAGCATCTCCTGCACATTTTCCGGCCACTCGATCACGACCGGGCCGCCGCTGGCAAGCAGATCGTCCAGGCCAATATTCCAGGCATCTTCCGCGCCGTGCAGCCGATAGCAGTCTACGTGATAAAGCACCTGGTCATCCTGGGGGCGGCGATGCTCGTGAATGAGGGTGAAGGTCGGGCTGGTGACGGC
>JAAYCM010000081.1 GCA_012729765.1 Chloroflexota bacterium | reverse complement strand
TTGCCCATCTCATGGCCGGTGCGCGCATCCTTGACCATCTGGTACGGGTGCAGCACGTAGGACCGGATCGCGTTGCCAAACGCGGCGCTCACATGCTCGCCCTTCAGCTCCGCGAACTCCTCTTCCTGCTTCTGGCGCTGCAAGTCGAGCAGGCGCATCTTGAGCACCTGCATCGCGCGCTCCCGGTTCTGCGCCTGGCTGCGCTCGTTCTGGCAGCTTACCACCAGCCCGGTCGGCAGGTGCGTAATGCGGACCGCCGTCTCGTTCTTCTGGACGTTCTGCCCACCCGCCCCGCTGCTGCGGAACGTGTCGATCTGCAAATCCTTGTCGTCAATGACCAGATCGACATCTTCCTGCACATCCGGCCAGGCCTCGACCAGGCAGAAGGACGTGTGCCGGCGGTGAGCGGAATCGAACGGGCTGAGGCGCACCAGCCGGTGCACGCCGCGCTCGGACTTCAGATAGCCATAGACATAATCGCCCTGGACCGAGAGCGTCACACTCTTGACCCCGGCCTCATCGCCCGGCATCTGATCGACGATCTCGACCTTGAAGCCGCGCCGCTCGGCCCAGCGCAGATACATCCGCAGCAGCATCTCCGCCCAGTCCTGGGCGTCGGTGCCCCCTGCCCCGGCGTGGATCGCCAGGAAGGCATCCTCAACGTCATACTCACCGCTCAGCTTGGCGCGGAACGTCAGCCGCTCCACGACCGTCTCAAGCTCGCCGGTTTCGGCTTCCAGGTCGTCGCGGATGCTCTCGTCATCCAGCTCGGCCAGCTCGATCGCGTCCTCGAGCTGCCGCAGCGTGGCATACCAGACCTCGGACTGCTCACGCAGGCGCGCGAGTCGGCGCATGGTGCGCTGGGCCGCGTCGGGATCGCTCCAGAAATCCGGCTGGGTGGATTCGGCTTCGAGCGTTTCTACTTCAGAGGCTGTTTGTGCAACGTCAAAGACGCACCATAAGTTGTTCAACGGTACGGCGCATCGTGTTCAGGCGGCTGATCAGGTCTTCCACGTCCCTTACTCCTCGTTCCCGTTTTCAAACAGGCTGTCTACAAACGACGTCGGGTTGAAAAACACCAGGTCGCGCATATCCTCGCCGATGCCGATGTAATGGATCGGCAGGCCAAGTTCCTGCTGGATGGCGAACACCATGCCGCCCTTGGCGGAGCTGTCGAGCTTGGTCACGATCACGCCCGTCACGTCGATCGCTTCCTGGAACTTCTTGGCCTGTGTCAGGGCGTTCTGGCCGGTCGTCCCATCGAGCACCAGCAGCGTCTCGTGCGGCGCGTCCGGCACGACCTTACGCAGCACATCGCGCACTTTGACCAGCTCGGCCATCAGGTTGAAGTTGCTGTGCAGGCGCCCGGCGGTGTCCACGATCAGCACCTCGACGCCGCGCGAATGGGCCGCGTTGACCGCGTCATACACCACCGCGCCCGGATCGCTGTTGGGCTGCCCGGCGATCACCGGCACCCCGGCCCGCTCGCCCCACAGCTTGAGCTGGTCGATCGCCGCCGCGCGGAAGGTGTCGCCCGCCGCGATCAGAACCTTGCGGTTGTTGAGCCGCATCCGGTAGGCCATCTTGCCGATTGAGGTCGTCTTGCCAGAGCCGTTCACCCCGGCGATCAGCACGACCGAGAGCGTGCGCCCGCTCAGGTTGAGCGGCTGCGGCTCGATCAGAAGCTGGCGCAGCTCGTCCTTGAGTGCCTCGGTTAGCTTATCGGCGCGCGTGATCCCCAGGTGGCGCAGCCGGTCCACCAGCATCATCGTCGTCGGGACGCCGACATCGGCCTGGATCAACAGGGCCTCGACCTCGTCCCAGGTATCCTCAGTAATGTCCGTTGCGCCGAGCGCCTGGGCGATGCGCCCGAAAAAAGACTGGCGCGTGCGGCTCAAGCCTTTTCGTAGTGATCCCACGCTGTCTTCACCTTCGTGTGCTCAAAAAATGCGGGTCTGTGCATTGTAGACTATAGCGGATTGTGCAGCCGCAGAGTATAGTGACTCGCTGCGGGCGCTGCAAGCCCCTATGTTCAAGCCGGCGCGAACACGTTATAATGATGCGCGGGCCGTTCCCGCTGCCCGGCACAGAACAGAATCATACACAGTAATCGTGCGTGGTATGCTCATTCAAATTGACCTGGTCCGGCTGAAACAACATGCCAACCGATCATCGGCAGACAACGCCACGCTGACACCACTCCGGCTGCCGGGCTGCCCCGGCCTGCTGCCCCTGAGCGGCAGCCACTCACCCATCAGACCAGCAGACTCTAGGTAATCGGAACTCGATGAACCAATCCAACATCCGCAACTTCTCAATTATTGCGCACATCGATCACGGCAAAAGCACGCTGGCCGACCGCCTGCTGCAGCTCACCGGCACGATCAGCGAGCGCGAGATGCAGGAACAGGTGCTCGACAGCATGGAGCTGGAGCGCGAGCGCGGCGTGACGATCAAAGCCTCGGCGGTGCGCATGGAATATACCGCCCACGACGGCCAGACGTATGAGATGAACCTGATCGATACGCCCGGCCACGTGGACTTTTCCTACGAGGTCAGCCGCGCGCTCCAGGCGTGCGAAGGCGCGATCCTGGTCGTGGACAGCACGCAGGGTATCGAGGCGCAGACCCTCGCCAACCTGTATGTCGCGCTGGAGCAGGACCTTGAGATTCTCGCCGTCGTGAACAAGATCGACCTGCCCGCCGCACGCCCGGACGATATCGCGCAGGAGATCGAAGACCTGCTCGGCCTCGACGCTGCCGACGTGATCCAGGTCAGCGCCAAGACCGGCATCCACGTCGAGCAGGTGCTCGAAGCGGTGGTGCAGCACATCCCGCCACCCAAAGGCGATCTCGACGCGCCGCCGCGCGCCCTGATCTTCGACAGCCACTATGACCCCTATAAAGGCGTAATCGCCTATGTGCGCGTGGCCGAAGGCGTCTTCAAGCCCAATACCACGCTGCGGCTGATGGCGTCCGGCGCGGTACTGGAGCCGATCGAGCTGGGCATCTTCAGCCCCAACATGAAGCCGGTCCAATCGCTGGCGGCGGGCGAAGTCGGCTATATCGCCACCGGCCTGAAGACGGTGCGCGAGTGCCGCGTGGGTGATACCGTCACCATCGCCCAGAGCGGGGCCGTCGAGCCGCTGCCCGGCTATAAACACGCCAAGCCGATGGTCTTCGCCGGCTTCTACCCGTCCGACAACGACGATTACGACGATCTGCGCGACGCCCTGGAAAAACTCCAACTGAATGACGCCGCGCTCGTCTACGAGCCTGAAACGTCGCAGGCGCTCAACTTCGGCTTCCGGGTCGGCTTCCTGGGCCTGTTCCATATGGACATCGTCCAGGAGCGGCTGGAGCGCGAATACGATCTCGACATCCTGGCGACCGCGCCAAGCGTAGAATATCAGGTCGTGCTGCGCAGCGGTGAGGTGATCGAGATCACCAGCCCCGCCGATCTGCCCGATCCGAGCACGATCGACGAGATTCGTGAGCCGTGGATGTCCATCGAGATCTTCGCGCCCGAAGAGTTCATCGGGCCGATTATGGAGCTGGTCACCAAGAAGCGCGGCGAATACCTCAGCATGGAGTATCTCGACCAGACGCGGGTGCTGCTCAAGTACAAAATTCCTCTGGCCGAGATGATCATCGATTTCTATGACCGCCTGAAATCGACTACACGCGGCTATGCCAGTCTTGACTATCACTTCGATGAATACCGGACTGAGAACCTGGTCCGGCTCGATGTGCTGGTCAACAAGCTGCCGGTCGATGCCCTGGCGATGATCGTGCACGAGGACGAAGCGTTTCATAAGGGCCAGCGGCTCGTGTCGCGGCTCAAGCGGACCATCCCGCGCCAGCTATTCGAAGTGCCGATTCAGGCCGCCGTCGGCAAGCACGTCATCAGCCGCGCCAATGTCAAGGCGCTGCGTAAGGACGTGCTGGCAAAATGCTACGGCGGCGACATCACCCGCAAGAAGAAGCTGCTCGAAAAGCAAAAGAAAGGGAAGAAGCGTCTCAAGATGATCGGCAATGTCGAAGTCCCGCAGGAAGCATTTATGGCCGTGCTCCGGCTTGATGACGATGACTGAGTCGCAGCCCCTGCCCCAGTATGCTCAGAGCGAGCGGCTGATCATCCGGCCTTCCACCCGCGAGGACGCGCCCTATCTCCAGCGCTGGTGGAACGACCCGATAGTCATGGACGCCGCCGGACAGACGGACGGTATGCAGTATGACGACGACGACATGGAAGCCTGGTTCCGGCGCTATGTCGATCAGCGGCCCTATGCCCGCCATTTCGTGATCTGCCTGCGCGATTCCGCCAACACGCCGATCGGAGAGTTTTACATCTCCGGAGACGACCGCCCCGGCTGCATCTGTTTTGCCATGCTGATCGGCGAAAAGCATCTGTGGGGCCGGGGCTATGCCCGCGAGGCGATCCGCGCCTATGCCGATGCCCTCTTTAGCGGGTGCTCCTGCGGCGCCATGCGACTCGACGTGCGGCGCGACGATGAGCGCGTGCTGGCAACCTGCTACGCGCTGGGCTTCGAGGTCGAGCGTGTGTGGGCAAACGGACGCTTCCAGACTATGATCCTCACGCAGGCCGCCTACGAGCTTGCTCAGGGCCGCACCAACCGCTAAACCAGCTAAGCTAACCGCGCGCGCAGCCGGTGCCGTGCTGCGCGCTTTCCTTTGCACCGACAAGAGAGAATGTTTGCCATGTCGCGATCGGCTTCTCCCCCCGATCTGGATTCTCAAGCCCTGTCCGGCGTTTTCTACCTCTCGCTGTTGGGGCTGATGTTCTTCGCCCTGGGCGTGACGGTCCTGATCCCGATCATCCCGCTGTTCATTACCGACGAATTGGGCGCGTCGGAGCGCTGGATCGGCACAGCGACACTGGCCGTCGCGTTCACCGCCGTCATGTCGCGCATCCCAACCGGCGCACTCTCCGACCGGCAGGGCCGCCGCCAGCTAATGCTGGTCGGCGCGGGGCTGGGTGTCGTCGCCGCCGGGCTGTATCTGGTCAGCACCAGCGTTCCGGTGTTCCTGGTGGCACGCATAGCGACCGGGGCCAGCCTGGCCGTGTTCACGACCGCCAGCAAAGCGTTTGCTGCCGATCTCGCCCCACCCCGACGGCGTGGTGAAGCGCTCGGCCTGAACAACGCCGCGTTCTCGCTGGCGGCGGTGCTCAGCCCGCTGCTGAGCGAGGGACTCAAGAACGCGGTCGGGTTCCGGGCGGTCTTCGCGTTCTATGGCGTGGCATCGGTGCTGGCGCTGGCGATCACCTATACCCTGCCGCGCGTCAAACCGGCGTTCAGCACGAGCGCCGGCGCGGGGCGCGATATGCGCGATACCCTCTCATCGCGGGGCGTCTGGGCTGCAATTCTGTTGATGGTGGGCCTGGGCGCGATCCTGGCGCTGATGTTCACCTTCTACCCGCTGCTGGCCGACCGCAAGCAGCTATTCGAAGACGCGCCAGGAGTGTTCGCGGCGGTGGCGATGGGCCTGGGGCTGAGCATCTGGTCGCTGCTCGATACGCTGGTCGAGCCGGTTGCCGGGCGCATCTCGGACCGGATTGGCCGCCAGCCGGTCGCGATTCCCGGTCTGGTGCTGGCAATCGTGGGCGCTTACCTGCTCAGCCGCGCGACCAGCACCTTCCCCGCCTACGCCGCGATTGCGATCATGTCGATTGGGTGGGGGTCGGCGCGCGCGGTGGCTGATACTGTCTCGCAGGATGTGATCCCGCCGGTGCTGCGCGGCATGAGCGCCGCCATCCTCTACACCAGCTTCGATCTGGCGATCGGCATCGACGCCCAGATTCTCAGCACGCTGATCGACGGGGCCGACTTCAGCCGCCTGTTTACCACCGTGCTGCTGATGGTGGGCATCTTTGGGACACTCGGCCTGCTGCTTTCGACGCGGGTGCCGGTTTACGAGCGCCCCGCCGTTCCAATCGAGGAGCCGGAGCCAGCCGAGCCGGTCAAGGTCCCGGCCCTGCACGACTAACCCGCCAGCCACACCTCGACCGCGGCGCGCATGGCAGGCGGCAGCAGTCCTTCGGTTTCGAGCACCGGCAGCAGATCGGCCAGCGCGAGCAGGTAGCGCACCGTGTAGCCGTCGGCGGCCAGGCGCTCCGACGCGCCCAGCCCCAGGTCGAGCACGGCCAGCACCGCGCTCACATCCAGCCCGACGCGTCCTGCCAGCGCCACGATCCCGCGCGCCTGGTCAGGGTCGGCCAGCACATCGGCCAGCAGCAGCGTAGGATGCCCGACATCATACGCCCCTTCGATGGCGAACGCCGCCGTATAATCGCGCACCTCACCAAAGGGATAGACCAGCGGCAGATCGCTCGCCAGGCTGAGCGCCACGCCGATCGGGGTCGCGTCGGCAGTCGTCAGCACGCGGTCCGCCTCGATTCCGTCCAGCAGGGGAACCAGCGCCGCCGCTACTGCGCGCAGCAGCGCCGGGTAGGACGGCAGCCAGCGCAGATGCACCGCCACCGGCCAGATCGTGTCATCCGGCTGCACGAAGCGCCCGAACTGGATCAGCCCGGCCTGCGCCAGCGCCAGGCCCAGCCGATCACCCCGCGCCATATCCGCCACCGTCTACCGCTCCGGCAGGCGGCGGGTCAGGTGCCAGGCCATGCTCATGCCCCACGTCCCGGCCCACTGCGGCGCATCGGACTCGACGCCCCCATACTGGTAACAGCGGCTCCGCTCTTCCAGCCCGGCCAGCGTGCTGATCCCGGTGCCCGGCTCGCGCGTCAGGATCGCGATCACCACGTCCGCGCCGGTTTCACCGCGCACCCGCCGCGCCTCGGCCTGGGCCAGTGCGCAGTAGTCGAGCGCCGCCGGATCAGCCGCCTCGGCAGCATAGCCCAGTCGCGCCAGCAGCGGCTCCAGCTCGGACTCATAAAGCTCAGCCACGATCACATCTGTCGCACCCACCTCGCGCAAACGCTGCGCCAGCAGCTCGCCCTGCGGCCCGTTGTAGCTGATCGCCAGCTTCAGGCCGCGCTCACGCAGGGCACGCATAAAAGCATCTTCCAACTGCTCTTTATTCACACCGTAGATATACTGGCCCAGGCGCTCGCGGATCAGCCCTTCCACCTGCGCGATCATGGCGTCGGCCTCGGCCTCGGTATCGGCCCGCGCCGTGATGCGGATATCCGTCTGTCCGGTGTGCGCCGCCAGGCCGACCGTCGGGTTGCTCCACGCCTCCATGTCGCTGATCTGCGCGTCGATCTGGCTCTCGCCGATGCCCGCCGTGCGCAGCACCAGCGCCTTAATGATCCCGCGCCCGCCCAGCTTCTCGCGCAGGTAGGGGATCACCGACACCGCCAGAATATCCTTCATCTCGCGCGGCACGCCCGGCAGGCTGATGATGATACCGTCCTCGGATTCGACGATGTAGCATGGCGCAGTGCCGAGCCGGTTGTAAACCGGGATCGCCCCGGCGGGAATGTAGGCCTGCACACGGTTGTTCTCGCTCATCTGCGACCCCATCTGCCGGAAGCGCTCCGCGATCTGCTCCAGCAGCTCCGGGCGAAACTCCAGATCGCGATCGGTCGCGTCGGCCACCGCCTGCCGCGTCATATCATCGACGGTCGGCCCCAGCCCGCCGGTCGTGATCACGACATCGGCGCGCTGGAGCGAGGTACGAATCGCCTCGGCAATCCGCTCACGGTTGTCGCCTACCGTCGTCAGCGAGAAGATGTTCACGCCAATATCGCGCATCTGCCGGGCGATGTAGGCGGAATTGGTATCGACGATCTCGCCTAGCAGCAGCTCCGTACCGATGCTGATCACTTCCAGGTTCATCGAACTGCCTCATTTCTAGTCCTGCATCTCAGGTCAAAAACAGTCAAAAACGCACGGCTTGCGCGGTCGCGCGCCGTGCGCCTGATCGAAAATGCTGCCGGCTGGCCGGGCCTCGGACTCACTCCGGTGAGGACGGCGTCCAGGTCAGGTGTTCGCGCACTTGCAGATCGGTGTTGCGAATCTTCATCGCCAGGTCAGCCGCCAGGTTGCGCATCAGGCGGTAGCCAAGCTGCGGATAGGTATCGCACAGCAGCATCAGCTTCTCGCGCGGGATCAGCAGCAGGCGGGTGTTGTGCTGGGTGCAGCGCGCCGAGGCCGAGCGCAGGCCCTGGTCCACCAGCGCGACCTCGCCGAACGACTGCCCGCGCCGCAGCGTGGCGATCGTTTGCGGGCCGGATTTCTGCGCCATCCCGATCAGCGCCGGGTCCACCTGGATATCGACCTCGCCTTCGGCGATCACGTACAGCTCATCTCCGTTGCTGTTTTCGGCGAAGATCAGCTCGTTCAACGTGTACTCGCGTTCTTCACAGATAGACGCCACCAATTCAAGCTGCGTATTGGTAAACTCGTAGAAGATATCTGCCTGCTTGAGAACGCTGGTTGTAGGCATAGGCATGGCCGACTCCTGGGATTAGCAGCCTGCTAAGCGGAAAATGGCTGTGTGCAAAAAATTGTAGCACGAGAGCGATGCTCCCCACAGCTAAAGCCGGGGGCTTCTGCCGCACGACAGTGCCGCTGCCCCTGCTGACGGTTGCGGCACTGCCGTATGGCTTTCAGTATAGCACCGAAGGCGCTTCATCTCCACCGCTAAAGCTGGGGGCTTTCGCGCCGATTTTTCGGTAAAATAGCTGGCAAGGTAAGGGAAGCCAGCCGCATCACCAAGCGAGAGCCAGCATGACCAACGCCCGTCTCACCCTCGGCCAGCGGGCCGAAAACCTGATCGCTGCGCGCCTGTGCCGGGCCGGTTACACCCTGCTCGACCGCAACTGGCGGCATGCCGATCTGGGCGAGCTGGATATCGTCGCCCGGCGCGGGGATGTGCTCGTGTTCGTCGAGGTGCGCGCCCGGCGTGGACCCATCGAGGCTGCCGTCGAGCAGGCGCTCGCCAGCGTGAACGCGCGCAAACAGGCGCGGCTGGCCCGGCTGGCCGAAGCCTATCTCGTCCTGCACGACCTGGACGATCTATCCTGGCGGATCGATGTGGCCGCCGTGGGGACCGAGCGCGGGCGGCTGGCAGTGGAGATCGTGACGAATGCTGTGGACTGGTAGCCACGCCGCTGCCGAGCCGGCCCCCGCGCCGCCCGATCACGAGGCCGCCGCCGATCCACAGCCGGAGCCGCTGCGCGAATCCGCGCTGCCGCCCCTGGTCGTGATCCTCGGCCCGACCGCCAGCGGCAAAACGACTCTGGCAATTGAGGTGGCCCGCGCCCTGGACGGTGAGATCGTCAACGCCGACAGCCGCCAGATCTACCGGGACATGGATATCGGCACGGCCAAGCCCACGCCCGCCGAGCGCGCCCTGGCCCCCCATCACCTGCTCGATATTGTGTCGCCCGATCAGACCTACACCCTGGCCGAGTTCCAGCGCGCCGCCTATGCCGCGCTCAGCGCCATCCGGCTCAACGATCACCTGCCGCTGCTCGTCGGCGGGACCGGGCAGTACCTCACCGCCGTGATCGAAGGCTGGGGCATTCCCGAAGTGCCGCCCAATCCCGATCTGCGCGCCGAGCTGGAAAGCTACGCCGTCGAGCACGGCCCGCGCGCGCTGCACGAGCGCCTGGGCCAGCACGATCCCACCGCCGCCGAACGGATCGACTACCGCAATGTGCGGCGCGTCGTGCGGGCGCTCGAAGTCTTTCTGGAAACCGGCACGCCGATCAGCGTCTTGCAGCGCAAACAGCCCCCGCCCTACCGCATCCTGCAGCTCGGCCTCACCCTGCCCCGCGAGCAGCTTTACACCCGCGTCGATGCCCGCATCGACCGGATGCTGGCCGGGGGCCTGGAAGACGAGGTGCGAGCTTTGCTCGAAGCAGGCTATACTTGGGATTGTCCGGCCATGAGCGGGCTGGGCTACGCGCAGTGGCAGCCCTACTTCGAAGGCACCGGCACCCGCGACGAGGTCGCCGTCGCGATCCGCCAGGAAACGCGCGCTTTCGTGCGCCGCCAGTATACCTGGTTCAACGGCCACAACGGGCGGATTCGCTGGCTGGATGTGACGCAGATCACGCCGGGCGACGTGATCGGGCTGGTGCGCGATTGGCTTTCCACTCCACACGAGGAATGAGCGCAGCATGGCACGACGAACAGAGCGGCGGTTTGGCAGGTATCGCGGGCGCATCAACACCACGAATGCGCTGATCGGGCTGGCCGGGCTGGCGCTGGTGCTGGCGATTGCCCTGCCCCGCGTCTATCCGGCGGCGCGCACCGGCCTGGAATGTACCGATCTGGCCGCGCCGATCGGCGGTAACAACCGCTCGGCGCTGGCGCTCTCCGGCGGCGAACAGCAGAATCTCGATCTCAACCTCGCGCTGGAAAGCGAGATGATCTCGGCCAGCCAGCCGCTGACCGTTCGCCTGACGTTTGTCAACGACGATATCGGCCCGGTGATTCTCTACTTCGGCCCGCAGCCGCCGATCATCGCCAGCGACGACAACCTGCCCGGCGTCAGCTTCGAGATCACGCGCGTGCAGGACGGCGCGCTGCTCACCGATCCCAACACGCCGCGCCCGCCGCAGCTTGCCGCCTTCGCGCGCGAGCGCCTGCACCTGCTCGGATCGCGCGCCCGCTGTACCCAGACCTTCGACATCGCCCCGGCAACCATGCAGCAGATCGGTATCTTCCCCGGCGAATACCGTCTGCGCGCCTTCTATCGCAACTTCGACTCCGGCACGCAGGCGACGCCCGTCCCCAACGCGACCGCGACACCGGCCTATTTCGATCAGGGCGTGTGGACCGGGCGCGTGTCGTCCGAGGAAATCCGTTTTACGATCACGCCTTAGCGCCGCCGATCCAGGCTGCCCGCCAGCAGATTGATCGCGAACACCGTCAGGCTCAGCGCGGCACCCGGCGCGAACGCGATCCAGGGCGCAGTGCGGAACGCCTCCCGTCCATCGGCCAGCATCACGCCCCAGTCCGGCGCGGCGATATCTCCCCCATAGCCCAGGAACATCAGCGCCGCCCCATTCAGGATCGCCCAGCTCAGCGTCACCCCGGCGAAGGCGATCAGCGGCGGCGCGATGGTCGGGACGATGTGCCGCGCCAGGATGCCTGGCGGTCGCGCTCCGATGGCGTGCGCCGCCTCGACATACAGCCGCGTGCGCGCTTCCAGCACTGCCGCGCGAGTGACGCGGGCATAGGCCGGCGTCCCGGCGATGCCCACCGCGAGCGCGATCTGCTCCAGCCCGCCGCCAAACAGCGCGACCAGCGCCAGCGCCAGCAGCAGACTGGGAAAGGCCAGCACGGCATCGACCAGCATCATCAGCCCGCTGTCGATCCAGCGCCCGAAGTAGCCCGCCACCAGCCCGATCGCCAGCCCCGGCAGCAGCGTGACGCTTGAGGCCAGCAGTGCCAACCCCAGCGTGCGCCGCCCGCCATAGAGCACGCGGCTGTACACGTCCCGCCCCAGCAGATCGGTCCCGAAGAGATGCGCGCGTGAAGGGGCCTGAAGCTGCATCTGCGGCTCGGCCTGGCGCGGATCGTGCGTCGCCAGCAGCGGCGCGAGCAGCGCGATCAGGGCCATCCCGCCCAGGATCATCGCGGCGATCATCAGGCGCGCGTGCCTGCGTTTCGGGCGCACGGCTAATCAGCGCTCCGCACGCGCGGATCGACCAGGCTGTAGACCACATCGGCCAGCGCGTTGACCAGGCTGTAGGTCACGGCGGCCAGCACCACCAGCCCTTGAATCACGGGATAATCGCGGTTGTTAACCGCCAGGATCAGCACGCGCCCCAGCCCGCGCCGCACGAAGATGATCTCGGTGATCACGGTCCCGCCCAGCAGGAAGCCGAGCTGCAGCGCCACGACCGCCACCACCGGCAGCAGCCCCACACGCAGAATATGATCGAGCACCTGCGCATCAGGCAGCCCTTTGGCCTGAGCGGTGCGCACGAAGTCCTGCCCGGCGGATTCGCGGATGCTGCTGGCCGTCACGCGCGCGATGCTGCCCGCCGTGTGGAAGCCGAGCACCCCCGCCGGCAAAATCAGGTAGCGCGGCCCGGTTCCACCCACCCCCGGCAGCAGCCCCAACACGACCGTGAACAGGTAGATCGCCAGCGTTGCCGTCCAGTAGACCGGCGTCGAGAGCGCCAGCGACGCGGTCCCATCGGCGGCGGCGCGCACGATGGCATACGGTGCGGCCCCGGCCAGGACGCCGAGCAGCACCCCCAGCGCGACCGCCAGCACCAGCGCCAGCAGTGAGAGCGTCGCCGTCGGGACGAAGCTGTCGGCCAGCATCTCGCTCACCGGCTGCCCGGAGATCAGCGACTCGCCCAGGTCGCCCCGCACCAGCCCGGCCAGGTACGCGAGATACTGCTGCCCGACCGGATCATCGAGGCCCAGCGCCGCACGCCGCGCCGCGATCTCCTCAGCCGAGCCGCCGCTGCGCGCCAGTGTCGCATCGACCGCGTCACCGGGCGCCCAGCGCAGCACCACGAATGCCAGCGTCAGCGCCAGCCACGCCACGACCAGCGCCGTGCCCATCCGCCGCAGCACAAAGGGGATCATGCCGGGGTGCGCTTAGCGATCAAGCTCGAAGTTGCGAAGCAGCGGCCACCAGCCCTGCGCGCTGAAGATCACGCCGTCCAGCCGGGCCGTCGCGCCGTTGAGATTGACGAAATCGCGGATCGGCAGAACGAGCGCCTGCTCCATGATTCGCTGCTGGGCCGAGGCATAAAGCTGCGACCGGGTCTCGGCTGAGGTCTGGCGCACGCCTTCCAGCAGCCAGCCGTCCAGCTCCGGATCGCTGTAGCCGGTGTAGTTGCTGGCGCTGTCGCCCAGGTAGAAGCGGTTGATCACGCTCGCATCGACTCCGGCATCGGAGAACGCCAGCAGGTGATAATCGCCCTCGCCCGCGTGCTGCAGCAGCGTGGGAAAGTCAGGGACTTGAATCAGTTCCAGGTCGATGCCCAGATCGCGCCACTGGCTCTGGATCAACTGCGCCACTTCCGGCATCTGGTTCCAGGGGCCAAAAACCATCGTCAGCTCCAGCGGCGCGCCGTCACGCTCCAGGATGCCGTCGCCGTCGGTGTCCAGGTAACCGGCGCTCTCCAGCAGCCCGCGCGCGTAGCTGGCATCGTGAGCATACATCTCACCCACCTGGGGATAGTAGAACGGGTTCACGGCGGCCAGCGGACCGTGTGCCACCGGCGAGCGCCCCTGGTACACCGCGTCCACAATCGCCGTGCGGTTCGTGCCGTAGATTAGCGCCTGCCGCACGTTGAGATCGTCGGTCGGCGCGGCCTGCGTGTTAATGAAGAACTGCTGCGGTGTGCCGGGCACCGGCACCGGGTAGACGCGCAGCGCCGTGTTTCCGGTCAGCAGCTCGACATCGGTCGGCAGCAGCTCACCGATGACCTGCACCTCGCCGCTTTCCAACGCCAGGCTGCGCGTCGCGGCGTCCTCATAAAAGCGGAATTCGACCGTATCGACGGCGGCATCCGTCTCCGGCGCGTAGAACACCGGCCCCCAGTCATACTCTTCGCTGCGCCGCAGCGTGATATGATCGCCCGGCACGAACTCGCTCACCCGGTACGGCCCGGTCCCGACCTGGTGCCACTGGTACGAGTTCTTCGTCTGCCCGGCCAGCGCCGTTGGGCTGGCGATGCCCAGATAGACCTGGCTCAGGCCGTCGAGCAGCGGCGCGTATGGCTCCGAAACGTAAAGCTTGATCGTGAGATCGCCCAGAATCTCATAACCGCTGTATGGCCCCAGCAGCAGCCGCGCCTTCTGCGAGCCGATCTCCGGGTTCATGATCCGGTCGAGATTGGTTGCCACCGCCTGCGCGTTGAACGGCGTCCCATCGTGGAAGGTCACGCCCTCTTTCAGCTCGAACGTCCACGACAGCCCATCGGGGGCCATCGCCCAGCTTGCAGCCAGCCCCGGCACGAAGTCGAGCGTCTGCGGGTGGCGGTAGACCAGCGTATCGTAGACCGAGAACAGCGGGATGCCCAGCTCGCTTGAGGCGTGAATATGCGGATCGAAGCCGGACGGGTTGAGCGTCAGCCCGTAGACAATTTTGTCGCCTTCGTCAACCGTCTCATCTGGCCCACCGCGCAGCGCCAGCGCCAGCACGATTGCCGACAGCAGCAGGCAGATCACCAGCAGCAAACCCAGCACACCCAGGCGTACCGGCGTACGCCGTCGCGTCGCATCAAGACTCATAGTGCGTCACCACCCCCGCTCGCTTCGAGTGCCCGCCGGTCAGTCCAGCGGGCGGATGCCGATATACAGTCCGCGCCCCGTCAGGCCCTCGCGCTCGTGCACCACGTCCAGCTCGTTTTCATACAGTGCGCCGAGATAGTCGTCGTGCGTAAAGAGGCCCTGATTATGCTGCTCGGAGAAGTAGCACACGCCATCCTGCGGCGTGCCCACCAGGTAGTGGTGCTCCGCGCGGTAGGCGCGGCCCTGCACCGTCTCCAGGATCATGCAGCTCACATGGCGATCCGGCTCCTCGACACACAGCGTGCGGAGCGTGCCCGAATGCACCTCGTCGAGAGCCGGACCCGGCTCGATCAGGATCACGCCGCCGGGCCGCAGGTGCCGCTTCATGACGCGGAGCGCCTGCTGCAAGCGCGGGAGCGTCTGGACATAGCCGATCGCGTCGAACAGGCAGGTGATCACGTCTACCTGGATGCCAAGCGCGAAGTCCACCATATCCGCCTCGTAGAATTCGACATCGGGGCAGCGCTGGTGCGCGATCTTCAGCAGTTCAGGGTTGACGTCCAGGCCGATCACCGCATAATCCTTTTGCAGGTGTTCGATGTGCCGCCCGGTCCCGCAGCCAACATCGAGCAGGCGGCGGCCTGTGCTGAGGCGGTAGCGCCAGATCAGCTTGTGAACGATCTGCGCCTCGCGCTCGTAATTCTTGTAGCTGTGAATAGCGTCGTAGAAAGCGGCTGATTTCCGGTACATACCTGGCTCCCGCAGAAGGTTTCCCAGAGCGCTCCGTCGGCTGGGTCGTAATAATAATCCGGTCGGCATGGGCAGTCTATCCTGGGCGCGGTAAAATTCGCTGGTCTTGCGGGGCAAGTCTACCACTACGACCGGGCGTGATCAACAGCGATCGAGGAGTGAAGTTATTTGTCTTTTGAACCGATTCTGCTGGCTCCCGAAGAACAGGTCGAGGAGATCTACCCTTACCGGCGCGTGTGGCGCACCAGTTGGCTCGAAATCTGGGTGCTGCTGCTGGCCGTTGCCGCGATCTGGGTGCTGACTCACTTCTTCGGCGCGCTGCCCGCCACCCTGCGCGATCCGCTCCCCAAGCTCGCCATCGCCCTGCTGCCGCTGGCGGCGTGGCTGGTATTCAGTTTTCGAGCCGAGCGCCGCGCCCCCCAGCCGCGCCCCGGCCTGGTCGGGCTGCTGATTCTAGGCGCGCTGGCCGCCAACGGAGTCGCCATCCCGCTGCAAGAGCACCTCTTTACGCCCGACCGCTGGCTGCCCGGCCAGGGGTTTTTCGGGCGGGTGCTGGGCTATGGCCTGACGGTCGGCGTCACCACCGAATTCCTGAAGTATGCCATCCTGCGCTACACGGGCTGGCCGCAGCGCTTCCGCCAGCGGCTCGACGGCGTGGCCTACGCGCTGACCGTGTCACTTGGCTTTGCCGTTGTGTATAACGTCCACTTCGCGCTCGATCCCGATATGACGCTTACGGCGACGGCCCTGCGCGTGGCGAGCGTCACCTTCTCGCAGCTGGGCATCGGCGTCGTGACCGGCTACTTTCTGGCCGAGCTGCGCATTGGCCGCCCGCCGATCTTCTGGCTCTCCGCCGGGCTGCTGCTCGCCGGGCTGCTGCACGGCATCTACTATAGCTTCCGCGGGATCGCAATTGTCAGCGGGCTGGGCGTCGGCGCGACCGCCAGCTCGCCGGAGCGCGGCCTGGCGCTCGCCTTTGGGCTGGTGGCGGCGCTGTTCGCCGTCTTCGCCTTCCTGATCGAAAGCTCCGATGCGCGAATGGAAGCCCTGACGGGCCGCCGTGAGGTGCTATGAGCGAAGTCATCTGGACCAATGAAGGCCCGCCCCTCACCTTTCGCCAGCGCTGGAACGGCTATCTGATCATCGGCGCGCTGGCGCTGGCGCTGCTGCTGGGCCTGACCCTGCGCTCCAACACGCTGAACGCCACCCAGACACTTGAGAATCTGGAAGCCGGTATTCGCGCGCAGATTCCGCAGGGCTGGCTGGTCGATTCTGGCGGCGCAGATTACGTCTTTCGCGCCGAAGACCCCGACGCGCTGCCGTTCAAGACCCTGCTCCAGGTGTCGATCCTGCCGGTGGGGCCCGACGCGACGCCCGGCAACATCCTCTATCTGATCGACATGCAGCGCCCCAATACGCTGCCCGCCTACCGTTTCATCTCGCGCTCGCAGATCACGCTGCGCGACGGCTCGCCCGCCATCCGCCGCACCTACGCCTACACCCAGGACGAGCGCAATCCCGCGCTCGAAAGCCTGCCGATTGTGGTCGAGGGCGTGGACGTGATCGTCCTGCGCCGCTCACAGGCGGTGATCGTCACCTACCGGGAAGAGCGCAGCGCCTTCGACGACAATTACTACCGCTTCGAGAATCTGTTACGGACGCTGGAAATCTTCTGATGGTTGCAAAACGACGAGGTTCTTTTGCGCTGCTCATGTTCGCCCTGGGCCTGCTCAGCCTGCTGATCGGGCTGGGCCTGCCGCTTATGCCCCTGGAGCGCGGTCAGGCACAGGACGACCCCACTCCCAGCCCGACTCCCGACTCGCCGCTGGTCGAGCTGAACGAGGACGTCATCAAACGTGCCACCGTCTTTATCATGCAAACCTACCAGGGCGCAAACGAGCCGGTGATCTCGTGCGTGGGATCGGGCACGCTGGTCAGCGCAGACGGGCTGATCCTGACCAATGCCCATAACGTGCTGCCGAGCGAGCGCTGCCCCGCCGACCGGCTGGCGATCGCCGTGATGGTGCGCATGGACGAGCCGCCGATTCCGACCTATACCGCCGAGGTAGTCGTCGCCAGCCAGGGTCTCGACCTGGCGATGCTGCGTATCAGCGGCTATCTGGACGGGCGCGCCGTCGAGCCGGGCACCTTGCAGCTCCCGTTCGTCGAGCTGGGCGATTCCGACAGCGCCCGCCTGGACGAGACGATCACCGTCGTCGGCTACCCGGATATCGGCGATGAGCCGGTCAGCGTCACACGCGGCACAATCAGCGGCTTCACGGCTGAGGCACGCGCTGGCAACCGCGCCTGGATTCGGACCAGCGCCACCATCCCCGGCACGATGAGCGGCGGCGGGGCCTACAACCGCGACGGCAAGCTGATCGGCATCCCGACCATCTCACCCGCCCGCAGCGGGGGCGAAACGGTGGACTGCCGCATCATCCAGGACTCGAACGGCGACGGTCGGGCCGACCGCAACGATACGTGTGTCCCGGTCGGCGGCTTCATCAGCGCGCTGCGACCGTCACGGCTGGCGCGCGGCCTGGTGCGTGGCGCGGCGCTTGGCACCACCCTGGGCGACGACCTGACCAATACCGCCCCGGTGCGCAGCAGCGGCCAGCCGGCCTTCAGGAATCTCTTTTTCACCACGCGCATCAACGAGGCCGGCATCCCGGCCAGTGTCGTCGGGACGGTGCCCGCCGGAACGAGCAGCCTCTACCTGTTCTTCGACTACGAGAACATGGTCGATGGCATGGTCTACGAGCTGCGCGTCACGGTCGATGACATCCACGCTCCCGACTACAGCCTGCCGCCCGTCACCTGGAGCGGCGGCCAGCGCGGGCAGTGGTATATCGGCAGCGCGGGAACGCCCTGGCGCAACGGCCTGTACGACTTCCGCCTGTTCATCGAGGGGCGCGAGGTCGCCAGCGTGAAGATTGTCGTCGGCGGCGGCCCGCGTGAAGACCCGATGTTCTCCGACATCGTCTTTGGCGTGCTGGACGAAGGCGGCGGCCTGGTCGGGACCAACTATGTCCTGCCCGAAGGCAGCGCGATTCAGGCCCGCTTCAACTACCGCAATATGCAGTCCGGCATCCCCTGGAGCTACATCTGGTACTACGAGGGAGCCGAGCTGACGCGCGACACCGCCAACTGGGACGGCGACGCACAGGGCACGCGCCTGATCACCGCCGCCGCCGACTTCATCCCCGGCCAGTATCGCCTGGAGCTGTACATCAACAACCAGCTCGCGGCCAAGGCGGATTTCGTGATCGCGGGCGGGGCCGAGGCGAACACCGCGCTGATCTTCTCCGATTTCCGCTTCACAACCGAGCAGAGCGCCGGGACGCCGGGCGTGATCCGCACCGAGTTTCCGACCGGCAGCCGCGCGCTGTATGCGTTCTTCAACTGGCGTCTGGTCGCGCCGGGCACGATGTGGACACGCCGCTGGTCGGTCGATGGCGATGTCCTGTTCGAGATCACCGAGCCCTGGGACGCGCCGCCCGATGGCGAGAATTACTTCGTCAGCCTCGACAGCCTCAACACGCTGCCCGATGGCACCTATACCCTCGAAATCCTGATGGCGAACGTGTCGCTGCACCGTCTCGACGCACGTATCGGCCTCGGCCAGCTTCCGGTGGACACCTTCGCCAGCGCCGAGGGCGTCCAGATGACCGGGCGCATCACCGATGCCGAAACCGGCGACGGCATCCCCGGCGCGCTGTTCGTCGTCCTGGAGCCGGAATACAGCGTCGAGGATTTTCTGTGGACCGAGGCCCAGGTGCTTGGAATCTCGCTGGCCGACAACGAGGGGCGCTTCCAGGTGCCAGAGCTGCTGCCGCGCGGCACGACCGACGAGCCGATGCTCTACAGCGTCCTGATCCGCGCCGAGGGTTATATCCCGATCACCGCCGACGCGATCGCCGTCACCGGCGAGACGGAGAGTCCGGTCGAGCTGAATGTCGCGTTGAGCCGCAACTGATCCGCGAATCCGGGGGCGGCATGACGGCTGCCCCTGCCGCGCGGTCGCGTACCGCCGGGCGACCGGGTATACTCAGCGCATCGTTTTTCGAGGCGCGCCGGTCGCGCCACCCACAACCCTGCAAGCGGGCCTATGCTGAGAGGCAAGCACAGGCGCAGCGGATCACGGTCGCCGCTGCGCTCCGGAATCATCCTGCTGTTGATCGGCGCGCTGCTGTCCGCCAGCGCCCCCACGCTGACGCACGCCCAGCCACCAGCAGACGCGCCCGACCCCTATGAACCCATGATCAGCCGCATCCTGGCCTCGCTCACGCCCGAAGAGCGCGTCGGCCAGTTGATGCTCGTCACGTTCGAGGGCGCTTACCTGGGTGAAGAAACGGCCATCACGCAGTTGATCACCGAGTACAATCTCGGCGGCGTGGTGCTGCTGGCCGAAAACGACAACATCAACGGCCAGATCAACACGCCGCGCCTGGTCCAATCCCTGACAACCGAGCTGCAAGAGATGGCCTATCGCGCCGCCGCCGCCACCCAAAACGGTGAGGACACGGGGCGCTCGTTCGTGCCGCTGTTTATCGCAACCGAACACGCTGGCAACGGCCAGCCCGGCACCGAGATCGCGCTCGGCACCACGCCCCTGCCCAGCCCGATGGCCCTCGGCGCAACCTGGAATCCCGCCTACGCGCAGCAGGTCGGCGTGATAACGGGCCGCGAGCTAAGCATCATGGGTATCAATATGCTGCTCGGCCCGGCCCTGGACGTGCTCCAGCAGCCGCAGGGCGAGCGCACCTTCGATCTCGGCGTCGGCGCGTTCGGCGGCCAGCCCTATTGGGTGGGCGAGATGGGCCAGGCGTATATCACCGGCGTGCATCAGGGCAGCGACAGCCGCATCGCCGTGATCGCGCAGCACTTCCCCGGCCTCGGCTTTGCCGACACCCACCCGGAGATCGAAATCCCGGTCGTGCCGCGTACCGTCGAAGAGCTGAGCCAGATCGATCTGGTTCCCTACTTCGCCGTGACGGGCAGGGCCGGCAACACGCCTGCCCGCGCCGATGGCTTGCAGTGCGCCAATATGCGCTACCAGGGCCGCAACCTGCGCTCGATCACGCGCCCGGTCTGCGTGGACGAGCAGGCCGCCGGCGATCTCCTGAACCAGTCCGCGATCCGGAGCTGGCGCACACGCGGCGTGATGATCAGCAGCCCGCTCGGCACGCGCGCCATCCGCCGCTACTACAATGTCAGCCCCTTCCCCCACCGGCAGATCGCGCGCGAGGCGTTCCTGGCCGGCAATGATCTGCTCTACCTGGACCACTTCGGCCCCCAGCCCAATGCCGATCAGCTTGCCAACGTGATCGACGTGATTCGGTTTTTCGCCGAGCGCTACCAGAACGATCCGGTCTTCCGCATCCGCGTCGATCAGTCGCTCTCGCGGCTTCTGCGCCTCAAGCTCAGCCTCTACGACGGCGACCTGTCGCTCGAAAATGTCCTGACCCCGCCCGGCACGATTGACGAGGTGGGCCGGGCCACCGCCGAGCTGCACCGCATCGCACAGGACAGCGTGACGCTGATCGCGCCGCGCCGCGAGAGCCTGTCCACCGTGCCCGCCCGCGACGACAATATCGTGATCTTTACCGATGTACGGTTGGTGCAGCAGTGCTCCTTCTGCGCCGCCTATTCGACCCTGAGCGTGAACGCGCTGGAAGTCGCCATCGAGCGGCTGTATGGCCCCTATGCCGGGGCGCAGCTCCGCCCGGAACAGGTCACCAGCTTCTCGTTCGCCCAGCTCGACACCTATCTGCACGGCAGCTTCGAGGGGACCGCCTCGGACAGCACCTTCAAGACCAACCAGCGCATCGGTGAGGCGCTGCGGGCGGTCGATTGGGTGATCTTCGCCATGCTCGACATCTCGCCGGATGTCGCGTCATCGGGCGTGATCCGCAGCTTTCTCGACCGCGAAACCGAGGTGGTCGAGCGCTCGAACCTGATCGCCTTCGCGTTCGGCGCGCCGACCTATCTCTCGTCCACCGAGATCAGCAAGTTCGCCGCCTATTTCGGCCTCTACAGCGCCATCCCGCCCTATGTCGATGCCGCCGCACGGGCGCTCTTTCAGGAGAGCAGCTATCCCGGCGCGTTGCCGATCAGCCTGCCGGCGGCGGGCTACAACCTGGACGAAGCGACCTCGCCCGCCCCCAACCAGACGATCCAGATCGTGCCCGAATCGCTGGCGGGCCGTTCGATCTCGCCCGCGCGCGCGTCCGACCCGCTGATGGTCCCGCTCGGCAGCCGCCTGATCCTGCGCACCGAGCCGATCCTGGACCGCAACGGCAGCCCGGTCCCGGATAACACCTCGGTCGAGTTCGTGCTGGCGACCAGCGAGAACGCGCAGGCGCGCCAGCTCGGCACCACCGAAAACGGGATCGCGCGCACCAGCTTCACCCCTAGCCGCACCGGGCGGATCCTGATCACGGCCTCAGTCGGCGAGGCGACGCGCTCCACGACCTTTCAGGTGATCGCGGTCGAAGAGGCAGAGCCACCTGCCCTGTCAGGCAGCGGCACGCCCGGAACGAGCGAGGCCGGCGGCACCGCCGATCCTGCCCGGACGACAACGCCAACCACCATCGCGCTGGCGCCGACCAGCGCCGGAGCAAGCGGCGCACCTGCCGGAGACGCCGTGCCGGCCACCCCGCCCGGTGGGCTGCCCGCCGGAACGCCGGGAGCGGCAGACGCAGACCATTCCCCTCGCCGTGTGACGGTTAATGATCTGGTTCTGTCGCTGTTCGCGCTGAGCCTGCTGAGCGGGCTGGGGTTTTCGGCGGGCTTCTCGACCACGCTCACCGTGGACGGTGGCATCCGGGTCGTGCTGGGCAGCATCGTCGCCGGGCTGGTCGGCTACACCTATTACGGACTCAACGGTCCCGGCGTGGAACAGGTTCACACCCTGCTGGACGATCTCGCCCCGGTGATCACGACCGTCAGTGCCGGGCTGGTCGGGTTGATCTATGCGTGGTGGACGCTGCGGCTCTACCGCTGGCGCTGAGGCGCTCAGAACACCGGCGAGTAGAGCGTGACCAGCAGCGCCGCGACGAGCAGCGCCGCCGCCAGGAACGCCAGCGCGACGTTTCCCTGGGCCAGCATCGGGTCGCGCTGGGTGCTCTGCGCGCGCAGATCGGCCCGGCGCAGCCCGGCAGCCATCCCGCGCGGGGGCAGCGTGCCGTCGCCGAACAGCGCGTTGTGAAAGGTCAGCACGTCGGGCGGGCGGTCGTCGGGATGCATCGACATCGCCCACAGCACGGCGCGCGCCGTCCGGTCGCTGATGGCCGGGTTGATATCGCGCGGGTCGCGCAGCGCGCGCGGCGTCAGAAAGCGCTGGCGGGCCTCGACCGGCGGGGTATTGGTTAGCAGGTGGTAGAGCGTCGCGCCAAGCGTATACAGGTCGGTGCGCACGTCGGTATGGCCCATATCGCCGCCGTACTGCTCCAGCGGGGTATAAAACGCCGTGCCCCGCCCCTGGGCCACCGTGATCGTGCGGCTCTCGTCCGACGACAGCAGCTTGACCAGCCCGAAATCCACCAGCTTGATCACGCCGCCCGGCGTCAGCTTGATATTGGCTGGCTTGATGTCGCGGTGCAGGACCGGCGGCTGCTGGGTGTGCAGATAGTGCAGCGCGTGAATCAGTTGGTCGGCCCAGCCCAATACCTCGGCTTCGGAGATGAACTGGCCGCGCCGGATCGCCTGGTCGATGGCTTGCCTCAAATCGTAACCTGGCACAAAATCCATCACCAGGAAATCGCGCTCGTCGTCGGAGAAGAAATCGGAGACTTTCGGCAGGTTGGGATGATCGAGCCGCGCCAGGATGCTCGCCTCGCGCTGAAACTGGCGGCGGTCCTGTTCCAGCCCATCCGGTGTGTCGTGGGGATTGGGATAAATCTCTTTGATCGCGGTGAAACGCCCTTCCAGGCGCAGATCGGCGGCCTTGTAGATGCAACCCATCCCGCCCTGGCCGATGATCTCCACGATCTGATAGCGCTCGCGCAGAGTATCGCCGGGCTTGAGGCGAATCATCAGTTTCGCTATACTCCAATACGGATTAATATATTCAGGAAACTGCCACAGCGGTCTTCAACTGAGCTACCCGGCTCTAGATGCGCTCAACATAGCCTGACCGCAGCAATTTGTCAAGGAAAACTGAGCCATGTCAGATGCAGCAGCAGACAAACCCGTCCTGATTATTCACGAGGGGGAAAAGGCAGGCCAGCGCTGGACCATTCATGAGAATGAGCTGGTGATCGGGCGCGGCGGTGAATGCGATCTGGTCCTGCCGGAGCGCCAGGTTTCGCGCGAGCATATCCGCATCTTTCGCGGCGCGGATGGCGGATACTATCTCGAAGACCTGGACAGCAAGAACGGTACCTGGTTGAACGGCAAGCAGGTCAAGGCGACCACCGTTTCCCTGCGCGATGGCGACGAAATCCAGATCGCCATGGCCGTCAAGTTGACATTTGTCGGCTCCGAGGCCACCGCACCGCTGTTCATCGAGGATCTGCCGGGCCGCACCGGGCGTCTCCAGCTCAACCGCGACTCGCGGCGCGTCTTTATCCGGGGCGTCGAGGTCGATCCGCCGCTCAGCCTGCCCCAGTATCGCCTGCTGGAGCTGCTCTACGACAGCACCGGCGCAGTCCGCACGCGCGACGAGGTGGTCGAATCGGTCTGGCCAGAAGCCATCGGCGAGGGCGTCAGCGAGCAGGCGATCGACGCGCTGGTCCGCCGCCTGCGCGATCGCCTGGCCGAGGTCGATCCGGAGCACCAGTATATCGTCACGGTGCGCGGGCACGGCTTCCGGCTGGACAATCCTTCCACGGAGTAAACTTCACCCTCAGCCATGAAATAATCCGGGGCGTATCGACATACGCCCCGCTTGTTGTGATTCTGCCCGCCTGCCCCCTCCCTAAATCCCTCCCCCACAAGGAGGGCGGGACTTAAAAAACCGTCACGGTTCACCCCTTCCCTCCGCGACAGCGTAGGGGGAGGGTCGGGGGATGGGGGTAAAAATTGTAATGCGCCCTAGCCCAGCGCGCTGCGCACTTCTGAGAGCTTCCCTGCCGAGCCGAGCTTCTCCGACTTGTGGACGATGAACTTGGCGTATTCGTCTACAAACACCGTGCCTGGCTTGCGGAAGTCGAATTCCTGCGGCTTGTCGCGGAAGTACTCGCGGTGCACGCGCGTCCAGACCAGGCGCCCGTCGGTGTCGATGTTGACCTTCGTCACACCGAGCCGAGCCGCACGCTGGAATTCGTCCTCGTTCACGCCACGCGCCGAGGGGTCGAGCGCGCCGCCCGCCGCATTGATCCGCTCGACTTCCGACTGGGGCACCGAACTGGAGCCGTGCATCACCAGCGGATAGTTCGGCAGTAGCGCCTGGATCGCTTCGATCCGGTCGAAGTGGAGCGACTGCTGGCCCTTGAACTTATAGGCGCCGTGACTCGTGCCGATCGCAACCGCCAGGCTGTCGCAGCCGGTTTCCTCGACAAAGCGTTGCGCTTCGTCGGGATCGGTCAGCATGGCGTGCTTTTCGTCTACGGCGATATCTTCCTCGACGCCGCCCAGCATCCCCAGCTCCGCCTCGACCGACAGGCCGTTGGCGTGTGCGCGCTGGACCACGCGGCGGGTGATCGCCACGTTTTCCTCGAAGGGGTGATGCGACGCATCGATCATCACCGACGAGTAGAAGCCGGAGTCGATGCACGAGTAGCAGGTTTCCTCGTCGCCATGATCGAGATGCACGGCATAGATAGCGTCCGGGTACATCTGCTCGGCAGCGCGGATGATGGCTTCGATCATCGGGATACCGGCGTACTTGCGCGCGCCCTTCGAAATCTGGATGATGAACGGGGCCTGCGCCTCGATATGTCCCTTGAACAGGCCGAGGGCTTGTTCCATGTTGTTGATGTTGTACGCCCCAACCGCATACTTGCCATAAGCGAGCCGGAACAGGGCATCAGTCGTAACAATCATTCGTGTGCTCCTTAATTCAAACAGGAATCGATCTACGCGCCTGCAATTGGACCACACCCGCCCGACCTGCGCAACCATCTGTGCGACACTTCACGACCGGAAACGCCGCCGCGATCGCTCGTCCTGCGCCTCAAGCAGATCGGCCAAAGACACGGCCTCACCGTCGGCCCGCAGATCGTCCAGCAGCCGCTCCTTGAGCGCGAGTCGTTCCTCGTCGCTCAGCAGCTCCAGCAGCGTCGCCAGCCGGGCATCATGCTCGACCGGGCCGCGCTTCTGCTTCTCGCTCTCGGCCTGCGGCTGGGGCTGGCTGCCATAGCTGTTGAACGCCCACACCAGCCACAGTGCCACAGTCGAGCCAAACGCAACCATCGCCAGAAAATCGACCATGCCGCTGTCTTGCAGCGGCATCTGCACGACAAAAAACGATGCCCAGATAAAGAAGGTCGCCGCCAGATGCAGCAGAAACGTTGATGCACGCGCCATAGTACTCCCCTTCCGGCCAGAGCCGGGACCATAGTCTCCCTTTGAATTATACGCCTGCGCCGCTGCGCGGTTGCGTCCGACTTCCAATCTCCCAAGCTGCTATCCAGTTTCCAGGCCACCTATTTTTCACACTTTTTTCATAAATATTCCGTGCTGGTACACTCACTTACTCCTATAATCCTTATTGGGTGTTCCACAGGCGAGAATTCCACAGTGCATTGCCCCTTTTCAACCCATCCAGTCTTCTCCTGACAACGCTTCTGCTTGGTTAATTAGTACGAATTTTATATGTTTTAAATAGTTTCTTATAAGATTTCGATTGACGCCCCGCTAGTGGCTCCATAAAATCACGCATGGTGTAAGTACACACTTCAGCATTTGACAATGCAACTGCTGCGGCCTTGCACCATCCCGGCAGACTGCTCGTCCACCGGACCATTTCGTTCAATCTGGCTGTAGATCGCTCTCCGAAGCGCGAACATCGGCCCGCGGGAGTTCCTTCCCGCCATCGCATCTGTTGGTCATCAGCATGACCAACGCTAGCACACCATCGCCGGACCGGTTATTTGGAGGGGGGAAAGATGCACTACATCACCCATGCCCGCAGGCGCTTCGTCAGTCTCACCATGCTTTTCGCACTCCTGGCCGTCGTTGTGCCTCTGACGGTGGTAGAAGCCACCCCGATCTGGAGCAACGAAGCGCCCGTCCCCATCACGCTCCTGCTCAGCCCGAAAACCGAAGTCGTGAATTTGCGCGGCGCTCCGGGCACCGACCAGCCGATCGTAGACGTCGTGTATAACGGCGAAAAGGTCGAAGTCACTGAATCCTATCGCGAGGCCGTTGGCAAAATCGGCGTGCGCGATAAATGGATTCAGGTCCGCAAGGGTGACGCCGAAGGCTGGACCGCCGCCTGGCTGTATGAAATCTCCGATACGATTGTAACCGACCCGGCAGAGCCGGTGCCGGGCGGAAGCGGATCCGGAGCGGCGGCTGAGGCGCTGTTCATTACGCCGCTCAACGGCGCTATCCGCATCCGCACCGAGCCGGTCAATGGGTCGGTGGTGGACGTGGCGCGGTTAGGCGAACGCATCGAAGTACTGGAGCCGGTCGATGCAGCCGCCAGCAAAGTTGGCGCGCGGGGTGAATGGCTGCCGGTGCGCACTGCCGACGGCACGACGGGCTATACCGCCGCCTGGCTCTATACCTTTGCCGACACCGCACCCGATAATTCCTCGCCCGTGCCGACCGTGCGTGCCAGCGTCGCCGCGCCCGATACCTCCGCGCGGCTGTATGTGACTCCGACCGGCAGCGATATTCGTGTGCGCGCCGAGCCGGTCAGTGGCCGGGTGGTGCATGTCACCGCGCCGGGCGAGATGCTCGAAGTGATCGAGCCGGTCGATGCAGCGGTGGACAAGATTGGCCAGGACGGTGAATGGGTCCAGGTCCGCACGCTGGAAGGCGTGGAAGGCTACACCGCCGCGTGGCTGTACACCATCGCCGAGCTTGTGCTGCCAGAGGCCCCGGTCGGCATCCCGCCGCTGGGGGGCACACCGGACGACCGGACCTCGCCCTGGGCCAACACCCTGACCCATAACAGCATCCTGGCGCTGGGCGTCACGCCGGCATCCCGGCAGGTCGCCCTCACCGAGCCGATCGCGCCGCTCAGCGGGAGCATCCTCGCGCTGGGCGTGGGAGAGCCGGGCGAAGCCGCCGATCTCGCCGCGCCGGTAGACACCGAGCCTGTTGTCGGGGTCGAAGTCGAACCGGTAGCGGTTGACCCCGAACCCGTTAACGTGTTCAGCAACATGGTTCCGATCACGATCCGGATCGAGGACAGCACCGAGATCGAGGTCGCGGAGCTGGCGATCAACGGGCAAAACCTGGCGGTCTACACCGCGCAGCCCTATGAATACGATCTCGACGCCGGCCTGCTCAGCGCAGGCGACTATCGCCTCACCTTCATGATCATCAGCCCGAATGGGATCGTGCACGCCAGCGACCTGTACTTCGAGGTCAAAATTGACGACTCCACCGCGCCTGCCGCGCCGAGCATCGACGGGGAAGCCGTCGCCGCCGCCGGTCTGATGGGCTTCCCTGGGCCGGAAAGCGCGCCCCTGGCCGACCCCGCCCCGGCGCGCCGCATTCTGCTGATCGACGGCGAAGCGCGCCCGTTCGATCTGGCCTTCTCGATTGCCGATGGCCTGGTGCCAGCGGTGGCTGAATCCGCCGATGCAGTGGTCAGCGACGACAACCCGTCCTCACTGGTCGATGTGCTGAGCGGGCCGGTGAGCAGCATCATCCCAGAGCCGCTGCGCGCCACGCTCATGACGCCGCGCCCCACCCTGGCCGCGATCATCATCCTGGCGATGATGCTCACGCTGGTGCCGCAGGGTCTCTTTACCATCTACTGGATGACCTATACCTGGAACAATCCGAAGGTGGCCGAGCGCTACCGCTCGCCGCGCGAGTTTGTGGCCCCGCAGGTTTCATTCACGGCGCTGCTGCCCGCCCGCCACGAAGAGGGCGTGATCAAAGACACGATCCGCGCGGTCAACCGCATCAATTACCCGGAGCATCTCAAGGAAATCCTGATCCTGATCCGTGACGAGGACGACGACGCCACGATCAATGCCGCGCGCGAAGCGATCCAGGAATTGGGCAGCGCCAACATCAGACTCATCACCTTCACCGATGGCCCGCGCAACAAGCCCAACGGCCTGAACAAGGGCCTGCGCGCCTCGACCAAAGACGTGGTGTGCGTGTTCGACGCCGAAGACGAGCCGCATCCCGATATCTACAATGTGGTCAACACCGTGATGGTGCGCGACGGCAGCGATGTCGTGCAGTCCGGCGTGCAGCTCATGAACTTCCGCTCGACCTGGTTCTCGGCCCTCAACGTGCTGGAATACTTCTTCTGGTTCAAGTCGGGCTTGCACGCCTTCACGCGCCAGTTCGCCGTGACCCCGCTGGGCGGCAACACCGTCTTCTTCAAGCGCCACCTGCTGGAGCGCATCAACGGCTGGGACGATCAGTGCCTGACCGAAGACGCCGACGTGGGCCTGCGCCTGACCGGCCTGGGCGCGAAAATCCAGATCGTCTACGACGCCGAACACGCCACCCAGGAAGAAACGCCCGACACGGTCGAGAGCTTCATCAAGCAGCGCACCCGCTGGAACCAGGGCTTCTACCAGATCTTCTTCAAGGGAGACTGGATGCGCCTGCCGACCATGACGCAGAAGATCGTCGCGCTCTACATCCTGCTCAACTCCCTGCTCCAGGCGGCGATGTTCTTCTACATCCCGGTCGGCCTCTACATCGCGCTGACTCAGCAGGTATCGGTGCCGGTCGCGCTGTTCTCCTACGTCCCGATCTATATCCTGCTGCTCCAGATGCTCATTAACCTGGTCGGCATCCGCGAGTTCACCAGCGCCTACGGGCAGAAGCTGCCGCTGTTCTTCTCACTGAAGATGATGGTGTTCTTCTACCCGTACCAGCTCATGCTGTCGTTTGCTGCGCTGCGCGCCGTCTACCGCTTCGTGACGCAGAAACAGGCCTGGGAAAAGACCGCGCACTCCAACCTGCACCGCCAGGGTCAGACGATTAACGAAGCGAGGGTAGCCTAACCATGTCCAGCGGCATTCAGCACGACCGCAAAGCTCTGTTCATCCTGGCCGCGCTCCTGATCGTCGTGGGGCTGGTTCAGGCTCAGAATATGTTCGGCTTCCCCTACTACCAGCACGACGAGGGGACGCACATCGCCAACGGCTGGTCGATCGCGACGACCGGCGAGCTGTCGCCCTACACCTATTCCTACGAAGACCCGCCCGTCGGCACAATGCTGCTGGCGGCCTGGAACTTGGCGACCGGGGGGCCGAGCGCCTTCGGCTTTCCGGTCAACTCGGGCCGCGTGCTGATGCTGATCCTGCATGTCATCACGACCGGCCTGCTCTTCATGCTGACTCGCAAGCTGGCGAACAGCACCCTGGCCGCCGTCGTTGCGACGCTGGTCTTTGCCTTCTCGCCGCTGGCCGTCTCGTTGCAGCGCGTCGTGCTGCTCGAAAATATCATGATCGTCTGGCTGCTGGCGTCGTTCTATCTCGTCGTCGGCGAAGACCGGACCCTGATGCACTATCTCGGCAGCGCGCTGCTCTTCGGGCTGGCCGTGCTGTCCAAAGGCTCGGCGCTGTTCTTCCTGCCCGCCCTGCTCTATGTCATCCTGGCGACCTCCCACCAGCATCACCGCCGCTTCGCGTCCAGCATGTGGGTCGCGCTGGCCGTGTTCATGGTGTCGTTCTACCCGCTCTATGCCCAGATGAAGGAAGAGCTGTTCCCCGAAGGCTCCGCGCTGGGCGGCGATTTTCCACACGTCAGCCTGATCGAGCGCCTGGGCGATCGCGGCCCCAGCACGGGCCGCCCGCTGGACTACGCCAACGGCCTGAGCGAAGCCTTTGACGAATGGGTTAATCTCTCGAACGCCACCGCCGACCCGGTCCTGATCTACGGCGGGCTGATCGCCGCCGTGTTCGTGGCTCTGATCGCCATCGATAAGCGCGAGCTGCGCGCCCTGGTGGCGATGCTGCTGGCCGTGGCGGGCGTACTGGTCCTGGGCGGGCCGGTCTACAACATCGACGTGATCCTGCTGCTGCCCTTCCTGGCGATGGCAGTGGGCATCGTCGTCGGCAAGATTGTGGACGTGCTCAATCACGGCAACGACTATAATATCCTGCAAAGCGCGCTGGTCCTGGGTGCACTCGCCCTGCTGCTCTACCCGTTCTGGTCCTTCAACGCCAACCGGCTCGATATCTATCTTGAGGATCAGGTCGATGGGCAGCTTCGCGCGGTGGATTGGGTCACGGAGAACCTGCCCGACGACGCGGTGATCATCACCGATAACTACGCCTTCACCCACCTGCGCGAGACGCATCCGAACACGCATAACTACTGGCGCATCGACACCGACCCGGCAGTCAAGTTCACCATCCTGCGCGACGACCAGTGCAACATCGACTATCTGATCACCACGCCGCAGGTTTTCAGCGATATGCAGACCTTCAATCTGGACCTGATGCGCCGCAGCATCGAGAACTCGCGCATCCTGAAAACCTACGATAACAACGGCTGGCCGGTCGAGATCCGGCAGGTGGACCGGACACGCTGCGCGCCGCGCCTTGCCAGCGACACGGGTGTCGAATAGCCCGGCGCAGCCTGGACCATCACGGAAAGCAGGTTTACGTATGACTATCCGCCCAACTCTCAGGACTACCGCCGCCGGACTGGCGCTGGCCGTCACCCTGATCGCCGTCCTGGCCGCGCCCGTGCTGGACGCGGCGGCGCAGGGGCCGGCCAGCCCCTACCGCGTGGTAGGCTACTATCCGGGCTATGGCATCTACGAGGATTACTTCGTCACCGACATCCCGGCTGACCACCTGACGCACGTGATCTACGCCTCACTGATGATCTCGGACAACGGGCAGTGCGTCTCCAGCGATCCCTGGACCGATATGCAGGTCGCCTACCCTGGCGACCAGGCCAATCTGCGTCTGAAAGGTAACTTCCGCCAGCTTCAACTGCTGCGCGGCGAACATCCGAATCTCAAAGTCCTGATTTCGGTGGGCGGCTGGGAACATTCTGCGAACTTCTCCGAGGTGGCCGCGTCCGAAGCCGCGCGCGTGCGGTTCGTCCGGTCGTGCGTGGCCTTCATGCAGCAGTATCTCTTCGACGGGATCGACATCGACTGGCGCTACCCGGTCAGCGGTGGCCAGGTCGAAGGGCTGCCCGAAGACCGCGAGAACTTCAACCTGCTGCTGGCCGAGTTCCGCACGCAGCTTGACGCCGCCGGCGAGCGGGACGACAAGCCCTATCTGCTGACAATGCTCGCCCCGGCGGTGCCGGAGTTGTATGAGAACTTCGACCTCGCGCGCGCGCAGACCTCGCTGGACTGGATCAACCTGGCGACCTACGGGTTTCACGGCGCGTGGAGTGACATCGCCAGCCATCACGCGCCGCTCTATGCCAACGAGCGCGATCCGCGCGGCGAGGAGATTCAGGACACCTATAATGTCGCGGCGGTCGTCGAGGTGTTTCTCGATGCGGGGGTGCCCGCCGATAAGCTGGTAGTCGGCGCGCCGCTCTATGCCCAGGCGTGGAGCAATGTCAAGCCCAATGACTATTTCGGGCTGTATGAGCGGACCAGCGGCGTTCCGCTGGGCACGCGGCCCGGTGGCCAGCTCTACTACCGCGATCTGCTGCCGCTGCTCGAAAACCCCGGCTATACCCAGTTCTTCGACGAGGAAACCGGCGTGCCCTGGCTCTACAGCGCCGACGAGCGCATCGCCATCAGCTACGAGAACGAGCAGTCGATCCGCGGCAAGGCGATGTATATCAGGCGCAACGAACTGGGCGGGCTGATGCTGTGGCAGATCAGCTACGACGCACCGGACGGCTCGCTGATCGAAGCGGCCTATGAGGCGCTGAACGAGGTTGAATAGCGTGCGGGCTACCTGCGATGTGGTCAAACCGGCAGGGGCGCCGTGATGACGCCCCTGCTGTTGGCTGTGTCAGGCTCGAAGACTCACCTGGCGTTCAGGCACAATTCGACATACTCCGTGCGCACGCGCGCTTCTGGGCCGATGCCAAGCACCTGTGTCAGGATTTCAGTCGTCAGCGCGGCCTTATATTCGGCGTCGTGCTGTGACCACGTGCGCGACTTGATCTCGATGTAGCGCTCCTCGGCTTCCGGCATCATGACCCGGTCCAGGTTGGCATAGAACAGCACGCCCTTATACAGCACGTGCCAGCGCAGCCGGTCCTTGTGAATCTCGCACTCCTGCTGCGCCTGGAAGTATTCGCGGTAGAAGCGCAGCGGGCGGTCGGCGGGCGCGATGAAGCGCGAGTGTGAAAGCAGGACTGCTTCATCGAACTCGCGCGCCTTGGTCGGGATGGTGTAGGTCAGGCGCGTGCGGACGCTGACCGGCTGGCCCTGTTCGTTGATGAAGTCGTCCTCACGATAGCGCACGCGGCCCTGCTGCTCGTCGCTGAACAGGAAGTACGTATCGTACTGGCGGTAGTGGTTGTGCTTGACGACCTGCACCGCCGGATGTTCCAGCAGCCGTTGGATGATGCTTGCATCCTCGACCACCGCCTTGACCTGAATCTCGAAGCTCTCTTCCTGCTGCAAGCCGCCGATCGCCACCAGCTTGTTGAGCACGTTGCCCTCACGCGCGATCAGGAAGCTGTCGATCCGGCGCGCGTAGTCGTCGGCAGCGGCCCGGATCGCGTCCTCGTCCAGCGTCAGCAGCGCGCGATCGCGCATCAGCCAGCGCCCGTTAACCATCATGTGCTGCACGTCCGAGGCGTGGCTGGCATAGACGACCTGCGAATAGACGCTGTTAGGATCGCGCTCGAACTGCGGCGCGTTGTGCAGCGGGTCACGATCGAGCACGATCAGATCGGCGCGCTTGCCCGGCTCCAGGCTGCCGGTGATGTGTCCCAGGTGCAGCGCCTCGGCCCCCCAGCGCGTCGCCATCAGCAGCGCATCGCGGGCCGGCAGCGCGGTCGGATCGAAGGTCGCGCCCTTGGCCAGGAAGGCCGCCAGCCGCATCTCCTCGAACATATCCAGGTCGTTGTTGCTGGCCGCGCCATCGGTCCCCACGCTGACCCTGACGCCCCGCTCCAGCATCTCCTTGATCGGCGCGATCCCGCTCGCCAGCTTCAGATTGCTGGTCGGGTTGTGCGCCACCGCCACCCCGTGCTTTTGCAGCAGCCGGATTTCGTCTGAATCGACGTGGACGCAGTGCGCGGCAATGGTCTTGGCGCGAAAGACGCCCAGGTCGGCCACGCGCTCAACGACCTTCTTCTCAAACTCTTCCCATTGGTCTTCGGCTTCCTGGCGCGTTTCGAGGATGTGGATTTGCAGCGGCACATCATATTCCAGCGCCAGCTCGGTGCACTTCTGCAAAATTTCGTCGGTGCAGGTATAGGGCGCGTGCGGTGCCACCGACGGCACGATCAGGGGATGATCGCGCCATTCTTCGATGAAGCGCCGCGTGTAGGCCAGGCTCTCGTCATAGCTGGCCGCGTCGGGTGCCGGGAACTTGAGCACCGACTGGCCGCACACGCCGCGCAGCCCGGCCTCGGCGGTCGCCGCCGCGACATCGGCCTCGTAATAATACATATCGGCAAAAAGCGTCGTCCCGCCCCGGATCATCTCCGCGCACGAAAGCTGCGTCCCCAGCCGGCAGAACTCCGGACTGACGAACTCGCGCTCGGTCGGCATCATGTAGCCCATCAGCCACACATCCAGCCGCAGGTCGTCGGCCATCGCGCGCAGCAGCGTCATCGGCATGTGCGTATGCGTGTTGACCAGCCCCGGCATGATGATCTGATCGCGGCAGTCGATCACCTCGTCCGCTTCGTAACTCGCCAGGATGTCGGGCGACGGCCCGATCGCCACGATACTGTCATTAAGTATGGCAACGGTGCCGTCCGCAAAGCGATCGAGCGCCGTGTTCATGGTCAGCACCGTGCCACCCACGAGTATGGTTGTGACTCGTTGTTTGGCCATAATTTTATTGTCCTTTCGCAGGGTAATTCTGTGTAAGTAAGCGCAATGGAACAGCTGTTCTATGCAAAGCTGATAGGGTCGGTTGGCTGCTCGCCCCCCTGCTCTGCTGTCGTGGGCTGCGCTGGCGGCGGCGGCTGCAAACTTGGCAGGTCGGCCACTCTCCATACTCCGCCCA
>JAAYCM010000080.1 GCA_012729765.1 Chloroflexota bacterium | reverse complement strand
CGCCATAGGCGGCCTGCCGCCACGCCGACGGCAGGACCAGCACCGAGGCTTCGTTCTGCGCCAGGGCCACACCATCCGCCCCGGCATACAGATTCAACACGGCTTCGGTTGCGGACTGCACAGCGGGCAGCGGCCACGCCACAGCACCGAGATCGGCCACCTCGCCCGGCGCGAGAGCGGGGACCGGCAGCGCGGCCAGCGTGTGCCCGGCGGATTCAGCCTGCACCGCGACGCCCGACCAGTTGCCGGGGCCGTAGTGCGAGACGTGAAGCCCGACCGGCGCGATCTCGTCATCCCAGTAGGCGAAGCGCCGCAGGTGGGGCGCGATCACGTCCGGCGCGTTGATCGCCGCGAAACGATGGTGGAAGGCTTTCGGATTACGCGCGAAGTCCAGCAGGCCGTTGCTCTCCCAGTAGATGTCGCTGAACTCGGTGATCACATAGCCCTGGATGCCCGGCTGGCGACGCATGGTTTCGATCTCGAACTTCAGCGCGTGGAAGGCGTGCCACTGGGTCGCCTCGGCAAACGCCTCGTAATCGGGCCAGATCGCGCCCAGGCCCAACTGCTCGAAGCGCTGCACCACGCCGCGCGCGTGGCCCGGCTCTCCTTCGAAGGGCGCCCACCAGCTCGTCAGCCCGAACCAGTCCGGCTCCCGCCCGGCATAGGGCTTGAGCGACGGCATGCCCCAGTTGCCAAATTCGGAGACGAGCAGCGGCTCGTGCCCGGTACGCCGCGCATCGCCGGTGTTGGAAAAGCTCCACAGCGGGCGCTGGCCGAACTGCTCGACGAACTCCTCGAACTGAACCGCCGCATCGGGGATGTTGGTATAGATGTGGAAGTCGTCCAGATCGCTTTTGACGTGCACGCTCAGGCCCCAGGGCGCGGGGCACGGCGAGTTATCGACCACCAGCCGGGTGGGATCGTGCTGCTTGCAGAAGTCGAACAGCTCGGCCACCCAGGCGCGATCGGCTGCGCTGAGCAGCAGGGCCGTGCCCCAGTCCTCATTGACCAGCGTCCAGATGATGATCGACGGGTGGTTATAGTCGCGTGCGATCATATCGGCCAGCGTGTCGCGGACGCGCTGCTTCACCGCGTCATCCAGGTGCAGCGCCGAGGGGGGAACGGTCGTCTTGGGATAGAACGTGCGCCACGACGGAATCTCGGCCCACACCAGCAGGCCCAGCTCGTCGGCCAGATCGAGATAGCGCGGATCGGGCACCTTGATATGGCAGCGCAGGCAGTTGAGGCCGAGTTCTTTCGCTTTGCGGAACTGGTCGCGCAGAAAATCATCGGAAGGCACGGTATAGATCGTGTCGGGATAAAAATCCTGGTCGAGCGCGCAGAGCAGATAGAGCGGCTGGCCGTTGAGCAGCAGGTAACCGTCGTGCGTGGTGATCTCGCGGTAGCCGAAGCGGGCCGTGATCGCGTCCTGATCCGGCCCGACCACAAGCTGGATCACGGCCTCGTACAGCGTGGGCGATTCCGGCGACCACAGCGCGGGCTGCGGCACGCTTACGGTGAGAAGCGCTGCGGACTGCCCGGCTTCCAGGTGTGCCTCGGCGGTTTGCCCGGCGACGCTGGCGCGCAGCGTCCCACCCTGGAGCGCCCCCCCGATCCGAACGGCGATCTGCGCCGCGCCGGTGTGGATATCGGGCGTGATGTGCACCCGCTCGATGTACTGCGGCGGCACAGCGATCAGCATGACATCCTGCCAGATGCCGCTCGCGTCGAGATACCAGGTCTGCTTGCCGTGCGGGATCGTTTCGGCGTTGAACGGGGGCTGCGTCGGCTCCGGCGCGTTATCCTCGCGCCAGCGCGGGAGCGTGATCGCGCGCTGCACCGTGTCGTATACCCGCACGCTCAGCGTATTCTCGCCGGGCCGGACAGCGTGCCGGATCGACAGTCGGAACGGGGTATAGCCGCCCTCGTGCTCGCCGACACGCTGCCCATTGACATACACCTCACACCAGTAATCGACCGCGCCAAACGCGAGCAGCAGATCGCCGGCCAGCCACGCCTCGTCCAGATCGAACGTGCGCCGGTACCAGGCATAGCCGCTGTACTGCTCCAGTTCGGGAAAGGCGGCCTGCCAGGGCAGCGGCACCGTGATCGTGCGATCGGGGTGCAGCGACGCCTCGTCAAGAATGCCCTCAGGGTCAAGCTGGAACGACCACGTCCCGGCAAGCGAGCGTTGCAAGCGCATCTTATTCTCCTCAAAAGGGTGCATAACGGTGCCAACTGTCCGCTGGTGCGACAGAACAACGATTCTAACGGTGAAGCGTTCGAGGCGCTTATTTTCGGGCCTGTGTCACCTTACCCCGCCGTGATGGCGTCGATCTCGCGCTGCAAGGTGTGCGCCGCCTGCTCCAGCCTGGCGACAGCGCGATCATAGGTATCGCGGTCGGCGGCGAGCTGCGCCTCGATCTGATCGAGCACGGCGGCGGTGGCGGCGGGGGCGGCTCCCCCATAGCCGGACCGCTTGTGAACGAACGCCGCCGGATCGAGCGCCTCGCGCAGCGCCGCATCCGAAAGCTGGACCGCGTGCCCGATCTTCTCCTGGCTGATGCGCGCCAGCAGATCGCCGGTCAGGTCGCCGGGAGCCAGATCGTGCGCCAGTGCGTGCGTGACCATCGCCGACACGATACTGTGTGCCTGCCGGAACGGGAGTCCTGCCTCACGCACCAGCGTATCGGCCAGCTCCGTCACAGTTGTGAAGCCCGCGATCGCGCGCTGGCGCAGGTGTTCGACGTTCACATGCAGCGTTTCTATCACCGCGCCATACAGCCGCAGAATCTCGACCGACGTTTCGAGGCTGCCGAACAGCAGCGGGAAGATCTCGTCCTCGATATCCTGCGTATCGCCAAACGGGATGTTGTGGCACTGCACGATGATCCCCTGGGCCTGAGCCAGCATCCGGCTGGCGCGCGCGCGGATATGCTCCAGCACGACCGGGTTACGCTTCTGCGGCATGATCGAGCTGATCTGGATGAAGCTGTCGTCGAGCCGGATCGCACCGCTCTCCTGAGTGGCCCAAAACAGCATATCGTGCGTGAAGCGCGAGAGATTCACCGCCAGGCTGGAGAGCGCACCCGCGACATCGGTCAGGTTGTCGGATGCGCCGATGCTGTCATAGGTGCTCGCCATCACGGCGTCGAAGCCGAGCAGCGCCGCGCTCAGGTCACGATCGACCGGGAAGCCGGTGCCGGTCAGGGCTGCCGCGCCGAGTGGGCTGGCGTTGTTGGTGGCATAGGCAAACCACATCCGGCGCGTGTCGCGCTCCAGAAAGGCCAGCACCCCGGCCATATAGTGGGCCATTGTCGTCGGCTGGGCCGGCTGCGTGTGGGTGTAGCCGGGCATCAGCGTCGCAAGGTGCTGCCGCGCAAAGGCGAGGATGATCGCGCGCAGATCGAGCAGGGCGCGAATCGTGTCGAGTTGCAGTGGACGGATGGCGAGCCGGGTGAGCGCGTAGCCGAGATCGTTGCGGCTGCGCCCCAACTGCAAGTTGCCGCCGTAGGCCGGGCCAGCCGCCTTGATCAGCGCGTTCTCGATCACAAAGAACAGGTCCTCGACGCCGGATTGGTAGGCGGTTGCGCCCTGCTCGTCCGTCTCGATGGCGTGCAGCGCGTCGAGCAGCGCCCTGGCGTTGGCGTGATCGATGATCCCGCTGCGGTAGAGCATCACGGCATGCGCTTTGTTGGCGGCCAGAATCGGTTGGTAGTAGTACGTCAGCGCATCGCGGAAAAAGGGCTGCAATACGTACTGCTCGTAAACCGGGTGGGGAAAAGCCCTGCCAGTGTGGGTCATATCTACCCCTTCAGTCCCGTAAGCGCGATGCCTTCCACAATATAGCGCTGGAAGATGATCACGACGATCAGCAGCGGCACCAGCGACAGCGACGCCCCGGTCATGATCAGGTGCCAGTTCGAGCCGACTTCCGTCGAGAAAAACTGGATGCCAACCGGCAGGGTCATCATCTCGCGCTTCGACGTAACGATCAACGGCCAGATGAAGGCGTTCCAGTTGCCCAGGAAGTTGAAGATCGCCAGCGCGCCCATCGCCGGCAGGCTGAGCGGCACGGCGATCCGCCAGAACAGCCCAAACTCGCTCACGCCGTCGATGCGCCCGGCGTCGAGCAGCTCGTCTGGCACGCCCTGCATAAACTGGCGCATCAGGAAGATACCCGTCGCGGTGATCATGCCCGGAAAGGCGATCCCCCAATAGGTATCTACCCAGGTCGAGCCGACAATCGGATTGGCGGACATGACGAACCAGGGGATGATCAGCATCTCAGTCGGCACCATCAGCGAGCTGAGGAATGCCAGAAAGACGATCCGCTTGCCCGGAAAGTCGAACTTGGCAAAGACATAGCCGCCCAGCGAATCGAAGAACGTCACGCTGATCGTGCTCAGCACGGCGACGATCATCGAATTGAGATACCAGCGCGGCAGCTCGGTTTCCGTCAACACATAGCGATAGTTTTCGAGGGTGGCGCGCTTGGGCCAGAAGTTGGGCAGCACGATCTCTTCCAGCGGCTTGAGTGAGGTCGAGATCATCCACAACAGCGGGACGACCATCGTCAGGCCGAGCAAGGTGAGCAGGATGTACGAGAGCACCTTGTACCCTGCGCCATAGCCGCGTCCGGCGCGCGGGCGGCGCTTTTGACCAGCCAGGGCTTGTTGCTGAACCGCAGTCATGGTCGCCTCTTCTTCAGTCTATCTGACGCGTGGTCAGCTTGAGCTGCAAAACCGTCACGAATAGGATGATCACGAACAGCACCACCGTCAGCGCCGCCGCGAAGCCCATATTGTTGCTGTCGAACGCCTCGCGGACCACGCGCAGCACCACCGTCGTAGTCGAATTGAGCGGACCGCCACTGCCCTGCACGGTCATAGCATAGACCGGGGCGAACATGCGCAGGAACGCGATCGACTGCAGGATCACCAGGAAGACGATGGTCGGATTCAGCAGCGGAATGGTGATATGCCGGAACGACTGCCAGCGCGACGCGCCATCGATCCGGGCAGCCTCGTAGTAGGACTGGGAGATCTGCTTGAGACCTGCCAGGAAGATGATGACAGCGAAGCCGAGGCCCTGCCACACGACGACCACCAGGATCGAATAGAGGGCCTGATCGGGGCTGCGCAGGAACGGCTGCGGCGGCAGGGAAAACGTCGCCAGCAGCGAATTGATGTAGCCCTGCCGCTCGAAAAGGATGCGAAATACCCATGAGATCGCAATGGTCGAGGTGACGAACGGCAGAAAGAACAACAGCCGATAGAAGTTGGCGAGGCGGCGGATCTCGTTGAGCATCAGCGCGATCAGCAGCGCCAGCCCCAACTGGATTGGCACCCCCAGCCCGATATAGATCGCCGTGTTCTCGAAGGCTTTGCGCGTGGGCGAGCGCGGGTTGCCCAGATCATCGCGGATGTCCTGATAGTTTTCCAGGCCCACATACTCCTGGTCAATCGCCATCGGGTTCCAGTCATACAGGCTCATGCGGAAGGCAAACAGCGTGGGGTAGATGCGGAAATAGGCAAAGAAAATGATGGGGACAGCCAGGAAAATATAAGCCCAAAGGGTCTTTCGGGTAGCAGGTGTAAGTGTAATCATCGAGCACCAAACTACTTTTTGCGAAGCAGGACGCGGGCTAATATCGAAGGGGGCACGGCAGCGCGCGCCCCCTCACGGGTCTATTTCACATCAGCCGATCGGCTAACGGTCTGCCCAGAAATCATCCAACAGTTCTTGCTCGACCGGCGCCATCTCGTTCAGCGCGTCGCACGGATCGATCTCCGACAGCCGCACCAGGTCGAAGGCATCGAGCATCACCTGCCGCTGCTGGCTCTCGTCCACAAAGAACGTCGCGTGCGCGTAGGGCAGCCCGGCGATGAACGGCCCAACCAGGGGGTCTTCCAGCAGCGCGGGATCGCTGACCGCTTCGACCTGCGCCGGAAGCTCACCGACTTCGTTGACCCACAGCGTACCCGCGTCAGCCGAGGTGATGAACTGCAGGAAGCGCGAGGCCGCTTCGAGGCGGGCTTCGTCTTCGGCGGCGCGACGGGTGATGCCGTGTGTCCAGTACGAGCCGTAATTATGCCGCTCGCCGTTCGGGCCAACCGGCAGCTCGGTCACGCCGAAGTTCAGATCGGGGTTGGCCTGGGCCGCCGCCAGACGGAACGAGCCGTCGATATGCAGCGCCGCCAGCCCGGCCAGGAACGCATCCGCCCCGTTAGCCGTGCCACCGATACCCTCGCTCGTGCCGGTCATCAGATCGGTTTCGAACTGGGTCAGCCACGCGAACGCTTCGCAGGCCTCAGGACTGTTCCACAACACTTCGGTATAGTCGTCGTTATAGGGCACACCGCCGAACTGGCGCAGCAGCACTTCGCGGAACCAGTGATGCGCCTGCCCGTTCATTTCGACGGCAAACCCCTCGGTCACGATGTTGTCCAGGCTCGGATCGCCATTATACACCGTCGCGGCGACGGCCATCTCTTGGAACTCTTCCAGGGTTGCGGGCGGGCCATCAAACCCGGCGGCTTCCAGCAGGTCGATGTTGTAGAACAGCGCCAGCGAGCGTACCGCCGTCGGAACGGCCCACAGCTCGCCCTCGAAGGTGGCCGACTCGGCGACCATCGGGACGAAATTCTCCTGGACATACTCGGCGGTAAACGGCTCTGGCAGCGGGACGAGATAGCCCGCATCGACGAAGGCCGGAATCCAGCCGTAGAACAGCGAGACGACATCCGGGCCGACGCCCGCCGCCGCTGCCGCCGCGATCTCGGTGCGGAAGTTATCGTAGGCGATATCGCTGTTGTGGATCACGCGGATGTCAGGATTCTCGGCTTCGAACTGCTCGATGAGCATGTCCATTGCCGTGACACGTGCTTCAAAGAAATACTGCCAGTACTCGATCTCGATAACATCGTCCTGCGCTTTGGCAGATAGAGTGAGCGTTGGGCCTAAGACAAGCACCAGGAGAAGCAAAATACGCAGTTTTTTCATGGGATTCCTGCTCCTTTTGAAACGGGTATCTTGTTAACGTTCAGGCGCTTCAAAACACAGGTGAAACCTGACACCGGCTGAATGGGGCAAATGCCAGGGGAGCGCAGCCGGTCCACGCACCCGAATCATCCAAAGCTGGACGACCTGCCGGTAATAGTCTTATATCACGAAAGCTTGATTCTAAGCAAGCGGGCTGCGTTGCCGCCAAAGATCAATTGCAGATGCTCGTGCGGCAGGTTTAGCTCGCGGCAGTCCCGAATCTGATCTTGCAGGTAGCGGATTGCAAAGCCGCGCGGGAAGTAGCTGGAGTCCGTGCCGAAGATGATGCGCTCTGGTCCAATCGTCTCGAGGTACTTACGAAACAGCTTCTTCACCGTCCAGTCACCATCGACCCACTTCACCCACTGGTTCGAGCCAGATGTATCGATGCTCACGTTACGGCATGCCCAGCACAACTGGAGCGTCTCACGAATCCACGCGCAGCCGAAGTGCGGCACCACGAACTCGACATCGGGGAAATCTTTGGCGACGTTGTGCAGCTTGAGCGGATTGATGTTTTCGTGCCACGCGATGCCGCCGCCGCCGCCCTGAATCCCGAAATGGATCAGGACCGGGATGTTCAGCTCGGCGCACATCTCCCAGACCGGGTAGGCCGCCTCGTCCTCGATGGGCCGGTCCAGCCCTGGCGCAAGCAGCTTATAGGCGCGGAAGCCGTATTCGGTGACCGCCGTCCGCAGCTTTTCCGCTGCGTCGTCAGCGAAGGGATAGTGGTGGGCAAAGCCGATGAACTTGTCGGGGTGGCGCTGAATGATTTTGGCGAGATTCTCATTCCCGCCGCCGGTCACGAAGCCGATCGCGCGCAGCCCATAGCGCTCGATTTCTTGCGCCCAGCGATCGGCCTGCGTCTCGTCGTCGGGCGGGTTGGCTTCGGGCGGATCAAAGTCCCATTCCAGGCGCCACGCGGCGCTGTAGGCGCGCGCCTGTTCGGCAGCGATCTCGGCGCGGCGCTGCCCCCGGCGCTGGCGATAGATCTCGCGCGTGTCGGGCCCCATACCTTCGAACCAGGGTTTGCTGGTGGGGAAATGGGCGTGGAAGTCGATAACCTCTAAGTCCTGATACATTATCTTCCCCCCGAAAATGCCGTGAGATGATCTATACGTGGTGCGACAAAGGTCTATGTGAGAGATTCTAGCATAGTTCTTACGATCGGTTGCCCCGCCTCAAACTTCAATACGCTTGCCCTACGCCCTGCGCAGGTGCTAGACACACCCACAAAACCATCCTACAATGATCAGCAGGATAAATTATATGATAATAGTCATCTAATTGTTCCTGATTGAGATCCCCGACTTGCCCGGTAGGCTAAAATTTTTCCTTATCGACAATTGAATAGATGCATTCCGATCCCGGCACCACCGGCTACGTGGACGCACGTATCTCGCGCGTCATCGAGCGCCGGCATTGTCCTGACATTGAAACCAGGGGCGGGCACTATGACCATCGGCATGCTTGACGTTCTTCGTCCGTATTTCTTCATCGGGATGGATTTAGGCCCAGGGGTACAAGACGCGCTGGCACTGCTGCACGTCGATGAATACGAAACCGCCTGGGACGACGACGCGGTCGTGATCTGGGGCGTGGCCCGCATCGACTCCGATGACCCAAGCTCCCCGGTCTTCTCACCCCACGCCTTCGGGGGCGCACCCGCCGGTTCTACCGGACCATCCGATCAAGACCTGAAATGGGAATGGCACGATGTCGCGGTGCGCTTCCGTGCCACGATTGCACGCCGCGCCGCCGCCGCGCTGGAGATCGCGCAGGTGACATCCAGCGACGTGCAGAACGTGCTGCAAGCGCTGGGACCCGACACCGGCACCGCGCCGAGCGACTATCCGGGCACGCAGTTCCGTCTGGAGCTGATGTTCGAGCTGGTCACGGTGACGTTTCCGAAGCTGATCGGCGCGAAACTCGATGGCTGGGTGCTCGTGCCCGATCCCGCCCACCGCGAGGTCAAGATCAGCCTGCCGAAGATTCTGCTGATCCTGACGCAAGACTCGGCCAGCGACGCGGACTTCAACGTCTCGCTCGGCAGTTGGGGCGCGGAAACGCTCGACGACGCCGACCCCGCGATCGCCAGCCTGATCCAGATGACTCCCCCCTACGCGCTGATCCCCGGCGAGCAGTTTGGCTTCGGCTTCAAGAAAGCGGTGGTCGATTTCTCCAATGAGCGCACGCCACCGGAGCTGCTCAGCCGCTTTGGGGTGGGCGAGGACTGGCAGGGCATCTACCTGCCGGAAGTGCGCCTGTTCGCCTCGACCCAGCGCTCGGCGGGCGTGGCGTTCAATATCGGCGCGCGCGAGATGCTGATCGGCCTCGACCCGACGCCCGGCATCTGGGGCGATTTCAACTTCGATATGGAAATCCTGGGCGATCAACTGCGCGTCGGGCTGCGGCTCTACGGCGTCTCCGGCGCGCGCTTCGACCCGGAGCTGGTCATCAGCGACAACAGCGCCAAAACGGACCGCTACCAGATCACAGTGCCTTCTACGGCTGGCCCCGATACCGAAAATTACGTGCTGTTCGTGGACGTAAACTCCGGCGCAGCACCGTTCATCATCACGGCGGTTGCCGGCGAAGATCACCCGGAAGATGTGACCACCCTGCCGGACGACGCGATCTTCGACGATCCCACGCGCAGCCCGGAAGATATCTCGGTCCCGCAGCGGCTTCGGCTGTTTTCACACGATCAGCGTGTTGCGATCCGCGTCACCAGCCGCAACCCGGCCCAGCGGCGGATCATCGTGCTCGACATCTACCCCGATCTCCAGACCAGCGCCAGCACGCAGCCGCCGCCCGCGCCGGAAGTCCCCCGCGCGGTGCTCACGCCGGAAGCGGCATCCGAGTCGATTGCCTCACAGGTCCAGATCGCATCCCAAACCGACGACGACGCGATCCTGCGGCTCAACCCGGCGGACGGCAGCCTGACGGTGGACGGCACGCCGGTGCCGGTGACGGATGGGCAGGCGCGCATCCCGATCGCCGCCGAGGACTCGCACGCGATCAGCGTGACGTGGAACCGGGCCGGCGAGATCGAAGTAGCGCGCTATACCGTGTCGTTCCAGTACAACCATCCGAAAGACGGCGTGATCGGGACGGTCACATCGAGCGGCGATCTCGACGCACTGGTTGCAGCCTGGAACGCGCAGCCATCCACCGCGCGCCGGCTGCGTGTGGACGGTTACGCCAGCCGCGAAGCGGGGAGCGCGAACACCAGCCGCAACAATCCCCTGTCGGTCAGCCGGGCCGAATACCTGCTGGCGCAGCTTGACGCGCACGGCATCTCACGCACCGACGTCGGCGAAGAAAACATCGGCGGGTGGGGCAACCAGGGGCATCCTTCGTCCACGCCCGGCGTCGAGAGCGACCTGATCGAAGGCCAGGTGCCCGGCGATCATTCCGCCGAGGCAGAATGGGCCGAGGGTAACAACCCCAATTACCACCCCGAAGCGTTCCGCATCGCCGTCGTAAGCCTACTGGTCCCACAGGAATCCACGCAGACGTACACGGGCACACTGTCGCGCGGGCCGGTCGAAGATCCGGAGACGCACAACGAGCGCCCCGCCGAGCCGCCTGCCCCGCAGGGTCAAACGCCCGGCTGGCTGCGACATATCGGCGGGATGCTGCGCTTCGAGCGCGACATCATCCCGGTGGGCGGCGAGCTGCGCATGACGGTCGATTTCCAGACGGCGCACGAAGAAGGGCTGGAAGAGTTCCGCAACGACGTCGATGTGATCGGCCCCGGCCTGGAAGACCCCGCCGAGCAGGAACGCCTGCCGCAGGGCGATCCCAACCCTGAGGACGGCGTAGTCGAGTTCCGGCTGGGCATCACCTACGATCCGACCACCGACACCTTCACCGAGACGCTGGTCGCGCGCGCCGGGGCCGGCGACCGGGACGGCCTGTGGAGCTGGGGCAGCATCCCCGCCGCGCCCGACGAAGGCGAGGAGCTGGAAGAGCCGGAAAGCGACGGCTGGCGCGATGTGCTCGGCCTCTATTTCACACTCGCGCCGCTGCTGAGCGCGACCGCCGCCGATGCTGCTGGCGGGGGCGAGATCGTGCCGCTGGCGATCACGCTGGCGACGCCGGTCGTGATCACCACGCTGGGCGTCGTCCACGTGCTGCGCTTCACCCATTACGGCGTCGAACTGACCGTGCGCCACGACGACGACGAAGTCCACAGCGCCCTGCTGTTCGATGTCGAGAGCGCGCTGTGGCTCAACCTGAAAATCGGCACATTCGTAATCGTCACCAACAAGCCCGACAAGCCGGTGAAGATTCGCTATAAGGCGGTCGGCTTCAAGCTGGACGCGCCACCCGACGCCCCGGTGAGCTTCCTGCCGGTGTTCGATTCGTCGCGCGGCTACACCATCGACCTGGCCGACTCCGGCTCACTGCGCGTGCTGCCATCGCTGGGCGACTCGGTCGGGGACATCATCCAGGTGCTCGGCGCACGGATCGCGCGCACCAACCCGCTCAATCTCGAAGTCGAGCTGGGGATGGGCGTCGATCTAGGCGTCGTCTCGGTCGATAAATTTGGCTTCCGTCTGCCGGTCGATCCGCTCGGCCCGCCGACGATCACGGCGCTTGGCGTCGGGATCAATATCCCCGAAGTGCTGGAAGGCAAGGGCTACCTGGAGATCAAGGAAGACGGGTTCGCGGGCCAGCTCGATCTGACCCTGCCCAGCGTGGGGATGCGTATTGCAGGGGCGCTGGCGGTCCGCACCGCGACCGAAGGCGACCGCTCGGCAACGGCGGTACTGGTCACGCTGGCGGCGGAGCTGCCGACGGGCATTCCACTGGGCGGCACCGGACTGGCGATCTTCGGCTTTCTGGGCCTGTTCGCAATGCATCACGCCCGGCTGGAGAACCTGTCAGCGCGCAACCCAGCGCTGGACTGGCTGGTGAACGTCGTGCACGGCGATCCAACCGATCTGCGCGGTTGGGGGCCCAAGCTGGACGCGTGGGCGTTCGGCCTGGGGCTGGTGGCCGGGACCATCGAAGGCGGCACGGTGCTCAACCTCAAGGGGATGCTCGTGCTGGAGCTGCCGGGGCCGCGCGTGCTGCTGTTCGTCAAGGCCAATATCCTGTCGGAAAGGCCGGACACGAAAGGGACCGACACCGGCGCGCTGTTCGCGGTGGTGGATGTCAACCCGCAGCGCGTGCTGATCGGAATCCAGTTCGAGTATGAGATCGAGGCAGTGCTCGATCTGAAAGTTCCCATCGAGGCGGGCTTCTTCTACGATCCGCCGCTCTTCCCGCCGGAACATTTCTACGTCGATGCCGGCACGATCGCCCAGCCGATCACGGCCAAGGTTCTCCAGCTTTTCGACGCGACCGCCTACTTCATGGTGCACGGCGACGGCATCCCCGATTTTCCGCTCGGCGCGCTGCAAGGCTTCTCAGTGGCAGCCGGCTTCCGCTCGTCGTTCATCTGGGGCAACACCGACATCGGACTGTATCTGCGCATCGCGTCGGGCTTCGACGTCGGGATTGGCTTCGCGCCGCTGTTCTTCGCCGGGCGCATCTTCATCGAGGGCGAGCTGCGGCTGTTCATCGTCAGCATCGAAGCAAGCGGCAAGCTGACCTTCCGCTCCAACGGCGTAGATACCCTGCTGGATGGCGAGATCTGCGGGCGGGTGAGCTTCTTCTTCTTCTCGGTGAAGGGCTGCGTCGGCTTTGCAATCGGGACCGACCCCAGCGCGCCGCCCGTGCCCGACCCGATCCGCGACCTGCTGCTGCAAAGCCGCTCGCCCGCGCTGATCGAGGGGACCGGCGTTGATCGTGGGATCGACACGGTGCTGTGTCATGGCACGACCGATGGCAGTGTGCCGGTGGTCGAAGTGCGCGACGGCGACACGGTGATCGAGCAGGATGTGTTCGTGCCAATCGACGCGATCCCGCTGGTGCAGTTCGAGGTCGCGCCGAAAATCGCGTCCGGCGCCACAATCGACGGCCAGTTGTCGTCGGGGCTGCCGGCGGGCTTTCCGCAGGGCTGGCAGAAGCGCGGCCAGAATTTCGTGCGCTACACGATCCGCTCGGTCGAGCTGCGGCTGGTGACGCTCAACGGTTCCACGCCGCCGCCCGGCACCCAACCCGTCACCGAAGGGCCGCGTCCCTACACCTGGCGACATCCGGCCCAGGCGGCGGGCAGCGACGGTCTGCCGGTCGAACTGGCGCTACTGGACTGGAAGCCGACCAACGTTGATAAGGCGCTGCTGCAAGGTCCAGCGCTGGACAGCCTGGTTGACAGCCGCTGGGATACCGTCTGTACGCCGGTGGCGGCGGCGGCGCGTGTCCTGTGGACCTTCCGCTATGAGCCGCTGGGCCCCTCGCCCGATGGCTGGCACCTGGTGGGCGAACCCTGGCCGGACGATCCCGGCTCGCACCGCTCACTGGAAGTGAACACCGATCTGCGCGTCAGCGAGCTGTGGCGAACGGGCACCTTCCTGGATGGACTGCTGCCCACCATCGAGGCGACGGTGGTCGGTATCCTCAGGCCCTGCCCGCAGAAGCCGCGCCGCGAGGTCGCGCCGCATGTCGAGTTGGCCGATCGCGCCCGCCTGAGCGCAGCCGGTCGCCAGCCGGAGCCGAACGGTGCAGGCCGCCGGCCCGGCGCGTCGGCGTCGGTCGCGCCCAGACCCGGCGGCGCACTATCCGCACGGGCCGCATCACTGTGTGGGGCGAAGGTGCTCCAGGCCCCCTACGAACTGCTGGCCGAGTCCTTCCCGATGCCCGGCGACCCGCTGCACGAGCTTCTGCTGGCGCTGGACGACCAGCGCAAAGAGGACCTGCGCGACGCGATCCGGCTGACCGGCGGGCCGTTCCTCGACCTGACGCTGCTGATCTTCGCGCGAACCAAAATGGTCGAGAAAGGGCTGATCCAGGTGCGCGCCTTCGCGCCGGGCGGCATCGATCCGGTTGACCTGGCGGCGTCCTTTACCCGCGTGGCGACCGATGGCGATCTGCCGCCGCAGTGGCTCGCGGCGGACGGCCCCTGGTGGGATGACATTTTCATGGCGCGCCAATACTTCGCAGCGCTCGAAAAAGAGGGCGAATGGAGCCAGTACCTGGTGCATATCAAGCTGGACAAACCGGCGCTGATCATCGACATCGGCGTCTCGCCGCTGGTGGTCGCGATCCACGAGTTCGGCATGACACCGCCCTCATTCTTCCTGGCGGCGATCGATGCGCTCTCCGAAGCGGAAGTGCTGCGCGAAGAAACAGATGAGGACGAGAGCAGCGCCGACGAAGAAGGTCTCGAAGACGCGCTGGACGGCGAGCCGCACGCCCTGCTGCTGCCCAATGCCCGCTACGAAGTCGTGGTGCGCTACGACGGCGAGATCGGCGCGAAGCCTGAAGAGCCGGAGCCGGGCCAGGACCCGAACGAGATCATCACCCTGCGCAGCGTCACCAACCAGACCGCGCGCCGCACGTTCTACACCGACAGCGCCCCGCCGCGCAATATCGAGCCGTGGATGCTGGCCCAGTTCCCCGCGCCCGACGAGCAGTATCATTTCTACGAAGACCCGGTCGTGCTGGTGTTTGCCACCAACGACGTGCTCCAGCTCTACGCCGCTTATGATCGCCAGATCAAGGCGACGGCGCGCGCCGCGTCGTTCCGAGGCTCGGCGGGCACACCGGAAGAACCGTTCCTGACATTCCCAATCGCGGACCTCTTCGTGGCGATCCCCGGCGCGATCCTCTCGCCCTGGGAAGCGACGATCCGCCGCCGCCTGGACGTGCTGCCGTGCATCGACTTCGACCCGGACGCCGATCATCACGGGCGGACCGTGCTGCCGTTCCTGCTCGATCCGCTGACCGACTACGTGCTCGATCTGGAGCTGCTGACGATGGGCGGATCGCCCGCCCCGCTGCCGATGCTGCCCGATCAGGTGGGGCACCGGCCTCTCTATCGCCAGAGCTTCACCACCTCGCGCTATCCCTCGCGTGAAGCCTTTGCCGAGGCGGTGCGAACGACGCTGGTCAAGGCGGTGCGCGTCGCGGACGCGGGTCCGCTGCTGGCTCTGGCCGATACCGTGACCGATGATGTCTTCGACGCCGCCCTGCTCGATTCCGGGCTGGAAGCTGCCGCGCGGCCTGACTTCGCGCAGGTAACCGTGTTGTGGGATACCGACGCCCCCGCCCAACCGCTCGCGATCTATATCGAGACGCCGGAGCCGGTGTGGCGCTTCCGCCGCGAGCCGGAAGCCCAGTATGACGGCACGGGCGAATATATCCTGAGCTGGCGCATGGCCGATGCGCCCTGGCTGCTGGTCGATGAGCTGGTGCGCGAGGACGAAGACGTTCTGGTCGTCGATGGCGGCGAGTTCATCCGGCGGGGTACGGGCACCAAAACGGTCGCGGCGCAGACGATCAGCGCCTTCCGCGACCAATATCTGCGCCCCAAACCGCTGCCGGAGCCGCCCTTCCCGCCGCCCCCGGCCTCACGCGTGGCCCGCTTCATCCACGACGCGAGCGGCACCCGCACCCTGGCCGTACTGAACGCCGGGGCACGCGGCAAGACGATCAGCCTGGGGCTGGCCCGCAGCCTGCATCCCCTGCTCGATGTCGATACCACCGATACGCCCGTCGTCCTGTGCGAAGTCGATCTGGCCCCGCCGCCGTGGGAGGAGCTGTCATGACGCGCTACGTTTTCCCCGAACTGTTTTATGCGGCGGGTGCGCCGATCGTGGTGAACGGCGAGCAGCGGCTGGCCCTGCGCTGGCTGCTGCACGCCAGCCTGGGGCTGCCCCGCGCCCTGTTCCATGTCTGGCAGTTCAAAGGCCGGATCGAACACGAGCGAGTCCCGTTCGACTCGGTGCGGCTGCCCGGCGGCGAGCGCCTGATCACGTGGTCGGGCGGGGCGGCGGTGGCCGTGCAGCTCTTCGTCTCTGTGCCGTCCGGCTCAGCCGAGCTGCGCGCTTACAGTGCCGCGAGCGCGGCAGGGCACATAGTCGATCAGCGAACGGTCGTCGGGCCGATCAGCTCGGTGCCCGTGTCGCTGGTCGGCACCCCGATCGCCAGTGTGGTCGTCTCGGCTAACGCGAGCGTCGGGGGTGTCATGATCATCCGGCTGGGCAATTTCGTCAACCACCCCGACTGGACGCTGATCGAGACGGTCGGCCTGCCCGCCAGCAGCCCGGAGTTCGACAGCAGCGGCTACCCGCTCGATCCGCAGGGGCCGGTCGGAGCGGAGATCGACCCGGTCGGGGCCGCGATCCGGCGCGTCAAAGAGGGCACGCCCGACACCGGCTGGCCGTCCGTCACCGATCGCGGGATGGCCGCGCCGCCGTTCGACATCCCCGACCCCGATACCCTGGTCCGCAAGGAGATCGCGCCGCTGACATTCGCCATGGCCGAACTGCTGACCATCGTCGGGGAGCCGTCGCAGCAGGTCGAAACCGAAATCGAGATGCCGACCGAAGCGCCCCGCTCGGTGGTGGGCGCGGCAGCGGCTCCCATCTGGCAGGCGCGCGCCCGCCCGGCACGGGTCCGGCCCCTGGGCACGATGCTGCTGGCAGCCGGGACCGATCCGTTTGCCGCGTTGGCATTCGGCTTCGGGACCACACTCGGCTTCAAGCAGCAGCCCCCGCCGATTACGCACCGCGCCGCCAGCACGATCCCCGGCATCTATATGGTCACGGTCGAGCACAAGGTCAGGATCGAGAAGGAGCTGCCCTTTGATCTCGACATCGAATTTGTGCTCGAAGGCGAGCTGGCCGCGCTGTTCCTGGGCCAGGCCGTCAATCCGCCGACCATACCCGCCGCGCTGACCGCCAGCGCCGCCACGCAGCGACTCGACCCGCCGCAGGTGCTCACCGGCCCCTGGCTGGAAGTCGCCAGGCTGTCGTGGGCCAATCCGGTTGTGCTGACCGCCACCGCGCCTCGCCCCAGCAGCTACGCCATCACGCGCAGCGTGCCCGCCGGGCCGCTGGAGTTGCGCAACGAAACGCGGCTGTCGGGCGGCAGTGTGCCCTTTGTGGCGGCGACCGCTGGGGATAGCGGCGCGCCGGTTTCGATCCGCTACACCGAGTCCGGCCTGCCGGAGATGCTGCCCGGCGATCCGGCGACGTGGGTCTACAGTATCGCAGCGCAGGACTGGTTCGGGCGCTGGAGCGGCTGGACTTCGGCGGATTACACGCGCGCATCGGTCGCGCCGCAGATTCCCGGCATCCGCAAGGTTGAACTGCTGACGGACGGCAGCCCCGATGCCACACAAACCGTCCCGGTCGCCATCGAGTTCACCTGGGACTGGGCGTATCGCACCCCCGCCGATATTCACCTGCGCGTCCTGACACATGCCGAGGGCACCGCCCCGCCGGGGGTCAACGGGTCGGTTCTGCGCGTGGGCGGCCCGGTCCAGCCGGACCTGGTGCTCGACTTCAGCGCGGCTGGTCCCGACACCCCGCCGCCGGGCGTCACGCTGATCGCGGAAGAGACGTCCGGTAGTCTGCGCACCTACCGTGTTGAGATTCCCGGCGTCGAGTTGACCTTCGGCACACACCCGCGCATCGCGATCACGGCCCGCGCCCGCGCATCCGAGTTTATCGTCCCGGCGCGGCTGAGTGCGTGGTCACGCGATGTGCAGACCGGCGCGGCCAGCCCGGTCCCACCGCCCCCGGCATTCGTCCCGGCGGCGATGTGGTGGGCATCCGTGCCCGATCCACGTGGGGTCGCGCGCACGACGCTGGCCTGGGACGCAACCGCCCCGTTCTACGCCGTGTTCGAGGCCGACGAAACCGCCCTGCGGCGCGAGCTGGATCAGCCCTCAGCCGATCTCGAAATCCCGGCAGCCGAGCGCCTGATCACGCTGCGATCGCTGCCGATCGGGACGGCGCGACGCGCCTTCCGCCGCATCGCGGACCGTGTGCCGGCCAAAGAGCTTGAGGTCGCGCTGCCACGCGGCTCGAAGCTGATCCACTTCTACGGCGTCATCCCGATCAGCGAAACCGGGGTCGAAGGCACGCTGCCAACCTCGTCCAACGCCTATTTCGCCGTTGCCGCGCCGACGGTCAAGACGCCGGAGCCGCCAATGGTGATCGCGCGCGATCAGGGCGGCACAGTATCGCTGCTGATCGAAGCGCCGGAGCCGCGCGTCCCGGTCGGACGGATCGAGGTGTTCCGCGCGCCGAGCCGGCACCGCGCCGTTTCGGTCGAGGATATGGGGCCGCCGATTGCGGTTGTCGAGGCGTCATCGGGCGTGCGGGCAGGCGGTGTGATCCGCTTCGAGCTGACCGATCCCACGCCGGGCGCGCCCTGGCAGTCGGTGTTCTATCGCGCGGTGGCCTGGGGCCAGACGGATCGCCCCAATGGCATTTACGGCGGGCGTTCACTGCCTTCGCCCTCGGTCGAGGTCGTCCCCGGCTCGCCGCTGCCGCCCACCCTGACCGATCCGCTGCTGGAAGACGTGCCCACCGAACCGGATTTCTGGCTGGTCAGCTTCCAGACCGATGTCACACTGGCGCGCACGCTGCGCGGGGCGCATACCTTCGCGGTGCATTCCGTCCTGCCCGACGCCAGCATCCAGACCGCGCGCGAAACAGCCGACCGCCTGCCATTAATCGCAGCCACACTGCCCACCCCGCTCGACCAGCCGTGCACGATCTTTCGCTTCGACCCGACCAACCCGCGCGCGGGCCGCACCTATGCCTGGGTGCCGCGCACGGTCAGCGCCGTGATCCTCGAAGTCACCGATCCGGCAGGGCGCACCACACGCCACACGGAGACATTATGATCAACCCAACCATCGCTTCCACCGCCATCAACCAGGCCGGGCTTGACGCGATCGGCCCGGCATCCGGCCAGCTTGCCGCCCAGTGGGCCGAAGCCACGCCGGGCTACGATGCCGCCGCGATGACGCTGAGCCTGGCGGGTTCTGCGCGCTGGCACGCTATGACCGGCGGCCTGTTACAGTGGCACGCCTTCGGAGTCAGCAGCCTGACCGACGCCGCCGGGGCAGCCCTGACCGGCGTCGTGGGCGTGTTCCGGTTCCATCCCCAGGCGGCGCTGCGGCTCCAACGCCTGATCGGTGCGCGCTTCGATGGGCGGACCGATGACCGTGCCGCCCGCCCGGTGCCGGTCTGCGCCGCGATCCGCGACGGCGATCCGCCCGCCGAGACAGGCAGCATGACGGAGAACGATCCGCCGCTGGCCCCCGTGAACGCGACGGTCGGCACACCGCTCTCATTTGGTACGCTGACATTTCACGACGAGAACGGCCTGATCATCGATCCGGTGGCGGTCGCGTGCCTGTTCCGCGACCTGATGCGCGGCTTTCCCGCGCTGCGCAATGACGACGCGGGCGCGGCGACCGAACTGGAAGCGAGCACTGCGACTACGGGCGGGATCGGCACCATCGCCGCGCTGGCGACGGGCCGCCGCGTGCACATCGTAGACCCCTTCCTCGGCCCCTGGCAGGATCGCGCGGGCGGGGCCGGGCTGCGCATCGGCAGCGGGTCGCGGCTGGGCGCGGGGCCGCACGACTGGCCGAACGGGCAGACGCTCCAGCTCACGGATACGGCGGGGGATGTGCGCTTCGGCTTCTCGCCGGAAGGCACGCTGGCGACCACTGCCCTGAATCCGCCCACTCTGCCCACCACGCCGGTCCCGGCAGGCTCGTCGGCCCCCACATTGGAGCGCGAGTTCTTCCGCGTGATGGCGATCGATCTGGGCCTACACCTGCGCGGCAACCGCACCGGCAGCGACATCGACGGGGTGCCGGGCGCGGACGACGCGACCACGCGTGAGCCTGCGCCTGTCGTGCGCGATGGCAGCACGGTCGATCTGCTGGTCAACGGGCATACCATGCTCGGCGCGGTCAGTGAGGTGCTGGCGCGGACCGGGCTGAAGCTGGCCGTCAGCCCCACGATTGCGACCGACATCGATTTCCCCGACAACCGCGCCGACCGCTGGCCCGCACGCCCGCCCACCGTCGAAACGCCGCAGGCGCTCAGCGCCGAGCAGTCCGCCCGCGCGCGCAGTGACGTTACCGCGTCGTACGTGGGCACCGGCCCGGACGTGGTGCTGACCTGGCCCGCCGGGAGTCTGCCCGCCGAAGCGCATGTGCGCGCCTTCCCGCGCGTCGATCCCGGCCCGGCGATCGTGCCGCTCTCCGAGCTGGATTTCGCGCGGCGCGGGGATGGTGCATCCGGCATCGCATCCGCCGCTGGGCTGACGCTGCTGCTCAAGGACCCCTACCGCGTCGGGACCGGCGCGCCGCCAGGCAGCCCAACCCTGCGCTTCGATCTGCTGATCGTGACGCGCAACGGCAGTGTAGACGGGCGTCTGCTGGGCGGGCTGGAAGTCAGCGTCGGAACCGGCGCGACGGCCCCGACTCCACCGGCCCAGACGAATCTGCTGAACGGTGTCCCGCTCAACCAGCGCGGGATCGCCCCGGCCCCGATCCTGGGCCTGCCCCCCACCGCCCCGGCTACCGGGTCCGATCCGGTCCTGGCGGCATTAGGCGAAGCCGCCCCGCGTGAAGCGCCGCGCTTCCGCACGATGGCGCGCACCGAAACCATTGTGGCGGCGGACGACAGCGCCGCGCCCGGCCAGTGGCACGCCGTCCTGAGCGCCGGATTCCTCAACGCGCGTTCGCTGCGCGACGATGCTCGCCTGGGCAGCCCTGGCAATCCAGCCGGACCCGAAGATCACGCGCCGGGCGTGCGGATCACCGGCCCGCTGGCCGCCGATCTGGCGCGCAGTGCTCTGCGCCGGACGCATCACCTCTCGATCCGCATGGCCGAGCTGGACAACGGGCGCTGGGCCGATCCCGCCGCCGGGACCGACAACTTCGCGGGCGCGGTGCTGCGCAACATCGCGCAGACGGTCGAAGCGCCGGAACTGGACCTGCTGCCCGAATCGCTGGTGCACGGCTTACCCGACGACTGGGCCGGGCTGATCAGCACGCTGGGGCCGCTGCTGCCGCCGTCGATGTCGTCGCTCGCCAGCAGCATCCCCGCGCCGGGAGCCGGGGATCGATGGGTGGACGAGGTGAAGCGCGAAACGTTCGCGACCAAGCATGGCCGCCGTGACAGCCAATGGAGCTGGCATTGGGCGATCGCGCATGCGCGCAGATTCATCTACATCGAGACGCCGCTGTTCGGCGTGACAGCCGCCGGGACGGATGATCACGAGGTCGATCTGATCGAGGCTCTGCGCCAGCGCCTGGAAGACACACCTGATCTGCGCGTGGTGATCGCAACGCCCAAGCGCATCCCGTTCGGCCCCGGCTATGAGAGCATCGCGCAGTACTTCCACCAGGCGCGCAACCAGGCATTCGAGACGCTGAAAACGGAAGCGCCCAGGCGGGTCGTGATCTATCATCCAATGGGCTTTCCGGGGCGGCCCGAAGTGATTCGCGGCACGGTCGGCATTGTGGACGACGTGTGGATGCTGGTCGGATCGTCGGCGTTTTCGCGGCGCGGCCTGACACTCGACGGCAGCGTGGACGCCGTGTTTATCGACAAGCGCATCCGGCACGGGGTGAGCCGGTCGATCCGCGAGTTCCGGCGGCTGGTGATGGCGCGCACGCTGGGCCTGACTCCGCCCACGCCGGGCGACACGGCCAACGCGAACTGGGTGCGGCTGGCGCAGCAGACCGGCGCGTTCGAGCTAGTGCGCGAGATCGTTGGGCGCGGCGGGGATGGCCTGATCGAGCCGCTGTGGCCGGGCTTACCGCTGGCGGAGCTGCCCGCCCAGGATCGCGCCATCTCCGATCCGGACGGGCGCGGGTTCTCGGCGGTGCTGGGCGCGTTCGTCGATCTGCTGGCCGCGCTCGGCCAGGACCGGGTGTGAGTGCCGCTCAGTACAGCTTCTCGCCCGCCTTCAGCATGGCGATGAACTGCGCGATCCGTTTCTGGCGGGTTTCGGGCTTTTTGGCAGTCGTAATGCGGTAAATCATGGCGAAGCGGTTTGTCTTGTTGAGCTGCTCGAAAAATGCCTGCGCGTCCGGGTGTTGATCGAGCGCCGCCTGGAAATCGTCGGGAACAGTAGCGGTGCTCGGCGGCTCATAGGCCGCGTCCCAACGGCCATCGGCTTTGGCGCGCTCTATCTCGGCCAGCCCTGCTGGGCGCATCAACCCCTGCGCGATCAGCGCTTCCGCCCGGTCGCGGTTGATGCGCGACCACGGGCTGCGGCGGCGGCGCGGCGTGAAGCGCTGGATCGAGTAATCGTCGTCCAGCTTCCGTTTCTGGCCGTCGATCCAGCCAAAGCACAGGGCGACTTTCACCGCATCTTCGTAGGAAACTGTGGTGTGGCGCGAGCCTTTCTTGGCGAGCTTCACCCAGACGCCCGGCACCTCGGCGTGATTCTCCTCAAGCCACTGGGTCCACGCCTCAGCCGATTCGAAGCCGATCACGGGGTCGTCATTCATACGCCGATCTCCTCTCCATCCAACACAACGGGTATCCCCAGAAAGTCTCCAAAACGTTGGGCCGCCGCGACATAGGCTGCCTGCTCGGCGGGACTGTAGGGGCGAAACCGGGCGGATTCGATGATTACCGACTTCCGGCGAAACGTGCGCCGCCACAGGCCGATGATCTCGCCCTGCATTACAAACGGCGAAGTAAAGAAACCGGCGTTGAACAGCGCGGCATACTGCGGATCGTAGGCGCTGCTGTGATTCTTGTAGGAGACGGTGAACTCGTCATACACCGGCAGCAGGTGGCCCTGGGTGGGCGGCACCGGATCGGCAGGCGTATCGGCCCCGAACCAGAACGTCTCGCCCGCGATCTCCGCGTGGCACAGATCGAGCATCGCCAGCCCGGCCCGGACATCGGCCACCGTCAGCCCTGACCACCACGCAAAATCCTTGACGGTCGCCGGGCCGTGACTGGTGAAGTAGCGCCGGGTCAGCTCGGCCAGCGCCTCGTCACGTGCCAGGCGGCGAGTCTGCGGGGCGCGCTCCGCGAGCAGGGCGTAGGTCTGCTGCTTGCCGCGCCGGGGGCCGCTGCACACCACGCCTTCGAGCTCGGCATGCATCACGAGATACGCGAGCCGCTGCCCTTTCACCGCGCCGATCCCGGCATCCGCCAGGATCGCGCCCAGCTCCAGCCGCGTCTTAAACTGGCCGCCTTCGAGCGCCCGCGCGATGATCGCGTCCGCCCGCAGCAGCACCACTTCATCCAGCTCCAGCTTGCGGTACATCGTGCCGTTCACCTGGTGGACGCGCGGCGCGGTCAGCTCCAATATCCAGCCGATGTCGTCCGGGGTGACAAAATGCCATGTGGGGCGGGCGATATGGGTGCGCAGAATCCGACCCTCAGCCAGGGCGCGCTCGATAGCGTCGGTCGTCGCGCCTTCGACGCGCAGGCCAACCGCCCACTTCGCCAGCTCGTATTCCTGCCCCTGGACCAGCCCCAGCCACGCGACGGCATCTTCCGGCTGTCGAAACTTTGGACCTTCCACACGCTGGTTATAGAGGCGCTGCCAGGCAGTTCTCGTCGAAAGCATGGTCCGCTCCAGGATAGGGCCGGCTCAATTTTTCGGGCAGATCGTGGGAAGCTTGGTGGGGCATGACGGGCACCTTCGGCTGATGAGTCGCGGGTGGATGCTGCGGCTCAGGCGGCATAAGATTGCACGTATGTTCGACTCAACTATACCCACCCTGGCCGAAAAAATCAAATTATCACCACTAATATGTTCAATAACGAAGCCTTGAAAAATGGATATACTTTGGCGGTTCTGGCTTCTTCAACCAGGAGTATCCAGCCCATGACGCCCGACCTGCTCGAACACTATCTCGCTGCGTGGCGGCTCACCGATCCGCAGCCATTGGCCCAGACGCCGACCAGCCACGTCTACACCGTCACGTACCAGGGCGAGACAGCGGTCCTCAAGCTGCTGACGCCAGTCGGTATCCACGATGAACAGTGCGGGGCGGCGGCGCTGCGTCACTATGACGGGCGCGGCGCGGTGCGGCTGCTGCGCGGGGATGATCGGGCGCATCTGCTTGAATATGCCGGGGGTGATGACCTGGTCCCGCTGGTGGCACGGGGGGATGACGAGCAGGCGACGCACATTATCGCGGATGTGCTGCGCCAGCTTCACGCGGAGCCGGGTTCCGGCGAGGGGCTGATCCCGCTGCGCCGCCGCTTCCGATCCTTGTTCCGGCAGGCAGAGCGCGATCAATCGCAGGGCAACGCGTCGCTCTTCTTACAGGGCGCGCGGATCGCCGAGGCGCTGCTGGCCGATCCGCGTGAGGTACGCGTACTGCACGGCGACCTGCATCACGCGAATATCCGGCACAGCGCGCGGCGCGGCTGGCTGGCGTTCGATCCGAAGGGCGTGTATGGGGAGCGGACTTACGATCTCGCCAATGTGTTGTGCAACCCGGCCAACCTACCCGCGTTGGTCGCAGACGAGACGCGCCTGCTGCGTCACGCCGGAATCCTGGCCGATCAGCTCCAGATCGAGCGCGGGCGCATCCTGGCCTATGTCTTCGCCTATGCCTGCCTGAGCGCGTACTGGTCGGCGGAAGATGGGCACAATCCCGCTCTTGACCTGCGCGTGGCGGCGCTGGCCGAGCCGCACGTTACAGGCTGCTAGCCCTACACAAAAATTATGCTACTATACAGAGATTGAAACACAATGTCAGCCGGGGAAATTCCGCTATGACAGATGAATACCTTTCCAGAGAAGAACTTGAAGCACTCATCAAAGCGCACCGCAAGGATCGCGTCTTTGTGCGGAATGAGCAGAAACAAACCGTGCTGGCGCCCTGGCTGTTAGAACTCCGCTCGCGCCAGGCGCACCATGTCGCCGAGCAAATTCTGGATAAGCCCATCTCAATCAAGCGCTGGCAGAATCTCTGGGTCCGCTCCACCAGCCCCGACAGTGATCCAACCAGGCCACAGCAGCCTAACACGGCAACCTTCGGCGGCTATCGCCTGAAGCCTGCCCGCTTTGCGGGTATTGCGAAGCCCAAAAAGAAACAGAAAGACGGGCGATAGCTCGTCCGGCTGGCAGCAGCGCCTAGCGCGCCTCCCACACGGGAATCCCGCTCAGGATGCGGTGAAGCTGATCGGAGAAGCGGTCCAGGTCGAGCGGCTTGGCGACGAAGCTGAAAAACCCCTTGCGGCGCGTGTTGTTGATCTCGGCGGTGTGCACCGTGCACGCCACGATGGGCACACTCGCCGTCAGGTGCGTCTTGAGCATAGCGAGCACTTCATAGCCGTCGAGCTTGGGCATTTCCAAATCGAGAAAGACAATATCGACTGTGTCCAGCGTTTGCAGGATGCCTTCAAGACGTGTGGGATCGGCAACGGCGGTATAGGAGATGTCTTCCTGATCGAGCAGCCGTTCCATCACGTGGATGCTGTAAGCATCATCGTCGATGATCAATGCGTGAAGAGTTGCCATGTGACTAGTTTCTACTTGTCTCCAAGCGTGTTTGCCGCATACCCTGCTGTGGACAAGGGAGCTACTTGATATGCCAGATCTGCTCGCCGGCCAGAATACGGTGCAGCACAGCGGGGAAGGTATCGTAATCCAGCGGTTTGGCGATCACGCCATCGAAGCCGGCATCTCTGAGCATTTTTACTTCTTCATTCATAACGCTGGCCGTCAGCGCGATCACGCGCGTGCTGCGATAGGCGTCGCTCTGGCGGATCAGCTTGAGCAGTGCGAAGCCGTCGATCGGCTCGATATGAATATCGAGAAAGACCACGTCCGGCCTGGCACCCTGGCTGTTCAACCGATTTTCGAAATCGGTGCTGTCTTCAAAGATTCCGATATTGGTGTAGCCCATGCCGCGCGTCAGGCAGGCCCGCATCACTTCGCGGCTGAGCTTATCATCCTCAAAATACAAGAACACTGGATCGGACATTGCTACCGTTCTTCTGTCGCTTAGATCGTCGGCACAAGAGACGATTTTATCGGCAAAGCGACGTAAAAGGTAGCCCCTTCTCCGAGGGCGCTCTCGACCCACAGCCGCCCGTCATGCGCCTCGGCCAGGCGGCGCGAGATCGGCAGGCCCAGCCCCGTGCCCTCGGCCTTGCGCACGCCCGATTTAGCCTGGCGGAACGACTCGAAGATCGCTTCATGATCGTCGCGTGCGATGCCGGGGCCGGTGTCGCGCACCGCGATGATGATCTCCGAGTCCTGGCGATAGACGCTCAGGGTAATCTGGCCCTCGTCGGTGAACTTGCACGCGTTGGAGAGCAAGTTGAGCACGACCTGGCGGATACGCTGCTCGTCCCCGGTCAGCGCGGGCAGCTCCGGCTCGATCTCACACGCGATGGTGATCGGCTTTTGCAGCACCAGCCCATTCGCCGTTTCGATCGCCGGCTGGATAATATCCTCGATGTGCAGCCCTTCCTCGACGAACAACTCCAGCGAATCCGACTCGATCTTGGAAATATCCAGCACATCGTTGATCAGGTTGAGCAGGTGCTTGCCGCTGGCGACGACGTTGTTGAGCATCTCCGACTGCTCGGCATTGATCTCGCCGTACATGCCCAGCGCGACGAATTTTGTCAGGTTGATGATCGCGTTAAGCGGCGTGCGCAGCTCGTGCGAGACGCTCGCCAGAAACATCGACTTGACCTTGTCGGCGCGCTCGGCCTGCTCCCAGGCTTCTTTCAGGCTGGTTTCGCGCTGCTGGATCGCGTTCGCCATCTCGTTGAAGGCGGTCGAGAGCTGGCCGACCTCGTCCTGGGAGTGTACCGGCGCGCGCTGGTCATACTGGCCGCTGGTCATCGTATGCGCGATTGTGCGCAGCTCGTTCAGCGGGCGGATCGTGGTCGAAAAGATCGCGATATAGATGATCGAGATCGACAGCATCGTCAGCGCGGTAAAGATGAACACGGTATTGTTGAGCGTGTCGTTCTGGAACGAGTAGATTTCCTCAAGCTCGACCAGGATCACCACCACGACTGACGATGTTTCGGTTCCGGCCAGAATCGGGACATAGGCGACGGCGTGCGGCACACCCCGCGCACCGGATACCAGCTCGTCCAGGATCACTGCCTGTCCGCGCTGGGCGGCAGCCAGGGGGTCGGAATCGATCAGAATATCGTTCGCCACGATCTGATCCTGCGCGCCGTTTCCCGGCGGGACCGCGCCGGTGCGGGCGATAATCTGATCGTTGTGGACGACGCCCATATGCACCGCCGCCCGCCCGAATGTCATCTCGTCCAAAAACTGCTCGTTGATCCGGCGGCTCATCAGGATCGCGCCCAGACGGTTGCCGGTCTGGCTGAGCACGGGCGACACCGCCGCGATGCTGATCTGCGTCTGGCCGCGATTATTCTCGATCAGCAGCGCGATCGTCTCCTGCCCCGAAAGCCCAACGGCCAGCAGCCGATCTTCCGCGCTGAAATCCGTTTGATCGGCGGCGGTGTCGATCAGGCGGTTGCCGTCGCCATCCACGACGGTGATATCGTCCAGCTTGAGCGAGACATTGGCCGGATTGATGATTTCGGCCACATCATTCGCGCTGCGCCGCCCCACCGCCTGGAAGAAGTGCAGACTGGTCGCCAGAAAGTTGATGTCGATCAGCAGCTTGTCCTGCGTTTCGGCCAGCCGCTTCTCGAAGATTTTCACCTCTTCGCCGACCCGGTCGCTGCCGACCTGTTTGGTCAGGCTGTCGGTGTTGCGGTTGAGCAGAAAAACGATGCTGACCAGAAAGAGGAGCAAGACGAACAGCACATAAAGATTAAGTTTGACCCCTAGTCCTGGCCTGCGCAGTACCTTATTCAACACGGAATCCTTCTCACGCCCCACAAAAAAGACAGCCGCCGCAGGTGCCCACGGCGGCTCTTGTGCAATCATTATACGGGCTGCTGCTGTTCTTCGGCCCGCCTTAGTGAGCGCAGTGGTCGGGCGAAATCGGCCCGGCTGCTCAACAGCTTTTGCATCAGGATGAACCCCAGGAACAGCGCCCCGACGATGATCTTGATCCACCAGGGCGTCAGCGAGCCATCAAGGGTCAGATAGGTGTGGATCACACCCGGCAGCAGCACGCCGATAAACGTCCCGACGACATAGCCCACCCCGCCGGTCAGCAGCGTGCCGCCGATCACGACGGCGGCGATAACGTCCATCTCCGCTCCCAGCGCGATCGTGGAGTCGCCGGATCGCTTCGACAGCGACAGGATGATCCCGGCGAACGCTGACAGGAAGCTGCTGAGCGCGTAGATGCCGATGATGGTGCGCGCGACCGGGACGCCAAGCATGGCCGCGCCGGTTTCGTTGCCGCCTATCGCATACACGTTGCGCCCGAAGTGCGTGTAGTGCGCCAGGAAGATACCGATCAGGACCACGACTACGAATGCACCGGCGGCGAAGGTGAAGCGGCCACCGTCCGGAAAGACGTACACGATATTGGAGATGTCCACATAGAACGGGTGCCGGATGCTGATCGAATCGGTCGTCAGGACATACGCCCCACCCCGCGCCAGAAACATGCCGGACAAGGTGGCGATAAAGGAAGGTATCTTGAAGTAGTAAATCAAGACGCCGATCATGCTGCCGAAGACCGTCGCGATTGCCAGGATAGCCGCAAAGGCGACCAGCGGGTGCATACCCTGGCGCTCGATCATCAGGGCGCAGAACACGCCCGTAAACGCGATCACCGAGCCGGGCGACAGATCGATCCCGCCGGACAGGATCACGAAGGTCACGCCGACCGCCGGGATACCCAGATAGGCGTAATTGCGCAGCAGATTGCAGACCACCCGCATCGAGCCGAAGCTGGAGTACTGCGAATAGGCAAACAGATACAGCAGGATGAATACGACAAACGTCATCAGGAGCGGAAAAAATCTTGATTTCATGACGATCTCCTAACAAGCCGGGTCAAACGATTGCGGAACTCATCCGATTGCAGCAGCAGTACCAGCAGCACGACAATCGCCTTGACCACCAGATTGGCGGTAGGATGCAGCTTGCTGACGTACAGTCCGGTGAGCAGGCTTTGAATGATCAGGACGCCGAGCGCGCTCAGCACCAGGCTGAAGCGCCCGCCGCTCAGCGATGTGCCGCCGATCACGACCGCCAGGATCGCGTCCAACTCGGCAAATTCGCCATTCTTGTGCGGGTCGGCAGACTTGACCTCGCCGGCGATGACCAGCCCGGCCAGCGCCGCGCACATTCCCGACACCATATAAACCAGTATCTTGACCAGCGCCGCGTTGATGCCGGCGTAGTAGCTGGCGCGCGCGTTGACACCCACCGACTCGATCAGCAGCCCCAGCGCAGTCCGGCGCACCAGCAAAAAGACCACGATCAGCACGGCGAGATAGAGATAGATCGGGAATGGCAGGCCAAACAGGACCCCGCGACCGATGAAAGCCAGCGTGTCGTTGGTGAAGGTGGGCGACTGCCCGCTGGTGATCATCTGCGCGATACCGCGCCCGGAGATCATCAGAATCAGCGTGGCGATAATCGGCTGGATATTGATCACGGCCACCAGGATGCCGTTCCACAGCCCGCACAACGCCCCTAGCCCTACCGCCAATAGGATGATGACGCCGGGCGTATAGTAAAACTCGGTCGCACCGGCCTCATAGCGGTTGACCATCACCACCGCCGCCGAGGCACAGATCGCCATCACCGCGCCAACGGAGAGGTCCACGCCCTTGGTGGCGATGACCAGCGTCATGCCAATCGAGAGCAGCATGATCGGCGCGGAGCCATCCAGGATGGTGATCAGGCTCCCGATCAGGCGCCCATTCACCATGGTGATCGAGAAGAAGTTGGCCGAAATGAGCCGGTTGGCGATCAGGATCAGGAGCAGCGCCAGGACCGTCCAGACTGCGCGGTGGCTATGCCAGACACCTCTGCCTGGCCGGGGATCAACCACTCTATTTCTTAAACGAGGAATTAGTTGCTCTGACATTGTTACCTCTCGGCAATCGCTTGCACGATCATATTCTCGCTGATCTGATCACCCTCCAGCTCTGTCACCTTCTTGTGGTCACGCAGCACGACGACCCGGTCGCTGTAGTCCACAATCTCCGCCAGCTCAGACGAGATGACCAGCATCGCTTTGCCTTCTTTGGCGAGCCGCTTCACGATGCTGATGATCTCCGCGTGCGCGCCAACGTCGATACCACGCGTCGGCTCGTCGAGGATCAGCAGCTCCGGGTTAGAAACCAGCCAGCGCGCGAGAATCACTTTCTGCTGGTTGCCGCCCGAAAGCTGGCTGACCGGCGTCTCGGCGTCGGGCGTCACGATGCGCAGCGCGTCGATCATCTCCTGGGCCAGCTCACGCTGCCGCTTGAGTGACAGGTAATCGAACCACCCCAGCTTGGCTTGCAGGGCCAGAATAATATTTTCGCGGACCGACAGGGCATCAATAATGCCTTCGGCCTTACGATCTTCCGGGCACAGCCCAAATCCCTGCCGGATCGCCTTCTGGGGTGAGCTAAGATTAATCCGCCTGCCGTTGATAAAGGCGTGCCCTTTGTCATGCCTTTGAATACCGAAGAGCAGATGCGCGATCTCGGTGCGGCCCGAACCGAGCAGGCCGGCCAGCCCGACGATCTCATGCTTGCGCAGCTCCAGGTCAAATGGCTCGATCTTGCCGTGATGAGCGAAACCGCGCACCTCTAGAAAATCTTCATATTCGCTTTCGGTGCGGGCACGCGATTTATCCTGCGAGGACAGCTCGTCGGTCAATTCCCGGCCCAACATCTCCGAAATCAGCCGCAGCCGGGGCAGCTCGGCGGTGCGGTGCTCGCCGACCTTCTGGCCGTTACGCAGCACCGTGATCCGGTCGGAAATCTCGTAGACCTGGTCGAGAAAATGAGTAATGAGGATGATGCCGATCCCGCGCTTCTTGAGCGAGCGGATCACAGAGAAGAGGATTTCGACCTCGTGCCGGTCCAGGCTGGACGTCGGCTCGTCGAGGATGAGCACCTTGGCCGAAAGGTCCACCCCGCGCACGATCGCCACAATCTGCTGGATGGCGACCGAATAGGATGACAGCTCGCGGGTGACGTCAATATCAATGTGGAAGGCTTTCAGAAGCTCGCGCGCCTGGCGGTTGGCGGCGCGCTGATCGAGTAGCCCAAACCGTGTCGGCTGGCGGCCCAGGAAAATGTTTTCGGCCACCGATAGTGTCGGGATCAGGTTGATTTCCTGATAGACGGCGCTGATGCCAAGCTCCTGAGCATGGCGCGGGTTGCCTGGTTCGATCTCGACACCATCCAGCAGAATCGTTCCGGCGTCACGCCGGTACACCCCGGTGAGCACTTTGATCAGGGTCGATTTCCCGGCCCCGTTCTCACCCAGCAGCGCGTGAACCTCACCGCCGTACAGCGTAAAATCGACGTCGGATAATGCCTGGGTCGCAACAAAAGATTTAGTAAGGCCCCGCGCCTCTAGCAACGGTGCCTGGGGTTGCTCGTTGACGGTCATTGTCGCTTCACCTAAATCTCTGACTAACCGGCGGAGCCTAGGGAGGACTCCGGCTTATGCTATAATCTAATCCTGAGCATGACCGCCTGCACGGCGTTGATGACATGCTGTTGAGTAAGAGGAGGACCAGCCCGGTAGTCCCTAGCTCTCAAGCTGGTCTCCCCCCCTTCTATGTCGCAGGAGGGCAAGCCGCTGGCTTACCCTCTTGCGACCAAATATAGCCTTCGCGTTTAGTGATCCGCGTCGTAGGCTTCGCGGCTGGTGTAGAGCTTGCCCGCGACCGGAACCCACTTGGGCAGCTCTTCGCCGTTCAGGTGCGCCACAACCGCGTCAAACGCCGGGCCGCCCATGAAGGGGCTAAGCTCGACCGTCGCGTTCACGTCGCCCGCATCCAGCGAGTCGAAGATGTCGGGGATGGCGTCGACCGACACGATCAGGATATCCTCAGCCGGGTCGAGGCCAGCTTCCTTGATTGCTTCCACCGCGCCGATCGCCATGTCGTCATTGTGCGCGAACACAGCGCAGATATTGGCGGGGTCTTCCGCGCTCAGGATGCTTTCCATGACCTGCTTGCCTTCCGTGCGCACGAAATTACCCGTCTCAGAGCGGATAATCTGCATGCCGGGGAAGAGCGCGATCACTTCCTCGAAACCGTCGTTACGGTCTTCAGCCGCAGCCGAGCCAACCGTGCCGTACAGCTCGACGATGTTGCACTGGCCCGAAGTAGCCTGAACGAGCCACGCAGCTGCCAGGCGGCCTTCGTGCACGAAGTCGGACGAGACGCGCGTCACATACAGCGACTCGTCGGCGTCCACGTTGCGGTCCACGATCACGACCGGGATGCCCGCGTCGCGTGCTTCTTCGAGCACAACGTCCCAACCACTGACCACGACCGGGGCGAGGATGATCGCATCCACGTCACCCTGGGCAATCCAGGCCTGCATCGCCGCGATCTGATTTTCCTGTTCCTGCTGCGCATCCGAGAACAGCAGGTTGATGCCGCGCGCTTCAGCCTCGGCCTGCACGGCATCGGTGAAGGACGTGCGCCAGGCGCTCTCCGAGCCAATCTGCGAAAAGCCGATCGTCAGGCCCGCACCACCATCATCCTGCGCCAGCGCAGCCGGGGCAACCAGGGCCAGCAGCATGACAACGACCAGCATCCATTTAATATGTCGCATTTTAAATCTCCTGAGTGGTAGGACTTCCAGAAAATGAGCAACAGCAGACGTAAGGGAAACGATGTGACGGATGTTCGAAGGCAGCCTTCCTTTCTCCCAGGCGGGATCAGTGGTGCTGAGGAGCAAAAATCTAGATGAGGATGTGTGAGCGTTCACATACAGTAAAGCATGATTCGCGCTGCATGTCAATCACCCCATGAAAATTATTTTCAAGTGCGGGGAGAGCTGCCTAGTGAAGGGAAAGGGTACGGGTGCTGCCCCGGAACATGATCCGGGGCAGAAGCACGCGCTGCTCAGGGGGCGCATCGAGATCGTCCATGCGCTGCATCAAATACTCGAATCCGATCATGCCAAGCTGGATCAGGTTGCGGCGCACGGTCGTCAGCGGCGGTGTGAAGTAGGCGGCCTCTGGGATGTCATCGAAGCCGACGACCGAGACATCATCCGGCACACACAGCCCGGCCTCGTGCAGTGCGCGCATCGCGCCCAGGGCCATGCTGTCGCTGGCCGCGATAACCGCCGAGAACGGGCGCTTCTCGGCCAGCAGCGTTTTGGTCGCGCGGTAGCCCGCCGACACCGTCCAGTTCGCCTCGACATGAAACGGCGGCGTGAGATGGTGGTCGGCCAGGGTCTGAAGGCAGGCCTGGTGGCGCACCTGGGCATTGAACCAGTCCAGCGGGCCGCTAATCTCAGCAAAGGTGCGGTGTCCCTGCTGGATCAGGTGCTCGACCAGTTGGCGCGTGCCATAAGCCTCGTCGATCACGACTGACGGCGTATCGGGGGCCTGATAGGTATCGACCAGCACAAAGGGGATGCGCCCGCAGGCGGCTTCAAGCTCGGCGAACGACAGGCCCTGCACCGGCACGATCAGGATGATTCCGTCCACCGCCCAGGCCTTGACATGATCGAGCGCCTCGACAAGCTGGCTTTTCGGCTCGGTGATGTTGATCAGGATTACGTCGAAGCCGCTGGTCTTGGCCGCCAGCTCGACATTCAGCGCGATCTCGGCCAGACCGGGGAACCAGCTCCCGTAGAGGACGGTGGCGATGATCTTGGATGACTTGGACGCGAGCTTGGTTGCAGCCTTGTTAGGGCGATAATCCAGCGCCGTGATCGCAGCCTCGACACGCTGCCGTGCTTCTTTGGAGACATAGGGGTGATCGTTGATGACGCGCGAAACGGTCTGATAGGAGACGCCGGCAAGCTTCGCGACATCGAGCATGGTGGCACGCGCTGGTTTTGAATTCGACATCTAGTTTTCCGACCGGGTGCGATAAAAGGGCACAACGTCATACGTCCACCCACCGCGCTCAGCGTACACGTATGGCATACTCCTCGGCAGCCGTATCAGGGAAGTAGATTCCGCCCATCACCGGGATCCACTTCGGGATCGGCTCGCCGTTCAGGTGGGCGACGATGGCGTCGAAGTCTGGCCCGTCCATATAGGGATTCAGCTCGACGGTGGCGTTGGTATCGCCATCCATCATCGCCTTGAAGATATCCGGGATAGCATCGACCGACACAATCAGAATATCATTACCTGGATCCAGCCCGGCCTCTTTGATCGCCTCGATCGCGCCGATTGCCATGTCGTCGTTGTGCGACCAGACCGCGCAGATCTCCGACGGATCCTCGGTGTGCAGAATGCTTTCCATCACGGCCTTGCCCATCGGGCGGCGGAAATCGCCCGTCTGCGAGACGATGATCTGCATCTCCGGGAAGAGCGCGATCACCTCATTGAAGCCGATCTGGCGGTCGCGCGCCGCGCTGGAGCCGACCGTTCCTTCCAGCTCGACGATCTTGCAGCTCCCCGACGTCGCCTGGGCAAGCCACGCCGCCGCGAGGCGTCCTTCGAAGACGAAATCGGACGACACACGGGTCAGGTAGAGCGATTCGTCGGCGGTCACGTTGCGATCGATGATCACCACCGGGATTCCCGCTGTCTGGGCTTCCTGGAGAATCTGCGCCCAACCCGTTTCGATAACCGGGGCCAGGATGATGGCGTCGATCTGCTGCTCGATGAACGAGCGGATGGCCGCGATCTGAGCTTCCTGGCTGTTTTCCGCGTTGGAGAACAGCAGGTTGATGCCCCGGCGTTCGGCCTCGGCGCGCGTGATCTCGGTGAAGGCCGTGCGCCAGTCGCTCTCGGACCCCACCTGTGAGAACCCGATCGTGAGTCCGCGCCCTTCATCACCCTGAGCATGCATGACGCCAATCGTACCGGACAGGAGCGCCCATAAAATGACCGAAAACAACAGTCCTTTAACTGCTCTGTGCCTCACGAGTCCCCCTGTCAGCAAAACATGTATTAGGAAAGATGAGCAATAGTTGGAGTCGATTTAGTCGATTTGTATCGTGAGCTTTCATCAATTGTACTACACCCGCCAGGGTAAACAATTTCTGCCCCCCTGAGCCGGTAAAAGCTCAAACTCCCGCGCGATCTCCGGGCAGGTGGTCTATCAGGTAAGCGGCGGCCAGACGTCACTCCAAGCGGCGCGGACTGTGTTACGCTGAGTGAAGCAATGTGCAGGAGGAGGACCGTATGATCGCATCACAGGGGCAGGTGAACCCTGGCATCTGGGCGCAGCTCAGACTGTGGTGGAGAGAGCTGCTGTGGGCAGCTCAGACTGTGGTGGAGAGAGCTGCTGTGGGCAGCGCCGATTGTGGTCTTTGTGACCTACCTGTACTATCTCTGGTTTGCGGTGCAGAACCGCTATCTTATCTTCCTCTACTTTCACGATCTGGGCCCAGACTTCGACACGACACCCTTCGGCAGGATGACGGTTAGCCGCTACTGGATGACCGGCCTGGTCGCCAGCGGCGCAGTGATGATCCTGTATACGACGCTCAATTTCGTGCTGGGGCGGGCGCTCAAACACTACGAAGCCCCGGCAGCGCGGCGCGTGTGGATGCTGTGCGCCGTCCCCCTGCTGATCATCGTCCCCGCGATCGTGATGACGGCCAACGACCCGACCCTGCCGCTGCGTCACACGGTTCAGGTGGTAGTGATGTTGCTGGTCGGCCTGGGGCTGGCGCTCTGGCTGGGCGAATATGCGGCAAAGCACCCGGTGAGCCATCTGCTGCTGCTGATCGATGGGCTGGCGCTGACATGCCTCCTGGTACCGCTGCGCAGGTTGCATGCTTTCAGTTATTATGCCGAGCGGAATCCGGCAATACTCCATCTACTGCTAAAGATGCTGTTAGCTGGCGCGATCCTGCTGGCAGTCACGACGGCTGTCTGCTATGCCCGGCGACGTGCAAAACTGCCGGATGCCGTCACGCTGTTCGTCGCCGGCCTCAACGTTCACTATCTGGTTTTGCCCCTGTGTCACTATCTTTTCTGGTGCACGGACGAGGGCAGTTGGACCGATCCCGGCTACTTTTCTTATATCCCATCCGTCGAAAACTACTTCCCGCGGAATGTGTGGCTGCAGCTCGGCGTCTGGCTGGCCGGTTTCCTGATCGCGCTGGGCATCACGCGGCTGCGGATGCGGCTGCGCCAGCGCCGCCCTGCTCGGCCCTGACCCTTACTTCTACGCCAGACGGGTACCCTCTGGTTGGGTCGAGTGGGCCTGACAAAAATGAGCAACGTGGGTCATGCTGCTGTCTGATCGGTCCCTTATACTTAATGTTCACCCGCTCAAAAAGGAGACAGACATGGACAGTATGCGAGTAATTCCGGCTTATGTGCACGGCATCTGGGACTATCTCGGCGGTATCGCGCTGTTGCTGGCACCGAACCTCTTCGGTTTTGCGGACGAGGGCGGAGAAGCCGTCTGGATTCCGCGCATTCTCGGTATCGCGGTCCTGGCGATGGCACTGCTGACCGATTATCGGCCGGGCCTGCTGAAGGTCATTCCGTTGTCTGCCCACCTGCTGATCGACGTCTTGGCTGGCGCTTTTCTCGCGCTGTCACCGTTCATCTTCGGCTTCTCGGATGAGGATGCGAATGTGTGGCTGCCGCATCTGGTCGTCGGCATTGCAATTGTGGTCGTCGCGCTGCTGACACAAACACGGACTGAAACGGAGCCAGCCACAGCCCAGAGCATCCCGCGCTAAAACTATCTGGTTTTGAACCCGCAGCCCAATTTGCGGGGTAAGCGTCCAACTCGTCTCTACCACCTGCGCACTGGAGCTGTCCTGAAGACACGGTGCGCAGGCGGTGTGTCAGCCTGAATCCTCCGCCCAACCGCCCAACGGTCGAAATTTTCATGCAACTGCTTGACACCCCTCAGCCTCCGTGTTACATTTATTTTGCAAACGTTTTCAAGTTGTGCCGAGGAATCAGGCACAAAATGAGCGAACTTAGAGCTTATTTCTCTCCTGTTTCCTCGCGTGGCGGCCATCCTGGCTGCCGTTTTCCCGCCTTTCACCTGGGCGCAGCTTTGAGATCGATTTCATGAATTTCAGGATTCCAGCCTGATATGAATGGCAAACGGCCAGCCCGCGTCACCATTAAAGACATTGCCCACGAGGCCGGTGTTTCCTATTCAACCGTGTCGCGCGTGCTCAACCACTACGAGCACGTGAACCCGGTGAAGCGCCAGCGAGTCTGGAGCGCCGTCACCCGGCTCGGCTATGTCGTGAATCAGCAGGCGCGCAGCCTGGCCGGTGGGCATACGCGCATTATCGGGCTGCTCGTCCCCGAATTAGGCAATCCGTATATCGGCGAAGTGATTCGTGGGGTCGATGAAGCACTCGCCTCGGCGCAGTATGATCTGCTGCTGTATACCACCCACCGCCAGAAAACCAGGGAATCGACCTTCGTTAAAGCGCTGACGCATGGCATGGCCGAGGGCCTGCTGCTGCTGGTTCCGACCGAGCCTCAGGCTTATGCGGAGTCGCTGTGCCAGGAAGAATTCCCTTACGTCGTGATCGACCACCAGGGTTTCGACGATTACAGCCCGACCGTCATCGGGAAGAATTACGAGGCAGCGGTCAATGCGACACGCTATCTGATCGAGCTGGGCCATCGGCGAATCGGGTTCATTCACGGGCTGCGACACCTCGGCAGCGCGATCGAGCGTTTTCGGGGCTATCGCCAGACGCTGGAAGCATACAACATCCCCTTTGCGCCAGAGCTGGTGGTCGATGGCGACTTCCTGCAATGGCCGGGTTACCTGGCGACCAAGCAGCTTCTCGAGGTGGCGGACCCGCCGACGGCGATCTTCGCGTCGAACGATCTGAGCGCGTTTGGCGCGATGGATGCCGTCCGTGAGCGCGGCCTCACCATCCCCGGCGACATTTCGATTCTGGGCTTTGACGATATCCCGCAATCGGCCAGCGTGCGGCCCGGCCTGACGACGGTACGACAGCCCCTGGCCGAGATGGGCCAGATTGCGGTGCGCATGCTGCTGAGCTACATCGAAAATCCCCAGCACCCTCGAGAACGGATCGAGGTGAATACACCATTGATCATTCGTGATTCGTGTGCGCCGCCTGCGCCACGAAGAAAAGCGTAGGCAGTTGGCCTTCACGGTCGGAAAGGAGGACGAACGGCACAGGCGCGATAAGAATTACTGTATGGGACGAGAGCCATTCCGGGCCAAAGTCGTAAGCTAGTGGATGCATTAGCGCATTTAGAGTGTTTAGGAGAATTCACATGCGTAAATTGACCGTTCTGGTCTTGATTGTGGCGATTCTGATCGGCGCGACCGCCGCATTTGCCCGTCAGACCAAGTCCATTGAACTCTGGCACATTCAGAACACGGGCGACGGCCCCATGCTGCTTCAGCAGGCGGCTGATCGCTTTATGGAAGCGAACCCGGATGTCGAGGTCGAGGTCGTTCCGATGCAGAATGACCCCTATAAGACCCGTCTGCGCACCGCGCTGGGTGCCGGCGACGCGCCGTGCATCTTCATCTCCTGGGGCGGCGGCCCGCTTTATGCCTACGTGCAGGCCGATCAGGTGATCGATCTGACGTCGTAGATGGGAGCCGACAACTACAAGGATCGTTTCGTGCCGGCGTCGCTGAGCAACGTGACGTTCGACGAGAAAATCTATGGTGTTCCGGTCGAGAATACTGCGATCGCCGTGATCTTCTATAACAAGGCGATCTTCGAAGAATACGGCCTCGAGCCGCCCACCACCTGGGAAGAGCTGCTGGAAGTGGCGCAGGTCCTGACCGACAACGGCGTGACCGCCTTCTCGCTGGCCAACAAGACCAAGTGGACCAGCTCGATGTACTACATGTACCTGGTTGACCGGATCGCCGGCCCGGGTGCCTTCATGAATGCAGCCAACCGCACCGGCGGCAGCTTCACCGACCCGGCCTTTGTCCAGGCTGGCGAGATGATTCAGCAGTTGGTTGAGATGGGCGCGTTCAACGAGGGCTTCAATGGCCTGGACTACGACACGGGCCAGGGCCGTATGCTGATCTATGCCGAGGAAGCGGCCATGGAAATCATGGGCTCGTGGGAAATCGGCAACTTCATCTCCGAGAATCCCGACTTCTACGAGAACAATCTCGGCGTGCTGGCCTTCCCCGCGGTTGAAGGCGGTGAGGGCGATCCCAGCAACGTCGTCGGCACGGTTGGCGACAACTACTACCACATCTCCTCGACCTGCGAGCACCCCGACGAAGCCTTCGAGCTGCTCACATACCTGATCGATGATGAGTCGGTGGCCCTGCGCATCACGTCCGGTCGTATTCCGCCGGTTGCGGGCGTAGCCGAAATGATCGAAGAGCCGATCCTGCAGCAGGTTGTCCAGCTGGTTGAGAACGCCGAGAGCGTCCAGCTGTGGTACGACCAGTACCTGCCGCCGGAGCTGGGCGAGGCGCATAAGGACATTATGCAAGCCCTGTTCGGCCTGGAGATCACCCCCGAAGAGGCGGCCCAGATGCATGAGGACGCCATCGCTGAGTACTACGGGGAGTAGGGCTAACCCCCTACCCGTTCATCTTTGATCGCAAATGGGCGAGCCTCTTATCGAGGCTCGCCCCGCAAGGAGCAGTGTTCATGGCTACCGTTGCCCGGCAAGACTTCGCACGTTCCACGCCCAACCGACGGCTCCGCCCAACCGAAACAACCTGGACTATCATCCTTTTCCTGCTGCCGACGCTGGTGCTTCTGGGCGTGTTCGTCATCTGGCCGATCGTCTCCTCATTCCAGCTCAGCCTCTACGATTGGGACGGCCTTAGCCCGACCCGCGAATTCATCGGGCTAGAAAACTGGACGCGGCTGCGCAGCGACAACATCTTCTGGAAAGCGTTCCGCAACAACTTCACCCTGGTGACCCTGTCGCTGGCAATCCAGATGCCGCTGGGCGTGGGGTTGGCCGTGCTGTTGGAACAGGGTGAAAAACTCTTCATTTTCAAAATCTTCAAAACGGTCTATTTTTTCCCGATGCTGATGTCGTCGGTAGCGATCGGTATCCTGTTCAAGTACGTTTATGATCCGGTCTTTGGCATCATCAATCCGGCCCTGGAAGCAGCCGGGCTGTCGTCATGGACGCGCAGCTGGCTGGGAGACACGGATGTCGCCCTGTTCTCAGTGATCGCGGTCGTGTGCTGGCAATATACGCCTTTCTATATGATTCTGTACCTGGCGGCCCTGCGCGGGATTCCGACGGATTTACGGGATGCGGCGTTTATCGACGGGGCGGGCGAGAGCCGCTACTACTGGAGCATTGCCCTGCCGCAGATTCAGGGCACCATCCGCACCGCCATCGTGCTGTCGCTGATCGGCTCGCTCAAATACTTCGACCTGATCTGGGTGATGACCGAGGGCGGGCCGAGCAACGCCTCTGAGTTGATGGCGACTTACATGTACAAGAAGGCCTTCCCCTCGTTCGACATGGGCTACGGCAGCACCATCGCGTCGGCGATGTTCATCATCGTGATGCTCCTCTCCCTGGTGTTGATGGTCCTGACCCGCCGCTTCGAAACGGAGGTATAAGCCCATGCGCACCGACAAACTCATCAAGAACGCGACTCTGATCGCCCTGGGCACTGTGTGGATGGTCATCGCCGGAGCGCCGTTCTATTTTATGGCCCTGACCGGGTTCAAAGAGCGCTTTGAGCTGTTTTCGGGCAAAGGCGTCTTTGCCATGCCTGAGAACCCGACCTGGCTCAACTTCGAAGATGTGCTGACCGGCGGCTCGTTCTTCAACTATCTCAAGAACAGCGTGCTGATCGTGGCAGTGTCGGTCGCGCTGATTCTGATTATCAGCCTGATGGCGTCCTACGTCTTCGCCCGTATCCGGTTCAGGCTCAATCGTCCGCTGTTCATCTTGATCATTGCCGGGCTGGTAATCCCGCTGCACGTGACCCTGATCCCGGTGTACCTGTTTACGCGCAATATCGGGCTGTACGACTCGCTGTGGGCGCTGCTTGGCCCGTATGTCGCGTTCAACCTGCCGATCTCAATCTTTATCCTGACCGAGTTTATGCGCTCGATTCCGCGCGAGATGGAAGAGGCCGCTTTTATCGATGGGGCAGGCCCGATTCGCTCATTTTTGCGGATCATTCTGCCGCTTGCGTCGCCGGGAGTCGCCACCCTGGCGATCTATAATGCCGTCGTGCTGTGGAACGAGTTCGTGTTCGCCTTTGTGCTGATCACCTCAACCGATCAGCTAACGCTGCCCCTCGCCATCTGGGAATATCAGGGGCAGTATTCGATGAACATTCCCGCGATTATGTCTGTCCTGACACTATCGGCTCTGCCCCTCATTCTGGTCTACATTGTTGGTCAGGAAAGGGTGCTCAAGGGGATGATGGTGGGAGCCTTGAAGTAGCCTGTCCCTGCCCGGTACTTTTGCGCACAAAAGAGGTTAGCCTGATGACACAGCCCGCAGATCGCCAATTGGTTTACCAAGACCCGTCGCGCCCGGTAGAAGAGCGGGTGCAAGACCTGCTCGAACGGATGACGATTGAAGAAAAGATTGCTCAATTAGGCAGCGCGTGGGTTTACCAGATTCTCGAACGAAATTCTTTCTCAGAGGCCAAGGCGCGCGAGCTGATGGCGCACGGAATCGGCCAGATCACCCGGATGGGCGGGGCCAGCAACCTGCGCCCCCTGGAGAGCGCGCGGCTCGCCAACACCATTCAGGACTGGCTGATCGCCAACACGCGGCTCGGCATCCCGGCAATGATCCACGAAGAGTGCTGCAGCGGCTATATGGCGCTCAGCGCGACCTGCTTTCCACAGGCGATCGGCGTGGCTGCCAGTTGGAATCCTGACCTGGTCGAGGAGATGTCGGCGGTCATCAAGACCCAGATGCGCAGCGTCGGGGCACACCAGGCGCTCGCCCCAGTGCTCGACGTCACGCGCGATCCGCGCTGGGGGCGCGTGGAAGAAACGTTCGGTGAGGATCCCTACCTCATCGCCGAGATGGGATCGGCGTTTGTTCGCGGCCTGCAAGGTAAAGACTGGAGCGAGGGGGTTCTCGCCACCGGCAAGCATTTCGTCGGCTATGGGATGGGCGAAGGCGGTATGAACTGGGCGCCGGCCCACATCGGGCCGCGCGAGCTGTACGAGGTCTACATCTTCCCGTTCGAGGCCGCGATCAAAACCGCTGACATGGCGTCGATCATGAACGGTTATCACGAGCTGGACGGCGTGCCGTGCGGGGCCAACCGCGAGCTGCTGATCGGCTTCCTGCGCGAGAAGCTCGGCTTTGCGGGTCTGATCGTCTCGGACTACTTCGCAGTGGATCAGCTTGCCACCTACCACAATATCGCGCGCGACAAAAAAGAAGCCGCCAAGATCGGGCTTGAGTCCGGGATCGATATCGAGCTGCCGAGCACCGACTGCTACAGCGAGCCGCTGCGCCAGGCGCTCGAATCCAACGAGCTGAGTATGGAGCGGTTCAACGAAGCGGTGGCGCTGATGCTGCGCACCAAGTTCGAATTGGGGCTGTTCGAGAATCCGCATGTCGTGCCCGACTCCGCGCCGTCGGTGTTCGATACGCCGGAGCAGCGCGCGCTGGCCCGCCAGATCGCCCGCGAGTCGATTGTCCTGCTCAAGAACGAGGGCGACCTGCTGCCGCTCGACAAGGCCACCCGCTCGATCGCCGTGATCGGTCCCAACGCCGACAGCACACGCAACCTGGTTGGCGACTATGCTTACCCGGCGCACATCGAAACACTGCTGGAAACGCAGGACGAAAACCTGCTGGGCGGGCAGCAAACGCGGCCCGATACGATCATAATGGTGGAAGACTTCGTCGAGATCATCAGCGTGCTGGATGGCATCCGCGCCAAACTGGGGCCGGACACCGAGATCCGCTACGCGCCCGGCGTACAGACCGTGCTCGACAAGTCGACCGAGGGGTTTGCCGAGGCGGTCGAGATCGCGCGCCAGTCGGATGTGGCGATTGTGGTGGTCGGCGAGAAATCGGGCCTGACCGCGAGCTGCACCTGCGGCGAAGCGCGTGACCGGGCCGAGTTGGGACTGCCCGGCGTACAGCAGCAGCTTGTCGAGGCAATCCACGCGACCGGCACCCCGGTTGTGGTCGTGCTGGTGAGCGGTCGCCCGCAGGCCGTCCCCTGGATCGCGGAGCACATCCCGGCCATCCTGCACGCCTGGCTTCCTGGCGAAGAAGGCGCGAACGCCATCGCGGATGTGCTGTTCGGCGACTACAACCCCGGTGGCAAGCTGCCGATCTCGGTCCCGGTTGGTGTGGGCCAGGTGCCGGTCTTCTATGGGCACAAGCTCTCTGGCGGGCGCTCACACTGGAAGGTCGATTACGTCGAGATGAGCACCAAGCCGCTGTATGAGTTCGGCTTCGGGCTAAGCTACACCCGCTTCGAATACGCGAATCTCAGCCTCTCGACCGGGCAGGCCGCCGCCGGTGATCAGGTCGAGATCCGGCTGGACGTGACGAACACCGGCGCGCGGGCAGGCGACGAGATCGTCCAGCTCTACTGCCGCACGCCCGATGCTTCGATCACGCGCCCGGTCAAGGAGCTGAAGGGCTTCACACGCGTGTCGCTGGAGCCGGGCGAAACCAGGACGGTCGTCTTCACGCTGGCCGTCAACCAGCTTGCGTTCCTGGATCAGAACATGCAGTTCGGGATCGAGCCGGGCACGATCGAAGTTATGATCGGCAGCTCGTCCAACGACATCCGGCTGAATGGCTCGTTCGAGATCACCGGGCCGAAAACCGACGTCAGCGACAGCAAGGTTTATTTCAGCACGGTCCGCGTCGAATAGACGGCCCGCCAGTTCTCTGAAAATCGTTCGATCCCGGCGGGGGATGGCCCAGCACCATCCCCCACTTTGCTATTCACTCCCGCACGCCGGGCGAGGGAACCCGTGTCCTGTGCGCTGGACGGACCCGGTGACGCAGCCAGTATGCTCTGCCGCCTGTGCGCAGACATAGAACAAAGGTTTGGTCCCCCCTGACAACAGGCGCAATTTGCGGTATAATTATATGTGCGTTGAGTGACAAACCGGCAGGCGTGGGGTTTGCCTGTACGCCAACCTGTCGGGCAGCCTGATCCATCTCGCATCATCCGTCACAACTACAATTCCCCGTTTGGGCCATTGCACCAGCTTAAAATGCTTTTTGCCCGATATGCACCTTGTTCTGTAAAACGTGCAGCGATAGCGTTTTGATCGGATGCAGTCCAGGTCATATGTCCGCTGAGGATCGGTAAGGGAAACACACCATGTCACCGGACGAGTTTCTTGACGATCATCTGCTGTCGAGAGTACTGTGTGCGAATCGCATGGGAACCCACTCTGCCAGTGCACACCAGGCTTGATGTTTTCAACCTGTTCAGAAATAGCTATACCGCACAATAGGGAGCGCGGAATGCCAGAGAAAGCGCTGACTCTCACCCCGTTCATTGGTCGGGCACAGGAAATCGACGAAGTCGTCGATCTGCTGCGCGATCCAGCCTGCCGCCTGCTAACACTGGTCGGGCCGGGCGGGATCGGCAAGACGCGGCTGGCGCTGGAAGTCGCCTCACGCCTGCACGATCAGTTTCCCGATGGCATCTACTTTGTGCCGCTCGCGCCGCTGTGCCTGTGCGAGCCTGATGATATTATGACCACGATCGCGGGCGTCATGCCGTTTCGTTTCCATCACGAAAACCGGGGGCCCCGCGAGCAGTTCTTCGACTACCTGCGCGAGAAACATGCCAAGCGCCTGCTGCTGGTGCTGGACAACTTCGAGCACCTGCTGGAGTGCTCGGAGATCGTCTCGGAGATTCTGGCGGAAACCACCGGCCTGAAAATCCTGGTCACGTCGCGCGAGGCGCTCAACCTGCAGGAAGAATGGGTGCGGCAGCTCACCGGCATGAGCTATCCCGATCACGTCAACGGCCACCCGCTCGAAGAATACAGCGCCGTGCAGTTGTTCGTAGACCGGGCGCGCCGGGTGCGCGGCGACTTCGATCTGACCGAGGACAGCCGCAGCGTGATCGAAATCTGCCGGCTGGTGGAAGGGATGCCGCTGGCAATTGAGCTGGCCGTTGGCTGGCTGGCGACTCTCCGCCCGGCTGACATTGCCCAGGAGATCCAGCGCAACATGGATATCCTGGCGACCCGCGCGCGCAACCTGCCCGAACGGCACCGCAGCATTCGCTCGGTGTTCACGCACTCGTGGGAGCTACTCTCGGATGCTGAGCGCGATCTGTTCCGCGGGCTGTCGTTCTTTCGCGGCGGATTCACACGCGAGGCAGCGGAAGTCGTGGCCGGGGCATCGCTGCACACACTGGCGGCACTGGTCGATAAGTCGCTGGTGCGGCTGAGCACCACCGGGCGCTATGACATCCACGAGCTGCTGCGGCAGTTTGGCGAGGAGCAGATGCGCGCTTCCGGCCAGATGGAAGCCAGCCAGCGCCGCTACATCGACTACTATCTCGGCATGCTGCACGAGCTTGAGCATGACATCAAAGCGTACCGGCAGGTTGAAGCGCTCGACCTGATCGCTGCCGACTTCGAGAACGTGCGCAACGCCTGGCAGCTTGCCATCCAGCAGGATCATTATGCCGCCCTGAATCGCGCGGTCGAAAGCCTGCACTTTTTCGCCGACATGCGCGGGCGCTATCACGACGTGGTGGCGCTGCTGCGCATGGCAATCGAGCATCTCCCGCCCGACGCCGACCCCGAGCAGACGCGCATCCGGTGCCGCATCCAGGCGCGGCTGGCCCGACTGATTCTGTTGGGCGGCATACGGATCGATCCCGATCTGCCGCCGCTGGTCGATGACTGCCTGGCGCTGGCACGCCGCGTGCAGGATCAGGCTGAGGCCGGATTCTGCCTGCTGGTATCCGGGATTATTGACGTCTGGGAGTCGTATCAGGATCCCTGGTGCGAGATTCAGTGGGCTACGTCGGACTTCGAGGAAGCCCACGCCATCTATACCGCCCTGGACGATCCATTCTACAAGGCGGAAGCGCTGGTCTGGATGGCATCCGTACTGGAGACAGCAGAACCGCGTAAGAGTATCGAGCTGCTCAACGAGAGCCTGGCCATACGGCGCGCGATCAACGATCGCAACGGCATCGCCTGGATCACACTCAATCTCGGTTGGATGACTGGCCTGGAACTGGAATATCGGGACAGCGAGCACTACGCACGCGAAGCGCTGACCCTGATGCGCGAGATCGGCAGCCTGAAGGGCATCCTGAATGCCATGTCTGAGCTGGCCCGAACCACCATGCTCAGGGGCGATCTGGAAAGTGCGCGGACTCTGGCCGACGAAATGGGCGCTCTGGCGGAAGAAACTCACAGCCGCGAGGGTAAGATGCTGGTGGTGGGGCTGCGCTCCTTCCTGGCCTGCGTGATGAACGAAGATTACATCACCGGCATGGAGTTGGCAGCCAAGAATTACGCGATCTCGCAGGAGCCGTTCTTCGGTCATAACGATCTGGGGGCGCGCCTGGGTAAAGTCGTCGCGGCATGCGGGCTGGGGCAGTACGACGAGGCCCGGAAGCGCTACGCCACGCTGTTCTGGCAGCGCCGCGATGAACCCATCCCGGCGACAATCTGTCTTGCGCTCGAAGCCGCCGCGCTCTCCCACGAGGGCACACCCGATGCCGCCGCCGAGCTGTTGGGGCTGGCGTTTCATCAGCCGGAATGGGTCAGCGGGTGGCTGCATCGCTGGCCGCTGCTGAACCGCCTGTGTGCCGGGCTGGAAAGTCAGTTGGGCACGGCGGCGTATCTGGCCGCCTGGGAGCGCGGCAGCCAGCTTGATCTGGAAACGACGATCAAGGCGATCCTGGGCGAGCGGGACGGCGCAACGGATCGTCCGGCGGCGGCTGGTGGCCAATCACTACCGGAGCCGCTCAGCAGCCGCGAGCTGGAAGTGCTGGCGCTGATCGCCGAGGGACTCTCCAACCGCGAAATCGCCGAGCGGCTGTATCTGTCGGTCGGTACGGTGAAGGTCCACACGCGCAACATCTACAGCAAGCTCAATGTCAGCAGCCGCACCCAGGCGATCGCGCAGGCCACCCGCTTTAAGCTGCTTTAACCCGCTCGAATCCGGCGCGCCATACCTCTGCAAAATACCCCTGGTTGGCGCGCCGGAATACCACCTTAGGTAGATCACACTACCACCGCCCGTCGCGTATGATGATGTCATCATCCTGAGCGCAACGAGGGCGGCACGATGAAGAACCTCTTGAGCAAACTTGACCGGAAAGCCGGGCAATGGCTGGAAACAGTGGACGGCGAGATGCAGCAGCCGGTGACGCAGTTCCTCAACGGCGAAACGCTCTTCAACCGGGCCAGCGGTCACAGCAACCACAGCGCCCAGGCGCAGCCAGACGCACAGGCACCGGCGACCCCGGCGACCAACCCTGGGCGCAAGCCCAGCACAAGCGAAGTCCCGTGCCAGCAAACGCTGCGCGGTGCCAACATCTAAAGCAGTGCTGACGACCACAGGGCAGCATGAGATTGACGAATAAGGAGACAGAACATGGACCCGATCTTCACTTATCAACTGGGAAAACTGCGCCACGACGAAATGATCGCGTGGGCTGAGAAACAGAATCGGTGGCTCCGCACCCACCGCTGCCGCGAGGCACGCGCGCCGCGTCGCTGGCTGGCAGCTATCCGGCTTAGGCGGCCCCACAAGCCAATTGCTGAGCGGGCCGAATGTTACGGCTAGAAACGGGCGAGTTGAGTACCGGGCGTGCTCAGGCTCGCCCGTCTGTTTTGGACCCCTGTGCTGGTCGTCTCCCTGCTTGAGCACTTCCCTTCCCACGTCATCCCACAGCTAACCCAGCATCCCTCATTTTTCCCATGGCGCGTCAGCCGAGCATGGGGTGAGAGTCAGGCGCGCCGGGGCAGGACGGTGCTATGCTGGAAGCGTTGTGTATCCCCACGCACCGAAAGCAGGCCAGCTATGCGCGCATTTGGACAGCTTTATCTCGCCAGCCTACACGAATGGCGGCGCGATACGACCGCCCTGTTGTGGTCGATGATGTTTCCGGTGCTGCTTGCGCTGGCCGTCGGCGTGATCTTCTCCAGCAGCGGCAAAATTTTCTTTCGTGTTGGTGTGGTCAACGAGGCCGGGCCTGCCGGGGAGCCGCTGGTCGAGGGTTTCCGGCGGAACGCGGCGCTGCAGGTGTCCGAGGGCAGCCGCCAGGACGAACTAGATGAATTGGAAGCCGGACGGCGCGAGGCGGTCGTGATCATCCCGGCGCAGGCAGGGGTAGCGCTGGTCGGGTACGACGGCGCGATCACCGATCCGGGCGAGCAGGTGCCAGTCGCGGTGCACTACGATCCCACCTCGGCCAACGCGCAGGCGGTGGTCAGTGTGGTAAGCGAGACGCTGGCGGGTATCGAGGCGCAGATCAGCGGCAGCCTGCCCCTGCTGTCGCTGCAATCCGAGGCGTCGGTGAGCGAGGGCCTGCGCACAGTGGACTATATGCTGCCCGGCATCCTGGCGATGGCGCTGCTGCTAAACGGGCTGTACATCACGGCTGTGCCATTGATCAGCCTGCGCGAGAAAGCGATCCTGCGGCGCATGGGTGCGACCCCACTCACGCGCACCACGATGCTGGCCGCACAGATCGCTTTCCGGCTGACGGTGGCCGTGATCCAGGCGGTGGCGGTGATCACGATTGGGCACTTCATCTTCAACGTGCCGCTCGTCACAGGCAATCTGCCAGGGCTGGTGGGTATGGTGCTGCTCGGTGCGGCGATGTTCATCACGTTTGGGTACGCCTTGGCGGCGCTGGCCCGCACCGAAGAATCCGCCCAGGCATTGGTTGGCGTACCGTTCCTGCTCTTTACGCTGCTGTCCGGCACGCTGGTCCCATTGTGGCGCATTCCCGGTTGGATCCGCCCGCTGGTGGATGCGATTCCGCTGACCTATCTGGCCGACGGGCTGCGCCAGTTGATGGTCGATCACAACCCGACCTTCAGCATGACGCGTAACATTTTGGTGCTGGGGGTGTGGCTGGTGGTGTGCACGGCGCTGGCGGTGCGCTTCTTCCGCTGGGAGCCGCAGCGCTAGCCAAAACAGGCACGGCAGCCCTATCCCTGCCGCGCGTGCATGACGCGCACGCGCACCGGCTCGCTGATCCCTTTCAGCTCCAGGCTGCGCGACTCCAGATCGCTGCCGTCGATCCCGGCCTGGTGGAGCGCCCGCTCGCTAATGATGATCTCGCCGGCTGCCGCCTGTGAGGCCAGCCGCGCTGCCGTGTTGACCTCGTCGCCGATAGCCGAGATATTGGTCAGGCCATCGGCAGTGCCCATTGCGCCGAAGAACGCGACGCCCATGTGCACGCCAATACCGATCGGGATCGCCTGCTGCGCCATCACCCGCAGGAGCTTCTGCGCGACCTTAACCGTCCGTACAACGTAGTGCGGCCCGGCGAATCCCGCGCCCCAGAATGCAGCCACCGAATCGCCCGCCAGCTTCTCGACCAGCCCGTCCTCTTCCGCAATGACCTTTGTCGCCTGCGTGTAAAAGCGGTTGATCAACCGGCTGAACTCGGTCGGACTCATCTGCTCGGAGAGCGCCGTCGAGCCGCGCACATCGGCGAACAGCATCGACATCTCGACCTCGGACCCGCCGGGAAACCGGCGCGATGCTTCGTCGCACAGGTTGCAGAAGTTGGGATTCAGATCGGAGCGGCGCTTGCCAAACAGCGCCCGCACGGCAAGCGCTCCCATACCCTGAAACGGAGCGTTACAGAACTTGCAGCGCGGATCGTGCGGCAGCAGGTAGAAGACGCGGCGCAGACGCTTATCGACCCCAAACGCATCGGTAGAAAACCACTCGCCCCAGACCGTTTCGGGATCAACCCACATGCGCTTAAATCTGACTTTGGCCATGTCCCTGCCTAGCGTTCCTGGCCGGACGGCGTCGGGTGGCCGGCGCGCGTCAGGCGAATCCGCTGGCTCCAGTCGTGGGCTGCCTGGCGGGCCGCCTCGGCAAAGTCATCCCCGGTGCTGGCATAGATGATCGAGCGCGTCACGCTCAACAGCGGGCCGGTGCCGTCGCGCGACAGGCCCTGCTCAACCGAGGTATTCAGATCGCCCCCCTGCGCGCCCAATCCCGGAATCAGAAACGGTAAAGAGGGTGCCCAGCAGCGGATGCGCCCCAGGTCGCGGGCCTGCGTCGCGGCCACACCCAGCCCGATCTGATCGGGATACTTATCGGCCAGCGTGTTCAGTTGGGCCGTGACATAGCGGAACAGGGGGGACGAATCGTTGGGCCAGAGCTGGAAATCGTTGCCGGTGGTATTGGCCGAGCGCACCAGCACGAAGACCATTTTGCCCTCATAACGCAGCAGCGGTGTAACAGCGTCCATCCCGACATAGGGGCTGACCGTGACCGCATCGGCCCCCAGCATCTCAAAGGCGGCGCGCGCGTAGTGCCCGGCGGCATAGTCGATGTCGCCGAACTTGGCATCGAGAATGACCGGGATTTCGGGCGGGATGTAGGCGATCACCTCTTGCAGGGCGTGGATACCGTCCGGCCCCCAGGCCAGATAAAAGGCGAGGCTGGGCTTGTAGGCGCAGACATAGTCCAGCGTCGCATCCACAATCCGCTTGCTGAACGTCAAGACGTCCAGATTGGAGGGTATCTGGTCAGCGGTGGGATCCAGCCCGATGCACAGCCAGGAATCGCGTTGTTGTTGGGCAGTGTGCAGCTTTTCAATAAAGCTCATGAGGTTTTCCTGACCTTTAAAAATCACTTAAACTTGAAGATGTTCTTCAGTATACCCCAGTTTTTTGTGCCCTAGTTCAGCGTCGCCCGCGCAACCGGGGATCGAGCGTGTCGCGCAGGCCGTCGCCCAACAGATTAAAGCCGAGCACGCCCAGCATGATCGCCAGACCGGGATAGATCATCAGCCAGGGCGCGATCTCCGAGATGCCGCGACTCTCGCTGAGCATCACCCCCCACGACGCCTGCGGCGGGCGCGTCCCCAGGCCGAGAAAGCTCAGCCCGGCTTCGGTCAGCAGCGACCACGACAGCGCCAGGCTCACCTGCACGATCAGCGGGGCGAGCGTGTTGGGAAGCACGTGCAGCAGCAGAATCCGCCAGTGGGGGATGCCGATGCAGCGCGCCGCCGTGACGAATTCCATCTCGCGCACCGCCAGCGCCGGGCCACGCGCCACGCGCGCGAAGATCGGCATATAGACGATCGCGATCGCCAGCGTGGTATTGGTCAGCCCCGGCCCCAGCACGACCACCACCAGCAGCGCGAGCAGGATCGCCGGGAAGGCGAAGAATACGTCCATGATGCGCATGATCACGTTGTCGAGCAGACCCCCGACATAGCCGGAGAAGGTGCCGATCAGCGTTCCGGCTGTCCCGGCCAGGGCCACCGAGAGCAGCGCCACGCGCAGCGAGTTGGTCGCGCCGTCCATAATGCGGCTGGCGATATCGCGGCCATGCAGATCGGTGCCCATGATGTAGGTCGAGTCCGGCTCTTGCAGGCGCTCAGGATGCTGCTCGGTGGGGGGGAACGGAGTCAGGCCGAGCGCACCCAACAGGCCCACGACCAGATAGAAGGTAATGAGCAGGATGCCGACCGCCCCGCTGCGGCTGCGCAGCAAGCGGCGGAACAGGCCCGGCTCTTTGGCGCGGACATCCAGGCTGTTAGCGATGCTTGACATAAGAGATTCGCGGGTCGAGCAGCGTATACACGAAATCGACGATCAGATTGATCACGACGAAATTGAGCGCGATAAACAGCGTCACGCCCTGCACCAGCGCATAATCGCGCTGCGAGATGGCGTTATAGGCCAGCCGCCCGATGCCGGGCAGCGTGAAGATTTCCTCGACGATCACCGCGCCACCGAGCAGATAGCCCATCTCGACGCCGACCAGCGTCACGACCGGGATCAGGGCGTTGCGCAGGGCGTGGCGCGAAACGACCACGTGCTCGCGCAAACCCTTACTGCGCGCCGTGCGCACATAGTCTTCGCCCAGCACTTCCAGCATGGCCGAGCGCGTCATACGCATCACCGAGGCCGAGAACGCAAACCCCAGCGTGATCGCGGGGAAGATCAACTGTTCCAGGTTGCGGCGCGGGTCTTCGGTCAGCGACACATAATCGCCGGAATTGGGCAGAATCCCAAAGTAGACCGAGAGCACGTAAATGATCAGCGTGCCGATCAGGAAGTTGGGCGCGGCCAGCCCGATCAGTGCGAACAACTGCCCGATCAGATCAATGATCGAGTTGTGGAACACCGCCGACAGCACGCCGAAGGTCATGCCGATTGCCAACGCGATGATCACCGCCATTAGTGCCAGTTCCAGCGTCACCGGGAAGCGTGCCAGGATGACCGACAGCACCGGCTCGCCGTGCCGCACCGAATAGCCGAGATCACCTTGCAGCACGTTGCCGAGCCAGACGAAATACTGTTCGATGGCCGGTTTGTCGAGGCCAAAATAGCGTTCGAGGGCCGCGCGCTGCGCCTCGCTGAGCATTCCGGCCTCGGTACCGAGCATGGCGACAATCGAGTCGCCGGGCACCATGCGGATCGCGAAAAAGATCAGGATCGAGACGCCGAGCAGGGTCGGGACAAACGCCAGCGCGCGCTGTGCGAGATAGCGAAGCATATCTTATCCTTCGGGCGGGGCGCATACCAGGCCCGGCATACGCCCCGCAGACAATCTGACAAACAGCCAGCGGAGAGCGGCTAACGCTCCAGCCGCACCTGGCTCAGCGAGTAGAGCGAGTCGGTCGGCATGGGAATGAAGCCGCTGACATAGGGCTGCTGGGCGGTGTACTCATAGCCGGTGTACAGCCAGACCCAGGGAGCCATCTCGACCAGGTGCTTCTGGAACTCACTAAAGATTTCGAGGCGGCGCAGCGGATCGGTTTCGGCCTGGCCCTCGGCCATCAACTGGTCGACCGTGTCATCGATGTAACCGACGACCGTGTTCAGGTTGCCACCGCGCGTCCAGTAGCGAGCATACATCGTGTACGGGTCGGGGCGGCCACCATTGAGCGCGACCGCCGCGTCGAAGTCGGCAGCCAGCCAGCGATCAACATAGACGCTCAGCTCCAGCGGCTCGATCTCGACTTCGATCCCGATCGCGGCCAACTGCTCCTGAATGGTCTGGGCTTCAGAGAGCGCGGTCGGCGGCTCGGCGTTGGCGGCGATCACCTTGAGCGTGAAGCCATCTTCCAGCCCGGCCTGGGCCATCAGCTCACGCGCCCGCTCAACGTCCTGCTCATAGCAGAAGAACTCGCTCAGCGGCAGCATATAGGCCGGGATGGTCAGCGGGCCGATCACCTGCCCCTCACCCAGCGAGGCGGTATCGAGCACTTCCTGGCGGTCGACTGCGCACGAGATCGCCTGGCGGACTTCCAGCTTATCGAGCGGCTCGTTGGCCGCGTTGAGCTGGAGCACGTGATAGGAGATCGAGATCGCGCGGTTGAGGATGATATTCTCGTCGCCGATCAACAGCGTCGCAATCAGCGGGTCGTTGAGCAGCGCAAAGTCAATCGTCCCGGCGCGCAGGGCGGCCAGAATCGAGGCTTCGTCGGGGATGACACGCATCTCGATGCCGTCCACAAACGGGCCTTCGCCCCACCAGTTGGGGTTGGCGTTGAGGATGGTCGTCTCTTCGGGCTTCCAGCTTTCGAGCATGAACGGCCCGGTACCGATCACGTCGGTGGCGAAATCACCACCGGCGATCACGTCCGACGAGGCGATCGCCGCGTTCACGGTCGCCAGCGCGGTCAGCAGCGGCACGTCCGGCTGCGAGAGATTGAGCACGACGGTGTAATCATCGGGCGTCTCAATCGACTCGATGCTGAGCAGGTTGGCGCGAGTGGCCGATCCGGTTTCCTCAGCCAGGATGCGCTCGAACGTCGCCTGCACGTCGGCGGCATTGAAAACGGAGCCGTCATGGAAGGTGACGCCCTGGCGCAGGTTAAAGGTCAGCGTCGTGGCGTCTTCGGAGAACTCCCAGCTTTCGGCCAGGCCGGGGACCAGGTTGAGGTCCGCGTCAAGCTGGACCAGCGGCTCGTAGATCAGTTCCAGCAGGCGCAGCGAGGCGAAGGCCGTCTGCGTGTGCGGATCGAGGCCGGTCGTATCGGCGGCGCGGGCCATGATCAGGACATTCTCGCCGTCCTGGGCCAGGCCCGGCGCGGCCACGCCGAAGGCGAGCACCATCACGACCAACAGCGTACAATAACGGGTGAGCTTGAACATGATATTTTCCTCCTAAAGTCAAAAACCACTCGTAAGCGAACGGGAAGCGCGGGCGATGTTGTTACCCTCCTTGATCACTATACAGGATCCAGGCGCTTCCAGAAAATCAGCTCGGTGACGTCGGGGAGCACGTAGGCCGGGAGCGCGCCGACCTGCTGGTAGCCCTGTCGGGCATAGAAACGCTGCGCGCCGGCGTTGAAGTCCGACACGAGCAGGAACATATCCGGGCTGGTGCGGGCGATGACGTGCTCGGCCTGCTCGAGCAGCCGTGCGCCCAGGCCATAACCCGCTTCGGCAGGGTGCACGCCCAGCAGGCGCAGATAACCGCTGCGGCCAAACGCGCCGCCCACCATACACCACGCCACGCCGTGCGCCACACCATCCACCTCGGCGGCCAGCAGCACATCGGCCCGGTGGAGCGCCTGCGCGAACAGTACCGCTCCCCGCTCGGCTGACATGTGATAGCGCTGCCACAGCGGGATCGCGGCGATCCACTCCGCCACCAGCGGAATATCGCCGGCGGTGAGGGGGCGGATAATCGGCGTATTCGGCATCTTAAAGTTCTTCCGGTTTGACAAAATACTTTGTTTGAACGCGGCCTGCCGAAACAGACAGGCGCAGCACTGTTGTCTGCGATTATCCCCCTTACGCAGTTTTTAGCCAAGATGCCGCGCTGCTGCCCGTACCAACTGGCACTTTGAAAGCTGGCGGCGGCGGTGTATCTTTATTAGGACTCGTTCGATATTCAGCCAGCCGGCAGCCGCAATGCCTGCTGCAACCGGAGTTTCATGAGCAGTCCAACCAATCCCCCCGCCGGCGACGCCCCGGAACGGACCCCGCGCCGCCGTGAGCGCCGCCAGCAGATTTCGAGCGCGCAGATCGCGTTCGCCGCGATCCTCTCCATCGGCCTGCTGCTGGTGATCAACCTGAGCGGGCGGATCGCACGCGGCCAGCAGATGGAAACCGAGCGCCGCCGCTTGCAGGCCACGATCGATGTGCTGGAGACGCAAAAGGTCGATCTGCTCCGGGAGCGCGACTATGCCGCCAGCGACGCCAGCATCGAATATTGGGCGCACACCGAGGGCAAGATGGTCCGCGACGGCGAAATGCTGGTGATCCCGATCCCGTCGGCCAGCGAGGCCGAACCGACGCCCGTACCGCCCCAGCCGGTTTTGGTCGTCTCGGCCCCTGAAGAGCCGGAACAGCCCAAATGGCGGCTGTGGTGGAATCTGTTCTTCGACGGCGAGCCGCCGTTTTAGCCGCAGCCGTGCAGTCAGGTGAGACGACGATGAAACGCTACCCGCTCCACACCTTTTCGATTGCAGCTTACGATCCTGCGGGGCCATCCTGGGGCGTAGCGGTCGCCAGCAAATTTCTCGCGGCGGCGGCACTCGTCTCGTGGGCACGTGCCAGGGCGGGAGCCATCGCCACGCAGGCCCTTGCGCGGGTGAGCTATGGGCCAGATGGGTTGGACCTGATGGCGGGCGGCCTGAGCGCGTCCGAGGCGCTGGAGCGGCTGCTGGCGGGTGATCCGGAGCGCGAGCACCGGCAGATCGGGCTGGTCGATGCGCAGGGCGGGACGGCGGCCTTCACCGGGTCGGAGTGTATGGCGTGGGCCGGGCACCACACCGGGGCGGGCTATACCTGCCAGGGCAATATCCTGACCGGGCCGGAGACGCTCGACGCGATGGCGCACGCCTTCGAAACAACCGGGGGCGACCTGGGGGCGCGGCTGGTCGAAGCGCTGCGGGCCGGCGACACTGCCGGGGGCGACCGGCGCGGCAAGCAGTCGGCGGGCGTCGTAGTCGTGACGCCAGGCGGCGGCTATGGCGGCGACAACGATCGCGCGCTTGACCTGCGCGTGGACGACGATCCCAACCCAGTCGCGCGGCTGGCGGCGCTGCTGCGGCTCCACCAGCTCTACTTCGGCCACACCGATCCCGACCAACGGCTGCCGATCGACCCGGCGCTAGCGAAGGAACTGCAAACTGTGCTGATCCGTCTGGGCTATCACACCGGGCCAGCAGATGGAACCTGGGACGCGGCCAGCATCCAGGCGTTCTGGCGCTTCGTGGGAACCGAGAACCTCGAAGAGCGCTGGACGCCCGACGATCCCCACCACCTCGACCCGGTCGTGCTCCAGTTTGTGCGCGAGCGATTCTAATGCGCCCCGCTCCGCCTGTGATCGCGCTGGCGGGCGCGCCGCCCTGGGCCGATGATGTGAGCGATCTGCTGCGGCGGCACGGCTTCGAGCCGAGGCGCTACGCCGATCCGGCAAATTACGTCGAGGCGCTGGCGCACGATCAGGCCGCGCTGGTGCTGGTCGATGGCGCGGGCGAGGGCTGGGCCTTCTGGACGACCGCGCCCAAGGTCGAGCAGGCCACGCGCCGCGTGCCGGTGATCGTGCTCGCGCCGGATGCCGGGCGGCGGCAGGCCGCGATCCGCGCCGGAGCCGATCTCACCCTGGCCCCCGACCAGATCGGAACGGCGCTGCTGGATCAGATCGAGCGGCTGGCGCGTGTGCCCGATCCGGCTGAGATCGAGCGGCTCGACTGCCAGTGCCGCGAAGCCCTGCCCCCGCTGGCGCAGGACGGCATCCGCAAGTTCAACGCCGGGGCCTACTACGCCCAGCACGACGCCTTCGAAACCCAGTGGATGGCCGAGCCTGGCCCGGTGCGCGACCTCTACCGCGCGATCCTGCAGGTCGGCGTGGCCTACTACCATATCACACGCGCCAACCATGCCGGAGCGCTAAAGATGCTGCTGCGCAGCGTCCAATGGCTGGCGCGGCTGCCGGATGTCTGCCAGGGGGTGGACGTGCGCCAGCTTCGCGCCGACGCCGCCGCCGTGCGCGCCGCGCTGCTGGCCCTCGACCCGGCAGAGATCGGCACCTTCGACCGCGCCCTGCTGCGGCCTATCCGACTGATCGAGCCGTGATCGGCGCCTGATTCCCCACCCCCCGCCAACGCTTACCCGACCACTGTCTGGCGAATGGGCAGCGCGGTTGGATCGGCGGAAAACTCGCCTATATAATAGGGCCTTCATCGTCCACCGAGTGAGAAGCGACTTCGATGCAGCGCCCACGCCAGCCTTACCGCAAATCGCCCGCGCAGCGGCGGCGCGGCCCTGTTCCGCCCGCCGCGAACGGCCCGGCCTATGCCGTCCCACGACGTGGAACCCGACGGGGCGCACCAACCCGGCAGCCTTTGTACCTGCGCTACTCACCCTCAACGCTGCTGATCTTCGGCGCGAGCGCGGTCTTGGTGCTGTTTGGCGCGTGCCTGATCCTGATGATGCTCGTCTTTGGGCTGATGTACGGCTCCGGGCGGGTGCTGCCGGGCGTGCACGCGGCGGGTGTGAACCTCGGCAATCTGGACGAGGGCGAGGCCGCCGTCCGGCTCGCTGGAGATTGGGCGCGGCAGGGTATCGTGCTGCGCGACGGTGAGCGGGTGTGGGCGGTCAGCGCCGAGGAGATCGGTATCACGCTCGACGCGGCGGCGACCGCGCGCGCAGCGCAAGCGTGGGGCCGTACGCAGGGCGGCATCTCCGGGGCCATCGAGAGCATTTTCGGCGGGATCGAGATCCGGCCCGTGCTGGCGGTTGATCTGGACCGCTTCACCGACTACCTGCACGAGGCGCGCGCCTTCGTGGACGTCCCCGCCGTGAATGCCGGCGTCGAGCTGGTCAACGGGCGGGCCACCGCGACGCCTGCTCGCGCCGGACGCCAGATCGACGTCAACGCTATGCTGACCCACATACGCCAGGACGCGGCGGGCGAGCTGGCCGATGGAGTGCTCGATCTGGTATTGATCCCGGCCCGGCCCGCAGTGGTGGACTCGTCGCCGCTGGTCGAGCAGGCCAACACGCTGCTGAGCAGTGCTTTCCGCGCCGAGGGTTACGATCCGATCCGTGACGAGTGGCACCACTGGACCGCGCCGCCCGACGTGTGGGCCGGCTGGCTGACCGCCGCGCCGGATGACAGCAGCCCGACCGGGCTGGCGCTCACCCTCAACCGCGAGGGTCCGGCGGCTTTCTTGCAGGCCAACGCGCAGTTTGCCGACGAGCGCTATATTGAGATCGAGGATGCGGTCACGGCGATGCAGGCGGCGCTGGCCCGCAGCGAGACGCGCGCCGTGATGCGCGTGCGGCACCGCACGACCACTTACACGGTCCGCGCCGGACAGACGCTCTCCGCCATTGCGGAAGAGGTCGGCATCCCCTACCCCTTTATCCAGGCCGAGAATCCGGGGATCAATATCGACGCGCTCAGCGCCGGGCAGCAGCTTACGCTGCCCTCGCGTGATCTTCTCGTGCCGCTGGAGCCGGTGCCGCACAAGCGGATCGTCGTCAGCCGGGGGCAGCAGCATCTCTGGGCCTATGAGAACGGGCAGGTAGTGTTCGACTGGGTGATCTCGACCGGGCTGCCGTCCAGCCCGACCGCGCCAGGGGTGTTCCAGGTGCAGTCACACGAGCTGAATGCCTATGCCCAGCAGTGGAACCTGTATATGCCGCACTTCATGGGCTTCTACCATCCCGGCCCGAATATGGACCTGATGAACGGCTTTCACGGCTTCCCGACACGCGGCGGCGGCTATCTGCTGTGGACCGGCGATCTCGGCCACCCGGTCACGTATGGCTGTGTGCTGCTGAGCCTGGAGAACGCCGAGCGGTTGTATAACTGGGCCGAAGAAGGCGTCGTCGTCGAGGTGCGCAGCGAATGAGTGCAGCCCGGCGCGACGCCTGAAAACGCGGTGGGGTTAATATTCCGGCGCGGTGAACATCTCCGCCTCGGTGGGCGGCCAGTAGCGTACGCGCGCGATCCCCTTGATCGTGGACGCCTTGATCGGACCGAACGAGTGGCTGTCGAAGCTGCGGCTGCGGTTGTCGCCCAGCACAAAGTATTCGTCGCTGCCGAGCGTCCATTCGCCGTTGCACGAGCGGTAGGTGCAGTATTCCATCACATATGGCTCTTCGAGCAGGGTGCCGTTGATATAAACCCGCCCTTCGCTGATCCGGACATGCTCGTTGGGCAGACCTACGACGCGCTTGATCAGCAGATCGTCGGCATTGTTGGGCGAGTCGAGCACGATCACATCACCGCGCGCCGGGCCGGAGAGCAGCATTGTCAGCCGGTCCACGATCACGCGCTCGCTGGTGTGGAAATTCGGCTCCATGCTGGCCCCATCGACCACATAGCGCGGCATGAAGGTATCCAGGCCGACGCGCAGCAGCACGACCACCAGGATCAACTGGATCAGTTCCTTGAGCCAGGCCCACGACCGGCGCGCGTGCAGCGGCTCGCGCTCAAGCGGCTCACCGGGTTCGATCACGGCCCATTCAGGATCAGGGGGATATGGATTTTCCATGACGTATGTTCTCGTTGCTTGTGGAGACCTCACCAGGTAATGCACCCATTGTACTCCCGGAAAGCCGGATGGGGACGCTTTTTTCAGCCAACTTTCATATTCGGTGCGAGGCTCTGTTCCTGGGCGGCGGTTCTACGGTACAATCGCCGCGCCAGACGCCCGGCATAGGGCCGGCAGCAGACTTCCTGGCACGAGCGCGGAGGATAAGCAGATGCATGTTTTGGTGACGGGTGGAGCAGGCTATGTCGGCTCGGCGACCGCGGCCTACTTTCTGGCAGCGGGGCATCAGGTGACGGTCTACGATAACCTGGTCAAAGGCCACCGGGCCGCCGTGCCGGATGGGGCGGCGTTTGTGCAGGGCGATCTGGGCGATAAGCACGCGCTCGATGTGCTGTTCCAGACCGTGCCGGTTGATGCGGTGGCGCACTTCGCGGCATACATCGAGGCCGGCGAGTCGATGCAGCTTCCCGGCAAATACTTCGAGAACAACGTCGCCTTCACCAACAACCTGCTCGAAACGATGATCTGCCATGACGTGCGCAAGTTCATCTTCTCGTCCTCGGCGGGAGTCTATGCCAGCAAGGATACGGCCATCACCGAAGATGATCCGGTCGGCCCAGCCAATGTCTACGGCGAGACGAAGCTGATGATCGAGCGGATGCTGGGCTGGTACAACCGCGTGACGGGCTTGCAGTTCGCTGCGCTGCGCTACTTCAACGCCTGCGGCGCGATGCTGACCGAGGACGGCACGCCCATTCGCGGCGAGGATCATCACCCCGAAACGCACCTGATCCCGCTCACGCTCCAGGTCCCGCTCGGCCAGCGCGAGGCAATCTACATCTACGGCACCGACTACAACACGCCCGACGGCTCGAATATCCGCGACTACGTGCATATCGAAGACCTGGCCTCGGCGCACGTGCTGGCGCTCGAAGCGCTCGACAGCGGGCGCGACCACATGATTTATAATCTGGGCAACGGGCGCGGCTACAGCGTGCGCGAGGTGATCGACATCGCACGCGAGATCACCGGCGTCGATTTCCAGGCAATCGAGACGGCACGGCGTCCGGGTGATGCCGACCGGCTGGTTGCTTCGCCGGAGCGCATCCGACGCGAGCTGGGCTGGCAGCCACGCTTCCCGGAGCTTCAGGACATTGTGGCGACGGCGTGGCGCTGGCACACCACTCACCCGCACGGCTATGCCGGCCAGCCGCCCGCCGAAGTCACCCGCTAACGACGGGCGGACCGGATGCATGTTGCACTGAACGGCTGGTTTTGGGATCAACCGCACACCGGCAGCGGCCAGTACGTGCGTCACCTGCTGGCCGCCCTGACGACACTCGCACCGGAGCTGCGGCTGTCGCTGATTGTGCCGGAGCAGATGCACCAGCTCGATCACCTGCCACCCAAAGTCGATGTGCTGCCGATGCGCGTGCCAATCGGCGGGCAGATCGGCAAGGTGTGGTTCGAGCAGCGCAGCTTCCCCCGCGCGGTCGCGCGCCTGCAAGCCGATCTCGCGCACGTGCCCTACTGGGGGCCGCCGCTGCGCATCAGCACGCCGCTGGTCGCCACCGTGCTCGATGTGATCCCGCTGGCCGTGCCGGAATATCGCCAGGGCCTCAAGAACCGGCTCTATACCAGCCTGGTAAGGGCGGCGGCCAGGGGCGCAACCCATATCCTGACCATCTCCGAGGACGCGCGGCAGGGCATCCAACGTCTGATAGACGTGCCGGGCGAGCGGATCAGCGTCACACCGCTGGCGGCTGAGGCGCGGTTCCAGCCGGAAGGCACCCCCGCCGAAGATAATGCCGTGCGTGCGCGCTATGATCTGCCGGATGACTTCGTGCTCTACCTGGGATCGTATGCCGTGCACAAGAATATCCGGCTGCTGGCTGCCGCCTATACCTATGTCGCGCCGGCAGTCGGGGCGGATGTGCCGCTGGTGCTGGCCGGGAACACGCCTGCCGCGTGGGGCACACCGCGCTTCCCCGATATTCCCGCCTATCTGCGCGAATTGGGCCTGACCGCCGATCAGGTGCACTGGATCGGGCCGGTGGCCGAAGCGGATAAGCCCGCGCTCTACCGGCTGGCGAAGGTGTTCGCCTTCCCCAGCCGCTATGAGGGCTTCGGGCTGGGGCCGCTCGAAGCGATGGCGAGCGGGACGCCGGTCGTGGCGTGCGCCGTCTCGTCCGTGCCGGAAGTCACCGGCGACGCGGCCTACCTGGTCGATCCCAATGACTCGAAGGCGTTCGGCGGGGCGATCCTGGCGCTGCTGCTCGACGATACCCTGGCCGACCAGATGCGCCAGCGCGGGCTGGTGCGGGCGCGCGCGTTTAGCTGGCAGCAGACCGCCCAGAGCACACTGGACGTCTACCGGTACGCTGCCTCATACGCCTGAATCCCGCCGCCTCTGCGCCGCATCCAACAAACTGACGCCCGTTTCCCCTGAAATTTTTGCGCAATTTTTCTTATAATTTACTCAGAAGACTGTAATCATTTCGAAAGAGACGCATGTTAAAATCCCCTACCGGAAAAAGAGCGGCACAAGGAACGCAAAACGATGAAAAGATGGACCGTAATTGCAGGTGTAATGGTAGCAATTGGGCTGGTTGCGGCGCTGGTGTTGGCCCGTATCCTTGATCGCGATGACGATCAGCCTACTATTCAGGATGCCGCCGCCGAGGAAGTAATCAATGAGGACACGGTGGCGGAAGAAGCTGCCGAGGAAGGAGACGACGTGACCTATACCTGGGCCGGCGATGTGAACTCTCCAGACTTTCCGGCGGACTCCGAGTGGATTAACGTCAGCGCGCCGATCAGCATGGCCGATCTGCGCGGCAAGATCGTGCTGCTCGACTTCTGGACCTATGGCTGCATCAACTGCATCCACATCATCCCCGATCTCAAGCGGCTTGAGGAAGAATACGCCGACTCGCTGGTCGTGATCGGCGTGCACTCAGCCAAGTTCGACAATGAGGGCGAGACGGAGAATATCCGCCGCATCGTGCGCCGCTACGAGGTCGAACACCCGGTGATCAACGATAACGAGTTCATCACCTGGCAGGAGTACGGCGTGCGCGCGTGGCCGACCTTCATGCTGATCGATCCGTTCGGGAAGGTGGTCGGGCAGCTTTCGGGCGAGCCGCTCTACCCGCGCATCCAGCCGATCATCGAGACGATGGCCCAGGAATACGGCGCGGCGGGCGCGATCAACACCGAGCCGCTGCCGCAGCTTCAGCCAGAGCTGGCGAGCGTGGAAGATACGCCGCTGCGCTTCCCCGGTAAGGTGCTGGCCGACACCGCCGGCAACCGCCTGTTCATCAGCGACAGCAACCACAACCGGATCGTGATCGCCGCGCTCGATACCTACGAGGTGCTGGACATCATCGGCTCTGGCGAGGAAGGGCTGGCCGACGGCGACTACGCGACCGCGCGCTTCTTCCGCCCGCAAGGGCTGGCGCTGGGTGGGAACCTGCTGTATGTGGCCGACACCGAAAATCACGCGCTGCGGGCGGTCGAT